>JBBRXA010000003.1:0-124028 GCA_038248855.1 Bacteroidales bacterium | reverse complement strand
GGCTGTTTGGGTCTGACAATATTGAATGTCTTCTTGCTGACAGAGAATTTGTGGGAGTCATCTGGCTGGAATATCTTAACAAGTCAGGCATTGAATATCATATTCGGATACGCGAGAACTTCTGGATTTATATACCTGGCAACGGACACAGAGTCAAAGCTTCCTGGTTGTTTAATAATCTGAGGATTAACCAATGTGCATTTTACCACAAGATCGTTAGCATCAAAGGACAACTCTGCTATTTGTCTGCATCCAGAGTCATGAACAAAGAGAACGCTCCGGAACTTCAGATAATAGTATCGTTTAATAAACCTGCTAATGCACAAACTCTTTACAAAGAAAGATGGCAAATTGATTCTGCTTTTAAGGCTTTGAAAACCAGCGGGTTTAATATTGAGGATACTCATCTGACTGATATTGAACGAATAAGTAATTACTGGCTCAAAACAATGGAACGTTATCAAAAAGAACGATCGAAAAAGAATTCAATAGTTTAACCCCAATAGAAATGCATGAAATTGAGAACCAACACAAATTCTGTTTCGAAAAATAACCGGTGCCTACTTCCTGTCAGATCCCTTCAGGTCTATAAGGATAACTCCCGTCGCTCCGCGCGACCCGTAAATCGCTGCTTCCGAACCTTTGAGCACACTTATTGATTTTACCTCCCTGGGATTTATGCCGTCAATGGATGACACCACCATACCGTCGACAACCAGCAGCGGGTCATTGCTTGCATTTATAGAGGTTACACCCCTGACCCGTATGGTTCTGCCGCTGACCTGCACACCGGGCACCTGATTGCTTAAAAGATCATAAATATTTGTGTAGGCGGAGTACCTGTCTTCCGTCGCATCGATCCTGCCCACAGAGGTTGTCGTGTTCTTCCTGCTGACTTTTGAATAGCCAATATTTACAGTTTCTTCATCCTCTGTCTTCCCCGGAATAAAATCCTTAATCGCGAATGTGCCGTCTAAAGCAATATTGACAGTCTTAATATCCTTTACTGCAACCTCTGCTGATCCGTATTCATATGTAAACGCCCCTACACTCCGGACTCCGCGTTTTACTTCAATTTCAAAGCGTCCCAGACTGTCCGTAACCACATTTGTGTTAATCCTGTCGGCCAGAATCATTGCCCCCGCAACTTTGGATTTATTATCATAGGTAACGATGCCTGCAATCACAACTGTCCTGCTTTTCTTCTGTCCCTGTGCCGGAGTGCATGCCACCAGCGCCACTATAACCATTAAAACCAAATTTGTTCTCATTCTGAGGTATTTTTATTCAGGGCAAGTTATAAATGTTCACAGACATAAAAAAGCCTCCGGATACAATTTCCGGAGGCATCATACCGGTGGAACCGAAACTGAACCACACTATTTATTATTATTAAAGGGTGCCGCTAAGCCTGAGGCTGAAGTTCCTGTGCGGCTGGATATCTCCGGGGCGCCCCATGTACCCGGTGTTTGTAATATTCTTTACTGAAAGTGAGAGCGTGAGAACACTGCTGACCTGGTAACCCGCGTTAACATCCGCAAGAAAATAACCAGTGTTGTTCTCCTGCCAGTAGCCAAAGAAGCCGGGGAGTATCTGCTCCCTGGTTTCAGGATTCAGAAAAACATCATCAACATCAAGTGTCTTTGATCGTGCATATAAACTCACACCAAGATCAACTCTTTTCCAGTCTGCATTGAAACTTACTTTTGCAGAGTGCTTCCTCCTGTACTTGAGAAAAACACCGGTGTTCCTGTTGGTGAATGAATTGTATTCAACAGGATAAATGAAAGTGTAGCCGCCACTACCGGTGACATTAAATTCACCGAAGGATCTGCTCAGAATAACTTCGGCTTCGGACCCGTATATTCTGGATTGCTCAACATTTGTTGCCTGAAATCCGAGGCCATATTCACTTGTCCGCGGATCAGGATAGAGACCGAAAATGTATTCGATCATATCACTGTTCTGGCTGAAGAAAACCGAAAGATCACCCTGCCCTTTTATCTCACCGAGCATTATCCCCTGTTTGACCCCAATTTCCGAGGTCCAGCCGGACTCAGCCTTAACGAAGGCATTCGGAAATATCTTTACTGATCCCAGAGTTGTGGAGGCATGTTTCTCTGCTATTGAAGGATATCGGTATCCCTGTCCGAAAGAGGCCCTGATGAATGTGAATCCGGCTGCCTGCCAGTTCAGTCCTGCCCTGAAAACGGGGACGATCTTATCACGTTCACCGTCGAGGATATTCTGTTCAACCCGGACTCCGCCTGAAATCTTAAGACGGGGCCACGGCCTTAAATCCATCTGCGCAAACCCCGCCAGGTTTAATCCTTTGTGATCACCAAAAAAATTGGATGTCACACTGCTCCAGCTCTCTGAAATCCCTGAAGTAAGACTCATGAAATCAGATATACCGTACCAAAACTGATATTCACCATATAGGGAAAGTGACCCGGCATTGTTTTCCGTTCTCACCGGAAACCTGTTGGCAGACGACTGCAGGCGCATTCTGATATCATGTCTGAAACGGTCTGATCTTTTAAGGGTTACAAAGGGATCAACAGTAAAAAAGCTGGAAGTTAAACGTGAAACCGACGAAGTGTCCTGCTTCAATGCTCCGGTGACGGCATCTTCCCATAGGATAAAATCCGTTTTATTTGTAATTCCGGCACTGAGATTCACCCCATAGACTAGCCCTTCGACCTTTTCGTTCCGATGCTTTAGCCTGAGGTTGAGCCTGCCCAGTTTCTCATCATTATATTTTCTGTAGCTGTTATCTGAGAGCAGATTTATGCCCACGCCTATATCAGTATTTCCAAACTTCTGCAGATGTGATAATGATGTACTTGAGAAGATCCTGGGAGAATCCCACCATATCCACTCTTTGTTTTTCGGCTTTCCGAAGACTCCCGTTTCTGCATAAAACCGGGTAATGGGCACATTTGATGCATCGGCGCTTCTGAAGCTGATTACACCGTTCAGGGCCGATGACCCGTACATCACTGATGATGCTCCCTTTATTATTTCTACCTGGGAGAGGTTTTCCAGCGGCAGGAAGTTCCATTTTATGCCGCCCGCATCTGCAGACATCAGCGGTAAACCGTCTATCAATGCAAGAACCCTGCTGCCTACTCCATAGCTGAACCCGCTGCCTCCTCTAATTGACGCCTGTCCATCCAGCACCTCTATTCCGGAAGACTTTGTAATCAGTTCCTGAACATCAGTTATGTGACCCCGGGAAATAAGTTCCGGTTTAATAATATCCATTGATACAGTAAGTTCCGAAACCCTTTGTTCCGTCCTGTCGGCACTTACAACTATCTGGTCTATTTCCAGCGATTCAGTCTCCATTCCGATATTTAATTCGGTGGCCTTATCCTGACTAAGCTGCAATGATTCTGTGACAGCCTTATAACCTATGTATGTGAATGTTATCACTAGTTTGCCGGTGTCAGCGGAAAAAGAATACAAACCGTTGTTGTCTGTACTTGTCCCGATTCCTTTACCATAAATTACATTTACACCGGGCAGAGACTCATGGCTTGCCCTGTCGGTAACCCTTCCCCTGACGGTGCCCTGGGCGTTGATCTCAACCGGCAGCCAGAAGCAAATCACCAGGGAAAAAAGAAAAAAACGCCTCATTGTTTGGGCTTAAAGGTCATTCTGATTGCCAGTGGATTAGCGGGGTCAACAAGGTTCGGGTAACTTGTGGTCATCTTCAGTGATGTTTTTGTCAGTTCCTCTATAAGAGCAGTAAGTGGAACAGGCAGATCCGGGGATTCCAATACAATGCTCGTTTCATCATAGACAAATCTCCATGTGCCGGTATACTGACCAAAAGAACCTGAACCGTCAGTATTGAATTTTATATCCCCCTTGAATTTTTCAAGGAGCTGACCTGGACCGCTGGCATCAATTCCTCCAGCCAAAAGACTCTCAGTGGTCCAGATATGTTCAGTCAGCAGAAGAAAGCGTTGTGATTGCGTCTCCCTGGTACAAGCTGCACCCAGTCCTGCAAGTAAGATGATCAGAAATACTGCTATATTTTTCATGTTTGTAAGATTTAAATTAGCCCCCCTAAACTGATTACAGAACAATCTCTCTCCCGATCAGTTCATCAACCCTGACATTTTCAAAGATAATAACCATTTGATAATAACAAACACTTCAATTATTTGATTAAACCGAGGATTGATCTGTTTTTTAAACAATTGAACAAATATTTAAATTTTATCATGTATTTTATGTAGGGAACCCCAATGGTATAAGCGAACTTTATGGTACCGGATTATAATAAATGCAGTTATTATAAATTTAAAGATACACCAGTCTGTGCGGTTAGAAGTTACACGCTTCATATTTCGATTCAGTCAGAATAATCCGCCCTGATCAGAGTTTAAATAGGGCATTTCGCAAATTGCATAACTGGTCAAAGAAGAGGGTGGCTCAAAAGGGCACCCTCTTTTACACTCTGTTTGAAAGTGAAAAACTGATGTAAAATGCTATTTTTGACCTCTCAAGGCCTTGTCTTTCATGAGAAAACTCTGTACATTCATTATCCTCAATTTAATCCTTTTTCTGCCTTCTGAAGCCCAGACCTTCACTGACAGTAATCTTCCTATTGTACTGATAAACACTGACGGCGGTGTCACTATTCCCGATGAACCGGGGGTAAAGGGAAACATGAAGATCATTTACAGGGGTCCGGGACTCAGAAATTACCTGACTGATGTGAATACTCCTGCCTTTCTGAATTACTCCGGAAGAATTGATATTGAAATCAGGGGGTCCTCCTCACAGGAGTCACCCAAGAAGAATTACGGCTTTACAACGCTGATGGCAGATAACATCACAAACAACAATGTGAGTCTCCTGAATATGCCTCCTGAAAACGACTGGATCCTGGGAGGCATGGTGTTTGACACCGCAATGATAAGGGACTTTTTGACGCTATCGCTTTCACGCCGCATCGGCAACTACGCACCGAGGACCGAATATTGCGAGGTTGTGGTAAACGGCAATTACAGTGGACTTTATATCCTGCAGGAAAAAATAAAAGCCGATAATAACCGCGTGGACATACATAAAATATCTCTCACGGACAACCTGCTTCCCGCAGTTTCAGGCGGATATATCACCAAGGCTGACAAATCCACCGGTGGAGATCAGATAGCCTGGACAATGTACAGCTGGTTTGGGCCGGCAGTGAAATACATACACCATTTCCCGAAGCCGGAAGACGTAACAACCCTGCAGACAAACTATATCAGGGGCGAATTTTTCAAGCTTGAAACTGCGGCAAAAAACAATGACATTTCACTGGTAAACGGATATCCGTCATTAATCGATGTACCCTCTTTTATCGACTTTATGCTCCTGAATGAGTTTGCAGCAAATCCTGATGCTTATCAATACAGCACCTTTTTCCACAAGGACCGCAACGGCAAACTGAGGGCGGGCCCGATATGGGACATTGACCTCTCATACGGCAACGATCTTTTTCAATGGTATCTTGACAGGAGCAAACCAGACATCTGGTTTTTCCAGGATTACCAGAATGACGGATCGAGATTTTGGAGGGACCTTTTCTACAATACCCAGTTCAGATGTTACCTCTCCAGGAGGTTCAACGAACTCATTCAGCCGGGACAGCCGCTTAACCAGTCTAACCTCGAATCATATATAGATCAGACAGTTGCAATTATCAGTGAGGCTGTCGCCAGAGATTATACAAGATGGGGAAAGAATGGAAGTCACGCCCAGCGTATAGCAGGTATCAAGACTTTCATTACAGCAAGGCTCAGCTGGATATCAGCCAACATAGGTTCATCCTCAGCCTGCAGCAATGTTGCAGTCCCTCCACTTGTGATCACCAAGATAATGTATCATCCGATGGTAACTCCGGCGTTCCCTGACAGTGATGATCTTGAGTTCATCGAGATAAGAAACAACGGCACCCAGGCTGTCAGTCTAACGGGTATCTATTTCGGAGGCACGGGCCTGGTTTACCAGTTCCCTGCCAACTCCACTCTGGGTCCGGGGCTGTGCGTGATCCTGGCCAGCAACGCTGCCGAATTTCAGAAGAAGTACGGTTTCGCGCCTTACGGTCAGTTCACAAGACAACTGTCAAACAACAGCCAGACAATTATCCTGGCAGACGGATTCGGGAACATCATCGACAATGTCACTTATCTCGACGCTTCACCCTGGCCCGTTGCTGACGGCAACGGATTTTTCCTGAAACTGACCGATATCAATCTTGACAATTCACTGGCTTCAAGCTGGATAGCATCAAACGAAATAATCACTGCAGCTGATGATCTTCCCTTTGCCGGCAGCCTCCGGATTTTCCCGAACCCCGTGGCTGACAGGCTCAGGATACAAGCTGACAGGCCCCTTAAATCTGTAATTATGACTGACATGCGGGGGCGCATGCTGTTCACCTTTGAACCCGGGACAGTGAGTTATGAAATCGATATGACCGGATTCAAATCCGGAACCTATATCGTTACTGTTGTCACGGAGGGAAAAACCTGGAACGAAAAGATTGTCAGGAAATAACCCCAGCCGCCCTAAAGCAGGCTGAGAATCCCTAATTACTGCCTGAATTATCATTTTTTTGCTTAACTTTAAATATATTTGCAGTCCTGCTTCAGGCTCAGGTTAAACTTAACTATTACTGATAAGAAATGGTCAAACTCACCCAGAACAGAATCCCCCATGAATTCTTCGCAACAAAAGGTTCAGGCTGCAGTGAATACGCAATCCATCCCGGATCGTATCACATGGCTCTGACTGATGCCGGAATATCTGAATTCAACATCATCAACTATTCCTCGGTTCTGCCTGGCACAGCGAAACTGGTCACTCTTGATGAAGTTGACATGCCTCCTTACGGATCTGAGCTCTGTACCATTATGGCTGTGGCCAACGGGTATTACGGTGAACATATCTCCGCCGGCATTATTTATGCATGGATGTACACCGATGACACGTGCGAGGAAAAAGTTGGAGGGCTGGTGTGCGAGCTGTCAGGGTACTTTGATATGGAAGCGCTCGAGGAGAGGCTCTATACGGTTTTGAAAGACCTGCATGAACGTACTTTTGCAAAGTATTATCTCGGCGAACCCATTGTAAGCACCGAGTCCCTGACCGTTGACAAACGGTACGGAACCGCCCTGGTGTCTCTCTGTATTCTGAATTACACGTAGGACCGCGGTCGTTCGCATTCTCAGGCACACTGCGCCCTAGCTTCTTCTGTTCCGGATAAAATAAATAGCCTCCTATGAACAAACCCGGTAAATTCCTTCACCTTTTACTGCCTCCCGAAGGCTGGAGGAGGCCGGTGGTAATCATTCTTGGCATTTTTACCGGCATGTTGCTCTTCCTCCTGAAGACCTCCGAAGCCACTTCCTACCTTTCGGATGACCCGCGGGTCTGCATCAACTGTCACATTATGACGCCGCAGTTTTCAACCTGGGCGCACAGTGCGCACAGAAGTGTAACCGACTGCAATGCGTGCCATGTTCCGCATAACAACATTGTCAGCAAATATATGTTCAAGGCCAGTGACGGGCTGAGGCACTCAACAGTCTTCACACTGCGTAATGAACCTCAGGCAATTTATATAAGGGAGGCAGGTAAGCGTGTTGTGCACGGAAACTGCCTGAGATGCCATTCCTCACTCTTCAGTGACGGGCCGGGCAGGCCTGAGACAGCCATGGCTGGTATGAGGGAAAGAGAATGCCTTGAATGTCACCGCAACACGCCTCATGACCGTGTAAACAGCATCTCCTCGACACCCGGGGCCATAACGCCCGGACTCAAAGACAACCTGTAAAAACTCAAATAAAATAGTATGAAAACTGTCAGGGAAATTGTATCTGAGAAACCGTGGTTCGGGTGGCTCCTGTTCTTCGGCACAGTCGCTGTAGTATTCCTCCTGGGTCTGCTCGCATCGTCAATAGTAGAAAGGCGCAGCGAGGCCCGGTATGCGTACCGTCCTCCGACAGGACTCACGCAGTTCGAATCTGACAACAGCGTTTGGGGAAAGTTTTATCCCCGTGAATACCAGACATTTCTGAAAACTGCAGATACTACTTTTAAAAGCAGGCACGCCGGTAACAAGCCCATCGACGTATTGCGGACCGATCCGGAGATGGTTGTACTGTGGGCAGGATACGCGTTTTCAAAGGATTATTACCAGGCCAGGGGGCATTACTGGGCGATCGAGGATATCAGGAACACCCTACGAACCGCGGCGCCAATGACTCCTGACGCCGGTCCCCAGCCAGGAACCTGCTGGGCCTGCAAAAGTCCGGATGTACCCCGCATGATGAGCAAGATCGGACCGGAAAGCTTCTACAAGTCGACGTGGGCCGCGTTAGGTCCTGAAATTACAAACCCGATCGGCTGTGCCGACTGTCATGATCCGGAAAGCATGGTTCTCACAATCACCAGACCGGCACTGAAAGAGGCTTTCGAGCGGCAGGGCAAAGATATTTCCACTGCAGGCCACCAGGAGATGAGAAGCCTGGTCTGCGCACAGTGTCATGTCGAATACTACTTTAAAGGTGAGGGAAAATATCTGACTTTTCCCTGGGATAAAGGAATGACCGTTAACGATATTGAAAGTTATTATGACAGTTACGGCTTCTCAGACTGGACGCATTCCATCAGCAGGGCTCCCATGTTAAAGGCTCAGCATCCTGACTATGAATTGTTTAAGATGGGAATCCATGCCCAGCGGGGAGTAGCCTGCGCTGACTGCCATATGCCCTACATCAGCGAGGGCGGGGTTAAGTTCACAAGCCATCATGTACAGAGTCCGCTTAATGCAATTGCAAACACCTGTGCTGTCTGCCACCGTCAGAGTGAGGAAGAACTCAGAAACAATGTTTATGAACGCCAGGATAAGATTGCCGCCCTGCGTAACCAGCTCGAGTTGATTCTTGTCACCGCTCACTATGAAGCCAAAGCGGCATGGGATGCGGGAGCCAGCGAAGAAACGATGAAACCTGCGCTGGCGCTCATAAGGCAGGCGCAGTGGAGATGGGACTTCACGGGTGCATCTCACGGTGCATCATTTCACGCACCGCTGGAAGTTGCTTCGATAATCAGCAACGGGATATTGAAAGCTATGGATGCCCGCATAGAACTTGCCGGAACTCTCGCAGGTATTGGTGCCACCGAAGTCACAATACCTGACATATCATCAAAATCAGCAGCTCAGAAAACGATAGGTCTCGATATGGAAAAACTTATCAGGGAAAAGGAAGAATTTAAAAAGATCGTCCTACCCCAGTGGGACAAACCGGATCAATAGGAATCCATGAAAAAACACTCCGGCCGACGGATGAAAAATCACAGGGTACTTATACTGGCAGTTTTCATCGGTGCACTCCTGGTGACGGTTAACCTTCCCTGCGCCCTTGCGCAGACAGGCCGCCATACTTTTACACTTGGCAACAGTGATTTCATTCTTGACGGCAGTCCGTTCCGGATTATCAGCGGCGAGATGCACCCGGCACGTATCCCCGAAGAATACTGGCATCACAGGATCCGCATGACAAAAGCAATGGGCTGCAACACGGTGTCAGCCTACCTGTTCTGGAATTATCACGAGGAAAAGGAGGGCATTTATGACTTTAGCACCGGAAACCGTGATATCGCGAAATTTATCTCAATTGCCGCCGAAGAGGGAATGTGGGTAATTGTCAGACCCGGACCCTATGTGTGCGCCGAATGGGAGTTCGGGGGACTGCCTCCATACCTTCTTCGCACCCCCGGGATAAGGGTCCGGTGTCTTGATCCTGTCTACATGGGAGCCGCGGAGAGGTATATTTCGCGACTGGCCGATATTCTGCGTCCTTACCTTATAACCAACGGCGGACCACTGCTGATGCTTCAGATTGAGAACGAATACGGCAGCTACGGCAATGACAGGAACTATCTGGAGGCCCTGAAAGAGATCTGGCTGAAAAATGGCATAGATGTACCTCTTTTCACAGGCGACGGTCCGACAACTTACATGCTGGAAGCCGGTACTCTGCCCGGATGTGCAGTAGGGCTCGACCCGGGCAGCAGCGAAGAAGACTTCATGCTGGCCCGTAAGATGAACCCCGGCGTGCCTGTATTTTCAAGTGAAACCTATCCCGGATGGCTGACCCACTGGGGTGAAGACTGGGCCAGACCTGACACTGCTGAACTTCTGCGCGAAGTCAGATTCCTGATGAATACCGGTAAGTCATTTAATTTCTACGTCATACACGGCGGCACCAATTTCGGATTCACCGCCGGAGCAAACTCGGGCGGCAAGGGCTTTGAGCCTGACATTACCAGTTACGACTATGATGCCCCCATTGATGAGCAGGGAAGGGCAACTCCCAAATACCTGGCACTGAGAAAGCTTATTGGCTCCTACCTGCCAAAGAAACAGACGCTTCCCCCCATCCCTGATCCCGTTACCGCAATGATTCTTCCTGCAATCGAAGCAGTACCCTTCACCTCCGTCTGGGACAATCTTCCCGTGGCTGTCAGATCAGTTCAGCCTGAATCATTTGAAGCGTACGGGCAGGACTACGGATTCATGCTCTATTCGACTAAACTGATCGGTCACAAGAGCGGGAAGCTTACCGTGATTGATATTCATGACTATGCCACTGTGTTTCTCAATGGTATTTATGTGGGGGCTCTTGACCGCAGGCTTGGCATAAACTCCATAGAACTTCCGCGAAGCGAAGCAAAAGACCCTTTGCTGGAAATCTTTACCGAGGGTATGGGACGTATCAATTTTGCAAACGCCATGATTGATCGCAAAGGCATCACTGACCGTGTCATACTTAACGGTATGACGCTGATGAACTGGGATGTATACGGCTTCCCGATGAATGAGGAGTTTATCAGAACACTTAAACCCGGAACAGAGCTTTTAAAACCCGGAGTTTTTTTCAAAGGCACTTTCACCCTGGCCTGCACAGCCGACACTTTCATTGACATGACCAACTTTATTAAAGGCTTTGTCTGGGTCAATGGTCACAATCTTGGCCGTTACTGGGAGATAGGACCGCAGCACAGGCTATATTGCCCGGCCTCATGGCTTAACAAAGGGGAGAACGAGATAATAATATTCGATCTCCACAAGTGTGAATCCGGCACATTAAGGGGATTTGAGACAATGAATCAGTGAAAGGGCCTTGGCAGTGCAGACCCGTAATCACTGCAGACCCGTAATCACTGCAGACCCGTAATAAGCGAAAGAAGATGATAAATACCGGCTGCAAGGAGCATTGAAATTGGAATTGTAACAATCCAGGCATAAAGCAGGTTTATGGTCACCCCCCATCTTACTGCGGTTATTCTTTTTGTAAGACCGGTACCCATTATGGCCCCTGTAATCGTATGAGTCGTACTTACCGGAATGCCAAAAGCTTCTGTACCAAATAGAAGAATGGCACCTGCTCCTTCTGCTGCCACCCCCTCGAAAGGAGTGAGTTTTGTAATTTTTGAACCCATTGTTTTCACAATCCTCCAGCCACCCATCAGCGTTCCCGCACTGATTGCGGTATAGCATCCAAGCACTATCCAGTGTGGGATATCGCTAATTTTACCGTTAACCATTTCTATCTGTGCCCAGTGAGGGATGGCGGAAGGCTCAACACCATTAAAAAAGACAAGCAGCGCAGCTGCGATGATCCCCATTACCTTCTGGGCATCATTGCCTCCGTGTCCGAGGCTGAAAAGAGCTGAAGAAAGAAGCTGCAGATGTTTAAATCGTTTGTCAAGCCTGAAGGGATTTCCCTTTCGGCTGAGCCACAGGAGCATGATTGACAACAGGTAAGAAAACAACATTCCTAAAAGGGGTGCAAGGAAAATAAACACTGCAATTTTAATGATCTTGCCTGTGTGAACCACTTCCCATCCTGTAAATGCTATAGCAGCACCGGCAAATCCTCCTACAAGTGTATGCGATGAACTTGAAGGGATTCCGAGATACCATGTCAGCAGGTTCCATAATATTGCTGCTATGATTCCTGAAAGTATGACCATCAGCGTAATTGCCGATGTATCAACAATCTTGGCAATTGTATCTGCAATATTCAGCTTAAAAACAAGGTAAGCGAGGAAATTAAAGAAAGCAGCCCACAAAACTGCCTGAAAGGGAGTCAGTACCTTGGTTGACACCACTGTTGCAATGGAGTTGGCGGCATCATGAAAACCGTTAATAAGATCGAAGCCAAAAGCAAGTACTACAATAATGATTAGAAGAGTGAAATCCATCAGGAAATTTATTATGCTATTTTGACAATTACGGAAGAGATTATATCAGCAACATCATCACATCGGTCAACAGCTTTTTCAAGGGCCTGAAGCACGTCTTTCTTCTTTATGAGTTCAATAGCATCACTTTCTTCCTGGAACAGTTTTGCCAGGTAACGGTGATTAATATCGTCGGCGAACTTCTCCAGTTCACTTATCTTATGGCAGTTATCCTTATATTTTGTAAGGTGAAGCACATCCCTGAGGCCATTGAACGTTGTGTTGATCTCTATGGAAGCCCTCAGGATAGTATCTGCCATGTCTTTGAATTCCTGGGGAATCTCCCTGACATTATAGAGATGGATCTTCTTGGCTGCGCCGAAAATCAGATCTACAACCGAGTCAGTGGCATGTATCAGGTCAAAAATGTCCTCACGGTCAAAAGGAGTAATGAAGGTAGAGTTCAGCGCCATGTACAGATTTTTGGCTATCTGGTCACCTACAAGCTCTGATTCCTTGATCTTCTGTCCGAGCACAACCCGTTTTTCAGATGAAGTTTCATTCATCAGCTCCACAAGGAGCTCCGATGCTATAATAAGGTTTGCCGAAGCATCTTTGAAAAGGGGATAGAACTTACCTTCCTTCGGAGTAAGAAATGAAAAAATCTTATCAAGTTTCATAAATAAATATTGATTAAACGATGGTTTTGACAACCTGACAAAAATATACTAATAACTGCATTATGAAAGTCAATATTTAATAATGTTCATTGATTGTTAATTACTATTCCTTTAGATTCTGTCTCAACTTTAGGTATCTTAGCTGCCCTAACAAAAGTTCGGACGGATATGAAATTAACATTTTACGGCGCAGCCCGCGAGGTTACCGGAAGTAAGGTACTGATAGAGACAGAGCACGGAAAGAACATTCTTCTCGACTGCGGCCAGTTCCAGGGCAAGGGTCTTGAAACCCAGCAAATGAACGAAGCTATGGTATTTCCCCCGGCATCGATAGACCATATCATACTTTCACATGCCCACATTGATCACTCGGGACTGATCCCGTTTGTGTACCGCAACGGATTTACCGGGTCAGTTGTCTCAACAACCGCCACCCGTGACCTTTGCTCCATAATGCTTGCAGACTCTGGCAAGATACAGGAGATGGATACTCAAAGCTTTAATAAGAGAAGGTTAAAAAAGGGACTGCCCACTGTTGAACCTCTGTTCACACAGGCTGATGCGATGGCATGCATGAAACTATTTATAACTGTCGGTTATGACCGCAAGTTCCGGATTGACGAATATACTACGGTGAGGTTCACGAATACCGGCCACATGCTCGGCGGAGGTGTGGTGACCCTCGAACTGAAGGAAAAGGACGGCATCAAGCGGCTTGCCTATACCGGAGATATCGGAAGACCGGGAAACAGGATACTGAAACATCCGGAGCCATTTCCCCAGGCTGACTTCCTGATTACCGAATCTACCTACGGCGACCGCCTGCATGCAACCCTTGAGGAGTCTGAAGAAGACCTCTGGAATGTAGTAAATGAGACCTGTGTGGTCAAACAGGGTAAGCTCATCATCCCGGCATTCAGCGTGGGCCGGACACAGGAGATAGTCTATTCCCTCAATAACCTGTACAATGCCAACCGGCTTCCGAAGGTGGCTATTTATGTTGACAGTCCCCTTTCAGTAAATGCCACGAATATCTTCCGGATGCATACCGAATGTTTCAATGAAGATGTGGCAAGGGTAATGCTTACCGATCCTGATCCGTTCGGATTCAATTCACTCTTCTACATAACTTCCAAGGAAGACTCAATGAGGCTGAATGACATGAAAAAGCCGATGATAATTATTTCTTCATCAGGAATGATGGAGGCCGGGCGTGTCAAGCATCATCTGGCGAACAATATAAGTGACCCCGCAAATACAATTCTGGTAGTTGGCTACTGTGCTCCTTCCACTCTCGGAGCGAGGATTTCGAGGGGTGAAAAGGTTGTCTCAATTTTTGGCACCAAATTCCAGGTGAATGCCGAAATAAGAAAAATAGAATCATATTCCGGCCATGGTGACTATAAGGAGATGGGTGACTATATATCATGTCAGGACACCCGCCAGCTTAAAAACACATTCCTGATTCACGGGGAGTATGAAACACAGCAAACCTATCAGAGGTATCTGGAGTCACGGGGCTTCGGCAATATTGACATCCCATATCAGGGTCAGTCAGTTACATTATAATTTCTCATGATAAAAATCATCGCAAAAATGGCAGGACTGTCTTAATTTGCGCAAAAATTGAACGGAATGTTTATAATAATGGTTGTAGTTTTCGTGCTGGGCTATATTGCAATTGCCCTGGAACATCCCCTTAAAATTGAAAAGGCAGCCAGCGCGCTGCTGATAGGGTCAATCCTTTGGGCACTTTATGCCCTCTTCAGTGAACAGGTTCTTGCTCTCGGTTTCTCAGCGTCGTGGGAAGAACTTAAACTTTCGGCACAGACAATTATTCAGAATATCAAGCCGGTGATGGACCCTGACCGGTTCGCCACATCGCCATTCCGTGAGACTGTGGATCTCGCAACAAATACCCATACTTTTGTAAAAGAGGAACTTGCTCATCATCTGGTGGACATCGCCGAGATCCTGTTCTTCCTCTTTGGTGCAATGACAATTGTAGAGGTTGTTGATCAGCATCAGGGATTCACTGTAATCACCGATAAAATAAGGACCACCAGCCAGGTCAAACTGATCTGGATCATTGGTTTTATAACATTCTTTATGTCATCGGTTCTTGACAACCTGACCACCACAATTGTGATGATAGCCCTTCTCCGGAAACTGATATCAGACAAGCAAACAAGGTGGATTTTCGCAAGTATGATAGTTATTGCCGCGAATTCCGGAGGCGCCTGGTCACCCATTGGTGATGTGACCACCATCATGCTGTGGATCGGCGGACAGATTACCACGGTAAACATAATGCTCAAGGTATTCCTTCCAAGTATGGTCAGCATGATTGTACCCCTTGCCATTCTCTCATTCATGGTCTCGGGTAATGTCAAGAGACCGGAAATATCGCAACAGGCAGCAGGACTGACAACCTCCGGAGAAAAGAAGGTAATGCTCATCCTTGGAGTATCTGCACTGTTATTTGTACCTGTATTTAAGACAATCACACACCTGCCTCCCTATGTAGGAATGCTCTTCGGTTTGGGCGTTTTATGGCTGGTTTCTGAAATAATGCACAGAAATAAAGAGGAGGAGTTAAAGAAAAAACTCACAATCTTCCATATTGTCAAGAAAGTTGACACCCCCACCATTTTCTTTTTCCTCGGTATACTGTCAGCTGTCGCAGCATTGCAGAGCGCCGGACAGCTGAGCCTTCTCGCCGGATGGCTGAACGACAAACTTGGGAACATCTTCCTGATTAACCTGGCAATTGGGGGCATTTCGGCGGTTGTGGACAATGTTCCACTGGTAGCCGGTGCCATGGGGATGTATGATATAGTGACGCCTGACATGCTTCGGATTGCGGCTGACCCGGCCTATTCGGCGTTTTTTGTTCAGGACGGCCTCTTCTGGGAAATGCTGGCCTACTGTGCGGGAACCGGAGGAAGCATGCTGATAATCGGATCAGCTGCCGGGGTTGCAGCTATGGGTCTCGAAAGAATTGACTTCATATGGTATATGAAGAAGATTTCACTTCTGGCACTCGCCGGATATCTCGCCGGCGCCGGCGCATACTGGCTGCAGACTCAGATTCTGGCTTAGAAACTGTAACCCGCTGAAATATTTATTGTCTTAATAAGCAGTGCCTGTGACCCCCTGTTGTGGGTATAAAATAGCTGGAAGGAAGGGTAGATTCCAAAACCCTTGTATTCCCCATAAAGTCCAAGTTCAAATTTACCTCCTGGACCCGACACTGCCTCTCCCCCTTTGCTGCCTATGGGTGCCACGCCGAGATCTGAGGTGTACTGCATTTCAATCCTGTAATCGAAGGAGAAGATCCCTGCATTGTATGAATTGAAGATTCCCCAGTGCTCCCAGCCGGCCCTGAAAGTCAGGCCTGCATAAATCCCGGCTCCTGTCAGATATAGCCAGACCTCAGATGTCTGCAGCCCGTCTTCATAAATATCATATGTGCCTGCATACTGATAAAAAGCACCTGCACGGTACCTTAAAAACGATTTGTCTGACTTTATCTCAGTGTCGAATGTAAGACCGTATCCGTCACCGGGATAGAAATTGAAGTCGTTGTTGGCATAAAGAGATGTTACCTTGTCAGACCAGATACCGTAAGGTGCAAACGGAACCGAATAGCCTGCATGCATTGAAATACCTTTGTCCTGCCCTGATGCCGCGGTACAGAACAGAAAAAGCACGATAAAACTAAAATATTTCATCCGGACAATTTTTTGACAAAAATAAAAAAAAAGGCTGTCATCAGACAGCCTTTAGTTCTAGTATCTCGGTTCACGATCCCTGTCGCGGAAATCGCGGCGCGGCCTGAATGGTTTTTTTTCTGCCTTCGGCTCTGATCTCTTAACAATAATCTGGCTTCCGTCAAGCTCTGAGTTGTTAAGTTTTTCGATAGCTTCAAAACCTGCACGGTCATCTGCCATCTCAACGAAACCGTAACGCTTGGAAAAGCCGGTCTCACGGTCCATAATGATTTTTGCGGAGAGAACCTCCCCAAATTTGCTGAAAAGTTCCTGAAGATCTTCTGCTTTGGTCACAGAACTCAGCTTGGCTACAAAAATGTTCATTTCAAAATCAAATTAAAATGTTAATAAAAATATTAGTGTCAGCAGGTTAACCTAGATAAGCAATATTGACAGCTAAAAGAATCAGCCTGACTGTAAGCGCAAAGATATTTAAATAATTTTAACTATAACAAATTAATTTAAATATTTGAAAATGACCCATGAAGGAGTGTTTAATTAACACTTATCTCTTCATTGCAGGAGCTTCCAGCCACTCGTCAAGTGTGGATAAAACGAGTTCCTTCTGCTCATCCGGCAGATTGCGAATACGTGTATTATGCGCCCCACCCGCTTTTACAACTTTTATACAGTCCGGATTTCCTCCCGGATCCGCAGCCGAGGCTGACCAGGGGTCATTGCCACCGTATATGAAGATGAAATGCCTGGCCTCGTTTTTTATGTATGCATCCACCTTCTTTGCAAATTCATAATCATATTTGTAATCCACCCCCAATGGAGCAGAGAACTGAAACTCGGGTTTTCCGTTGTCGGCTGCATACTTAAGCAGTCCCGCAAATTTGTCAAAATCGTAACCGTAATAGCCTATCTCGGTCATCGCCTGGTAAAAGAAAGGCTCAAAAAACTTTAGTCCCTGATCTGAAAAATACCTGAAATCCCCGATCCTGCTGAGGTGCCTGAATATCTCCTGATCAGTGCCTCCCAGCGGGATGGCATCACACGGCACATTCCCCCACTGGAAAAAGGCAAACTCATATTCAAGGACTGCCATTTCAAAGGCCTTCTCTGCTCCTCCTAACCTTTCAAACGTCCATTCTCTCTCAGCGGCAAGCGTCTGCAGCATAGGGAACAGAACGTCAAACTTCTGAAGCACAAGCTTTTGGAACTCAAACACTTTGTCACGGCATTCGGGAGTGCTCACATTTTCGAGGAATCCCGACATTCTGGGATCCTCGGGTCCGAAGTTAAGCGGCCCCACATAAGGCACCCTGATATCTACATCGTCAGGATAATAGTAGCTATGATACATTACCGTCTGGCCTCCCTTGCTGATTCCGGTTGTGATCCATTTTCCGGTGAAAACAGGTTTGAACAGCTCTATGATCTTATGATGGTCCGTTGCTGCCTGCCAGGTTGTCAGATACTTCCATTCAACCGAGTCAGGCATCGAATCTTCGAAATACCTGTGCTCTATTATTATCTGGTTGCACTGCAGAATGTCTGCCAGTTCAGTTTTTCCGTTGCGGGCGGAATATCCTTCTGTCTCAACAACCACAGGCTTGTCTGCCCCCACGTAATTTAGAAACACCTGCTGGGTAAATTTCGGACCGTCAGGGTTATTATGGTCAACAGGCTGAATAATGTGGATCTCGTAAGCCTGGGTGAACATGCTGTCAGCCTCACTTTTTTCCACCCGCGTTGCAGGAAGCGAGGCAAGCCTCTCCTCAAGGGTCATGGTTGCAGAACCGCACCCGGACGCAATCAGCACTAAAACAGCGAATAATGAAGGTATTCTGATTTTCATGTAAGTGGTTTATTTTAGGATTATTTTTCTTTTTTACCGGTAATAGCAGCAGTCTTCACCTTCAGCCATTGCTTCTCATCAGCTTTCAGGTGAGGACTGAGAGTCCTGTATACATTTGCATGATAATCATTCAGCCATTTAAGCTCCCGCTCATCAAAAAGGGAGATTTCAATGAGAGAAGTGTCGATGTAACACAGTGTGACTGTCTCGAACTTCAGGTAGGTGCCGTGATCTGTGGTCAGGTCATCAACGCACAGGATAAGGTTCTCGGTTCTGAAGCCGTACTCTCCCGGGCGGTATATTGCAGGCTCATCAGCTGTTAGCATCCCCGGCTCAAAGACCGTCTTCAAGTCACCCGATGACCCGGTACCTATGGTCTGTGGGCCTTCATGAACGTTCAGGAAAAAACCCACACCGTGCCCGGTCCCATGACCGTAATTCAATCCGTTGTCCCACAAAGCCTTGCGGGCCAGTATTTCCAGCTGAAATCCCTTCGTGCCGGACGGAAATTTCGCCATTGCCAGGCTGATTGTGCCTTTAAGTGCAAGGGTAAAGTCGGATTTCATCCTTTTATCAGGCTTTGACAGAGCAACAGTACGCGTAACATCCGTGGTACCGCCAAGGTACTGTCCCCCGGAATCGAGAAGAAAGATTCCTTTAGCCTTAAGTTCGGTGTCACTCTCCTTTGACGGTGCATAGTGAGGCAGCGCCGCATGGGCGTTATATGCGGCAATTGTCTCAAATGACGGACCCTTGCAATCCTCCTGCTCCCTCCTAAGTGCCTCCAGCTTTTCAGAAGCTGTAAGCTCTGTGATCCGCTCCCGACCGATTGTGTTCTCCAGCCATATGAAGAACCGGGTAAGAGCAACACCGTCCCTGACCATAACTTCGCGGATATTGGCTATTTCAGTGGTATTCTTGATCGATTTCAGCCGTGTTGGAATGCTGACATCCTCTTTTATCCTGACCTTACGCGGTATTGATCTGAAAATTGATGCTGAAGTTGTTCCGGGTGAAAGGAGCAATACCGAATTATCTGTCAGTGAACCCAAAACCCTTGATACCATATCATACGGAAGGATCACCACTCCGTCACGGTCGAAGTCAGCCTTCATTTTCCCGGGTATCTTCTCCTCGTCTGCAAAGAATAGGACCTGATCAGGTCCGATAAGAGCGAACGAGATGACAAGCGGACTGAAACTGATGTCATTTCCCCTTATGTTAAGAAGCCACATTATATCGTCAGCCGATGTGCAAAGCTGATAATCAGCTCCCATCTCAGCCATCCTTGCACGTACATCTCTGATCTTGTCAGCACGGCTCCTGCCGGCATATTTCACCGGATGGTCAAATGCCGGCTCGGTCGGCAGAGGAGGCCTGTCAATCCATACGCCCCTGATCAGATCACTCTTTATGCCGAGGCTGGCCCCGGAGGACGCCAGGGCAGTTTCAAGCAGGCGGACAAGACCGATTGATATCACCCTGCCGTCAACAGCAACCTTACCGCCCTTTTTAATATTGCTGCCCAGCCAATCAATGTATTCAGGGGTATGCGGTATCCTGAGTTTTACAAGTTCGAAACCAGAGTCCTGAAGCTGCTCCTCAGCCTGAATGAAATAGCGACTGTCAGTCCACAGTCCGGCAACCCTGGAAGTAATGACTACTGTTGCTGCCGAACCTGTAAAGCCCGTAAGCCACTCAATTACCCGCCAGTACTCAGGCACATATTCTCCAAGATGGGGATCAGTTATCGGAACAATCAGGGCATCAATGCCTTTCTTCTTCATTGCTGCCCTGAGGCCGGCAAGTCTCTTCTTATGTACACTTACACTCATGCTGTTGTTTTATTAATTTCCGGGAACCCGGTTTCCAGTCTCAAGAAGTCTGGTCTCTATAATAAGCATTCTTCGGGGAGGTATGACAAACCTCCTTTTACCGGGAACGTTCGGAGCATAATAACCCTGTGTGCCGTAAGCCAGTGATGCAGGAATGACGAGGAGCCTGGTTTCCCCTTTCTTCATCCCGGCCAGTCCCTCATTCAGTCCTTTAATAAGCAGATCACCGCCCGCAGTATATGCGAACCTCATTGCTACATCCTGCTGTGCAGGTTTACCGTCAGGGGTACTTGAAAATGATATCTGTTCAGCTGTCCTACCGGTGTATGAAAAAGTACCAGTCGCTCCCTGCTGGAGGCCTTCTCCGCTTCCATCTACTAGGACAGTGTATCTTAATCCCGAAGCAGTGGTGGTAAAGGGATAATCATGGTTGACCCTGACAAACTTCTTCTCCGCCTTCACCCTGGCGGCCTCCACCCTGGTCACGGTCTTCCACTGCCTGTGCATCAGTTTGTCGAATGTCCTCTGGTTGACGGTGAACTTTCCGGCTTTTTCTCCTATCCTTATTATTGTAATCGAATAAGTCGTATCGCCCTGCTCAATCCTGTTTACAACATCCATCCCTGAGATCACCTCACCGAAGACAGTATGTATCCGGTCAAGGTATGACCTGTCACCGAGTGTGACATAATACTGACAGGTTGCCGTATTGGGTCCTGAATGTGCCATACCGAGCATTCCTGCCTTGCGGTGACTCAGCTCGGTTATCTCATCCGGAATTGTATAGCCGGTGACGTCCTCATCTTCATTCTGCGGCGATGCGTCTTTTGCAGGAGCCCCGCCCTGAATGACGTGACCCCTGACTACCCTGTGCCACGGAGAATTGGAATAGAATGGCTGACCGGGAGGGTAGGTTGCGTTGGAAACAGTGCCTTCAGCAAGTCCGATGAAATTTGCACACGTGACAGGTGTCATCTCGTAAAAAAGGACAGCCCTGAATGTTCCCTTGCTGGTCTTGAAATCTGCATAAATGCCTTCTCTCTGTGCTGAAACAGCTGCACTTATTATCAGAAGTGCCGACGCCAGAATAACCAGTTTCTTTTTCATATAAAAATCAATTTCAGATGCAGACCGTTCATTTCCCGAAAAACTCCCGCAGCCAGAAGCTGTTGGCTTCATTTGTCGAAAAGACACGTTTGGGTCCTCCCCATCCGTGGCGTTCGCCAGGATAGACCATAAACTCGAAAGGTTTGTTAAGGTCCTGCAGTTTTGTTATCAGCCATATCGAGTTCTGGAGGTGAACATTGTCATCCATGTCTCCGTGACGAAGCATCAGCCGGCCCTTGTAATTCTCAGCCCAGGTCAGTGCCGAGCCCTCCTTGTATCCCTCAGGATTATCCTCAGGAGTATCCATAAACCGTTCCGTATAAACATTATCGTACAGTCTCCAGTCGGTGACGGAGTAATCTGCAATGCCGTGAGTCCAGTAATCCGCCCCTTTGGTAAGAGCCATGCAGGTTGCATAACCTCCGTAAGACCCTCCTGTGATCCCCATTCTTGAAGCGTCAGCCCAGCCCTGTTCGCGAAGCCACTTCACCGCGTCAGAATAATCCGAAATCTCCCATTTGCCAAGCGAACGGTGCATGTAATCGAGACCCTTCTTGCCGAAATGACCTGAAGCCCTGTGATCGACAGAAATTGTCACAATGCCGTTCTGCGCATACCAGCGTGGCTGATAACCGGTCCACATGTTACGCACGCCGCCCGCATCAGGGCCTCCGTAAATTGTGAACACCACCGGATATTTACCGGATTTGTCAAAGTTCACAGGATAGGTTATTATGGCAGGCATTCTGAACAGTCCGTCCGAGGTCGTGATCCTTACCATCTCCTGTTTTGCGTGTTTTGCAGGATCAAATACTGGCAGTTCATTCCTGTGGACTACGGAAACCGTCTTCAGCTTCTTGTCCTTGAGCTGGATACCGCCCGGGTCGCTGATGCTGCTCCAGGTGTCAAGAAAATAAGAACCCTTCGGGGAGACTGAAACACTGTGCATACCTGGTTCAGATGTTATCTGCTGCAGTTTCTTCCCGTCAAGTGATGCACTGAACATATGTGCGTCGGTCGACTCCGGACCTGTCCCGGCAAAGTAGATGATGCCGGCAGTCTCATCAACCCTCGTGATCTCTGTCACCCTCCACGGGAAGTCTGTAATCCTCGACTTCAGGGTGCCGTCCCATCCGTAATAGTAGAGATTGTTCCAGTCGTTCTGATAACTCCGGAGAATAAATCCGGAACCGTCGTTCATTACGTGAATATCTTCAAAAAACTCCACCCAGGTCGGGCGGGTCTCACGGTATATCTCAGTGTAGTCACCGGTGGCGGCATCGGCAAGGATGAACCGCATGTCATTCTGGTCGCGGTTGAGGACCTGTACCATAAGTTTCCGGCTGTCAGGTGCCCACGATGGCCAGGCAATATACTGGTCGATGCTTTCATCCGTCTTCACCCACGTTGTAGTGCCTGTTGAAATCTCGGCAATGCCCATCCGTACTTTCGGATTGGTGTCGCCGGGTTTGGGATAGGGTGTCTTTTCCATCCTTCCGTGTATTCCGTCAGTATCTTCAAGAGCGTTAAGGGTATAAATAGGGACAGGGCTGTCATCAGTATGGAGATAAGCTATTCTGCTGCCGTCAGGAGCCCACCAGAAAGCTGCATAGCGCGATGGGCGTCCCAGAATCTCTTCGAAATATACCCACGAGGCCCAGCCGTTATATATCTTATCGGTTGCATCATGAGTCAGCCTTATTTCCTTATTTGACTCCAGATCATAAACATACAGATCTTTGTTCTTTGTGTAGGCGATCCTTTTACCATCCGCTGAAAACCGCATATTGACTTCCAGCGATTCATCGCGGGTCAGCTGCCTGGCAGCCTTGTCTCCCTGCCTGAAATACCAGATATCGTTTTCTATTTCTGCAACAACCGCTGTATTGTCAGGAGCGACAACCTGATCGGGGCCAGGTTTAAAGCCCTCCGGAAATCCTGCCCTCAGAATTTCGGCATCACTTCTGTAATCAGTGACAATGAATGACTTACCGGTACGGCAATCATAGTTGGTGACAACGGCTTTTCTTTCTGCATCATATGTCTGGAGAAGGAAATGAGTATCATCAACCCATTTGAGAAGCCTGGGCTGACTGCTGTTCATGCCCGGCATCTGTGCAGTTAAAGAGCTGCATATCAGCAGTATTGCAATTGAGAGTACGAAAGTGCGTTTGTTTTTCATGTTTGTATTTCAGGTATTACTTTGAATTCCGAGAAGAGCAAATATAGTAAAGAAAAGGCCACTGAATTTTTATGTTGCTCCAAAACACATAATGGCAGACTCAATGGAATTCTTAAATTTACGACTTAAAGAATAGGGGGTGAAGAAAGAAGAAGGCGAAAAACAACTACCCGACTGGTGGATGAAACTTGACAATGCAGCCAAGATATATCCTGCAATTACAGGGTCTGAACTGACCGGTGTGTTTCGCATCACAGTTTTCCTGAGTTCACCGGTGCTGCTTTCTGCTCTCAGGAAGGCATCAGACGATACATCGAAACTGTTTCCCTCATTCAGTGTAGAACTGTGCAAGGGTTTCTTCTGGTATTATCTTGAATACAACGGCAGGTCTCCGAGGGTGCTGGCTGATGAAGGACCACACTGCCAGGCATTTCCGAGGAATATCAAGGGTGAGCTTATGTACAGGGTGCTTACGCGAAACAACACTGTTTCCGTGGAGTTCCTGCATATTCTTACTGACGGTGGCGGCGCCATGTTTTTTCTCAAAACCATGCTGAATTTTTATTTCCTCTATTCAAAAGGGATAGAAATCCCCCCCTTTCCTGAAGTATCAGGGGGTCCGCCTCCGGGAGCCACCGAAGACCTTTTCACAAAGTTTTACGGAAAAGGGTTGCCTCACCCGCCCGTGCTGCCCGCCGCCTGGCATCTTCCGTACAGCCTCAGGGAGGCTCCGAGGTTCAGGGTGACATCGTTCAGCCTCCCGTCTCAGCAACTTTCGGAGGTAGCTAAAGACCACCAGGCAACCATCACCGAATTCCTCGGTGCCGCATTCCTTTTTTCACTTCAGGAACTGAGGCTGGAATACGGAAAGGGATCTCCCCATATCAGGGTACAGATACCCTTCGACCTGCGCAGAAAATTTGACGCATTTACCCTCCGCAATTTCTCCCTCTTCGTGCTGCCCGAGATAGATACCCGGATGGGTCATTATACGTTCGCCGAGATACTTCAGGAAGTAAAAATGACAATCCAGCGAAGCGATGAGAAGCGGATCAGGAATATAATAAGCCGTAACGTATCGAATGAAAAGAACCCGGTAATCAGGGCTATGCCTCTTTTCATCAAAAGCCGTGTGCTGAGGATGGCTTACCGAAAATTCGGACCCAGCCAGTTTACGAGCATTATCACCAATATGGGCAGGGTCGTTCCGCAGGGGCCCGCCGCTGACCTGATTCAGGCAATGTCGGTCACTCCGCCCCCGCCCCACAGGGATATTAAGGTAACATGCGGACTGATTTCCCTGGGCACAAGTACTGTACTGACATTCGGATCCCTTACCGGATCCACAGACCTGCAACGTGAATTTGTGCGCTTTCTGACCGGCGCGGGGATTAAAGTAAAACTTTTAAACAACAGTTAACAATCATATTATGGCAATATGCAAAAGCTGCGGTGTGGATCTTGGAGAGGGCAATGAAAAATGTCCGCTGTGTGAGGCCACTGAACATAACAGAAGGGTCGTTTCCCCGGCGGATGTGCTAAATATCTCAAAGCTGGAAAACGGGAAGCAGCTGTTTGAACTGACAATGCTGCTGCTCTCCAGCGGAATAATCATTACAGTTGCCATCGACGCCGTTTTCGGAAAGGGAATGAACTGGTCGCTCTTCACTACAACCTGTATCGGTTACGTGATGACGGGAATCACTGCTCTCTATTTCTGGCATTCCCGTCCATACCCGCTTATCCTGAGCGGTATGGCCTCTACCCTTTTACTGCTATATCTGATCGATATTATGACCGGTAATTCAGGATGGTTCAGAACCGTGGGCGGACCGGTCGCCTTTTCGTTTTTTGTTCTGGCCGGACTGGTGGTCTTTCTTAATTCCCTTTCGCTGTACAAAGGATTGAATCTCATTGCCCTTATACTTATGGCCCTGGCCGTACTTATGCTGGTGATTGAATTCCTGGTCGACAGGGCTGTTTCAGGGGTTTTCATACCCCAGTGGTCTGTCGTTACTGCCGCTTCCCTCTCAATAATCGCACTCATCCTCATCTTCGTCCATTACAGGCTGAAAAGGGGACGGAGCCTCGGAAGACTTTTCCATGTTTAAGGCCGGCCCGGTTAAGTGTTTTTCAACATAGTATATTTATGTCCGCGGCCGTTTCAAATGAAATATATTTACAGTTAAAATTCCATATATGTCAAGATCTTTTGCAGCCGGATTGTTTCTGGTATTAATTTCGGTAACACTGCCGGCACAGGAGATAAAATCTCCCGACCAGTTCCTTGGTTATGAACTAGGTACAAGTTTTACCCTTCACAACAAAGTCAATGAATATTTCAGATATGTTGCTGAGGCAAGTCCCAATGCGCAATGGCTTTCGTACGGCGAGACCTGGGAAGGAAGGACGCTGGGCGTCTGCTTTGTCTCCTCACCTGAGAACCTTGCAAACCTTGAGCAGTTAAGGATAGCCAATATCCAGCGTACCGGCCTGAGAGAAGGCAGTTCAAAGGCTGAACCTGTACCTTTTGTCTGGCTGGCATACAACGTTCACGGCTCCGAACCTGCCGGTACCGAAACAGCAATGAAGGTCCTTCACGCCCTTGTCACGGGAAGTCATCAGGGAGCAGCAGAGTGGCTGAAGAACTGTATAATTATTATAGATCCGTGTCAGAATCCTGACGGACGCGATCTCTTCACGGGGCGGTATCTCAGGGCGCAGGGTTACCCGGCAAATACTGATCCCAATGCCTGGGAACACAACCAGGGATGGCCTTCGGCAAGGCTTAACCATTACCTCTTCGATCTGAACCGCGACTGGAGCTGGCAAGTACAGAAGGAGACACAGCTGCGCATGAAACTTTACAACGATTATATGCCCCAGGTATTTGCCGACTTCCATGAAATGGGCGCCGGTTCCACCTTCTTTTTTTCCCCGGGGGCTGATCCCTGGCACGAGGTGATCACCCCCTGGCAGCATGAGTATCATAAGCTGGCCGGTGAGGCCAGCGCTGAACTCTTTGACGCAAAGAACAGGCTCTATTTCACAAAAGACAATTTCGATCTCTTCTGTCCGAGCTTCGGCGACACCTGGCCTCTTTTCAACGGTGCGATGGGCTTCACCCTCGAACAGGGGGGCGGTGCCCAGGCTGGACTGGCAATGACTAACGATAAAACCGATACCCTGACTCTCACTCACCGCATAGAGGGTCACTTCCTTGCCACAATGGCAATGGTCAAAACAGCCAATGACAACCGCACAAGACTGCTGAAGGAGTTTTATGAATTCTTCAGGTCAGCGGAGACAAATCCCGGTTTCAAATACAAAACGGTAATAATCAAGGGATCCAATGACCCTGCCTCCTTAAAATCACTGACTGAACTGCTTGACAGGAACCAGATCAGGTACGGCGCACCCCGCGTCAGTGGCAGGAAAACTACAGGTTTCGATTACCGGGCGGATAAAGAAGGTACTTTTACTGCAGAAAAGGGAGACATAATAATAAGCTCAGCCCAGCCACAGGGAAGACTTATGCAGGTGCTCTTCGAACCTGATTCTTACGCTGCCGACTCCCTGAGTTATGATCTTACGGCCTGGTCGCTGCCCTACGTATACAATATCGAAGCCTATGCGGTGAAAGAGAACATACCGGCTGAAGCCGCCGTTGCCGGACCGGAAACCGCAGTCCCGGCTGAGCCCTCGACTGAAAAGCCATATGCCTACGCTGCTCAGATGAAGGGTTTCAACGAACTTAAATTCATTGCACAGCTTTACAAATCAGGACTGAAGGTCAGATCCGCACTGAAGCCGTTCACCATCGGAGGAAGGGCTTATGACAGGGGATCAGTTGTTGTAGCAAGGGGTGATAACGGTGGAATCCGTGACTTTGATGAAAAGGTGAGGGCCGCCGCGAAAGCAAGCAATGCAGAGATCATCACCCTGACGACAGGGTTGTCTGAGGCGGGAAAGGACCTGGGATCAGATTATCTTCCAACAGGTAACGCTCCGTCGGTCGTTCTTGCGGGAGGCGAGGGCTCCTCTTCTGCTTTCGGTGAGATCTGGTTCTTTATGGAAAGAGAACTGGAATATCCTGTAACCGTTGTTGATGCTGAAGACCTTTCCGAAACAGACCTTTCGGAATACGATATCCTGGTCCTGCCGGGAGGCAGTCACACAAAGGCAAAAGACAGGATAATGGCATTTGTCAACGGTGGCGGACGGGTGATAGCTGTTGAAGGCGCGATGGCCCTCTTTCAGGCTGAAAAGACTACAGCCCTTGGAAAAGCTGCCGAGGCGAAAGAGGCTGAGGATAAAAAGAATGTAAAGGTCAACCTGACTGACACGACGCTACTTAAACGGTTCGATGACCAGAGGCGTAACTCGGCCACAGAGAGGTCAGCCGGCGCCATTTTCAGAGTTCACCTGGATGATACCCATCCTTTCGCATTCGGGATGGGAAAGGAGTGGTTTCTGATGAAAAGAAGCGCGGGGTTCCCTTTCCTTGAAAAGGCCGCCAATATCGGATATATTACTGACAATAAACCCATTGCAGGTTTTGCAGGATATAAATTCTGCAGCAAGATCAAAAACACGAATGTAATTGCCTCTGAAAAGATCGGGAAAGGAGAAGTGGTATATATCTCGGATGACCCCTATTTCAGGGCGTACTGGAAAAGCGGAAGAGTGCTGTTGGGTAACCTGATCTTACGGTGATGGATAATCTGCTGAACAGATTCCTGAGTTACGTCCGTCAGGATACAAGGCCTGATGAAACTTCCGGGTCTTGCCCCTCGTCAGTTCTGCAGCTGCTCTTCGCCGAAAAACTGGCAGCCGAGCTTGAAAAGATTGGGTTTTCGGATGTGACCCTTGACGGAAACGGGTATGTAATGGCAACCCTGCCGTCCAATTCTGATGGCAGTGAAAAGGTAATCGGATTCATTGCCCATATGGATACCAGTCCTGAAGCCCCATCTGACAATGTTAATCCCCGGGTCCACAGGAATTATGACGGAGGTGACATACTGCTCAACCCTGAAAAGGGAGTCAGGCTGTCACCCGCCGATTTCAGCGAACTAGCAGGATATAAGGGTCAGACGCTCATAACTGCTGACGGAAGTACCCTCCTCGGTGCTGATGACAAGGCCGGAGTTGCAGAGATAGTGACCGCAATGGAATACCTCATCAGTCACCCGGAACTGAAGCACGGTAAAATAAGAATTGCTTTTACACCCGATGAAGAGATTGGCCGCGGCGCCGATAGATTTGACGTGGCTGCCTTCGGGGCGGACTATGCTTACACCGTTGACGGCGGTGAACTCGGTGAACTTGAATATGAAAACTTCAATGCTGCCTCAGCTACGGTGAAGATAACAGGGAGAAGCGTTCATCCGGGTTCAGCCAAAGGAAAAATGATCAACTCAATCAGGCTGTCCCAGGAACTGAATTCTGCGCTGCCTGACAGTGAACGTCCCGAATACACAGAGAATTACGAAGGCTTTTTTCACCTGTATGACATTAAGGGTGCGGTGGAAGAGACAATCATGAAATATATAATCCGCGACCACGACATTGAAAAATTCAACCTCAGGAAAAAGATTATAACTGATGCAGTAAATGTCCTCCGAAATAAATACAGGGGGGCGGAGATTTCCCTGACACTAAAGGATCAGTATTTCAATATGAAGGAGGTCATTGAGGCCAGTTTCTTCATTATAGACAGGGCCGTTGAAGCTTACAAGCGGGCCGGGGTCGAACCGGTAATCAAGCCTGTGCGCGGTGGTACTGACGGGGCAAGGCTTTCTTTTATGGGCCTGCCCTGTCCCAATATCTTTACAGGCGGTCATAATTACCACGGAAGATTTGAATATGTTCCCCTGCAGTCTATGGAAAAAGCTGTAGAAGTAATTGTAAGCATTTCATTATCTGATAAATAAAACTCTCATGAAATACCAGATCGTATTATTGCTAGCTTCTCTTTTAATTCTCTCCTCCTGTACAGATGAGAAGGCCATGCGTGACGCCGCATCGACAATTACCCCTGAGGAACTGCGGGAGTACACAAAGACACTGGGTGACGACAGTTTCATGGGCAGAAAACCCTTTACGGCAGGGGAAACAGTCACTGTGAATTATCTTGCGGAACAGCTTCAGGAAATAGGGTTTGAACCGGCTTTCGGCGAAGATTGGTTCCAGGAAGTTCCGATGGTTGAGATAGCCACTTCTGTGGCAGGACCTGTGATTATTACTGCCGGCAAGAGTAAGATAGAACTTTCCGCACCCGATGAGATTGCCATTGAATCACCAGCCCGGCAGGAAAATGTGGAACTGAAAGATGTTCCAATGGTTTTTTGCGGTTTCGGCATAATAGCCCCCGAATACGGATGGAATGACTATGCCAGGGTCGACGTAAAGGGTAAATGTGCGGTGGTGCTTGTCAATGACCCCGGTCTCTATACAGGAGATACTGCTCTTTTCAAAGGAAGAAATATGACCTATTACGGCCGGTGGACCTACAAGTATGATGAAGCAGCAAGACAGGGAGCTGCTGCGATACTAATAATCCACGAAACTGTGGGCGCAGGCTATGATTACTCGATACCAAGGAAAAGTTCAATCACCTCAAGCCTCTACATGGAACAGAAAGAGGGAGCGGCAAAACCCTGCCTGATTACCGGCTGGCTGCAGGCAGATGCGGCAGATACGCTGTTCGGAAGCCTCGGACATAAGGTGGAAAAACTTCGCTCGGATGCCTGTACACAGGGCTACACCGGCTTCGACATGGGCGCATCAATCACTGTCAGCGCAGTCAACACCCTTAAGAAAAATATTTCTGTAAACGTCGCCGGCATTTTAAAGGGCAGAACCAGACCGGAGGAAAGCGTTATAATTACAGGTCACTGGGATCATTTCGGTATCGGGGAAACCGAGAACGGAGACTCGATATACAACGGGGCTGTAGACAACGGTACCACCATGGCCTGGGCGCTTGAGATGGGCGAAGCCTTCGCATCACTGAAGAAAAGACCGGAAAGGTCTGTAATGATTATGTTTCCGACGGCTGAGGAACAGGGATTGCTGGGCTCTGCATATTTTACCGCTAACCCTCCCCTTCCGGCTGAGAATATCATAGCATGCTTTAATAACGATATGATGCTCCCTATCGGCAGGATGAAGGATATGATGGTGACAGGCTACGGGCAGTCGGAGCTTGATGACATGCTCGCAGCAGCTGTTGAGAAACAGGACAGATATATCCTTCCCGACCCTGCACCTGAGACCGGTATGTACTTCAGGTCAGACCATTTCCCGTTTGCACTCATCGGAGTACCTTCCCTTTTTGCAAGGGGTAACTGCGACAGCAGGGAGAACGGCCCTGAGTGGGCTGCTGCCAAAGAACAGGAATACCTAAAGACAATGTACCATAAAGCTGCTGACAACTACTATCCAGACATGAATTTCGAAGGAATCTGCGAAGATGCCGTGGCTGTATTTGAGGTGGCCTGGCGCATTGCGGACAGTGACATCTGGCCTTCCTGGAAGGAAGGCTCCGAATTTGCCGGTATCAGGAAATGATTACTCCTGGTCAGGACTGTTAATTTCGTAATCGGGGTTATTAACTGTATAAATTGATGAAGGCTGTATCCTGAATTTACCTCATCAATCAATTTATTGTTATTTTATTAACAGTGTTATATAATTAACAATAAATATTGTATCTTTGCTATGTCTTTCTTCCCGGAAGTTGACAGGCAACTAGAGCAGTTTACTGGCAACTACCAAAAGCGGACATGATAAATATTAGGAATTTAGTAAATTAATGCGGGTACTTTTGCCGCTTGAAGAGGATACCGAAATTTTTAATCAGATTTAACATAATGTGACATGGGGAAAATCAAATCACTCGCTGACCTGAAGAAAGTACAGGAAGAAGCTCGTTCAAAACTCGGCCTGCGGGTAAAGGGCGACAGTCCTGAAGGGCATGTGCAGATTAAAGTTGCAATGGCCACCTGTGGCATTGCCTCCGGCGCCAGGAAGGTCATGGATTTCATGGTTGATGAGCTTGACAAGCGCGGAATAAGTGCTGTCATAACCCAGACCGGATGCATGGGATACTGTTACGCCGAGCCCACCATTGAGGTGCAGCTGCCGGGCAGGGAACCTGTAGTTTACGGTTATGTCGACCTGAAAAGAGCAGATGAAATCATCGAAAAGTATATTAAGAACGGTGAACTGGTTGACGGGATCATTCCTGTTAACTATGAAAAAATTGACGAATAAACAGGGAGGACCAGAATAATGTCAAAATATAAAATGCACCTTCTTGTCTGTGGCGGAACAGGCTGTCGCGCCTCAGAGAGTGATCTCATAGTCGAGAATCTGAAGAAGGAACTTGAAGAAAAGGGTTTGCAGAACGAAGTGCAGGTAATAATGACCGGATGCTTCGGATTCTGCGAAAAGGGCCCGATTGTAAAGGTTATGCCTGACAATACCTTTTATACACAGGTAAAACCGGAAGACGCTCCCCTGATAGTGGCGGAACATGTTATCAAGGGCCGCCGCGTTCAGCGCCTGCTCTACGTGGACCCAGCTGCGAAGAAGGGGATAACAGACTCCAAACACATGGGATTCTACCGCAAGCAGATAAGAATTGCCCTCAGGAACTGCGGATTCATCAATCCTGAAAACATAGACGAGTATATTGCCCGCGACGGTTACAGCGCCCTGGGTAAATGCCTCACCGAACTCAAACCGGCTGAGGTGGTTGACACAGTGAAGAAGTCAGGTATGCGCGGACGCGGCGGCGGCGGTTTCCCGACCGGCCTCAAATGGGAGATAGCTGCCAGGAACCAGGCTGACCAGAAATATGTAGTTTGCAACGCTGACGAGGGCGACCCCGGGGCATTCATGGACCGTTCGGTTCTGGAAGGCGACCCCCATTCTGTCCTCGAGGCAATGGCAATATGCGGCTATGCAATAGGTGCCACTAAAGGACTTATTTACATCAGGGCAGAATATCCGCTCGCCATTCAACGCCTGAAAGTGGCAATTAAACAGGCCCGCGATTACGGTCTGCTGGGAAACAGTATCTTCGGCACCGGTTTCGACTTTGACATCGAGATGCGTTACGGAGCCGGAGCCTTTGTCTGCGGTGAAGAAACAGCACTTATACATTCGATGGAAGGCCTCCGTGGAGAACCTACCAACAAACCGCCATTCCCCGCAGAGAGCGGATTCCTTGGCAAACCTACCAATGTGAACAACGTTGAGACCCTTGCAAGCATCCCCGTTATAATCAATAAAGGGTGGGAATGGTTTGCGTCCATTGGTACTGAAAAGTCAAAAGGAACCAAGGTATTTGCCCTGGCTGGTAAGATAAATAACGTAGGACTCATAGAGGTACCAATGGGCACCACTCTCCGTGAGATAATCTTCGAGATCGGAGGAGGTATCAAGAACGGTAAAAAATTCAAGGCTGTACAGACCGGTGGTCCGTCAGGCGGCTGTCTCACTGAAAAGCACCTCGACGTGCCGATTGACTTCGACAACCTGATAGCTGCCGGATCAATGATGGGTTCAGGCGGCATGATAGTTATGGACGAGGATGACTGCATGGTGTCCATCGCCAAGTTTTTCCTCGAGTTTACGGTGGAAGAGTCATGCGGAAAGTGCTCACCGTGCCGCATCGGTAACAAGAGGCTGCACGAACTGCTCAACCACATCACGAAGGGTAACGGCTCACTGGCAGACCTTGACCGTCTCAAAAACATGAGCCTCGTCATCAAAGACACTTCACTGTGCGGCCTTGGACAGAGTTCACCGAACCCTGTCCTGTCGACCCTCACCAATTTCATGGATGAGTATGTGGCCCATGTCACTGACAAAAAATGCCCTGCAGGACAGTGCCGTGACCTGATGAGATATTCTATCATATCCGACAAGTGCGTGGGATGTACTGCATGTGCAAGAGCCTGTCCGGTAAATGCTATCACCGGAGAGCGCAAGGAGGTTCATTTCATTGACCAGGAAAAATGCATCAAGTGCGGCGCGTGCTTCGAGAAATGTAAATTCAGTGCCGTTCTAATCAGCTAATGAGAGAGGAAATGACAATGGAAACAGTAAAAATCACAATAGACAACAAAGAGCTTGAAGTACCAAGGGGAACAACAATCCTTAAGGCAGCACGCGGTATAGGTGTGGACATACCCACCCTGTGCCATATGGAACTTCATGATCTGAATATAGAGAACAAGCCCGGCGGATGCAGGATTTGCGTGGTTGAAGTAAAGGGAAGAAGAAACCTGGCTCCGGCATGCATTACCAAATGCGAAGAAGGAATGACAGTCAGGTCACATAGTCCGAGGGTCATGAATGCCAGGAGAACCGTGATGGAATTCATACTTTCAGATCATCCGAAGGATTGCCTAATCTGCCCCAAATCCGGTCACTGCGATCTGCAGGACATGGCTAACAGGCTTGGAATAAGAGAGATACCCGGACAGGATATCGCAGAAATGTCAACATACCGTAAAGACACTTCGCCGTCAATTATCCGTGATCTTGACAAATGCATAATGTGCCGAAGGTGCGAGATGATGTGCAACGAGGTTCAGACTGTAGGTGCTCTGTCAGCAATTAACAGGGGATTCATGGCAGTGGTGGCGCCGGCATTCGAACAAAACCTCGAGTACTCACCCTGCACTTACTGCGGACAGTGTGTGGCTGTATGCCCTACGGGAGCACTAACTGAAGTTGACCATACCCGTGATGTTCTGCGGGCTATAGTTGATCCCGGCAAAACTGTAGTAGTGCAGACAGCACCCGCTGTACGTGCAGCCCTGGGAGAAGAATTCGGGATGGAACCGGGCACCCTCGTGACAGGCAAACTGGTTTCTGCCCTAAGGGCACTGGGATTCGACTATGTATTCGATACTGACTTTGCTGCTGACCTTACCATCATGGAGGAGGGCACTGAGCTGCTGACAAGGCTCGGAAAATTCCTGAGGGGCGATAAGGACGCAAATATTCCGATTCTCACTTCATGCTGTCCTGGATGGGTGAACTTCTTCGAACATAACTACCCTGAACTGAAGGATGTACCTTCAACAGCCAAATCACCCCAGCAGATGTTCGGAGCCATCGCAAAATCATATTTTGCAGATAAGATAAACATCAAACGCCAGGACATGGTGGTGGTTTCGATCATGCCGTGCCTTGCCAAGAAATATGAAAGCCAGAGGCCTGAGTTCTCGGTTGACGGTAACCCTGATGTCGACTTTTCGATATCGACCCGTGAACTGGCAGCATTCATCAAACAGGCCAACATCGACTTCAACAACCTGCCCGATTCGGATTTTGACAGTCCGCTCGGCGAGTCAACCGGTGCCGGCGTCATCTTCGGCAACACCGGCGGTGTCATTGAAGCAGCCGTGCGTACGGCATACGAGCTTTACACCGGCAAGAAACTCAGCAAAGTTGACTTCAACGAGTTGAGGGGCATGGAAGGTGTAAGACAGGCAGTAATTGACTTTGACGGTTTCCCGCTGAGCATAGGTATCGCGCACGGTCTCGGCAATGCACGCAAGCTCCTCGACGAGGTGAAGGCAGGAAGGTCCAAGTTCCACGCCATAGAAGTAATGGCCTGCCCGGGAGGATGCATCGGCGGCGGCGGTCAGCCTCTGCACCACGGCAACTCATCTATCCTCAAGGCAAGGGCCAAAGCCATTTACGATGAGGATAAAAACAAACCTATCCGGGTTTCGCATGAGAATGAGTATATCAAGCAGCTCTACAAGGAGTTCCTGGGTGAACCGAACAGTGAAAAGGCTCACCATCTGCTCCATACGCACTATTTTGACAAGAAGGCAAAGATCATTGTCAAACAGTGAGATTATATTGATTTAACTATCTAATATTCAAAGATATGTCAAGCATAAAGATAGAATTGAGGCAAGACGATGTAGACAAGATCACCGAAATCTGTAATTCATTTGGCAATGAACAGTTGGAACTGATCAACGTACTTCACAGGTGTCAGGAACATTTCGGATATCTGCCCGCGGAGGTACAGGAGGTTATAGCTTCAAGACTCGATGTTTCAACTGCAAATGTTTACGGTGTGGTTACATTCTATTCCTTTTTTACAATGACGCCCAAAGGCAGGCATCCGATAAGTATTTGCATGGGTACGGCCTGCTACGTGAGAGGCGGCGAGAAGGTCCTCGACGAGTTTAAGAAAGAACTTTCGCTGCAGGTGGGACAGACATCCCCGGACGGTAAATTCTCACTGTCAAGCCTTCGGTGCGTTGGTGCCTGCGGACTGGCTCCCGTGGTACTTGTCGGTGACAAGACCTACGGCAGGGTCGCTCCGGATGATGTAAAAGCCATTCTGAAGGAGTACGAGGGATAGACATCAGGAGCTTTACAGGCTCACGAGGGATAGACATCAGGAGCTTTACAGGTTCGCTGTCAGAATATAAAACCGGGATCACCTCCCGGTTTTATTTTTTCCTGACCAGAAGAAATATTCTTTCTGTTTTCGTTTTTCAGCAATATCCCTGGCAACATAGACCTTCTTGCCCGTATAAGGGTCATAACCAAGGTAATACATTGCCGTCGCAAGGGTCATGGGGGTGGGGGTGAAATCCTGCACCTGTTCGGGATGCAGTCCCATCTCCTTCAGTTCGCGCGCCAGTGTACCCATCTTCTGCTCCGTTGATCCCGGCAGCGATGAGATGAAGTAGGGTATCAGTTCATATTTCAAACCACTGTCACGCGTTATCCTGATAAATTTCTCGCGCAGTTTTCTGAAAAGCGAAAAGGATGTCTTTCGCATAAGCCGGAGCACCTCATCGTCGGTATGTTCCGGAGCCACCTTAAGCCTTCCGCTGGTATGCGACACGATCAGTTCCCTGAGGTAGCTCTCCTCATCTTTACCAGCAGACGGGTTATATTCCTTAAAGAGAAGGTCGTATCTCACCCCGCTTCCTATAAAAGCCTTTTTTATGTACGGAAGAGCATTCACCTTTTTATACAGTGCGGTAAGGTCACGGTGCGATGTCTCCAGGTTGTTGCAGACTGAAGGCCAGATGCATGAAGGGCGGCCGCAGCGTGCACATCTCTCCTTGTCGCGCCCTGTCATCCGGTACATGTTGGCCGACGGACCGCCCAGGTCCGTCAGGTACCCCTTGAAGCCATCCATGGCACTGATGCGGTCTATCTCCCTCATCACTGATGCCTCCGACCGGCTTGAGACGAATTTTCCCTGGTGTGCTGCAATGGCGCAGAAACTGCACCCCCCGAAACAGCCGCGGTGAATGTTGACCGAGAATTTAATCATTTCCCAGGCCGGTATTGCTCCTTTATTTGCATACCGTGGATGCGGGGCATAGTTAAACGGCAGATCGTATACCGCATCCGTCTCCTCCTCAGTAGCAACCGGCAAGGGAGGATTGACAACCACAAGACTCTCTCCGCACGGTTCAATGAGCCTTACAGGCTTCTGGCTGTTGCTTGTCTTTTCAAATATCAAAAAGTTCTCAGCATATGCCTTTGCCGAAGACTTCATTTCACTACATGACCGCATTCGTGTGTCAGTAACACCGTCAAGAGGCGGAAGAGGCTGATCAGACGGCCACTTAACTGCGGTCTGCGGGAGGGATTTAAGGGATGAAAGCCCAGCACCTGTCTTAAGATGTCGTACCAGGTTCCTTAGCGCTTTCTCAGCCATTCCGTATACAAGCAGGTCAGCTCCGCTGGAAATGAGAATTGAAGGCTCAAGGGAGTCTTTCCAGTAATCGTAATGCATCAGGCGCCTCATCGATGCCTCAATGCCTCCTATCACCACCGGCACATCCGGGAAATGCTTTTTGAGTGCCCGGGTAAAAACTGTTGTGGCATAATCAGGACGGAATCCCGAAGCGCCGCCCGGTGTATAAGCATCGTCTGACCTGAGGCGACGTGCAGCGGTGTAGTGATTTACCATCGAATCCATGTTGCCGGCTGTCACTCCGAAGAAGAGGCGCGGCGCCCCAAACTTCCGGAAATCACGCAGGTCATCCTGCCAGTTGGGCTGTGGAACAACAGCAACCCGTAGCCCCTCTGACTCCAGCACCCTGGCAATTACAGCAGCCCCGAAAGAGGGATGATCTATGTATGCATCACCGGTGAAGAGAATGACATCCAGGTCCTCCCATCCCAGCGCTTCAACCTCCTTTTTAGATGTCGGCAGCCACTTCTCCCTGAAATTACTTTGAATTTTCACTGCCCAAATTTACCAATTTAACTATCTTGCTGTATCATGTGCCAGATAATCTGAATGTCGTCTCAAAATGTGGAAATGAAACCGGCACAAAAATATTCCTGTATCCGTATCGGAAAAACAGTTCTTTTGAGCCTGTTGGTGAATCTTTTTCTGCTGTCACCTCCCTTTTCAGTCAATGCACAGGATTCAATAACCAGACCTAAGCTTGGACTGGCCCTTAGCGGCGGTGGCTCACACGGCATGGCTCATATAGGAGTTCTTAAAGTGATGGAGGAAGCAGGGCTTCGCCCCGACTTTATAACTGGCGTCAGTATGGGTGCCATAATCGGAAGCCTCTATTCTTTAGGTTACTCGGCCGACACCCTGCAGACTCTTTTCAATAAGACAGATCTGGGGCTGGCAATGTCTGACAGGATCCCTGAAAACAAGATCATTTACCAGGAGAAGAAGCATTTTCACAACAGCATCCTGGCTTTGCCAATTACACGAACAAAACTGATCCTTCCGCCGGGGATGATACAGGGACAGCAGATCGAAAATCTCCTCAGTTATTTCCTCTGGCCGGCAGCGGATATCAATGATTTTAAAAGCCTCCCAATTCCGTTCTGCTGCCTGAGTACCGATATCTTATCCGGGAAAAAGATTCTTTTTAACAGCGGATACCTTCCTGATGCCGTCAGGGCAAGCATTGGTATTCCCTCTGTATTTGCTCCGTTCAAGATTGATTCAATGCTTCTGGTTGACGGAGGCGTGGCCAGGAATTTTGCCGTATCCGAACTGAAAGAGATGGGTGCCGATATTGTCATCGGATCATATACGGGCTTCAAACGGTTTAATGAAGCAGGGCTCGAATCACTGAACGGAATAATCAAACAGGTCGGTTTTTATTCCAGCCTCCGCGATTATGAGGAGCAGAAAAAACTGGTTGACTTCCTCATTGAGCCTGATGTGAAGGGTTTTTCATTAATTACTTTCTATAATGTTGACACACTGATAGAAAGAGGGTACAGGGCGGCCCTGCCTTACAAGGAACGGTTCCGGAAGCTGGCTGATTCACTTAACACGTTCGGCAAACAGGCACCCCTGAAAAAAATCATTGACAAGCGGCATTACACAGTTGACGGCATTGAAGTCACAGGCAATACAGTTCATTCTGATGCTCAGATCCTGGGAATACTGGATATTTCTCCGGGCCAGGAAATTGACAGGGACCTGCTGGGTAAGAAGATGGAACTCCTTTACGGGAATGTCTGGTTTGAACAGGTCAGATACCGTTTTGAGCCACATAATGATTCGCTTGTTATGATCATTGACTGTGTCGAAAATCCCAAGGCTCTTCTCCACGGTTCAGTGCATTATGATGATGCTCTGAATTCCGGACTTCTGATTGGTATGTCTGTGAAGAATCTCGTGACCCCCAGGTCAGTTATCAACATCGATACATATATTGCGGAATTCTACAGGTTCAGGTTAAACAGCATCCAGTTCATTGACAGGAATGAAAAATTCGGGCTGGCTGCAAATTTCTCAGCTGACAAGACCCCGCTCCCACTCATTACACTGAGGAATGAAACAGGAAGAATGCTTAGCCGCAGCTTCTCGGCAGGTCTCTCCCTGAATAAAAGAATAGGACTGAATCATATGATGAGTTTCTCGGCAGATTATGAAAACCTTAACCTGTCACCAGATTTTATCACCCGCTGCGGCATGAAAAAACTGTCATACAATTATTTAACTGAAGGCTTTGAATATCTGGCCAATTCCCTTGACAGGAAACATTTTCCGCGCAGGGGTGTGGTTTACAATTTTTACGCAGGCACCTCCAGACTTTTATCTGGCAGGCTCCGCTCTGACAGCCTGAATGTTATGTGCACAGAAGACAACGGCACCGACTTTTCCTTCAACAGGTTCTTTACACTTCAGGGCAGAATCAGATCATATATCCCCGTCAGCAGTAAAACAACCCTGACCTTAAAGGGCGATGCGTTTTATATTTCCAATACCGATTCGATATCAGCGCACAATAATTTCTACCTGCTCGGCGGAATCCAGTCAACCGGCAGAAGATCCGTCCCGATGGCAGGGTTTCATTCGAACCAGATACCTGTCCAGAAACTTGCAGGATTCGGCATTGACGCAGATATTGAAATTCTGAGGGACTTTTATCTGAACCTTACCACCGGTGTCTTCGCAATACAGGAGATGGACCGTGACAGCGGCTTCTCACTTCTTGCCGGCTACGGTATCGGACTGGGTTATATGTCAGTCATCGGACCCGTTAAAGCAGGGCTGATGCACGGCCTTTATAACCGGGAGATCTTTTATAAACCTGTCAAGGGTTATATATCCGTAGGATTCAGTTTCTGACGGCGGTTTCAGTGGCCTGATTGTTGCATCATTTTCCCGAATGCATTCTAATCGTCATAAAATGAATATACCTGCCATTATACTTCAGCACAAAAGGGTCAGCAACCTTGTGATACGCGGCAGGGTAAAACAGAGCCTTGACATCATGTCTGAAATGCTTGATAATGTTTCATTTGGCGGCTTCAGGGATGAATTTGAAGACCTCAGACTGACATACGGGAATATGCTTAAATATACCGTTGAGGGAATCAAGGACCCCGGCAGACAGAAGGTTTACACAAAATTACTGCAGAGCATCCTGAAACTCAATGACAGGATCAAACAGGACATTTTGGCATATCATTCGGGGTGGTACACTTATGCTGTCAGGAACCGGGAAGCGAAGGAAGAAAAGCTCAGGGGAGGAAATATAATCCAGAGTGTCGATGACCTTGTATTTAAGGCCCAGCTCGATGACCTTCTGTCGTCTGCAGAAATTCAGCGTGCGGAGAGCACTGAGGAAACAGCAGCGCGCAGGGAGCGCCTTTCGGAAATCATCTTTAACCATCTCTGGCTGACCGACTATTACGGTGAAGCGGAAGAAAGCCTTCTTGACATTGTCCGTGACTCGGGGAAGTTTCAGTGGTATGAAATTGCATCATTTGTGAGTGCTGTAACGCTCAGCAGCCTCAGGGCCTGGGATCCTGCCAAACTGCAGCAGCTGTCGCGGCTTTTTTACAACGGTACGGAGCATGTAAGCGAAAGAGCCCTGACTGGCCTTGTACTCAGCCTTTATTATTATGACGAAAGGGTTCCTCTGTACCCCGAGGTCATCGACCTTATCAGAGAGCTTGGATCACGAAAGGACTTCAGTGAGAAATGCCGCGTGGTGGTGCTGCAGATTATACGGTCCCGTGAGACAGAGAAGCTGAGCAGGAGAATGCAGGATGAGATACTCCCGAAAGTTGTAAAGCTTCAACCTAAAATTGAAGAGAAACTTGATCTTGATTCGCTTCTTGGTGAGTCCGGGGAAGAGGGTCGAAATCCGGACTGGCACGAGATGTTCAAGGACTCCGAAGAAATATACAAAACAATGGAGGAACTGGCGAACCTGCAGATGGACGGATCGGATGTATATATGTCCGCCTTTGCAGGACTTAAAAACTTCGATTTCTTTAAGAACCTGCGAAACTGGTTCATCCCATTCTATCCTGACCACGAGGCTGTTGACGCAATATTCCATGATGAAATATTAGGCCCCGGAATCAATGAGCTTGCGGAGGCGCTTTTCAAAACGCCGTTCATCTGCAACTCTGACAAGTTTTCGCTTGTGCTTAACCTTAAGCACCTGCCAGTAACACAGAAAACAATGATGCTTAAAGCATTCAGAATGGAACTTGAGGGACTTGAGCAGATGAAGTATGACAATGCCCTCACTGACCGCGGAGCTGAGTTTAAAACCACTGTTACTCAGTACATCCACGACCTTTACCGTTTTTACAAAATCTCGACATTCAGGGACGAATTTGAAGATCTCTTCAGCAGCAGGCTTGACATTTACAGGTCTCTCTTCTTCCGCGAAACATGCGGCGCACCGGAATCGGTTCTTTCAATGGCCGATTACTTTTTCAGCAAAGATTATTATGAGGATGCCCTGGCACTTTATCTCACGCTGATTCCCGACAGGAATGAAGACGCCGAGATCTTCGAAAAAACGGGATTCTGCTATCAGCAGGCCGGTAATTATGAGGAAGCCCTTAAAAAATATTCAATGGCCTCGCTGATAAATCCCAAACCGTGGACTCTCAGAAAACTCGGTCTCTGTCTCCGTCACCTCGGAAGAAATAATGAAGCGCTTGAATATTATCTGCGTGCGTCTGAGACGGAACCTGATGACCTGTACACAGTGCTCAAAATCGCACACTGTTACCTCGATTTGGATGAATATGACAACGCCCTGAAATATTACTTTAAGGTGGAATATGACACTCCCGGCAACGTCAAAATACTCAGGCCAATTGCCTGGTGTTACCTGGTGACGGGCAGGCTCGGTGAGGCAGAAAAGTATTTTAAGAGGCTTTCAGAGGCGGGTCTGACACCTCACGACAGGATTAATATAGGTCATCTTGCCTTCTGTCAGGGGGATACAGGTGAGGCTGCCGGTAGTTATCTTGCAGCCCTAGAAGACGGTAAAATTTCTGTGGAAGCATTCATCAATATCTACAGGGAAGACAGCCAGATGCTCACCGCCAACGGCGTCAATCCTGATGACCTTCCCATAGTTCTTGACTACGTGCTGATGAATTGCCGCGGCTAATCCGTACGCCGCTCCCTGCTGTCTCCCGAGGGTGGACCCGGTCTGACTCCGCCCGGTCTGACTCCTCCTGGTCTGTGATGTTCCCGCGGTTCTTTACGCATTTCCTGCATCATCTTCCTGTTCCTCACCTCAAGTTCACGCACTTTTTCAAGCTGTTCCGGGGTGAGGAGAGTGTCGATTTCCTTTTTGAACGTGGCCGTAACTGAATCGAAGTCGGTTCTGAAATCCGACTGCATATCCCGGGTCGCCCTGTAAAACCTTCCCATGACCTCCTCGAGCTTTGCCTTCTGAACCTCATCAGGCTGGATCACGTTCATCATCATTTCAGCATAATCCTTACCGCTGAAAAAGGTTCGCATCTCTTTCATCCTCGAATGTCTTATCTGTGCCGAAGTAAGCATCCCAAGGATGAAGCCGATGATAAGGGTAAGAACTAAAACAATTATCGCTTTTGTTTTCATAATCATATTAATTACCAGAAAGAAGGCATATCATGCTTTCAACGGATGAATTGCCGATACCCAGCAATGAATCCAATGAGAGTGTGCCCCCTGAGATAAAAACGGATACGGCCAGCACAATTATTGCGGCAGCCCCTGACAGGGCTATCCTCAGGAACAGAGAGACCATCCTCGCTTCCAGATCGTTCAGCCTGACTGCAGGAGCCAAATTTCCGATTGCCTGCAGCACCCTGCCGGTAAATCCGTGGGAGAAGCGGTATGAATTCCTCAGTAATGCCAAAAGCTCAGCATTATCACCCCGGCCCTCCCGGTCATAACCGGGTTGGGTTAAAAGTTTTGTCAGTTCCTCGGGTCTCATTTCATTTTGCTTATTATAACTTTAAGTTGTTCCTGTGCCCTGGAGAGTCTCGAAAGCACTGTTCCCTGCGGAAGATCGAGCACTTCAGCCGTCTCCCTGGTCGAATAGCCTTCCAGGAGCCTCAGGACTACCACCTTTCGGAATTTAGGGTCCAGCATCTGCAGGGCTTTATTAACGACTTCGTGAACATCTCTTCTGTCATGGTCATTTTCATCAGCAACATCACGTGAAAAATACTCCCCCGTTTCGGTAAACCCTATGACGCCTCCTGAGCGTTTTCTTCTTTTAATCTCATTCAGGGTAAGGTTGACTGCTATCCGGTTAAGGTATGTTGACAGTTTTGCCTCTCCCCTGAAATCCGGCAATGAATTGTAAAGTCTGACAAATGCATCCTGACCGATATCTTCGGCAAAAACGGCGTCGCCCAGCATTCCTTTAACCGTACGTGCCACCATTGACTGATATCTCTCAACGATCTCACCGAAGGCCTGACGGTCCCCTTCAAGTGTGAGATCAACAAGCTGTTCATCCTTCAGATCAGAGTAAGATGCAACTGTCATTCCGTTATTAGACAATCAATGTTAAGAAATTATTCCGGACCGGATTGAAAATGTCTGAACCAGATGATTCAGAACTCAGCGGTTGAGAATTTCAGAGCTTCGGGTGAATAGTGACGGAGAGTTTATAAAAGTGCTGTCCTCCAGCATTTTAATACTGACTGACATATCCTTTTTGTACTGGAGAAGAAACATGTTCCAGTTATCAAAGCCGTCACCGGTTGTATCACGCCGGAATCCGAAGTCATGGCTTAGCAGCGAAGGATTGAAACTTCCGGGACTTTGCAAAAATGCCCTTCCTTCAAGTGCCAGGCCGCCGATAAAGTAATATGCCATGTCGAATCCTCTCCAGGCAAAACTCTCTGCAGGAGGTTCAGTCCTGAATTTTTTCCGGAACATATCAAGAAAAGCCCGGGTTGATTCCCTGGTATAATCAATGTAGCTCTCGGAAGGGATCATCATCTGAAGGTCATAATAATACCTCAGGTCAATTGTCTCCAGGGTACCCAGCTCAGGGTATCCGAGCACTTTAATATCATACCTACGTGAAAGGGTATGAAGAGAGGAAAGAGCTGCACTGACTTTGGGAGTCAGTACGGTTGCGAGAATGATAATGTTTTCCATGTCACTCTTCATCATTGTCTCGAGATTCGCAACGCCCCGGTAAGTATTGTACCTGGGAACAACGCCTGTATAGTAGTGCTCTGTAAGCAGAGTAGTGCCGGCATCAGTATCATCTGTGAGTGCGGTCCGGAGTTTCTCCCAGAAAGCTGAGGTCAGCGGATCAATCATCAGCGAATCGGAATAGATAAAAATGACATTGCTGCTCTTATGTGCAGCCACTTCCCTGACAATCAAATCCTGAGCCACCCGGGTGGAGGGGCAGACCCTGAAGAGATTCGGTTTTCCATCAAGTATGTTCTGATTGCGAAGCTGAACCGGCGAAACCACCGGAATGCCGTATGTTGCTGCATATGAAGCGATGCGCTCAAGATTATAGGAATAAACCGGACCTATGATAAGATCTGCATTTCTCAGTCTTCCTGATGAAATAAGCCAGTCCACCGTGGAGGTGTCAGCCCCCGTGTCACTCACATTTAATTCCACTTCCAGTCCCAACGATCTTAGACTGTCAACTGCAATCAGCATCCCTTCATACATCTCGATGAAGGGAAGACTTGCATCATAAATCCAGTCATCATGTTTTAATAACTCCCTGAAGATCTTTTTCCCTTTTGAGTCAACCCTGCTGGAATCGACAGATATCCGATCGCTGTTTTCATAAAGGTAAAAGGGAAGCATGACCTCAACTCTTAAGGAGCCGCTTAACTCTTTAATTACCGATGTTTCAATAACATCGGCCAGGATGTCGGTTTCCGAATCCGCCGAATCCCTGTCAACCTGAAGTGCAGGGTTAACAGTATCGGTCACGCGTACCGGCCTGTTCTGAATTTTAGTCTCTGTTATTTTTCTCCGGGGAATCAGAAGATAATCTCCCTCCCGCGGATATAGCAGCCCTTTATTGGCTCTTTTAAGTTCACGCAGCGGTACACCGTACTGGCGTGATAATGATGACAGGGTCTCGCCTCTCTGAACCCTGTGACGAATAAACCTGTCATCCTGCTTTTGGGGTGGCGTCTCCTTTTGCTGGACAGGCGTCTCCTTTTGCTGGACAGGCGTCTCCTTTTGCTGGACAGGCGTCTCCTTTTGCTGAGCTGGTGTTGCCTTCTGCTGGCCCTGCTGCATTGCGGCGGCAGGAATCTTAATTATTTGTCCGTCCTGGATCCCGTTTGCTGTAATATTGTTCGTTACTGAAATGTCATTCACTGTAACACCGTATGCCCTGGAAATAGAATACAGTGTCTGACCTTTAACCACTTTGTGCATGAACCAGACCTTGCCCTCAGCCACTACCTTCTGCGAGGATATTTCAACAGGCACCGGCACCGGCTCCTGTGCAAAGACAACCGTAGGAGCAAGCAAATAAAAGAACAGCGCTAAGGATAAAAACATCTTCTTTTCGGACATGATGACCAACTTGGTTTAGGCAAAGGTAATAAATTAAGAATATTCCTTTTCTTACCGGGCTTCAGCAAGAAATCTGCCAACATTCTCTTCAATGCGGTGCAGCGGATCGCCAGCATCCGCCTTTATGAATTTCATGCCTGTGATTTTCTCGTAAAGCTCGATATAGCGTTCCGATATCTGCATTACTAATTCAGGTGACATATATGGCACCTTTTCCCCTTCCCTTCCCTGGAAACCGTTATCCATAAGCCACTCACGGACAAATTCTTTCGAAAGCTGTTTCTGCTGCTCTCCGCGGGCAAAACGCCCTTCATATCCTTCGGCATAAAAGTAACGGGAACTGTCAGGGGTGTGAATCTCGTCAATCAGGTATATTTCGCCGTTGCGCCTTCCAAATTCATATTTGGTGTCAACCAGAATAAGACTGTGTGCAGTTGCAACCTCTGAACCCTTCAGAAAGAGTTTCATTGCGATGTCCTCCAGTTTTCTGTATTCGGCCTCCGGGATCAGTCCCGAACTGATGATTTCCTCCGCTGAGATATCCTGGTCATGCTTTCCCTGCTCCGCCTTAGTGGTCGGGGTGATGATTGGCTTATCAAACCTCTGATGCTCCTTCATACCTTCCGGAAGCGGGATGCCGCATATTTCCCTGGCTCCCGATTTGTAAAGCCTCCAGGAGCTTCCTGTAAGGAATCCGCGAACTATCATCTCAACAGGATAAGGTTCACACCGGAACCCCACGGTCACATTCGGATCGGGAACTGCAATTTTCCATGTGGGAACCGTCTCCCCTGCAATATCCAGAAACCATGAAGCTATCTGGTTGAGCACCTGTCCTTTGTAGGGGATGCCCTCTGGGAGTACCACATCAAATGCCGAAATCCGGTCAGACACCACCATTACAAGGTATTTGTCACTTATATTGTACACATCCCTGACCTTGCCCTTATAAACGCTCTTCTGTCCCGGAAACCTGAAATCAGTCTTTACTATTGAACCTGTCATAACTCTTTTCCCTTTTCTGGTATAATTCTAAACTCTTTACTCCAACCCTTAACTCCTGATTCTTAATTCTTAATTCCCTCTGCCCCTGTCTTCTCCTCCGTATCATAGGCTCTGACAATATGTTTCACGAGCTTATTCCTGACTATGTCACGCTCATCGAACCGGATTACGGATATTCCTTCAATTCCTGAAAGTATCCGGATTGCATGCAGAAGTCCCGATTCGCCACGGCGGGGCAGGTCTATCTGTGTGGTGTCACCTGTAAGAATAAATTTAGAGTTCATGCCCATCCGGGTCAGGAACATCTTCAGCTGGTTTACTGTGGCATTCTGCGCTTCATCAAGTATGACAAAACTGTTCTCCAGGGTCCTGCCCCTCATAAAAGCAAGGGGCGCTATCTGTACCGTTCCGTCATCGACCCACTGTTCAAGCTTGCGGAATGGGATCATATCAAGCAGCGCATCATACAGCGGCTGCAGATAAGGATCCAGTTTCTCCTTCATATCGCCTGGCAGGAATCCCAGCCTCTCTCCCGCCTCCACGGCAGGTCTTGTCAGAACGATTTTTTTCACTTCGTGGTTTCTCAAAGCCCTTACTGCAAGTGCGATAGCGGTATATGTTTTGCCGGTACCTGCAGGTCCCTCGGCAATAATCAGATCATTGGTATTGTACTCATTGACAAGCTGCAATTGGTTCACCGTACGTGCCCTGACAGGTTTTCCCGTGTTGCCGATTACTAGAGCATCCTCGAATTCACCCCCCGAGGCAGTGCGCATATGATCCGCATCAAGTAAAAGCCGTTCCAGGTCACCCTCCTCAACTCTGTTGTACTTCCTGTAATAATCAAGCAGTTCCGTAAGTTTTTCTGCAAAAACCACAACCTCCCCGGCCTCCCCCAAACATTTCAATTCGCTTCCCCGGGCTACCAGCTTAATCTTCGGAAAATAACTCTGTATCTGATCAAGAAGCCTGTTATTGGGGCCGAACAGTACAACCGGGTCTATATCATCAAGGAAAATTACTCTCTCAATCATCAGGCAGCTCTCTGCGTTTATCTCTTATTGCTGTATATCAATGCTTTAGATGCCAGGGACTTTTTTTAGAACCTGTCATTACAAAGTAAGTTTATTTTTTTCAGAAGAGTATCTTTGCTGTAACATTTTTAAAGATGGCATTTATCACACTGACAACAGAGTGGCGCGAAAGTGATTTCTTTCATGGTATTCTCCGGGGCCGGCTCGCCACTGTCTGCCCCGAGGCTGTTGCCGTGACAAATGCTTCAGGTATCCCTCCATTTAATATCATGCACGGCTCATTCGTGATCAGAAACACATTCAGCCATTATCCTGAGGGTACCATTCACCTGATCTTTATTCACAGCGAGGGCTCCGAAGGACAGCCGCATATTATTGTCAAAGCGAAGGGACACTGGTTCATCGGAGCCGACAACGGTATTTTCAACCTGATACTCAACTCACCTCCTGACCTTGTCATCAATCTTGACAATCCCGAAGATCTCGATGAGATATCACTTTTCGTGAAGACGGCTGCTGCCATTTTAAGGGGAACACCGCCGGAAAGTCTTGGTAAAAAACTGACGGGAATTGCAGAAAAAGTACCTTTACGCGCAACAATAGACAAGAACGTAATTATCGGCAGTGTGATATTCATTGACTCTTACGGCAACGCCATAACAAACATTACAAGGGAAATATTTGCAAGGGTATTTGACAGCAGGGATTTCCGGATACTCATAAAGAGCAATAAATATTATACCGAAAAGATAAGCAGGCACTATTCAGATGAACCTGTTGGTGAACTGGTGACGCGCTTCAACAGTGTCGAGCTGCTTGAGGTATCCATAAACGGGGCAGATATGTGCCAGCTGTTCGGGGTTGAGACTGGCGATGTAGTGAGGGTTGAGGCCAGGATGCCCGAACAGGGCCGGGGAGGCCTTTTTAACAGTCAGAACGGATGAAAGAAGAGAAAAGCGTACGGGAGTTTGTCAGGCTCCTTGAGATCATGGATGAACTTAGAGAAAAGTGTCCCTGGGATCAGAAACAGACGAACGAAACACTCCGGAAACTTACAATAGAAGAGACCTATGAACTCGCTGACGCCATTATCGAGGATGATAACGACGCTCTGAAAAAAGAACTGGGCGACCTGATGCTGCATATCGTCTTCTATGCAAAGATTGGGTCTGAGAAGGGACTGTTTGACATTGGCGACGTTCTGGAGAGCATCAACAAAAAACTGGTTTACCGGCATCCCCACGTCTTCGGTGATGTGTCCGTCACAAGGGGAGCACGCGAGGTGGAGGAGAACTGGGAAAAGCTCAAGCTTAACGAACACAGCGAATACAAACCGGTGCTGTCAGGGGTTCCGTCTTCGCTGCCGGCCACGGTAAAGGCAAACAGGATTCAGGAAAAGGTCAGGGGTGTCGGGTTTGACTGGGAAGACCGGGAACAGATATGGGACAAGGTGGCGGAGGAGATCAACGAGCTTAAGGAAGAAATCCTGTCAGGCACTAAAAAGGACATCGAGGCGGAGATGGGTGACGTTTTCTTCTCACTTATAAACGCTGCCAGACTCTATGAAATAGACCCGGAGTCAGCCCTTGAAAGGACCAACAGAAAGTTCATCAAAAGATTCAACTATCTGGAACAGAAGACTCTGGCAAAGGGACGCTCACTGCATGAAATGACCCTTGACGAGATGAATGTCATATGGGAAGAGGCAAAGAAATTTGACAGCGCCGGATAACCGGCCTCTCATTTTTGCATTCTGCGGCAGATTCCCGCTACCCGACAAACCTGTAGCTGAGAAGCTGGTAGATGATTTTGGCAGCCATAAAATCGGGGGCCCTGTTTGATTCTGAAGGACAGAGTTCCACGACGTCAAATCCGACCACATTGCGTTTTCGGATTACATCGCGCAGGAAGAACATAAGCTCACGGTAGTCCGGTCCTCCCGGCTCCGGAGTCCCCGTTGACGGCATCACTGACGGATCAAAGACATCCAGGTCAATCGTGATGTAAACATTTCCTGAAAGCAGCTTCAGGGCTTTGGCGTACAGTGATTTATCAGACCAGAGTTCATGTGCGTAGAAGATCCTCCCATGATCTGCGTACTGCAGTTCTTCCGCTGCCATGCTACGGATGCCTACCTGTACGACGGGTGCGCATTCCCTGGCTCTTGCCATGGCGCAGGCATGATTCAGCGGCGATCCTTCATACTCAGGTCGGAGATCCGAATGAGCATCAAGCTGCAGGACAGTAAGATCGGTGAAAGATTCTGCTGCCGCTCTGAAGGCTCCAATGCTCACCGTATGATTACCCCCTACCACTACAGGAAAACGGTCTTCGGCAAAAAGCTTCAGAAGGGAGCTGTGAACCCTTTCGGTGACCTCCTCAGGGTCATCGCCCGTTACTATGGGGTCAATTGTATGAATCCCCACCCTGTGAGCCTCGCCACCGGTCTCGATATCGTAGAATTCGAGGGCCGGTGATGCTTCAATCACGGCAGCAGGTCCCCTGTCGGCACCCCTGATATACGTGCTTGTGGCGTCATACGGCACAGGGACAATGATGATTTTTGACTCATCATAGCTGTACACAACCTCTTCGCCCCCGAAATTCCTGACCGCCATCCTATTTCTTTTTCCCGGTTGCCGGCTTTTTCCCGGCTGCCGGCTTTTTCGCTGCGGGAGCTTTTTCTGCGGTTTTCTTCACCTTCTTCTTCTCCGGCTTTTTGGAGACAGGTTCAGTGCCGGCTTCTGGTCCGGACTCTTCCTTCTTCTCCTCTTCCTTCTTCTCCTCTTCCTTCACAAGAAGGTTCAGTTTATGGAGAATATTATACCAGTGAAGGACCTTCCGTATGTCAGAAGTATAAACCCTGTTCTGGTCAAAATCAGGAAGCGCTTCGGCAAAATACTTCTTCAGGTCACCGTCGGGCAACCTGTGCGATATGGTTTCTCCCCCGTTTTCCTTTTCCCATATCATGTCCATCACTTTTCCAAGAGGTATGTCTTCACCAGTGGTGAAAATAGCAATCTCATCAAGGGCGCTGACCTTGGCGGTACCGCCTGCGCTGATGCGCCTTCCCGTTTCAAGATTTTCAACGATGACGGCATTTTTGCCCTGTGCGATGAATTTGAACAGTGTTCCTTCACCGGAAACTGCCAGAATGTCTTTAAGGTTCATTTTTAAAAATTTCTAATTATACAATATTGCGTTCTTTCTTTATTTTCTCCCAGGCTTCATTGACAGCCTTGAATTTCTCCTCGGCAGTCTTGCGGAACTCTTCACCGATGTGACTCACCTTGTCAGGATGGTATTTTAAGGCCATTTTACGGTAGGCCTTCTTCATCTCTTCATCCGTTGCCGTACGCTCCGCTTCAAGTATCCTGTAGGCAGAGTCTGTGGCCGGAATGAACATGTTACGAATTGATTCATAGTCTGTTGTATTGATGCCAAGCATATCTGACACCGATTTTATGACCTGAATCTCAACAGCATCGAATCGGCCGTCAGCGGCAGAAATATTATAAAGGATATGGATCAGCTGGAGCCTTGACGGATAATCCATATTGCCCCTTATCTGTGTACAGACGTCGCGCAGGGGTATGTCTCGCTTGAGCAGGTCTCTGAGCATTACAGAGGCTTCACGGGCTGATTCTGCGCCAAACTGCGCCACGAAAAAGCGCTGTACATAATCAAGTTCCGACTTCAGAACCTTGTCGTCCGCTTTCATCACCGCGGCGATCAGAACAAGAAGGCTCATTCCGAAATCACCCGGGGTGGTACGGCCGCTCACCTGTTTGTAAGTGACAACATTTGCCCCGTCTACGAAGGAGCCGATAAAAAATCCGAGGAGCCCTCCTATAGGTCCTCCCAGGACAAACCCGAGGCCTCCGCCAAGCCATTTTGCAAAACTACCCATTATCTTTCCCTGCCCGCAAGCCGGAGCATATCATCGTTAATTTTGAGAATCTCAGGAATGATCATCTCATTGTCAGCATTGTTTATGACATAATAGGACTGTTCTTCCCTCTCCTCATCCTCAAGCTGATTATTGATTCTGTCAAGGACTTCCATTCGTGTCATCCCGCTCCGTCCCATAACACGGGAGATACGCTCCTCAACAGGTGCAGACACGGAAACCACCCTGTCAACAGTCTTGTCCGCGTTGCTTTCGAAAAGCACTGCCGCTTCCATTATAACATATGGACCCTCCAGGGAAGAAGTCCATTCTTCAAAGTTTCTCAGCACTGCCGGGTGGACCACTGCGTTTACCTTCCTGAGCAGGTCAGGCTGATTGAATATCATTCGGGCCAGTTCCCTCCGGTCAAGTTCACCTGCTGTGTAAAGATCCTTCTCAGCAATGCTGTTTATCCCCCTGGCAATATCAATGTCGCTGTTCATCAGACTCCTGGCCACCTCATCAGCCATGAATACAGGAACACCAAGAACCCTGAATATCCTGCAGACGGTTGTCTTCCCGCTTCCAATCCCTCCTGTAACACCCAGTCGTTTTGTCATTCAGTCAGACAATTGATTATTCCTCTGATTCTTAAGGGTGAAAAATGAAGACGGCCTGCCAAGAACTGATACTTCAAGAGCGACTCTTTTCTGAGTTACCTGCAGGTATTCCGGACAATCGAGAGGCACGGTAGTCCTGAAGTTCTCATTCATTCTCTTGAATGAACGGTGGCGTGTGCGGATTCCCCTGAGCGTATCGATAACATGTTCGGGGCCCGTCACCAGTATGCTGTCAGGATCAGGAACCACGACCACCGTGGTGGCAGGTGACGCTTCTACATCTATATCCGGCAACACCGCTAGCTTGCGTGTGACCAGTTTGTCATAACCGAAAAAAACAGTATCAGGCTGAATTGCCAGGATATCAAAATCGGCATGCAGCTGCTTCGAGAAGCCTTCAATAAGGCCTGAAGTAACAAGATAATAACTTGCGGTTTTACCTGGCACTTTCTTCGGACTGACCTTTGAGAAATCTATCACTACAGGTGCTTTGCTGCCTGAGAGTTTTACCTTCAGAATTGAATATCCCGGGCCTCTGAGATCCATTCCCATTTTTTTTGGCAGGTCACCTGTAATAATCCTCTCTTTCGGAGGATTGATGTACCTTACCGGATAATGGATGGTCGCCTCCAGTTCCTTGCTCAGCTCATTAAGGTACCAGAAGAGAAAGGAAAGAAGGAGAAAAAAGGCAAAGACAGGCAGCTCCCTATTCAGGAATCCTTTTGTCCACCTTTTTTCCCGGGTCATCATATCCTGTACTCAGCCTCCTTAACCTTCGCTTCAGCCTCATCTTCAGCCTTAGCCTCAACCTCAGCCTCAGCCTTAACCTTATTTCCTCTCCATATCTGAAGGATCCCTCAGAACGGCGTTCTTGTCAACCCTTACCTTTACATCGTTTGCTATTTCGATAGTAACGATATTCTCGGCAACGTCTATTACTCTTCCGTAGAGGCCACCTGTTGTGATAACCTTATCACCTTTGGCGATTGCACTACGGAAGGCAGTAAGTTCCTTCTGGCGCTTCATCTGCGGACGGATCATGAAGAAGTAAAAAACCACGAATACAAGTAATAAGGGAAGAAGGCTCGTAAGCATGTTTGGACTTCCCTGTCCGGCTGGATTAGCCTGTAAAACAATGAATGCTAATGTGTTCATAATTGATGTTGATATTTAGTTATTCAGTTTTAATTTCTGTGATAATTCGCAATATAATTAAATTATTCTCTGCATTCGACTGAACTACAACAGTTTTTGTCTGTAGTCCGGATCGGCCTGAGCTGTCAAAAATTACCTCAATGGCACCCTTTCCGCCCGGTGTTACGGGCTTCTTTTCATACCTGGGTACAGTGCAGCCGCAGCTTGCCGAGGCTGCCGTAAGGATCAGGTCAGCATCGCCCGTGTTTGTAAAGGAAAAGATGCATCCGACCTTTTCACCCGCCTTTATGGATCCGAAATTATGTTCCAGCTTGTTAAATTCGATGACCGCGGTTCCGGTTGTGTCTGTCGCAACATTCCTCCCGGATCCGGAACCACTGCCTCCGCACGACGAAGCTAACGCCCATCCCAGCAATACAACCGTCAGAATATATAACCCACCCCTTTTCATTCTTAATTCTTAATTACTATTTCTGTATTCTCTTCTTTTTCGGCTTCACTGTTGGCTCCGCGCTCTTTTTCCCCTGCTCTCCGCTCTTTGCTCTCCTCTCCCTGCCACTGGCACCGTGCTCCGTGCCTTCAACGGTCCCCGGTTCACCTATCAGGCCTCTGCCTGACTTCGAAAAACCGTTGCTGGTCCTCATTTCCTTAACAATCTTATCAAGGATTCCGTTGACAAAATTACTGCTTTTGTCGGTGCAATAATCCTTGGATATCTCAATATATTCATTCAGTGTGACTTTAACCGGCACCTCAGGAAATTCGACTATCTCTGTCACCGCCAGTTGCATCACCAGCTTGTCCATCAGGGCAATTCTTTCCACCTCCCAGTTGGTTGTATGCCTGTCTATCAGGGCGCTGTTGCTGTCGCTGTTAAGCAGCGCTTTCCTCAGCAAAACCCTGGCATAGAGTTCATCGTCGCTGTTGGTGAACATTGGAGGCAGTGAGGTATCTTTCCCGTCATCCGTTTCCCTGAATTTGCCAAGGGTATTGCGGATCATTGCTGTCACGAAGGGCAGATCGTCATTCCAGTAGACCGACTGTTCCTCAAGACTGCTCTCGAGGTCTGCCGAGGCAGGAAAAAGCTGAGTAATAAGTTCTTTAACGAATCTGGAGTCGGCCTTGTAACTACCGTCTGCTGAAGACATATAATCACCGTATACCTTCCAGTCATTCATTTCACTGAAGAGGCTCCTCGTCACTTCAGGGCATGCTCGGCATGAGATGCCCAGGGAACGAAGATACCTGTCCAGGGTCTGGAAGTTTATGATATTGTCTTTCCGTGTCCAGAGCGAGGGCATAGCTACGGCGTATTTTCTCAGGCTTTCATTGTTCCTCAGTTGCTGTATTACCCTGTTTTCTGCAAAACGGGTATTTGGATTCATATCCTCAAGCGACTGAATATTCTTTTGCTTTGAAAGAATCACCTTCTCCCTGGCAAGGTCAGAAAGGTCAATAAGCAGGAGAAGAAGGTAGTGAAAAAGATCATAGCTTTTTCTGATGCTCAGCATCAACTCCTGCTCCGCTGCCTCCAGATCATCCAGCTCCTTACGGTTACAGGCGTACAGTACTGAGAGCGCCTTAATCCTTAATTGTCGTCTGCTTATCATTAAAAGAACACATTTTCCAGGCTGCAAAGATAGAAATTTCGTCCTCAAATTAACGCCTGCCTTCAAAAATATCTCATAAATAAGGAGTTCCATTTTGTGTATTTGAAATAATTGTTACATTTGAGCATACTAACTGATAAGAACCCTAACAAAGCCGTAGTGATGGAAGAAGAGACAGGCAGAATTGAAGGATCAAGTGAAAGGATTGAAAAGGAAGAAGTATTTACCAAAATTGTCCGTGCAGGAAAAAGGACCTACTTCTTCGACGTGAAAGCAACCAGGCACGAAGACCTTTATCTGACAATAACCGAGAGTAAAAAGAGACTGGGAAAAGAGGGGAAGATGTTTTATGAAAAACATAAAATCTTCCTTTATAAAGAGGATTTTGAAAAGTTCATGGAGGGGCTTCGTGAAGCGGTTGATTTTGCAGGCAGCGGTGTTGTACCCGCAGGTCCATCAGTCGTTGTGAATGAAACGGCAGAGATTGCCGGTGAGGTACCTGCAAACGCTTTTTCAGACGTTGACTTTGACGATCTGGGCACAAGATAGGCTTTCACAACTGCCTTTTTTTTACATTAAACCCGACAGTTTATGGATTATTTTTTACTGATAATCGCAATACTCTTTATGCTTACAGGAATAGTCGGCTGTCTGGTACCTGTTCTTCCCGGACCTCCGTTAAGTTATCTGGGACTTGTGATTGTCCATTTCACACGCTTTGCAGATGTAAGTCAGAAGCTTTTTATCATACTCGGCATCATTGCTGTTGTTGTAACCGTTCTTGACTATATTGTACCCATCTGGGGTACCCGTCATTTCGGTGGATCAAAATACGGTGCAAGGGGTGCCACAGTGGGACTTATCATAGGGCTTTTCCTCGGCCCTGCCGGAATCATTATCGGTCCCTTTCTCGGGGCTTTTGTAGGCGAACTCATTTTTAAGGATGATGTAAAATATGCACTGAAGGCGGGGTTCGGAAGCCTCCTGGGATTCATGACAGGTGTAGGATTGAAGCTGGCGGCATCGCTGATTATGACCTTCTATTTTGTAAAGGTTCTGATAGCATAATTTACCACCCCGTCAGGCGCCAAGGGTGGCGACCATAACCGCCTTTATCGTATGCATGCGGTTCTCAGCCTGGTCAAATACTATTGAATTCGGCGACTCGAATACCTCTTCCGTCACTTCCATCCCGTCAAGCCCGAACTTATTGAAGATATCCTCTCCCATTTTGGTCTCCCGGTTGTGAAATGCGGGGAGGCAGTGAAGGAATTTCACCTCCGGATTTCCCGTTTTTCTGATCACCTCAGCATTTACCTGGTATGGCTTTAAAAGCCTGATCCTTTCATCCCAGACAGAGTCGGGTTCACCCATTGAGACCCAAACGTCGGTATAGAGAAAATCAACACCTTTGACGGCTTCAGCAACATCTTCAGTCAGGTTGATGCGGGCACCTGTCTCCTTTGCAATATCCCTGCACTTCTTAACGAGTTCATCAGAAGGCTGGCATGCTTTCGGTGCAGCAGCCCTGAAGTCCATTCCCATCTTTGCAGCGCCTACCATCAGGGAGTTTCCCATGTTATTGCGTGCATCGCCAAGGTAGCAGAAGCTTATCTGTTTCAGTGGCTTGTCAGAGTGTTCTGCCATCGTCATGAAATCCGCGAGAATCTGCGTGGGATGAAACTCTGTGGTCAGTCCGTTCCAAACCGGGACGCCCGCATAGGCTGCCAGTTCTTCAACGATATCCTGTCCGTAACCGCGGTACTCGATCCCGTCATACATCCTTCCCAGTACCCTGGCTGTGTCTTTCATCGATTCCTTATGTCCGATCTGCGATCCGCTGGGCCCGAGGTAGGTTACATGCGCTCCCTGGTCTAGGGCTGCCACCTCGAAGGCACAGCGGGTGCGGGTAGATGACTTTTCAAAAATCAGTGCAATGTTCTTTCCCTTCAGCCGCGGCTGTTCGGTACCTGCATATTTTGCCTTTTTAAGGTTAGTTGATAGGTCCAGGAGAAATCTAATCTCTTCGGGGGTGAAGTCGAGCAACTTCAGAAAATGCCTGTTTCTCAGATTGTAAGCCATGATATTTGCGGTTTGCGATTTGCGGTTTGCGATTTGCGGTTTGCGATTTGCGAATTAAATAAAAAAATCCTTTTGACTTTACGGAATCCCAAAATTTGCCTTTGGACCCTCAGACCCTCATCCGCCAGATGGCGGATCAGACCCTCAGACTCTAATCATATTCCATCGTGATCCTGGTTCCGTAAGATTTGTCCGCCAGTTTAAAGGCTTCAGTGATCACACTCTTCTTTCCGCCTGCTTTTATGAAGTTCAGACAAGCCTCGATCTTGGGTGCCATACTCCCCTTTGCAAACTGTCCCTCGTTAAGGTAGCGAAGCGTGTCGGCATAATTCAGAAACTCCCTGACCTCCTGGTCAGGCTTCTTATAATTTATATAGACGAACGGAACGTCGGTCAGGATATAGAACTCATCCGCCCCGATTGCAGACGCGAGCAGTGCAGACGCCATATCCTTGTCAATCACAGCCTCAGCCGGTCTTACATCTTTCTTCTCGTCGATATACACCGGAACTCCGCCTCCTCCGGCGGCGATTACAATGCTTCCCCTCCGGGCCAGTTCGCGTATAAGGTCATGATTCATTATAACCTTCGGTTTCGGGGAAGGCACCACCCTGCGGAAGCCGCCTTCGGTCTTCACCTCTTCTCTGAACACCCATCCTTTTAACTTTGCCAGCTCATCAGCCTGGTCCTTCGTATATATTTTGCCCACTCTTTTTTGCGGGTCACTGAAGGCAGGATCATCCTTGTCTACAAGTACCGTGGTCACAAGGCACACAACATTCTTTTCAATCCCGTGCCTGTTGAGGACGTTTTTGAACATCCTTTCTATCATGTACCCTATACCACCCTGTGAGTCTGCCACACAGATGTCAAGCGGCATCTGGGCTATTCCGTACATATGTTCACCGGCATCATTGCGCATAAGGATATTACCCACCTGGGGGCCATTGCCGTGCGTGATCACCAGGTCATATCCCTCCCTTACCAGGAAGATCAGGTTCTCAAGTGTGTCGGTTGTGTTCTGCTCCTGCTCCTCGATGGTTCCTATCTGATCTCCCCTGAGGAGGGCATTGCCTCCAAGCGCCACAACAGCAAGTTTATTGCTCATTACGTTCTGTATTTTGAGAGTGACAAAGCTATATTTTTTATTACATTTACACGCAAATATTTTTATGTGAAGCATTGTCTTTTTCTTTTTTTCATGGCTGCCGTCACGGCTGCTTCTCTCTCTTCCTGCAAACAGGGCGGATTAAAGCATATGCGCGAAGGTGAGATCTTTTATACAATCCGGTACATTAAGAACCCTTCATCTCTTTCTGTTGACTTTCTCCCTAAGGAACTTGTGATTTCCTTCAATGACGACAGGTTTTACTCGAACCTGAGGGCGCCGTTCGGCAACTCCGGGATAAGCTCCGTGACAAATCCGAAGGAGAAAGTTTATGACACATACCTGAACATGCTGTCATTCAAATATTATTACGAAGGGAACGGTGATGAAATACAACCGGGATTTTCAGCAATGGACGGCATTACCTTCCGTGAAACCGGCAGGGAAAGTGAAATATGCGGATTTACATGCCGGGAGGTGGAAACCCATATCCCCGGATCGGATTCAGTCCGGTTTATCTGGTACACAGACGAGATAAGGGCCACTGGAGCCAACCTTCTCACACCTTACAGGGAAATTGACGGCATTCTGATGGAATTCTTTTACATAATCGGTGAGGCCGAACTGGAATTTACGGCAGACGAGGTCTTTGTAAAGGAAATACCCGACAAAAACTTCGAGAAGAGAACAAACTACAAGAAGGTTACGAGAGGCTATCTCGACTCCATGATCCGGAAAATGATAGCCTATTAGATTTTTTCATCCCGCGGGTCAGCCATTTTTCTTACATTTGCTTTTCATAAACTGCACGCTGATCAACAGAGAGGGCTTAACTTTTACAACAAATGGGCAGACAAAAGAAAACTGGCAGTTCGCAACCAAGAAAAGACGATCCGGCAGGCACATCATTAAGTGAAAAGATAAGGTTCATCACGGGAGTAATACTCCTTGTCTTTGCCCTTTACCTTCTCGTAGTATTCATTTCCTTCCTCATCTCGGGCAAAGCAGATCAGGATTCTGTCAACCGGACGGATACCGAAACTGATTATGTCTACCAGAACTGGGGTGGAAAATTCGGGTTTAATGTCGGATATTACTTTATTTTCAAAGGATTCGGCCTGGGGGCATTCTTTATTCCCTTCGTCATTGGCGCATTCAGTCTCGCACTGATAAGGGTGAAGTATTTCAGACTGTGGAAGAACGTGATGCGCTTCCTCCTGGCAGGCATACTTATCTCTGTTATACTTGGTTTCGCAGGAGGTCATTCCTCCTTCCTTGGAGCGGGCCCGGGCGGTGAGCACGGATTTCTCATTGCCGAATGGATGAACCAGTTACTGGGCAAGATAGGCACCGGCGCCTCACTGCTCGTGCTTACCGTAGCCTATCTCATCTTTGCCGTCAATGTCAGCACTCAGACCATCAGAAGACCCATAGCAGCCGTCGCCCGCGCCGGTGCCGAAGTGCTTTCCGGAGAGGGTAAGAAAACTGATGTAATGAATGACGATGTCGAAATAAGCCCCGAAGATATATTTCCCTCACCCGAAGTTGAACCCCTGCGGGCCGATGAGGAAGAGACCGAGCCGGTCGACGATTTCTATTCTCCGCCTGCTCCTGTTATCGAAGACTCCCCGTTGATCAAGGTGATCGGCAAGGAGCCGAGGCGTCCAGCCGGGGGTGATTTTTCAGATGAGTCAATCCCTGACCTTCCTCCGTATGAACCGAGACTCAGCCTGCCCCGCTACAAGTTTCCTACAGTTTCACTCCTGAATGACTACCGCTCAGCATCAGCTACCGGCAGCGAGGAAGTAAATGCCAACAAGGATAACATCATCAAGACTCTTGGCGACCACAAGATCGTTATTAAACAGATCTCTGCAACGGTGGGACCTACCGTTACCCTTTACGAGGTGGTGCCTGACCGCGGCGTCAAGATACACCGCATAAAATCACTTGAAAATGACATAGCACTGAGTCTCTCGGCCCTTGGCATCAGGATCATCGCCCCCATCCCCGGAAGAGGAACAGTGGGCATCGAAGTCCCGAACAAGAAGGCTGAGATAGTATCAATGAAAGGTCTTCTCTCTTCGCAGGCTTTTCTCGACTCCAAGTTCGAGCTTCCCCTGGCCCTCGGGCGCACAATTACAAACGATCCGTACATCATAGACCTGACACGAATGCCCCACCTCCTTGTTGCCGGGGCAACCGGACAGGGAAAATCGGTAGGGCTGAATGCCATAATCACCTCATTGCTTTACAAAAAGCATCCGGCTGAGCTGAAACTGGTGCTTATTGATCCCAAGCGTGTGGAACTGCCGCTTTATGCAAAGATTGAACGGCACTTCCTGGCTAAACTGCCCGGTGATGAAGATGCAATAATCACCGACACCAAGAAAGTCATAAACACCCTGAACTCGCTTTGTATTCTTATGGATCACAGGCTTGAGCTTCTCAAGATGTCACAGACCCGGAATATCAAGGAGTACAATGACAAGTTCATAGCACGGCGGCTCAATCCGGAAAAGGGACATGAATATATGCCCTACATCGTACTCATAATTGACGAGTTTGCTGATCTGATAATGACAGCAGGACGCGAAATAGAATCGCCCATCGGAAGGCTTGCCCAGCTGTCAAGGGCGATAGGAATACACCTTATAATTTCCACCCAGCGGCCATCCGCAAATATCATCACAGGCTTCATCAAGGCCAACTTCCCCTCGCGTATTGCATTCAGGGTCTTCTCGGGCGTAGACTCACGCACCATACTCGATTCTTCAGGTGCAGACCGTCTCGTTGGCCGGGGAGATATGCTCATCTCGCAGGGCGGTGAACCTGTCAGAGTTCAGTGCGCCTTCATTGACACACCTGAAATTGAAGTCCTGACAGATTATATCGGCTCACAGCAGGGATATCCAGAAGCACTGCATCTTCCTGAATATGTGGGTGATGACGATTCATACAACGGTTCCAGGGAGATCGATCTCAAAAAACGTGATCCTCTGTTCGATGAGGCTGCAAGGCTGGTAGTCACTCATCAGCAGGGCTCCACCTCTCTCATACAGAGACGCATGCAGCTGGGATACAACCGTGCAGGACGCATAATAGACCAGCTCGAGGCAGCCGGCATAGTAGGCCAGTTTGAAGGAAGCAAGGCCAGAGACGTTGTTGTACAGGATATGAGCACTCTGGAACAGATTTTGAAGAGGCTGAATGAAGAATCCAATTGAAATGAAAAAAAAGTCTCTGATTTTACTCCTTAGCCTGCTCGCTTTTCATGTGTCTGCCCAGCAGGATCCCGAAGCAATGAAGGTATTGTCTGAATTCAGTAAAAGAGCAACCACAGCCCCTTCGGTATCGATAGACTTTAACCTGGTAACGGATGACAGTCGCAACGGAGATGTCTCCACAATGGAGGGATCCGTGGTTCTGCGGGGCGACAGGTTTATGCTGACCCTGCCTGAAAACAGCGTTTGGTCAGACGGAAAAACGGTCTGGAGTTACCTCCCGGATATCAATGAAGTCACAATTACTGAAAATGACCCGGATGACGACTCTTTCCTGTCAAAGCCTTCCCTCCTCTTCACGATGTACCAGAAGGGTTACAAGGTCCGGCTTATCGAGCAGACACCAAAAGAGTGGATAATTGACCTGTATCCTGAAGACATTTCTGGTGACATGATACGGATGAGGCTGCAGATCGGGAAGACCGGCTATAGCCTTGAGAACGCAGAATACAAGACCAGGGAAGGCGTAACTGTAACCCTTGATACACAAAAGTATGACCTTGTTTTTAAACCTGCCGCTGACTTCTTTACTTTCAGGCCTTCAGACCATAAGGGGATTGAGGTGATTGACATGAGGTAGTTGATAGGTTGATATTATTCCGGCGAAAATATTGAATCTTCCGATGGACCCTTTCATCTGTACAAATATATTTATCCCGCTGAGATCTGCACCCTCCCACAGATCAGAGATGGTCAGCCAGTTACTCTTCGGGGAGAGATTTCAGATTATTGACAGTGCAGCTTCGTGGCTTAAGATTGAGACTCTTTTCGATCTTTACACAGGATGGATTGATTCTCTTCACCGCGGCTATGAAGCCTGGGATGAAGTATCCACGGGAATTATTACCGGGAATCATCTGGTATGCTTAAAGGAGGATAACACCCTGCTGACCCTTTCCCCCGGCAGCGAAATCTTCGGACTTAGTGATGGCTTCTCCGGATTCGCAATTGGAGACAAGAAATACACTGTCAGAGACCCTCAAGCCTCACTCCTTACTCCTCACTCCTCATTGACAGAAACTGCCCTTCAGTTCCTCAACGTCCCCTATCTCTGGGGCGGGCGTACTTCCGGAGGCATTGACTGTTCAGGACTCGTTCAGGTTGTCTGCAAAATCCACGGGATAAAAATTCCCCGTGATGCTGCCCGGCAGGCAGAGTTGGGAACCATTGTCAGTTTCTTCACCGAAGCTCAGCCCGGCGACCTTATCTTCTTTTCAGGTGAGACGGAAAATATTTCACATACAGGCATTTTCCTGGGTCAGGGTAAAATAATACATGCTTCAGGTTCTGTCAGAATCGACAGGGTTGACCACCAGGGTATCTGGCGTGAGGATGCCGGCAGGTATACCCACAGGCTCAGGATCATAAAAAGAGTTCTATGATACCCGACAGCAGCCTGACAATACTCATCGGGATCATCTTTGTACTATTCATTATCTACATGATAATGAAAAACAGGCATGAAAAGATCAAACGCCGGAAAGAATCCGGGTCACTCTTCAGGCGCAACCGGGACTGACGCGGGCCGGGCGCACAACAAAAAAAGCTGCCCTGATGAGGCAGCTTTTCTTACAGAAGATTAAACTCTAGTTTCCGTTGCCGGTCATAAGTTTATTTGTGCTTATTTCGCTGTCCGGTATTGGCCAGATGTAAGAAGGAGAAGTAGTAGGGATAGCCTCTACACCGCCCTTGATGGGAATAGTGGTCAGCGTTCTCATAAGATCCAGGTTTCTGACGCCTTCACCCAGAAACTCAATATTCCTTTCAAGCAATACTGCATTTACGAAGGCAGCGGCATCTGCAAAGTCGCCGATGGCATATGCGCCAGCAGGGTATGACCTTGTCCTAACCGCATTCAGGAGATTTACCGCCTGCTGCGTGACCACATTGCCATCCCTGACAAGGGCTTCGGCATAGGTGAGAAGCACTTCAGCATACCTCAGTACAGGAGCATAATCAGACTGAACGACAAATGACTGCCATTTGCCTACAAAATACCTGGTTGTACCGCTCACAGAACCTGTCTGGAACAACAGTCGCCTTGCGTCTGCTGCATTAAGGGCAGTAAATGCCTGTCCTGACTCATTGAGATAATAGGACTCACTGGAGTTCGGATGGTTGTAATGAGCCAGCGAGTTCTGTGTTCCGGCCAGGTTGGTAGAGGTAAAGGGCATCGAGAAAATAGATTCAGCCGAGGTATAGGGATCTGTCCACAAAGCTGCAAATGTGGGGGTCAGGGCAAATGCTGCACCTGTGGGAGCCACAAAAGGAGCTGCTGCAGGTACTATTTTTGCTGCCTCTGTTTTTACAGCCGGATAGTTGCCCATAGCCAGGTAAACACGTGTTTTGAACGCAATGATTGTGTTCTTGTGAATCCTGGTGGTTCTGAGAAGTGCTGTTGTATAAGTAGCAGCAGCCAGAGGCTCGGCAGTATTCAGGTCAGAAAGTATCTGAGCGTATGTTTCTGCCACTGTGCTTCTTGCCAGGTCATTGCCTTCAGCGGTTTTATTTGCTGTAAGGCGAAGAGGAAGACCCGGGTTGGCTCCGCTGCTCTTGGCATAAGGCTGGGCATACAGCTGCAGGAGGTCAAAATAGCATATGGCGCGAAGCGTGAGACCCTCACTCTTGTACTGATTGTACTCATCCTGAGTTATGATCCCTGTCAGGGCACCTTCAGTCCATTTGGCATCAAGGCCTTCAAGGAAGAGGTTAATGGCATTGTTTGCAGAATAAATGGCACCCCAAAGGTTCTGAACCTCATCCCTTGAACCGAGTAACGAATGGTTCCAGGTAGCATAACCGGTAACCAGGTTCGAACTCTTAGGAATGAAATTGTCAGCCCTGATGTCATTGTATACATGGTATCTGCCGCCAAGGTATGCGCCGACTTTCATAAAAGCATACATACCGTTTACCTGACCTACAACGCGGTCTTTGGTATCAAAGGCGTTAAGCTCGCCAAGGGTAGTTTCCGGTGAAGGACTCAGGTACTCTTTTGAGCATCCTGTCACCGCCAGTATCATTAGCAATATCAATGATATCTTTAATATATTTTTCATAATTCTCTGAATTTATCGGTTAGAATGAAACGTTTATCCCGAAGGTATATGTCCTTGCCTGGGGTGCCGAGTTACGGTCAATACCCGGTGAAAGGTTCGTATCCCCGTTGGTTGAAACTTCGGGGTCAGAACCCGTGTACTTCGTGACAACAAATGCATTGAAGATCTGGGCATAAAACCTTACCTTTTCAATGCCCGTATTTCCCGGTATGTTCTTAAATGCATAACCTGCAGATATTGTTCTGACCTTCAGGTAATCGCCCTTCTCGACGTTCTCGGTAATTGGCATTGCTGATCCGTTTGAAACGTTGTCATTGAATACCGGTTTCGGGATGTTGGTAATGTCTCCGGACTGTTTCCATGCCGTTTCAAATACTTCAACCGAGTTGTTCCACCATCTCTGGTCCCTCAGACCTGCCTTCGAACCGTTGTAAACATAAAATCCGAGAGCGTAGGTAAGCCCAAGATTGAAGTCAAAGCCCCTGAACGTAACATTATTCTCCAACCCACCATAGAATTTAGGAAGCGGTGAACCGACTGCCTTGCCATCAGTGGCAAGAGAAATTACCGGGGCAACACCGGTGCCGTCCCTGTAGGTCCACTTGCTGGCATTCTCATGGCTGTAAAGAACTTCTTTACCAGCGCTGTTTACAAATACTCTTCTTCCGGTTGTGGGATCCACGCCACGGGTTTCAACAGCCCATATGTTACCGATCGGAAGACCGACAACAGTACGGTTTGTCAGCTCCAGCGATGAAGTATATCCGAGAAGACTGGTTACTCCGGGGGCGAGTTCTGTAACTTCATTCTTCAGCGTGCTGAAGTTGAAGTTGGTATTCCATGTGAAATTGGGTTTTGAAATGTTGTATGTCGTCAGTGTGAATTCAAAGCCCGTATTATACATCGAACCTATGTTTGCAGGTACGGTGTTCCCGGGTATTCCTTTCGACGGAGCCTGGGGAACATTAAGGATAAGGTCATTGACATCATTGTAATACCAGTTGAGATCCGCCTGGACCCTGTCATTCAGTATGCCAAAACTGAAACCAATGTCATACTTGTCGCTGGCTTCCCATTTCAGGTCGGGGTTTCCTGCCTGCGAGAATGTCCATGTGGGTGCTGCACCGTAGACTCCTGAAGAATAAAGGAAAAGTGAAGCATAGCTGCTGATACCTGACATGTTTCCAACACGTCCGTAACTGGCCTTGAGGCGCATGTCAGAGAGGATGTCGTCAATTCCTGCCACAAAGGGTTCCCTGGAAATATTCCACATGACTGAAGCACCTCCGAAGGTACCGAACTTGTTGCCCTCAGCAAGTCCGGAGAAACCGTCGCGACGGACACTGAGCTCAAAGTAATACTTCTTGTCAAAGTCGAAGTTGACACGACCGAAAAGAGACTGGAAGAAGTTTTCACTTCTGCCACCGCCGCCCATACCTGCCGTTACCCATGAACCCTGGTATACATCAAAGAACGGGTCAGTATAATTGGTCTTGGTCCCGGTCCAGCTTACACTTTTTGTATACTGCTGTTCTGAACCGAACAGAAGGCCGAAATTGAATTTTTCGGCTATTGTAGCTGAATAGTTTGCCGTATTTGTCCAGGTCCATCTTGTGGGACGGTAGAACTGATTCCATACATAACCGTTGCTTGCATAGGAGTCTCCCGTTATACCTGTCTGGAAAACGTTATCCTCGACAGAGAGGTTGTCAATTCCGTAGACGGACTTGAGTGCCAGTCCCTTGAACGGGGTAACTGTAACATTCAGGGTGGCGAGGATCCTGTCTGTCTGCGTGCTTGCCTGGTTAAGTTCAAAAATAGGAACAGGGTTGTAGTAACCGTAGTTACCAACCGGCTGCCCCAAACTGCCTATAGCGGATCCGTTAATATTATATGTGCCGTCATTCTTATAGGGGGCAAGGTTCGGAGGAAGAACAAACGCCAGACGACCTGCTCCGGCGGTGCTGAATGCCTGTCCCGCAAGTGATCCGGTGTTGGGTGCCCGGCCCATAGAGTTGATATATGAGAAATTAGCTCCCAGTGATACCCACTTATTCAGCTTGTGATCAAGGTTCAACCTGACATTTTTTCTGTTGAAGCTGTTCTTCTGGATCATACCTTCCTGGTTTGTATAACCAATGGAAAGAAAGTAGGAAGTATTTCCTGTGGCGCCTGAAATTGTCAGGGCGTGGTTGTGCTGGAATCCGGTACGGTAAACATAGTCCGACCACTTTGTGTCAATCGGGTCTCCGTTTGCATCATCCGGAATAAAGAATGCAAAACCAAGTGCTGCAGGGTTGTTCGCCCAGGCAATATTCTTATGTTCCACATACTGCTCGGAGTTCATCACATCGAAGAGCCTGTAAGGCTGGGTGAAGCCTATGTAAGCATCATATGATACTTTTGTTTTCCCTGCGGCACCGCGTTTGGTGGTGATAATGATAACCCCGTTGGCTGCGCGTGAACCGTATATTGCGGTTGCCGATGCATCCTTAAGTATCTCCATCGACTCAATGTCCGAGGGGTTAACGTCAGCCAGTGCATTTGAAGAAGCATTGGTACCGGAAACGTTACCCGTAAATATCGGAACACCGTCAACAACTATAAGTGGACTTGAACTACCGGTAATGGAGTTGAAACCGCGGACCCTGATAACGGGCGGGTTGTTAAGAACTCCGTTAGGCATCGTGATTGTTACCCCGGCGGCTTTCCCCTGAAGGGCCTGGTCAAAGCTCTGCACAGGCATCATCGCTATGTCAGAGCCCTTTACCGATGAAATTGCACCGGCTACATCACGCTTCTGCTGAGTACCGTAGGCAACCACAACAACTTCCTCCACATTGAACATGTCCTGCTTAAGGACCATGTCAATTCTCGTCCTGTTGGCAATTGTCACTTCCTGCGTTACGTATCCAAGGAAGCTGAATACCAAGGTGGTAGCGTTAGCCGGAGCCTGAACGGCGAATTTCCCGTCTGGTCCGGTTATTGCCCCGATAGTCGTTCCTTTTACAGTTACGAAAACACCGGGCAACTCCAGTCCGTCTTCAGAGCCGGTGACGGTCCCCGTAATTGCCACTGTCTGTGCCATAACAAGCGAGGCCGTTATGAGAAACAGTGAAAAAAGCATTAGGATCTTTTTCATAAATTGATAGTTTAGGTTTAGAAAAAAGGGTTAATAGAATACTTCACTGACGCAAAATAAGCGATTTTTTTTAATTAACAACTTTTAACCATTGAATTAATGAACCACTGAGCCTGCCGGACAAAAAAAGGGCTCCGGAATGAGGAGCCCTTTTAATTTAATTAAAGAATTAAATATTTATCTCTTAAAGGGCTGTCTGTTTATATTGGTTACAAAGGCCTCCTGTGCTGATTTGGAACCCAGGGTAATGGTTGCTGTGAGGTATGGTATGCCTCCAAGATATCCTGCATAGGATTTTGCAAGTCCGTCAGCATCACCCGGATAGTATATATCATAGGTAATCAGCAACGTAGGATTGGCTCCGCAATTAGTCCATTTACCTGAGCCCTTAATCTCATAATCATAGGGTGCTGCAGGGGTACCGTAAGTTGTTGTAAAGAGATACTGCCTGGGGATATCCACAAGTCCGTTTCCGGAAACTGTCATCACCGGATCTCCCAGTGTAACAACCCCCTCACCCCAAAAGTCCTCAATGAAACCTACACCCATGCCGGAAATTTTAACAGTAGTGCTGGTGCCGGCTGCTGTAGTAATGACACTCGGATAGTCGGCATCTGAACCTGCCCATGAACCTACAAGGTCTGCAGCACCGTTTACAAGCGGACAGAATTCAATACGCTTTAAGTTATATGTCAACTTAGTTCCGCTTGTACTGGGAGTATTATGTTCACCCGCATTCAGCGTCACGACAAGCTTCACTGTCTGGCCAACCGGCATGCTGGCGGCTTTTGTAGTCAGCGTCACAGAACCTGACGTTTTACCGGCAGGTATTGTGATACTGTTGGCAGACAGGGTGTACATTGCCGGTGCGATTGTTGATGAAGGATCAATTGTCAGGTTTACTGTAACAGCATCGGTCTGAGGAATTCCCATAAGAGAAACCGCAATCGGAGTTACAATTTCAACCAGTGCGCCTGCCTCTGTTACGCCTGTCTCAAGAGTCTTTGCTGCATTAATGAACTGCAGATAGTACGTAGCAGCCGGATCCGGTGCGTTGGTTATCTTGTCAAATCCCGTTTCTACTTTTTCGCAGGAGGACAAAAGCGCTCCGGCAACAATAAAAACGTATAATATTTTGAATATGTTTTTCATGATTTACATCTTTTATTGGTTATTCACGGAATTGCTTATCTGTCCCACCACAGTTTGGAACTGAGCGTTACAGTAGGAACATTGGCTCCGTTGTAAGTGATCTCTTCCTGAGCATACGGGAAACGGACAGGCATTGCGGGAATTACAGCACCTATAGGAACCGGCATTGTCGGCAGTCCTGTTCTTCTGTAGTCGGCAAAAGCCTGGTTGTTACCAAGGGTCGCAATGTACTTCTGAGCCATGATAAGCTCGAGTGTTACAGTTGTTACTCCGTTTATGTTTGCATCCAGCCATGCTGTATTTGCAGCGCCGGTTACCTTGAGAACCGATGCGGCCACTGCGGCCTGGAAAGCAGTCTGGGCGGGAACCGTCTGTCCGAGTCTGAAGTTGGCCTCAGCCTCGATGAACTTAAGTTCAGCGTAGGACATTATAACGGTGGGCGCTGTAGCTCCTGCAACATATGTGCCCGGTTTTGAAGCCAGGTCATTCTGCGAACCTGCTATGCTCCCTGTATATTCACCGTCACCGTCTTCTTCAGCGTAGAAAGGAAGACGCGGGTCACTGCTGGCTTTCATAAGGTTAATCAGCGATGCACCCATGCGAACGTCTCCGCGCTGTTCCATGAACTGGAAAATAGGATTATGATTGTCAATATTCCAGGGAACCTTAAAGTCATCAGCGTTTGAGGAAAATCCGCTTGCAGCGGCGGTAATAGCAGCAGTATAAGCAGCATTACCGTTCACAAGAGACAACTGAAGCAGGTGGCGGGCCTTGATTGAGTAAGCAGCTTTCTTCCACTTGGCGGCACTACCGGCGTAAATGACGTCCCCGCCGATACCTATAGGATCCGATGCGGCGCTGAGGTCAGCAATAGCATCATCAAGAATTGCAAACAGGGTGTCATAGATCATTTCCTGGGTGTCAAACTTCGGGGTCAGAATATTCTCATTTCCCCTGAATGCCTCTCTGAAAGGCATATCACCGAAAAGATCGGTGGCCATCCCAAGGGTTGTACCAATTAAAACCCTTGCAACTCCCGCATTATAGGGAGATTCAGATGCCTCCGCCTTATTCAGAAGCACTTTTGAATTCATCAGGATGCCGGGATAAAAGGCACTCCAAAGGTTATTGACATCTCCCGGGACAAGCTGATAGGTTGCTTCAGTGAACGACTGGCGGTCAACGCCGTCAAACTGCTGCATCCAGATAGCTGTTGTGCGCACGATTTCGTTTCCGCCCATATTGTAACCCAGTTTCTGCTCGATTCCCGGCAGCATAAGTTTCATAGGCACATCTGCAGGAGAATCCGGATCGATGTTCATGCTTGTATCAATCCACTTTTCGCAAGAGGAAAGAGACAGGGCAAAAACCAGAGACAATCCTGCGGTCTTAATTATATTGTTAATGTACTTTTTCATAATTCGTATATTATTGGAGGTTAATTAAAAGGTTACTTTAATGCCACCCATGTAGGTTTTCGTACCCGGGTTGTTAAAGTAATCCATTCCCTGACCGTTCGAAGCTCCCTGAAGGTTTGTCTCAGGATCAATGCCTGTGTACGGGGTGAAGAGCATCAGGTTCTTGCCTGTTACATAAACCTGCAGATTTTTCATGAAAGTGTTTTTGACAGGTATATCATAACTTAACGAAATGTCTCTCAGTCTCAGCCAGTCAGTTGGCTCCATGGCAGCTGACGAAGCTCCACCGCCAAAATTACTTCCCTGACCGCGGAACCATGCCTGGTCAAGAACCACCGGAGTCACATTCGCCACACCGGAACCTACAGGTACACCGTTAACCAGATGTCCGTAAACGCCTTCGAATACCCTGATGTTTTCAGCCGGAGTTCTGTCGAAATCGATTGTTCCTTCAGGAGTGTAATATACTTCACGGAATGCCGTAGCAGCACTGGTGCCAAAATAGTTCATTGCATGTCCGGTACCGTTCCACATTATACCGCCCTTTTTGATGTCCCACATGAATGAAAGGCTTAAGCCTTTATAGGACATAGTGTTGGTAATGTTTGCGGTCCAGTCGGGACTGGTATTTCCGATATTGGCGAATTCACGGGTATCCACCCATGGGTAACCGTCACGGAAACTGTCTGTCGGATCATCATTGATCAGGACATTGCCGTTTTCATCCTTGGCCCATTCATTTCCGAAAATACTTCCGTATGGCTGGCCTGCAATGGCGCGAACCTGAGGCTCGGTAAATCCGCCAAGGCCCAGGTTATCAACACCGGGAGCAAGTTTAAGAACCATATTCTTCAGTTTGGTGAAGTTGACCAGGATATTCCAGTTGAAATTCTTTGTAGCAACCGGGCTGGCATCCAGACTAAGCTCGACACCTTTCGAATCCATCGATGCGGCATTCATGTATACCGAAGTAAATCCGGTTGAAGCAGCAATCGGTACTGACATTAAAAGACCAGTATTTAAGTTACTGAAATAGGTCGCATCCAGATTGATCCTGTTCTTGAAGAACCGAAGTTCAAGACCAACTTCCCATGAATCCATTGTCTCGTGTTTCAGATCGGGGTTGCCGAGGCCGGAACCCTGCTCGAATCCTGTCTGACCCAGATAAGGAAAGTTTACACCGTTTGTCCATCCGTCACCGGCACCTGCCTGGTAGAAATAGTTGGACGTGCTGTACGGACCTGCAATGTTGGCAGTACGGGCAGCGGAGGCCCTTAATTTACCGTAAGTCAGAACATTACTTTCCTTAAGTGATCCGAGTTCTGTAAAAACAAATCCCAGGCTTATTGAAGGATAGAATGCTGAAAGGTTTGCCTCAGGCATTGTGGTTGACCAGTCGTTTCGTCCCGTCATGCCCAGATAGAGTATGTTTTTAAATGCCAGGCTGAAATCGCCGAAGAATGCTGCTGTCCGGTAGGCTGAACTGCCGTGGCTGACAGTATTGGTCGGAGAGTTCGAAAGCTGGTAGAAGTCTGCTATCTGCAGTCCGGTAGCATTGCCGTAAAGGGACTTGAAGTAGGTTGAGTAAAGGTTGTTACCCACTGTAAGCTTAAGGTCGAAATTATCGCCCAGGGCCTGGGTGTAACTAAGGAGAAGGTCGGAGTTTAAAATCCCGGAATAGGCCATGTACTCGTCGTAATAACCAGCAGGATATGCCCTTGAATATATGGCAAACCTGTCAGAATATCTTCTGTTGTACCAGTCAACACCTCCGGTATATGAGAGGGAGAGGTGATCCGTAAAATTTACATTCAGGTTGGCACTGCCGGTAAAACGGTTTACATTTTCGTCAAATGAAATTTTGTTGGAGACCCAGTAGGGGTTGTCATATCCGCCGCCGTTACGGTAGTTTCTCTGAGTTCCGTCAGGGAATATGTAACCTGCACTGTTGTCGAATGTTCTTGCTGTTCTGACAAGGCCAAGCATTATACCTGACACGTTTGAGCCTTTCTGAATCTGTCTTGCCTTTGAATTCGTATAAGCGAAATCAGCACCCACGGTTACCTTCTTTGATAACTTGGAGGTGGCATTCAGGCGGAATGTTGTCCTGCCGAACTTGTTGTTCGGAACTACACCTTCCTGAGTGAGGTTTGACATTGAAAAGAAGTAACTTCCGAGTTCATTGCCGTTGCTGACGCTTAAACGGTTATTATATGCGGCACCTGTCTGGAAGAAATCAAAAGGATTATATGCTACAGCAGGATTGCCGTTGCCGAGTCCTTTAGCAACAAGGCGGCCGTTTGGATCCCATTTGTAGGTTGCATCACCGTCATATTCGAGATCGGCAATTTTGGCGCCAAATGAAGCTGCGTTGCCGCCGATCCAGACACCGTCCATTCCCTGGGAAAATACATTCTGCAGTGCAGGAACCTGGGAAATTTTATCGAAGCCCACTGAGGTATGGAATTCAACTTTCCTGGCAGTGAGGTTCTTGCCGCTTTTTGTTGTAATTATAAGGGCTCCGTTGGCAGCGCGAACGCCGTAAAGTGCAGTTGCGGCACCGCCTTTAAGAACACTGATTGATTCTATATCTTCAGGGTTAAGGTCAATCGAACGGCTGGAGGTGGTAACACCGTCAACACCGCCGCCACCGCCGCCTGAAATGATCGGCAAACCGTTAACAACGAACAATGGCTGGTTGTTCCCTGTAATTGAGTGTGCACCGCGGATGGTAAGGTATGTTGATGCACCTGCGTCACCGGCAGAACTGATAATCTGGATACCTGAAGTGCGTCCTGCAAGGGAGTTTACAAGGTCGGCATTGGGCCGGCTGCTTATAACATCTGTGTTAACACTCTGAACATTGTAACCAAGTTCCCTCTTTTCACGGGAGATACCGACTGCGGTTACAACAACCTCATCGAGGCCTACAAGGTCAGATTCCATCGCCATGTCAATCCTGGTTCTTCCCTCAATGAGGACTTCCGTTTTCTTCATGCCTATAAAGCTGAAAACGAGGGTATTGGCTGTCTGCGGGACTGCCAGTGTGTACCGCCCGTCAGCGTCCGTAAGGGCACCTATTGTAGTGCCTTTAACAGCTACTGATGCGCCGGGTATCGACAAGCCGTCATCCTTGCTTGTGACAGTACCCGTAATCTGTACTGTCTGTCCCAGCATCATTGCTGTAGTGGTCAGGGCCAGTACAAAAATCATTAGGATCTTTTTCATAAATTGATAGTTTAGGTTAAAAAATGGTTAGGTAAATCTAATAGGTGGAAAAATAATCAATAATTTTTAATTAACAATCGTTAACAACCATATTATTTTATTACGCAAGGGCACAAAATAAAAGGGCTCCCGTCATACGGGAGCCCTTTTTCAGATGATAATTACAGTTTACAGATCATTCTGGACCATCAGGTCGTTGGCATCCATTTCCTGTTTAGGAATCAGCCATTCCCACCTGACATCGCCGGCAGGGATAGCCGTTTCAATGCAAAGAGCAACAGAATGGTTTGACCCTGTTCTGTCAAGCGGCAGGTTAAGCCTCTTGAGATCGGTGAAACGGAATCCTTCTCCCCAGAATTCAAGGCGACGGTTGAGCATGATCTCGTCAATCAGAGCTGTTCCCGTGGCGGCTGAAGCAATGTAGTTTGCCGGAACTGTCTCACGGTTCTGCCTCAGAGTGTTAAGTGCTGCCAGAGCTTCAGTTTCATGTCCGCTCATGCGTGCATACGCTTCAGCTTCTATGAGATACATTTCTGCAACCCTCATATAGACAACGTCTCCGCGACTGTCGGCACCGCCTGCAGCAAGATATTTCTGGCTGGTGTAAGGCTTCTTCGTAAAGTTTGAAGCAAGCGCCAGGGCAGTATGTAATCCCGTGGGATCAAAGTTTGCTTTACGAACATCCGTTGCCGTAAATATCGGGTCATTGTAGAGAAGCCTGTTAATTGCCTTAGGATTACCCCTGATGTTTGTGGAACTGAAGTTCCTTGACATATAGGCAAAGTATGAATAGAAATAGGTAGTCTGGTCTGAAATAACCATGCTTCCCCACATCCACTCACGGTTTGTGTAATTATTAAATCCTCCCGTATATTCAGAGGTTGTCATAAGCGACATGCCGGTACGTGCCTCAGATGCAAGTGTGGCTGCGGTTGTCCAGTCCTGCATTGTGAGGGCTACCCTTGCCTTGATGCCTTTTGCAACGTTCTGATTCATGTGGGACTTATTCGGTCTTGTATAACCTGTAAGAAGGGTTATTGCCTCATCAATGTCCGTAAGAATCTGATCATAAACGTCTTCAACGGTATTGCGTTCCTGGCCTTCAAAGTTATTGGTAAGCATTATCGGAACCCCAAGCTGGGTATTCTGGGTACCCGTAACATACCTTTTTCCATAGAGCTGGACAAGGTTAAAATGCCCCCATGCCCGATATACAAGCGCCTGTCCTTTAATTAAGTCCTTCTCAGCCTGTGATCCTGAAGCATTGTCAATATTGTTAATGATCATATTGGCATTGGCAATGATCCTGTAATACATACGCCATGGGAAGTAATCCACGGATGCAGTCTCGCTTCGATGTGCAGACCACTGATAAGTAGTGTTATACCAGCCGTTACCTGAGGATGTCATTACGAGGTCCTCACCAAGCATATCGCGGTTGATTTTCATGGAGCCTTCACCTGCTTCGCCCTGGTTTGCCCACTGGAAAAACATACTCCGATGTATTCCGTTCAGGGCGCTCAAAGCACTTGTAGTGGTAGTAAATGCTTCTTCAGATGATACCTGGTCTGTTGGGAAGGTATCAAGATAATCCTTGCCGCAGGAGGTAACAAAAAGCATTATTGCAGCAATAATCAGAGAACTATTTAATATTCGTTTCATTGTTTAGCTTTTTAAAGGGTTACGTTTATTCCGACTGACATAATCCTTGAAGGTGAATAGACGTGGTCAGTAGTACCTGCAAATGAACGCTGAGGATCGAGGCCCTGTCTCGCATTGATCAGAAGAAGATTTTCGCCACTCAGCCAGACTCTTGCGCCCTTCATTCCCGCACGCTGTGAAAGAGCCGCAGGAAGATTATAGCTGAGAGTAACAGCCTTGATGCTGAAGAATGAGGCATCGACAAGCCAGCGGTCTGAGGCTGCTCCAAATGGAGTTCTCTTGCTGTAATCGAGTCTCGGAACGTTCGTTATATCGCCGGGTTTCTGCCAGCGGTCAAGAATATCGGTGTGAATTGCTGCACCGTAGTTTCCGGCATGCATTAAAGTTGCATATGATCCGTCATAGACCAGACCGCCGATCTGGAAGGTGGAAAGAACAGAGAGTTCGATATCCCTGTACCTGAAGGTGTTTGTAATGCCACCCATAAGGTCAGGAATTGCACTGCCTGCATAATGATACTTGGCGTTGTTTTCACTTATGCTTACGGTATCATTACCGAGGATGCGAAGGTTGGCGGCCTGAGTAACAGTATTTTTAATGTTGGCATCATAGAGTGCCATACCGTCAGCAGGGTCAACACCGTACCAGTCGCGAAGCCAGAAGTCATAAAGAGAATGACCTACCATAAGTTTCTTGGTTCCGTCAATGATCTCTTCCTGAGGAAGTTTTGTGATCTCATTCTTAACAGTTGAAAGGTTAAGGTCAACATTCCAGTTAAAGTTCGGCTTTTTAACAACATCAACACCCACCCGGAACTCAATTCCGCGGTTGAACATTGTTCCGATATTTCTGTCCTGACTTGTTATACCGCTCGATGCCGGAAGAGGCACTGCAAAAAGCAGGTTTGAAGATACCCTGTGGTAGAATTCAATCGATCCTGTAACCCTCTTGATCAGGGAGAACTCAAGGGCCACATCAAATGTATTGTTTGATTCCCAGGTCAGGTCTGTGTTTGAAAGTGATGCCTGAAGGAAACCCGGTTCATAAGCATTGTTAATGCCAAGATTGTATAATTGCTGCCATGCGTAGTAGCCTATCCCATTATCATTTCCAATGGCACCGTAGGAAGTTCTGAACTTAAGCATGTCAATCCACTCCTGGGTCTTGATAAAGTTCTCTGTATCCATACGCCATGCGGCACTTACTGACCAGAAGTTACCCCAGCGGTTTTCAGTATAGAACTTTGATGAGGCATCACGACGGTATGAGGCTGAAAAGAAATACTTCTCATTAAAATTGTAATTCAACCTTCCAAAGTAACCTTCTGTCCTGTATTTATCTGTATATGATTCCAGGTCATTCGTGGTCGTAAAGTTGATAAGTTCAGTATTTCCTTCAACGATCAAGCCCTGGCGGAAACCTCTCAGGTAGCTATAAGTATAATCATAGTTTTCATGACCGAGCAGAACCTCAACTGAATGGATGTCAAATGTCTTGCTATAATTCAGAAGCTGGTTGATTGTATAACTGGTCGTCAGTGAATTTACACGTTCACCACGGCCTGCGGGAGCTCCGTCACCGACAGTTTTATTCTCAAATGAGGCTCCGTTGTAAGATGACACATCGGAACTGAGGTTCAAAGTGAATTTGAAATCCTTGAGGAACATAAGATCGACGTAGGTTCTTGCACTGAGCACATTCCTTCTGAAAAGGTCATCATTCCAGAGTGTTTCAGCAACCACATGTCTTCCCGGGCTGGCACCTGCCACCCTTGCCGGCAAACCGGCCAGGTTTCCAAGGTCATAGATTTTTTCACCTGTAAATGAGTCAGTAAGGTATTCTCCGGTTGCCGGATCATGAGCAAATACAGGATATATGGGACCCATTGTTCTGGTGAAAAAGAACGGGTTAACATAACTGGTACCTCCTGATGAGGCAACATTTGATTTTGTCATTGTTCCGGAAAGATTCAAACCGGTTCTCATCCATTTCTTCGGGCTGTTGTTTACGTTGATCCTGCCGGTATAACGTTCATAGTCTGATTTCAGGACATAGCCTTTTTCGTTCAGGTAACCAATTGAAACATAATAATCGCTCTTATCGGTACCACCGTTGAAGGTAAGGCCGTAATCACTTCTGTGTCCCAATCTCATAATTGGAGCCTGCCAGTCAAGGTCCTCACCGTATTTACCCAGAATCTTTGCACTGGAATTAAGCTTACCGTCTGTTCCTACAACCAGGTTATTTGCCTGGTCGGTGATGTTGTAACCAACACGGGTAATCAGGTTGTTTGTGGAGTTCTGAGCTGCTGTGGCAGGAGCCACGGGAGTTGATGCAAATACCTGGCTGTTGTAGTCAGATTCCCACATCAGGGGATAGTAGTCAAGCCCTTCTATCCTGCTATATTCAGGGATCGAACGTGTACTGATACCCTGGGTCATAGTAAACTGAATGGACGATCTGTCCTTATTTCCACGTTTTGTGGTAATCATAACAACACCGTTAGCAGCCTTATTGCCGTAAAGAGCAGAAGATGCTGCATCCTTCAGTATTGAAATACTTTCAATGTCATTGCTGTTCAGGTTGCCGATTGCGCCTGAATAAGGAACACCGTCAACAACATAAAGCGGTGCATTGGAAGCAGAAACCGAACCGAAGCCGCGGATACGTATATCCTGACCCGAACCGGGCTGACCGCTTGCTGAGGTCACCTGAATACCAGGGTTCGTACCTTCAATGGCACTTGTGACGTTTGTAATAGGTCTGGTCTCGATCTTTTTGCTGTCGATTTGCGCTGCGGCTCCTGTAAAGGAACCCTTTTTGGCTGTACCGTAGGCAATGACAACAACCTCGTCCATTGCAACAAGGTCAGGAACAAGTGTCACATTGATCCTGGTCCTTCCGCTGATAGGCACAACCTGACTCTGCATCCCGATGAATGAGAATTCGAGAGCGGTAGCGCTTGTGGGTGCTGACAGGGAAAAAACTCCGTCGATGCCCGTTGAGGCTCCGATTGTCGTTCCCTGTACTTTTACGGTTACACCCGGCACTGGAAGCCCGTCTTCGGAGCTTGTTACCACGCCGGTGATCTGTACTGTCTGACCTGTTGCTAACAGGCCTGTAACCAACACCAGTACAATCATCATGAATAGTTTTCTCATAGTGATAGTTTAGGGTTTAATTGAATCGTCGCAAGATATCAAAAAATTAATAAACAAGAGCAGGTGATGTTTTTTAGCATCAAACTGACTTTGCAACAGTCTCCAGGATCTTGTGTTCCCATTCCGCCGCGCCTGAATCTAATGTTTCTCCCTCCTTAATGAGATTTTCGGCAAAAGGACGGTCTTTCAGACTGCTGACATTTATCCTGACATTCAGATATGCACCCCTGATGCACGCCCGGGTGGCCAGCACGCCAACCGCAGCATCAGTCACCGAGTTCGGGTTACCCGTTTCAACCATCTTTTCCAGCAGTCCGAAGCTTTTGAAGGCTTCTCTCATGATTGCAAGAGGTATCATCGAGGCATGTTTTGTTGCATTTTCAATTACCAGGCTCCTTGCTGATTTTTCTTCCTCACTCTTCTTAGGCATTTCAAAAGCCTTCATTATTCCGTTGAAAGCATCGGTATCCTCGTCTACAAGCTCCAGCAGTCTTTTCTGCAATGCTGCTCCCTTCTCTGCCCATAATGCAAACCCCTCCCACTTGTCATCCCATCCTCTCTTATGTGCTGAAAGGTTGGCCACCATGCTTCCCAGCGCTGCTCCCATGGCTCCCATGGCTGCAGATACCGAGCCTCCTCCCGGCGCCGGTGAGGCTGAGGATGTGGTCCAGACAAATTCGGAAAGCGAGAGATCAGCAAGTTTCTTTTGTCCTTTGTCCCTCAATACATATTCTATTATCTTCTCATCAGCATTAAAGGGCTTTATCTCAGAAAGTCCCATTGACTTTACAGCAACTCTTATCAGCTCTGTGTCAGAAACACCTGCTGACAGCTGCTGTTTGTGCAGGAAGTGCTTCCCGGCGTCGAGCATTGCCTTCAGGGGGATAAGTCCAACCAGCTCCGAGCCGGTCACTCTTATACCGCGGGCTTCAGCCTTACTGCATACTTCGTCAAAGGCAATATGCACAGGAGTGACACCTATATTTGTAAGATTCATCGAGATCTGGGCAATTCCATACTCGGGGATGAACCATCCGATAGCTTTCACCGCTTTCAGAGTGCCGGGGATCATTACCGGATTACCGTCTGTATCCTTAATGACCTTGCCGGTGACCGAGTCTCCTTCACGCATCTCGCGGCCTCGTTCGCGGACATCGAAGGCAATTGCATTGGCCCTGCGTGTCGAGGTGGTATTCAGATTGACATTGAAGGCAACAAGGAAGTCGCGTGCTCCCACAATGACAGCACCCGCACCTGCATTAAACGTGGCTGGCCCGAAATCAGGTTTCCATTCAGGGTCGGCAAGCTTCTTCTTCAGCCCCTCATACTCTCCTGACCTGACAGCCGCAAGGTTCCTGCGCCTGTCTTCGAACGCCGCTGATTCATAACAGTAAACGGGCAATGAAAGCTCACCTCCGACTCTTTCTGCAAGCCGGCGGGCAAACACAACAGTCTCTTCCATTGTTATCCCTGCTATCGGGATCAGTGGACATACGTCGGTTGCACCCATACGGGGATGGGCACCTGTATGCTTGGACATATCAATCACCTCCGACGCCTTTTTCACGGCCATGAATGCAGCTTCGCAAACTGCCTCCGGCGACCCGGTAAAAGTCACTACCGTTCTGTTGGTATCCCGGCCGGGACCAACATCAAGCAAACGCACTCCCTCGACGGATTCAATAACATCGGTTATCTGTTTAATGATGGCCATATCGCGTCCCTCGCTGAAATTTGGAACACATTCGATTAGTTGTCTGCTGTTCATTTGATAATTTTTATTCTTTTAATCTATTATACTCCCACACTATCCGTCTCCTCCCCGCCCGCTGGCGGACCACCCCCTTCTCCGCCATTTGCGGAGAAGACCCCTCCTGGCTCAGGAGGGGAAATAGTGTCCTCAACCTATAAACCCATAAGCCTGTAAACCTGTCAAATCTATCACCTCCCCGTTCAGGATCACCTTATCAACCAGGTTAGTGCCGTACGCATAGGGCATATATTCATAAGAAGGTATCTTCTTTGTTATAAACATGTTAGCCTTCTTACCGGGGGTTATTGAACCGTGGGTTCCGGAAAGGCCCATCGCATATGCCGAGTTGAGGGTGACGGCATTGATCACCTCCTCCGGCAACATTTTCATACGGATACACCCCAGTGACATTATGAATTTCATATTGCCCGAGGGCGATGAACCCGGATTATAATCGGATGCCATGGCAACAGGCAGACCCGCTTCAATCATTTTTCGTACCGGGGGATTGACCATACCCAGAAAGAATGCTGCTCCGGGCAGTAATGTAGGCATTGTGCCGCTGCCAAGCAGTGCGGCAATCTCGTCATCACCAGTGTACTCAAGGTGATCGACGGAAAGTGCCCTGTGTCTGACGCCAAGCTGTATGCCGCCCGAAAAGCCGAGCTCATTGGCATGCATCTTTGGAAGAAGGCCGTAATCCGCTCCCGCTGACAGAATCCTTTCAGTCTCCTCTAAAGTAAAGAATCCCTTGTCACAAAATACATCTATGTAATCGGCCAGTTTCTCCGCAGCAACAGCCGGGATCATCTCACCTACAATAAGGTCAATATAACCGTTCCTGTTTTCCCTGTATTTTTCGGGGATTGCATGCGCCCCGAGGAAGGTTGTCTTCACGGCCAGTGGCGATTCCCTTTTAATCCTCTGAATGACACGGAGCATTTTCAGCTCATCCTCCGTGGTAAGTCCATAACCGCTTTTGATCTCCACGGCCCCCGTTCCGAAACCGATAATCTCCCTGACGCGTTCCATAGACTGCCTGAAAAGCTCGGCTTCAGAAGTCGCGTGCAACAGGCGGGCTGAGTTCAGGATACCTCCTCCGCGGCGGGCTATTTCCTCATAGGAGAATCCCCTGATCTTGTCAGTGTACTCTTTCTCCCTGCTCCCTGCATATACTATATGTGTATGTGAATCACAGAATGACGGGAAAAGGTAACCGCCGCCGGCATCCAGTGTTTTCATGCCGGCAACTGCATCCGGCTTTCCTGACATCGGTCCGTACGCGGCAATGATGTCATCTTCAGCCAGAAGCCACGCATCCTCAGTAACAGGCAGACCTGACATCGCCTGACCGGCAACAAACGCCGGCGGATCCTCACGTGCCTGGACCAGCAAACCGATATTATATATTAGCAGACTCATGGCACCATGTTTTGACGGTCACTAAGGTAGCAATATTAAAAATATTAGGATATGAGCATCATTTTTCTTTAACTTTACTCTTGCACAAAAAACTGACTTATGAAGAAACTCTCTGTAATTATGTTAACATTACTTCTGGCAGGCTCATCGTTTGGCCAGGAGGCAAAGACCGGCTGGAACTTCGGGGCCCTTCCGGCAATTTCGTTCAGCACTGACCAGGGATTCCAGTACGGAGCCCTCGTAAATCTGTTCGACTACGGTGACGGTTCAATCTATCCTGATTATTATCATAAGATCTACATCGAGGCTTCGACTTTCACAAAGGGAAGCTCAATTTTAAGGGTATCATACGAGTCAGACTACCTGATTCCCGGCATTCGTTACGCGGTGGACCTGAGCTACATGCCAGACTATGCATACGATTTCTACGGCTTCAACGGATTTAATTCCGTTTATAACAAAACATGGGTCGATGATGAGGACCCCGCCTACGAGAGTCGTCTCTTTTACGCGATGCAGCGCCATCTCTTCCGTTTCAAGAATGATTTCACGGGAAAGCTGGGTGACAATAACTGGTTCTGGAATGCCGGTCTCAGCCTGCAGAGTTTTAAGATTAGGGATGTGGACATTGACAAATTCAACAAGGGCAAGGAGCCGACGGATCCCAAATACCTTCCGGATGTACCGTTGCTCTTCTCATATTATAAAGGTGCAGGCATCATCTCGAATGAGGAGGCTGACGGAGGATTTGTAACAGCCATCAAGGGCGGAATTTCATATGACACCCGTGACAACCGGGCCTGCCCGATGAAAGGTATATGGGCTGAGACGGGGGTCGAGGTGGCTCCTGAGTTTCTCGGCGGCGAATCAACATTCGGCAAGTTTTACTTTACCTGGAGACAGTATTTCACTCTCAAGGAACGTGATCTGAGCTTCGCATACAGGGTAGGCTATCAGACTACACTCTTCGGGGATGTGCCGTTCTATTACCAGGGGCAGGTCATTGTGTCTGAACTTAGAGGCGCACTATCCGAGGGACTTGGAGGAAGCAAGACCATCAGGGGTCTTCTGCGGAACAGGGTAGTAGGCAACGGTTTCGTTTACGGCAATGCCGAACTGAGGTGGAAGATGGTACACTTCAAATTCATCAACCAGAACTTTTACCTGGGAACGAATTACTTCTTCGATGCCGGTATGGTGACCTCACCTATTGAAATTGATGTCGCTGACTTTGAAGACTATCTCGAAGGAAGCGCTGCTGCATATTACAAAGACGGAAAAGATAAACTGCACTCCACAGCAGGATTGGGACTGAAAATTGCAATGAATGAGAACTTCATCATCTCCGCGGACTTCGGCAAGGCGATGAAGGAGCAGGACGGTGATACCGAATTCTATATCGGCCTGAACTACCTGTTCTAGAAGAAAGTCAAAAGTCTGAAAGTCTGAATGTCGAAAGTCAAATATGTGACTGATGACCTTCAGACCTTCAGACCTTCAGACCGCCAGCTGGCGGATCAGACATCAGACCTTCAGATTATAGTTTCCCCAGCCACATGCCGAAGGCTACACCTATGTAGTTTCCAAGTATCCAGCCAATTATACCTGTGGCCAGTCCTGTCAGAATGACATCCTTATTCTTCAGGGCTGCCGCAACCATTGGCACAAACGGAGGTGAATAGACAAACCCGGTAGTGGTAATCAGGTAATCGTCTGCATTAATCCGGAATATCCATGAAAGGAACAGATGAAGGAAGAGAGACCCGAAATAGGCATAGGTGACATAAAGGAGCAGGCTGAGGTATTTCGCCTGGAAGATGACACTCAGGTCACACCTTGAAGCAATAACGATCGAAAAGGCTATGATGAAGTACATCCCAAGCTGAAAAGTCTTTTTAATATTCCGGATCTTCGGAATGAACGAGGCGGCCACGCCAAATGTTGTTATCGCCAGTATCACCGAAATGGTCATCGGTACTTTAGGCAGGAGAAAACTGACACCAAGACCCAAAACCAAAATTAATATTGAAAGTCCAAGAGCGCTCAGGAGAGGCAAGACCGTAAACTTCCCGAAAAAACCTGAATAATCATCAAAATCCTCGGCCATCTTTTCATTCAATTCCCTGAAGTCTGGGTCTTCTCCTTTACTAGCAGCAGGTCTTTTGAAGGGAGGCAGAAAGAGTCTGAAGAAGGTCGGGCCGGCGGTGATGAAGAACAGTATGACAATTGCTCCGACTATCATGTCATAGGTATTCGTCATTATGAAGGCATTGGGTTCAACATCAAGAGCCAGGGCAATGGAAGCCAGGTTTACCGAACCTCCCGTATACAAACCGATCAGCATACCTCCTATCTTGTCTGCGCCCTCAACCCTGTCCCTGAAGATCAGGTAACCCGTAGCCACGATGACCACCACTGAAAAAAGTGCCAGCACCATTGAGAGGAAGCCCTTTCCGGAGAACTTCAGCCACCTCCGCACATTGAGCGAGAAGAGGATCAGGGGAATGGCCAGTGGCACAAGCGCTGTCTGTGCTCCATCCTGCACGGCAGCCACACTGTTTACCTTCAGATCACGTTCAGTCAGGGTGCCTGCCGCAACCATCTCTACAGCCTCCGACTTTGGTATGTAGGTCCTGTTCTGCCCGATAGTGGCATCACGAAAGGCATCGCTGCCCTTTGGCAGAATGCCCGTGTTGGCGATGATGATGCCAGCAGCATAGGCAAGAACAATGGCCCCGATCTTCTTGACAAGGGGGTACTTCATTGTAAGCCAGATAAGAAGGACAGGGAAGGTGATGTAAAACAGTACCAGAATAATCAGATTCAGCATGGCGGTCAGGTTTAGGAATATCAAAAATAAAAAAAGCCCCATGCACGAAAGCAGGAGGCTCGTAAAAGAGGTATAAATGCTGAGTGGTGTAAGTATTTTTACTTATCAGGGCATTCGTCAAAGCTTTTCCGGTACTGTTCTATCGCCCTCTGGCTCATTCCCATGCTTGAAAAACCTCCGTCATTGAAGATATTCTGCATTGTGATCTTGCGTGTAAGATCGGAAAAAAGTGTAACGCATACGTCAGCGCAGTCTGAAGCATCGGCATTTCCAAGCGGAGACATGCGGTCTGAGAAATCTACAAGGGAGTCGAATCCCGCAATGCCTGAACCTGCCGTTGTAACTGTAGGCGACTGCGAGACCGTGTTCACCCTTACGTGCTTTTCCTTGCCGTAGATGTATCCGAAGCTGCGTGCAATCGATTCAAGGAGTGCTTTTGCGTCACCCATGTCATTGTACCCGGCCAGCGTGCGCTGTGCTGCAACATATGTCAGCGCCACTACCGATCCCCACTCGCTTATTGCATCCATGCGGTAGGCGGTCTGCAGGATCCGGTGAAAACTGAGCGCTGAAATGTCAAGCGTCTTCAGCATGTTCTCATAATTGGTCTCTGCATAAGGTATTCCCTTACGCACGTTGGGCGACATTCCTATGGAATGAAGAACAAAGTCGATTTTGCCACCAAATATCTCAAGCGACCTGGAGAAAAGCATATCGAGGTCTTTCATGGATGTGGCGTCTGCCATGATTGCTTCGCTTCCCGTTTTTTCAGCCAGCTCGCCCATCGAGCCCATCCGCATTGCAACCGGCGCATTGGTGAGCACCAGACGGGCACCCTGTTCATAGGCTTTTTCGGCCACAAACCAGGCGATCGACTTATCATTCAGCGCACCGAAGATTATGCCTTTTTTTCCTTCAAGAAGATTTGTGATCATTGTTTCAGGTTTTTCAATTTAAAACGGAAGATAAAACTACTTTCCGGCCAGAAGTTCCCTGGCATTCCTAAGGGCAGCGTCAGTAATCTTGCTGCCGCTGAGCAGCCGGGCAACCTCCGTCAGCCTCTCATCATGATTCAACAACCTTACCCTTGTAATTGTTGAGTGATCGGTCTCCTCCTTGTAAACATGGTAATGAACCTTGCCTTTCGATGCCACCTGCGGAAGGTGAGTTATATTTATGACCTGCATGGCTTCACCCATCCCGGCAAGAATGGTCCCCACCATGGAAGCCACTTCACCGGAGACGCCTGAATCGATCTCGTCAAATACTATTGCCGGAAGCCCGGAAGAACTGGCAAGTGTTGACTTCAGGCAAAGCATCACCCTGGACAGCTCGCCCCCTGAAGCCACATGGGACAGCTCCTCGGGAGGCACCTGCCTGTTGGCACTGAAGAGGAATTCTATTTTGTCAAGTCCCGATGCCGAGGGTGCATCCTGTCCGGTTATGCGTGTCTCAAACCGGGCATTAGGCATTCCCAGGTCATGAAGCATCGTTGTTATCCGCGCACTTAAGGGTCCCGCAGCTTTCTTTCTTCCGGCCGACAGATCCCGTGCAATTTTCATTGACGATTGAAGGGCATCATCTGCGCTTTTCTTAAGTGACTCAATCCGGTCATCAATACCGGCGCTCCCCGAAACCCGCTTCTCAATGTCAGACTGTTTCACAAGTAGTTCAGAAAGATCCCGGCACCTGTGTTTCTGCTCAAGGGAATAAATTGTGTCAAGGCGCTGTGTCACAAACTCAAGCCTTCCGGGGTCTGTTGAAGCCGTGCCGTGCAGCTTTTCAGTCTCGTAAGAAATGTCATTCAGTTCGACAAGTGAAGTACCGATGCGTTTCTCGAGTTCCCCCGCCGCGGGTATCCAGGCAGCTATTTTTGCCAGATTAGTGCGTACTTCACGCAGGAGAGCAAGCGCTGACAGATCCTCACCAGACATCGCTGTGGCAGCCGCAGAGAGTGCTTCGCTTATTACACCTGCATTTGACAGTACTTCCTGTTCGTGTTCAAGTTCCTCCTGTTCGCCCTGCACAAGCTTTGCTGCCCGAAACTGGTCAAGCTGGTGGGAATAATACTCAAAATCCGCACGGTCCCTCTCACCTGCGCCTGCAGCATCCTCATATTTACTCCTGAGCCTTAAATATGTGCGGTAGGCCTGGGAATAATCGCGGAACATTGCAGATGTGCCGGCATAGGCATCCGTTACCCTCATCTGGAAAAGACTGTTACCCAGGAGCAGTGTCTGGTGCTGCGAGTGTATGTCAATAAGACGCTCCCCGACTTCCTTCATCACATTGAGGTTCACCGGTGTGTCATTTATAAAGGCTCTCGATTTGCCAGCAGGATTGATCTCGCGACGCATGATTGCATTATCGTCATAATCAATCTGGCACGAATCGAAAAGGTCTTCCATGTCATACCCCTTCACGTTGAAGTGGGCTTCGACAACGCATTTTTCCTCCTTGCTCAGGAGAACGGAGGTGTCAGCCCTCTCTCCGAGGACAAGTCCCAGAGCACCGAGGAGTATGGACTTGCCGGCGCCTGTTTCACCTGTAATGATTGTGAATCCCTCTCCAAACTCCATGTCCAGATCCCTGATTATTGCGTAATTCTTAACAGTCAGTCTGCGGAGCATTTCACTGATGATTAATTGGAGGCCTTAAGTATCTCCCGGTATTTTGTTTCGTTTGCCGGATCTATTTCCGTGAGTATCTGCACGACCCTGTTCTTCTCCTCAGGGAAACCGGGAGTAAAGATGCTTATCATCTCGCTCGCCTTGGCTTCAAGAACAACTGTCAGGAAATACATGAACGGGTCAGGCCGGCGGCGGTACACCTCCTGAAGACTGCGAAGGCTCTCGTAAATCTCGGTTCTTGCCTGCGGAATGTCTGATTCCATCCTGTCGAGCCCCTTGATGTGGTACAGGTAGATAAACTGCCTTACACCTGCATATTCGTTGTTCAGTATATTCTTCACCAGCCAGTAACGGTTCCTGTTCCTCGATCCGTCATAAGGTTTCCACCCCTGTTCCGGTGCATTCTGGGCATTGGTCACAATTTTTTCAGCTACCTGGAAATAAGGAGTGCCTCCGTTCAGCGAGTAAGTGTCAAAATCCATCCCTATAATAAGATATGCGTAGTATGCCAGCACCGAGACCAGGTTGCTGGTGTGGCTGTTGGGGCTGAACTCCAGAGGCTGGAACTCGACATACCTGAACTGAAAACTGTTGTCCACAAAATTCAGCACGGTGGATTCATACGTTGTATTGAATACTGGTCTGCTGAGCTGCACCTGGATGGTGCCCCGGAACTCGTCGGCCGACAGCTGATCATCGAGATTTATCAACAGGTTGCACTCAATCCGCTCTGAAAAACTGAAGACATTGTCAGTCCATACCATACTGTTCATGAACTCATAGATGTCACGCTGCATACTCTGAAAAATCTCCCTGTTGGAGCCCTGGATCTTCTGAGCCGAGACCTGCACATTGCAGTACAACTCCTGACCGCTGAGAGCAGCTGCCGACAGTACCGCAACCGTCAATGTCATCAACAGTCTGCTTCGGAGGGGAGATTTCATAATTCTTTATAAGTGAATCAGGGAGATGATCTTGTTCAGAATGTCAACAGCAACCTCTCCCTTCGTTTTCAACTCAAATTTATCAATATTATTGCTTTTATCAATGAGGGTAATGCGGTTGGTATCATATCCGAAACCTGCTCCCTCCCCGCCGAGTGAATTCAGAACTATAAGATCCAGATTTTTGCGTTTCAGTTTGCCGACAGCATTTTCTAACCCGTTGTCTGTCTCCAGGGCGAAGCCTGTAAGGAACTGATGTTTCTTTTTCATCTTCCCCAGGGCTGCTGCTATGTCATCAGTGGGTTTCAGCCTGAGGACCATATCATCACTTTCCCTCCTGATCTTTTTTGACGAAGTCTTTTCAGGTGTGAAGTCGGCAACGGCGGCAGCCAGTATTGCAATGTCACACGCGCCGAAGGCCTTCACTGATGCCTGCATCATCTCAGAGGCTGTAAATACATTTATGACCTTGACTTCCGGATGCGAGGGTTTCATCGCAACGGGGCCGAGCACCAGTGTGACATCCGCACCCATCGAGGCTGCGGTGTCAGCAATGGCGATGCCCATCTTTCCCGAGGAGTGATTGCTGATATAACGCACCGGGTCAATCGGTTCCACTGTAGGACCGGCATTGATCAAGATTTTCCGCCCTTCAAGGGGACGCTCAGCAATTTTTTTTTTTGAGAAGAACGCCTTGATCTCCCCAACTATCACCTCCGGTTCAGCCATCCTGCCTTTGCCGGAGAGGCCGCTGGCAAGCTCGCCGGTGGCAGGTTCAATGATGCTGTTCCCTGCGGCCTTCAGCGAGGCTATATTCCTTTGGGTGGTGATATGGTTAAGCATGTCAAGATCCATCGCCGGGGCTACAAAGACCGGGCACCTGGCTGAAAGATATGATGTAAGCAGGAGATTGTCAGCTATGCCTGCTGCCATTTTGCCTATTGTGTTTGCAGTGGCAGGGGCGATTAAATAAAGGTCGGACCACAACGCCAGGTCTACGTGACTGTTCCACCTGCCGTCCTCAGGGTCGAAAAAATCGACCAGCACGGGATTCTTCGATAGTGTGGCCATCGTAAGCGGGGTGATGAACTCTTTTGCCAGGGGCGTCATCACAACCTTTACTTCGGCACCCTCCTTAACAAGCAACCGGATGATAGTTGCAGCCTTATAGGCCGCAATACCTCCGGTAACTCCAAGCAGTATCTTCCTGCCCTTAAGCATATGTATCTATTTTGTTTTCGGCTTCTGCTCCTTGTCGGGGTTGCGGTAGAAGACCTTACCCTCCTCGAACTCGGCAAGAGAAATAAGAGAAGGTTTGGGAAGCCTTTCATAGAATTTTGAAATCTCAATCTGCTCCCTGTTCTCAAATACCTCTTCAAGATTGTCATTGAATGATGCGAACTCCTCGAGCTTCGAGTTCAGTTCCTGCTTCATCTCAACGCTGATCTGGTTGGCTCTTCTGGTACATATGATCACACTCTCATAGATGTTGCCCGTGTCACCGTCAAAATTATTGACGTCCCTGGTGATCGTTGTGAATGCAGCTGATGTTTTTTTATAATCCATAGTCGTTATTAATGTTCAGTTCGTTTCTGTTGCAGTGATATCTACTTTCAGGAATTTAGCGGTAGCCTGCATGATCCTTTTTACGTCTTTCAGATACTGGCTCTGCGGAAACTCCTCAATGAAAGAGTAATACTCGTCGAGCGTTGCCTGGTAACGTTCCACCTGTTTTGCCGGCACGCTCAGCGATGCATAAAGATAAAGGGCATCCAGTTTCAGGAACATCAGTTCCTCGCGGTATTTTGTGTCAGGATACTCCTTGAGGCTGTTGGCAAGCGATACTGTAGCGGCACGGTATTGTTTAAGATCATAATAGAGTTTGGCGCTCAGGTATGATTTCTCGACAAGTTTCTCCTGCAACTCGTTTACTTTGGCTTTGCAGTCGTCAATCCTGGTACTCCCCGGGTACTTCTTCATGAAAATCGTGAAATTCTCAATCGCCTTACTGGTGTATGCCTGATCGAGTTCGGGCCGCGGACTCATTTTATAGTCGCAGATAGCTGACATGTATGAAGCCTCCTCAGCATTGTTGCTCATGGGATAAATTTCGGCGAAGCTCTGGTAGTAGGTGCCGGCCATGAGATAGTCCTGCAGCTTGTAGTTCGACTGGGCATTGATCCAGTTAAGCTGTTCAGCTTCTTCGGTAGCCCTGTATCTCGGCAGTATCTGGCCGAGCAGTTCTACGGTCTTTACATACTTCCCGGCATCATAATAATCATAAACCTTCTGCTTTTTGAGCTCATAGTCAGTGCTCTTCAGAAGTTTCTCATACTCACCGCAAGAAGTTACGATAAGTGCCAGCAGGGGAAGGATATATAGTTTGAACCTCATAATAAAAATGTTGCGCAAAATTACTATTTTTTTTTAAATCTCAGGCGATTAGGGCGTAAAAGTGCTTTTATTTGGCCGGGTGAGTGGTTAAAGTATTGTTAATATATGGGTGCAAATAGGTACAAATAGGTACAAATAGGTATAAATAGGTAACGGGAGGAAATATGTTTTTCTTATTTTTGCGGGCATTAATCAAAAAACTACTGAAGTGGATATTTTCGAAAAGATCAGAAAGAACCGCGGAGCGCTGGGTCAGTACCAGCAGATGGCTGACGGCTATTTCATGTTTCCCAAGCTGGAGGGCGAGATAGGCCCCAGGATGAAATTCATGGGAAAAGAAGTTTTGAACTGGAGCCTTAACAACTACCTCGGACTGGCCAATCATCCTGAGATCAGGAAGACAGACGCCGAAGCGACAGCGCAGTACGGTCTTGCATCACCGATGGGTGCAAGGATGATGTCAGGGCAGACCACGATGCACGAGAAATTCGAGCAGATGGCGGCTGATTTCGTGGGCAAGGAAGCAGCATACCTGCTGAATTACGGGTACCAGGGAATGGTTTCGATAATTGACAGTCTTGCCGGCAGGCACGATGTCATCGTCTACGATTCGGAATCGCACGCCTGCATCATGGACGGTCTTCGTATGACCCTGGCAAAAAGGTTTGTTTATCCCCATAATGATATGGCAGGATTCGAGAAACAGCTGGAGCATGCCCAGAAGATAGTTGCTGTCACCGGCGGCGGGATTCTTGTCATTACCGAAGGAGTCTTCGGCATGGCAGGCGACCTTGGCGCTCTTGACAAAATTGTCACGTTCAAGAAAAAATACAACTTCCGCCTGCTGGTCGATGACGCCCACGGAATAGGCACAATGGGAAAGACCGGTGCAGGAACCGGCGAACATTTCGGTGTCCAGGAACATATCGATGTTTACTTCGGCACTTTTGCGAAGAGCTTTGCAGGCATCGGCGGGTTTGTGGCCGGTGACAGGGACGTAATCAGTTTCCTGAGATTCAACCTCCGCTCACAGATATATGCAAAATCACTCCCCATGGCAATGACAATCGGGGCCATCAAGCGTCTGGAGATGATTAAGGAACATCCTGAACTGCGTGAGAAGCTCTGGATCATCGCCCGGGCTCTTCAGGACGGATTCAGGGAGGCAGGTTTCGATCTGGGAAAAACCCAGTCGCCCGTAACCCCTATCTTCCTTAAGGGAGGCATCCCACAGGCGACTCAGATGACCAAGGATCTCAGGAAAAATTACGGGATCTTCTGCTCAATTGTGATTTATCCCGTTGTGCCCAAGGGTGTCATAATGCTCCGCATCATACCCACGGCTGCTCATACTCTTGAGGATGTGAAATACACTATCGACAGCTTCAAGGAAGTAAAGGCGAAGCTTGAGAGCGGATTCTACCCTGATGAAATAGCAGATTTTAAAAACTGATATGCATTAGAGGCCGGTTCACCCGGCCTCTTTCAATTAATTAAAATGTCACCCTGGGAGGTTTTCCTTAACTTTCCCCATTATTCATCCTGTCATTATGTCACCCCTTCGGGGGTTCCTCTACCTTTCGGCTTTTGACACCCGGACTTATAGACATATCTACCCCTTCCCCTCTTCAATATCACTGATTGACAGAAACGAATACTGATATTCCATCGGAAGGATCCTGGCGTAGTCATCAACAGAACAATTATCAAGACAGGCATTAATAATCTTTCTTCCCAGTGGTATCAGTTCCGGACCTATGTATTTCACAAGTTCTTTCCGGAAGAACTGACGCAGGATTTCTGCGCCTGCAGCATAACCCTCGTCTCCTACTTCGGACTGCCGATAGACCTTAAGGAACCTTGTTGATACCGCTGAACCCTCTATAGTCAGATAGTTAAGTTCATAACCAAGGAGAGAACACCGTGCCGGCTGATACTGGTCAGGTCTGAGCCTTGCATTACCCCTGCGCGTAAGATATTCACGCATAAGCAACTGGGGTTTAAAATCAACCTTCCATGCTCCAATATGCTGGTTAGGAGTAAGAGTGTATCTTACCCTGGGGGTATTCACAATCTGTTCGAGTAGCAGGTTGGCATGACGGACCATTTTCCCGGTAGCGAACGGCCAGTATGAACCGGCTCCCTCACTCTCCATGTCACCTCCGCCGACTATACTCGGATTTGCATACCCGCGCGGGCTCACCAGTCGCCATAACCATGCAAGAGCCGGAGGTAAAATATGAAAGAGTCCCGCAATCCCGTACGATGGGTTTTCAGATGTGCATGGGGGCATCCTGACTCCAAAATTGCGAACATCAACAGTAACAGGCTTATTGATGACCCCGGGGACGATCCTTCTTGGCAGGACAACCCTCGGATTGGGGCATCTTTTTCCGGGGGCATCTTCCGTGTGATTCCAGATCAGAGCCGTCCCGTCTGGTCTTGTGTCTATGTTCAGAAAGAGCAGAGGCTCACCCGGATTGATTGTAATTTTTTCAAGGAATGGGTCGTCACCATACCCTTTTACTCCGTCAACACGAATAAACCAGGCATTCTCCGCATCGGAAACAGTGAGCTTACCATTGCCCTGCTGGTACGAAGGGTGACAAAGGGCCATATCATCAGTGGCAGCATGAAATGAGCAGAAAATGGGTATGGAAATAACCCTCGTCTCTCCGGTAATAAGATTTCTGCCAATCACAATCTGTCCGTTTGGTTCACGGACAAGATTCTGAATCATTTCACTCTTTCCTCCGCCACTGGCTCCTTCATGCATGAATGTTGTTGTATTATCATAGGGACTTACAACCTGCACTGTCGAGCAGTGAGCTGTTAACCAACCTTCTGCTTCGCCCTTTGTGAGAAGTACACCATAGAAGCCCTTTTTGGCACTTGGCCCCGGATAGAGATTATAGGCAAACATTTCGTGAAGACCGCTAAGCCTGTTATGAACCACGATCTGCTTTCCCTGAAAATGAGTATGTCTGAAAGGTGGCGCAACATAAACCACTGCCTCAATTTGAAATCCATCAGGTAATTCTTCCACGGATACAAGTTTCTGAAGCAGGGCCAGACCAAAAGCAAAGAATGCTGCATTCAGCGGTGTTATGACAATTCCGCCGGACCCGACAGGGTAATTTCCTGCAAAGCATAAAAAAACCCCCAGTTCCTGTGACATGAGCCATTCAAAGGTCTCTCCCCTCAATTTACCAAAGTCATAACCGTAAGCATCAGAAAATCTCCTTTTGTCAGTTGGCCCGTCATCTCCTATCAGCATTGTTTCAGGATCGCGCCTGCGCATATAAGATTCAGTATAGTTTGCAGAGATACCGTTTGATACCTTGTGAACAACAGCCTCTGTAACAGGTCCCTTTCCGGGTATGTCATATTTCACTTCAAAATAGTTGCTGCTTCCTCCTCCCAAACACTCTTTAAAAATTTCTTCCGGCGAATTAAAAAAGTGAGCTAAAGGTGCACGGGTGATGACCTCAAGTATCTCCGACGGGATTAAAACACGGTGATGCTCTGCTATCGTAATGGCTTCATTTATTTCCATTTATTAATCAGGTGTTTTTTATTTAATTATTTAATATGTTAAACTTATTATGTAATTATAATAAACTAACAGGCGCTAAAAATAACATTTTTCCGATACGACATTATATTTTCCATTGCACAGATATCAACATTTTGTGAAAAAAATACTTTTTGTTGTAATGATTCGGTTATCAGTACGTCATGTATATAAATTGAGTGGTTAATTTAAAACGGACAGTCATGAAAGACGGCGGGATGTTGACAACCTGTCAAGGGCTCATATCGAAGGACTGGAGCAGCTCGAAATGCTTGAGAACGCAGGGAAGTGATATCTTTACGTTTGAGACGCATTAAGGATGAGACCCGAAGAGTTCAGGAAGACAGTTCTGCCGGAGGGACGAAGGCTCTATACCTTCGCCTTCCGCTACCTGAACAGCAGGGAGGACGCTGAAGACGTGGTACAGGATGTGATGACAAAACTTTGGGAAACACGTGATACCCTGGACAGGTATCATAACATTTCTGCCTGGGCAACAACAGTGACACGGAATATGTGCATAGACAGGCTGAGGAAACATAAGATACTTCGCTTTGATGAATATGAAAGTGCAGAAGTCAGTAAAGTGCCGGAAACCGGGAACGGGATAATTTCTGAAAGTGGAGAGGCTTCGGCCCTTGCTCTGAAGATCATTCAGAGAATGGATGAGCCTTACAGGAGCACGGTCATACTTCGTGATGTTGAAGGTTATTCATATGAGGAGGCGGCCGAAGTGCTTGAGACAAATGTGAATGCCCTGCGGACCACACTGTCGAGGGCGAGAAAATATATCCGCGAAGAACTTAACAGGATTTACAGCTATGGAACGGGAGAAAACAGAGGAACTGCTCAGAAAATATTATGACGGGCTGACCTCAGCTGAAGAGGAGGTACGGCTCAGTGGGTTGCTTGACGCAGCGGCAGCTGAAGGTGAGTTTTTTGCATCTGACAGGATTCTGCTTTCAGCGGGCAGAACCGGAGTGCCGGAACCTTCCGCTGAGTTCATGAGGAATCTTGAAGCAGTTACCCTGCAGGGTGAACAGCCCGGGGTACGGCGCAGGCCTTACAGGTATGCACTGTCTGTTGCGGCAGGAATTGCCCTGTTGCTTGGGTCATACTTTATTTTCAGAGCTGTCACTGCCCGTGAGCAGGCTGACACTTTTTCAGATCCGGAACTGGCAATGGCAGAAGTCAGAAATATCCTTCTTAATGTCTCGCAAAATATGAATACCGGCACCGGGGCTCTCAGTACAATCAGTACTATGGCTGCAGTACCAGGGGCAATGAATGAAATGGGAAGGACAGTCAGGAGCGTAGACAGGAGCCTCAGCAGGCTTCGTTACCTGAATAATCTGAATCCCGCAGGTGAGGAAAAAGATAAGAATAACAAATAAGATATGAAGGCCATGAAAAAGTATATAATGTTTACCCTGCTTTCGGTGCTGACCGTGACACTCATGGGACAGCGCAGTCCCGTCGACGACCTGTTCGAGAAATACAACGGCCGGGAAGGGTTCACGTCCGTCTACATCTCGTCGAAGATGTTCAGCCTGCTGTCACGCATTGACAACGAGGATCAGGAGTTTCAGAATCTTGTCAACAGGATAAAGGGCATCCGGATACTTACAATTGACAGCGCAAAGAATGTCTCAGGCATAAATCTCAGTTCCGAATTGCTGAAGAAATTAAATACTTCCGGTTATGAAGAGCTAATGACGGTTAAGGAAGAGAATGGGGAGGTCAGGTTCATGATCCGGGAGATCGGCGGTAAAATAGCCGAACTTGTAATGATAACCGGGGGCGAGGGCAGCTCGGTGGTTTCCATCTCCGGCGACCTCGACCTGAAGACTATAGCCGACCTCTCCGGCAAAATGGGTATTGAGGAACTCGAAAACCTGGAGAAGGTGAAGAAATAAAAAACATGGTCCATATTTATCCGGTGTATGGACAAACCATTGCAGGGTTCAACTTTCAGCTTTTTGAACATTTGATGCCGGTCAGCGTTAATGAAGTGAAAGTTCCCTGTTTAAATGAAGACATTTTACAATTCCATGAATACCCAGGATGACCTCTTGCAGGCTTATACCACCATGTTCCTTTTCCTTGGCAGTTCCGTTACCCTTTCACCCCGGGAAGGAGGACTTCCGAAATTTTGTCAGCAGGGATTTCTAAGAAATCTTCCGGTCACCAGCAATAACAAGAGGTTTCAGGAGGCGTCGCGGCTGCTTAAATCACCTTGTCCTCATTCCGGGCAATGCACGAAGATACTTACAGAGAATTACGACAACCTGTTCTGCTCTGACAACAGCGCAAAAGCCTCCCCGGTTGCCTCCACCTGGAAATACAGCAACACTGAAGATGAAAGCCGGAGCCAGACCTTAAAGACCCTGTATGACAGGTACGGATTTCATAAAGATGATAATTGCGGATTGGGTTATGACCATCTTAGCATGGAGCTCCTTTTTGTAAACATGCTACTCGAAAAATATCTCACTGAAGACGATTATGAGATAAAAGAGATGATAAGAAAAGACCTTTCATCCTTTATCTCCGATGAGCTGCTGACCTGGCTGCCTTTTTGGGCCAGGGCTGTTTCCGAAGGGTCCGTGACCAAATGCTATACAGGCATTGCGGGACTGGTTGTCGGCAGCCTCGAAGACGTCAAAGAAATCCTTAACCGCAGGTAATCAGAAGTTAGGATTGTAAAAGCGCCTTATAGCGCCCATATAATACTCCACCCACCCCTCGGTAATATTTTCAAAGTCGTCATCGGGAATATTAGTATGTTCGACAACAACAACGGAAGCCCCTCCCATTGGTGAAATGACGATTGTAACTATCGACTCGATGCCTGCTTCCCCGAAGTACCATTCCTGGACAACCTTTTTGTCCGGAACAAGTTCCAGTATCTTGCCGGTAATATCACCCTCCCACATTGAAAACTCCTCTCCCGGCGCAGCAACCATCTGTGCCGGATAGCCTGACCAGAGCTCAATTGTATAGGGGTTTGTCAGGGCCGCATAAATGTCAGAAGGCTCTGCATTTATATGAAAAGTCTTTTTAAAATTCTTCATTTTAAGAGGCTGTTAATATGGCGATAAAAGATAAAATTAAATTATTTATCCGAGTTCTGCAAGATATCTCTCCGCATCGATTGCTGCCTTGCATCCGGAGCCGGCAGCAGTGACAGCCTGCCTGTAAATATGATCCATTACGTCGCCTGCTGCAAACACTCCGGGAACCTTAGTCCGCGTGGAGTCAGCCACTGTCTTTATATACCCGGTCTCATCCGTCTCTAGAAAAGGCTTAAACACCTCAGAATTTGGCGTATGTCCTATCGCCAGGAAGAATCCGTCAATCTTCAGATTGAACTTCTCCTCGTTCGGTTGCCCCTTATGACGAAGCACTACAGCACCCTCCACACCGTTTGTGCCGAAGAGATCTTCCACCTGGCACTCCCACAGTATTTCGATATTAGGGGCAGTTAACACCCTGTGTTGCATTGGTTTGCTGGCCCTCAGCTCATTCCGGCGTACTATCAGATAAACCTTTTTGCACATTCCCGCAAGGTATGATGCTTCCTCACAGGCAGTATCGCCTCCTCCTACCACAGCCACATCCTTTCCCCTGTAAAAGAATCCGTCACATGTAGCACATGCCGAGACACCCATTCCGGCATACTTTGTCTCTGCCGGTATGCCCAGGTATTTTGCCGTGGCTCCGGTGGCGATGATTACAGTATCAGCCTGGATCTCTTTAGATCCGTCAATGGTAACTTTCAGAGGTTTGCCGGAGAAATCGGCCGCTGTGGCAATCCCAAAACGGATGTCTGTTCCGAATCTTTGTGACTGCTTCAGAAAATCCTCCATCATTGCGGGACCCGTTACACCTTCCGGATAGCCGGGGTAGTTCTCCACTTCGGTTGTAGTTGTCAGCTGTCCTCCCTGCTGAAGTCCGGTGTATATGACTGGTTTGAGGTTAGCCCGTGCCGCATAGATTGCTGCCGTATAACCGGCAGGCCCTGACCCGACTATAAGACATTTTACCTTCTCTGTATCTGTAACGACCGGTTTACCAGCTTCCTTTGCGGTATCCATAGATTTAAAAAACTGCATGGCGAAAATGATTTATTCTGGAGTCAAAATTAGTAATAAAACCTGTGGATTCAATCTGTTTTCAGAAGCAGGTGCTGTATACAGATTTTAGATGCTGTGGCGCCCGCCTTTGTTCCGGTCTGTTCCCCCCGGTCGAGCATCTCCCGGTCGATTTCCTGGCTTTGGATATAGCTGTTTGCACCATCTTCAGTGTCAAACTTAAGTGAAATGAGTGTGCACTCTTCCCCTTTCGTAATAAGGGCTGTATATCCGGCAGCTCCGCCAAGGATTTCCGTCAGGGAAGGCACACCGTTAAAAACACCAAGGCTTCCGCGGACAAGCACGGCACTTTTCATTGTCTCCTCACTCACTTCCTGGGGTGAAAACTTATTTGGGTCGAACGAGGGCGCGTCAATGGCCGACAGAAGGACCCTGGCTATTTCGTCAGAAACCGCCTGCTCTTCTTTGGTCCCGTCACTGTTTATTATGCTGACGTAATACGGGCCTTTGCACAACTGAAGCTGGTAGGCGGAGCGGCAGTAATAATCGGTCAGTTTTGCACCGCCGTTGCACCTGAAACGCGAAACTGAAAAGATGCCAAAAGCTGCCTCCGGATCCTTCATCCGGTACACTTCCACCTTGATTTCCTTTTCCCTGGCTTTCACCTCGGTGACCACCAGTGTATCGAATCCGTATTCGAGATAAAGCTCCGCACCTCCGTCAATATAACCGTACAGTGAGGTCTGGGTAAAACTTCTGACGCCGGTAAATTCTGCACCGGGGAGGTCATCAGTCCCGATGGCTGGAAATGACGTCTGTGCCGCAGCATAAAGGGTGAAAGTTATTGTTAGGTTGAGGGTTGCAAAGATCCTTCGATTCATGGGGTAAGGTGTATCTGACAGTTGTCTGCTACTATTAATAACATGCGGTATCCTTCATCCGGCACAGTTTGTTAAGTATCTGTCCGTTTATCATGTCAGCAAAATTTCGCGCATATCAATCTTTTCCCTGTCGGCCACGCCAAGCTCAAGTTTCTGAGCCTGAAGCATAAAGTCCAGGGCGCGGGGTGAGCCTTCCTTCTGCAGTCCCTCTGCGATCCGCTTTGCCAGAACAATATCATAGCCTATCCTGTCGATGGCAACAGGGTCCGTGGCTGCCATTACGGTGTGATAGTTGCAGAAGAACTGGGGATTGGCGCCGGGACCGCCGTTGAAGCAGCCTTTCAATCCGTCGACGATATTAAGCACGACTTTGTCACGCAGGGGAGCAAAAGCGCATACCTCAGCACAAGTCTCATTCCAAAGCTGGGCGTGAAGCCTGCCCGTGTTTGAAACCGATCCGAATGCCAGGTTCTTAAGTGCCAGGGTCACTGTTGCTCCTGCATTTTTAAGTATGGGGATATTGATGATCTTATCCAGATCCTTTGTGATTATACGCGTAAAGTATGAATATTTACCTCCGTTTACCATATAGGGAATAGTGTACTCATCATATTCACCCTCGACGTCGGCCCAGTAAAACCAATCCTTGTCGATCATATGCTCACCGTACAGCTTTCCGTCGCTGCCGTAGTAAAGACCGTCCTTATCCATCTGCTCGGTGCCCGTGATACGGATACCGGGGTAATTCTCCGCTGTGAACCCGGCATCGGTAAGTTCGAATTCCCGGCGGTCCCAGATTGTAATCTGTGCGCGTTCGATGCCACTCTCCTCCAGCTGGCGGATCACTGATCTGACCACTTCGTGGCTTGTGCTGAGCATCTTGCCGGCAACAGGATTGATTTTCAGGCCAATCCGCTCTCCGGGCGATACAAATTTTCGCCAGGCTTTCTTAAGCTTCTTTTCACCTGTCAGTTCAAGCATAGACCGGGCTATCATGTCATATGCCTCCTGTTCGATTATGGCGTTGTCAATGACAGATCTTGTATTTTTCACCACCACTACGCGCCCGGGGAATAATCCCGGCATTGAAAGTCCGTTGCGCGGTACTTTGAGTGCGTCGGCAATGTTTGTTGCTGGCTTTGCCTGTGGCTGGGTTGTTTGCGTGAAGGCTGACTGTGCAGCCTGCGTCTCTGCATTCAGTGCGAAAGCTGACTGTGCAGCCTGGGCTACGGGGGCGGCGGCCATGGCAGCAGCGCCTGCGCCGGCCAGTTTAAGGAAGTTACGACGGTTTACTGAGCTCATTTTCATACTGTTTGGTATAATTCAATAAAACAGGATCAACAAAGATAAAAATTTATGAAAGCGTATGACACGATTAAGAAATATGTACCGGATCTCAGGGCATCATTTTTTTGTATAATCGGAATTGTTGACTATTTTTGCACCTCTTTTATTAGCGGGATGTAGCTCAGCCCGGTTAGAGTACTTGTCTGGGGGGCAAGGGGCCCCGGGTTCAAATCCCGGCATCCCGACTGAGCAAAAAAGTCCATTCGCCGTTTGGCGGATGGCTTTTTATTTCTACTGTGTGACGAGAAAGCTTGCTTTTGAGAAACAGAGGAGAAATAAAAAGTCGCATTGAGCGAAGCGAAATGGGATCTTTTTTGTTCAGGGTGACCACCTAACCCGGGATCACGAGCCGCCGACAGGCGGCGAGTAATCCCGGCATCCCGACTGAGCAAAAATAGCTCTGGCGCAAAGCGCCGGGGCTTTTTTGTTTTTATGGGGGACGAGGAAGCTTGCTTACGAGAAGCACGGAAAAACAAAAAGTCACAGTCACGCGCAGCGTGACAAAGCTTTTTTGCTCTTTTCATCCCCCCCGGGATCACGCGATCGAAGAGAGCGTAATCCCGCGTGAGGCGGGCTTTTTTGCTCTTTTCATCCCCCATCCGGGATCACACTCGCCGCAAGGTGGCGGAGAGCGTGATCCCGGCTTTTAAGCCAATCAGAAAGAAGAAAGTTGATTATATTTTATTAAAATTTCTGTCGTCAATTGACATTTTTATTTCACCGGCAACAGGTATCCGAAAGAAAATGAGAAAAATGAACTCACGGGATAGGTAATTGCATTGTCCTGTGTCGTCGGAAAATTAATTGAATACCCCAGTTCAATGTCAAAATTACCTGCATACATGCAAACCGGAAAATAGACCCGGGTGTTCAGTAAACCGTACTTGTCCGATGTGGTAATTGCAGGATTCTCAATATCAATTATATTGCCTTCGCTTTGATATTCAATAGTCTCAGATCCGAAAAATGCAGAGACCTCAGGGGCCAGGAATAATTTTCCTGTCGATCCGAACCGGCCAAGAGTAATGTTGGCAAAAATATCAGAGGAGACATTCATACCGAACTCTTTCCCGAACAATGCATTGAAAGAGAGATGACCTCCTATCCACTTGTTTCTAAGCGTCAGACCTGCACCAAGGTTGTTATTAAAGACAATATCAACCGAATCATTTACATTAAAGAAATACCTGCTGTATGACAGTCTGAAGCTCAGGTTCTGCTTTTTATTCAAAGGTTTTCTGATGCCTGCTGTTACAACTGTGGAGTTGTAACCAGGATCAAGCTGGTTATACCACGACCCTGATGCCCCGGCATAAAAACCGGCTGAACTGAGCCAGTAGATACTGCCGTTCACCGAGTACATATCGTCGCCCAGCTCCCTGCCGGCATAAAATGATTTGCTGTCACAAAAAAAACCTGTATACAAATATGATCCTGCCTGCGATTGCCCGTACAGGCTGCTTACTGTCCTGTCATTCCCGAACAGATCCAGGAGAAGGGAGTCAACCCTGTCGTACTGGGAAAAAAGCGGTAATCCCCACATTGATAAAAACCAGATGACAGCAACCTTTTTCATTTTCAGGATTATAATATTCTTTCTTCAGTTATTTGCTAAAGGAGTCCGGAAACACCATGCAGTATTTCCGGATTTCGACTCCTGTGTTCGGCTGGCTAATGCTGACCGTTTCCTTTTCCACCTGTTGAACCGTCTCTGTTTGCACCGCGGTTCTGCATCATCTGCTTATTCTGGTCGCCGGTGCCGGTGCTGTTTCGGAATTCATTCTTCTGCTGCTGACGCAATGTGTTATTCTCCCTGAGCAGGTTTCTCTGTTCATCGGTGAGTGATCCCATGAAAGCTTTTTTCTTCTGGCTCCTGGTCATCTCCTGATCTCCGAGAATGCCTACCTGTTCTTCCGTCAGTGAACTGCGGAACTGCTCACGATTCTGCTCTTTCAGCTGAGTCTGTTCCTTAACCTCATTCTTCATCTGAACCTGTTTCTGACTTCTTAACTGGTCCTTCTCATTCAGGCGGGTCTGGTCTTTCGCCTGAGTACGGGTCTGAGTCTGATTCATAACCTGATCCTGGATCATCGTTTGCGTCTGATTCTGAACCTGTGTCTGAGTCTGATCATGAACCTGCATTTGAGTCTGGGCCTTGACCGGGTCATTTACATTAGAACTACCCTGACCCTGATTCTGGTTCTGGGATTGCTGAGCAAACGTAACTCCCATAACAAGAAGGAGTGCGGTGCATGTCGATAAAATTCTTAATTTTTTCATGTCTTTTCGTTTAGTTAAAACACTTTTATAAGCGTGACTGATTCAAATCAATTTCAACAGCTTATTTACAACTAAACCGCATGAAAAGAATTTTACCCTACCGTCAGAAATAAAGATTCAGAAAAATTGTGGGAGTGAATGGGACAGCTTCGGCGTATAAGCTTATTGTTGTGGATTCATCCGTGGGTATAAGGGTATAATTTGAATAGCGGATATTTTCCCTGTTAAGGAGATTCATTACTGAGACACCGGCATCAAGTTGAACCTTTCGTTTTGAAACCTGACAGATTAAAGCAGCATCAAGCCGGCTGTAGGGTTTCATATAATCGGCAAGAACAGGCAACTGCCCCGGGTCAGGAAAACCCGAGCCAAGAACGTAATTGACTGAAAAATGAAGGGATTTGAACTTCGCCAGGCCAGCCAGTTTCAGTTCATGTCTCTGATCGTGCATGGCCGGCACATATTCATTTGAGGGAAAATATGGAAAATGCTCGACAGTTTTACTGAGAGTGTACGAGATCCACAGTGTGTGCTCCTTAATATCCTGCCTGATAAAAATGTCCAGTCCTTTTGTCTTGCTGTCACCTTCATACAGGTATGTCCCTATGCCTGTTTCCAGGTATCGGGTCATACCACCGGTGCGTTTCAGATATCCTTCTGCGCTAAACACAAAACCCCGCTTGTTGTAGGTCAGTCCAAGGGTAAGGTTCTGTGAATTAAGTACAGATACCTCACTGTTGTCACAGACAGTCCATGCCAGTCTTTTATTTCCGGACGGCTCAATAATCATGTTCCTGGCAACAAACTGGTTGTACATCCCCGCAGCAGAACTAAGTCTCAAATCGTCGTTGATCCTGTACAGTAATGAAAACCGTGGCTGAATAAACACCTTCCCTGTCAGGGAATGAAGATCCACCCGAATTCCAGGCTTCAGAGCAAGCTTTTTGTACATGTTAATGTTATCCTGGATGTAGATGTAGGGAACAGGAAGGCGCTTGTCCTCATCAAAGATTGGGTTAGCCGATTCGGTTTCTTCGCGGAGGGTGTAATAGAAAAGAGATCCGAAACCTGCCTCCAGCTGGTGTCTCTCCGAAAGATTGAATGTATTCTCTATTCTTCCGTTTACTTCCTGAATGGAGGTAAAGTTATGATCATGAATGCTTGTAGTCACCTGAGGACCTGAAGTTCTTATTATTTCCTCATTATATATCTGCTCAGTCTGCAGTGAAGAAAAGCTGGTTACAAAGTTACTTGTATGCTTGCTCTTCCACCACATGCCATAAAAGAGCGTTCCGCCGTACTGGTTATTTCTTTCAGTATTATCAAGCGTAATTGTTCTCTGAAGGCTTTCATTTTCGAAGGCATAGGAAAACATGTCTCTGCCACTGTACAAACTTAAATAATAGTTACTCCGGGAATTGCTTCCCGAGTATTTCAGATTAATATCCCTGAACCGATAGTCAGGTGTCAGATAAAAGTCTGCCTGGGATCTTTGCTGGCCTCTTCCGGAACCGGAGGCGGAGTATGCCACCGGATTATAAAGATCATAGTATGTCTGTCTGTAAGCGAGTAACAAAGCCGCCCTCTTTTGAACCGGTATGCTTGCCATGCCGTTAACAGTCATATTGTTTATGCAGAATTTTACTGATGGTGCCAGCTGATTGCCCTCGGTTCCGGTAATATCTACAATACCTCCTACTCTTTCACCATAATCAGCACCAAAGGCGCCTTTAAGCACCTTAATGTCCTTCGCCATATAAGGATTTACAGCACTTATGTTATCATTGAAATTCTTCATCCCGTAAAGTGTAAATCCGTCAAATATAACCTGGCTCTGCCCTTCATAGCTTCCCCAGATAATGAGGTCGGCCGATTGCTCGCCGGCTGCCAGGATCCCCGGTTGCAGCCTGAGGAGGTTGAAAATGGAGTTATCTCCGTTGCCCGGCAGATACCACGCTATTTTGTGATTTAGCCTTATTACTCCCGGTGAGATGCCGGCCTGTACGGTCTTCGCTATGACCAAACCCCGGATAACTATCTCCTTCATTGCAATGACCGATGGAATCAGCATAAATTGACAGTTCGCCCCGGAATTAACAACCGTATCCAGGATGTAATAACCTATGTAGGAGATTTTGACTTTGAAAACGCTGTCTGTTGTGGATGAAAATGAGAAATTTCCCTTAACATCAGAACTTAGAACATAATTATTAATCTGTATCCCTGAATAAGGCAGGGTTTCTCCTGATGTTCTGTCAGTGATGCGGCCTGAAATAAGATACTTCACGGGCTTCTCCTTTGCCCTGGCCGTATAGATTATGTAAACCCCGTTCTCAGTTTCATATTTCAGGGGTAGTCCGGTAAACAAATAATCAAAAGCCTTTTCTACGGAAACGAATGTCGTATCGACAGTTATTTTGTACGTTGACAAATAGGCATCATCGAAGGAAAGCAACAGCCCGTGTTCTGTCCGTAAGTTTATAAGGACCTTATTAAGAGGCTCCTCTGTGCAATTAATCCTGATCTCCTGGGAATATGACAGGCTGAACAGGAAAATAAAAGAGAATGAAAGAAGAACCTTTTTTATCAGGACACTTCTGCTATTTTCCTGTAATATTGAATTCATTGTCTGATTTGCGTGTGAAATTCAGGTCAAAAGGTCTGCACACCAAATTTAACACATTTTCAACCGAACTGTCTTTGACGAAAGTGCCAGTATAAGTCTTCTCAAGTCCGGCCGGGAAACTGATTTCAACTCCGTACTGTCTGCCAATCTCTTCAAATACTTTCACGAGAGGAACCGAGGTGAAACTAAATTTATTGTTTAACCAGGACAAAGTCAACTCAGTATTTATATCGGATTGGATTGCGAAGTCACCGTCAGAATTAATGGCTGCCTGCTGACCCGGGTTCAGTGTTACCTCCCGTGTACCTGTTATTTCAAGAACTTTCACCTTACCCGTTATACATGTTACCTGATAGTCACTGTTCCTTGAGTAAATATTGAAAGTTGTTCCGAGTACAATCGTTTTGCCTTTGTCTGAAATAATCTCAAACTGCTTTCCCTTCATGACATCAAACCAGGCTTCACCTTCGAATTTAACTATGCGGGCTATCTTCCACAAAAAAGGTTTATAGGAAAGAGTCGACTGGGCATTCAGTCTGACAGTGGAATTATCAGGCAGATAGACTTCAAGGTGTTGACCGGCAGGCACATCGACAGTTTTTGTGTAAAATCCGATTAAAGCCGCCACTCCTATCAGAAGAGCTAATCCGGCAGCCATTGCTATAACGGGCCAGGTCCTGATTAGATTTACGGATCTTGCAGCAGGCTCATTCCCTAATCGCTTTTCAAGTTCCGTCCATACCTGGTCCTTGCTTTTCCCCCACCGTATCTGACTTCTGCCAGCCAGGGAATCTGTCTCCCCTGAAAAGCGGGTCTGATCTTTATGTTTGTTTTCTGTATTCATTTTTCATTCGTGCAATGCTTGTTTAATATATGCCAGGGCAATGCTCATTCGTTTTTCCACCGCTTTCACGCTAAGTTGCAGCCTATCTGCTATTTCATGGTACTTAAATCCTTCCATCCTTGACATCAGGAAAACAGTCCGGTGTTTTTCGCTTAGCGCGGCCAGGGCAATTGTATAATTTGAAAACAACTCTTTATACCGTAAGTGATCTTCCGGAGAAAAATCAGAGGAGTCAAAGTCGAGAGATGCCTTATAATTCATCTCGAGAGTTTCTCTGCGGTATTGACTTATGAACATGTCACGCGCCATTTTATATAATAACCTAAGGGCCGTTTTTATATCTATATTCATCTGTTTCTCCCATACTTTTAAAAACACATCCTGAGCCAGGTCAGAAGCCTGTTCCTTTTCTGCACCGCGGTAAACCAGATAACTGCGCACAGAATCGAAATAGTTGTCAAACAATAATTTAAACTCTTCTTTATTCAATTGAGAATGATGTGAGTTATTACAAATCCATTTTCATAATAAAGTTAACTATTCTTTAACCGAACAGGGAGAGGTTTACCCTACTTAAAAAGAAATAATTATTCAGCCAATATCAGTTGAAAATCTAAACCTTGAAGTAACTCTTAAAGGCTCAGAACTGACATACCTGCAGTAAGAAAGTCTGTATCAGAGACATAAAAGATAACTGCATCAGTAAGCTTAAATTTATTCTTTACTTCATCTACATACCGGTCCCGGACTGTAATTATAATTTTGTTTTCTGAATTGCTCAACAGAGCAATAAGGGCTTCTGCCCAACCCCTGTTATCCAGCTCCAATAAGCCTATTTCATCTATAATGACAATCGTGTTTTCCCGAAAAAGCATAGAGCTTAAAATGGCGTTTCCCAGAGTGAGACCTTCCGGGTATATCCTGAATCTGCCTATTGTTTCATAACCCGGCTCTTCATTCTGTCTGAGAAAAACTTCCTTTTCACCGGTCTCAATATTAACAAGGTCATAGCCGGTTGTCTGAGAGTCAGTCAATAACCGCTCTGAAAGAATCCCTTCCACTTCAATATTATTCTTTCTGAAGATGTCAATCATGTTTTTAACATAAGTGGTTTTTCCGGCCCCGGCATTTCCTGTAATAATGAATACTTTATGAGCTGACACATCCTTTTTTCTGATCTCAGCCAATCTCCTGTCGGCCTGTGAAAGTACCTGATAGAAGATTGAGACCGGATTCCTGATCAGCGTTTTAAAATCCGGAATGTAAGCAATAAACAAAGGCAGGCTCTCAAGAGAAAGTTCAAGTGCCAGCGGAAAATTTTTAATTGAAGTTTTCTGAAAGGAATTCCTCACACGCGGATTGTAAAGCTCAGTACCCAAAACAGCAAATCCAATAATAATTACCGCTGCTCTGAAGTTCATTTGAAGTCCTGTTAAAAGACCTTCTTTAAGCAAATTCTCACCAGGTTGGGCCTTCGTGAAAGCAAAAGCAGTAATCGAAGTAATCAGTACAAAAAATATCCAGAATTTTGGCTTTGAAAGTTGTCGTAAAGCCCTCTTATAACGCAAAGACCAGACAACAATAATTCCGGTAATAGCCAGGCTCCACACAATCCACTGAGTAGCGTTCAACAGGATAAATGAGAAGACAATCAATGCGATATCAATAATAAGCCAGGTTATTGAATAATTAAATGCATGCCCTGGGTAACCCGGGATGTTTGTAAATGATTTATCCGGGATCACCGGGGAGGCAGATGCGGGGTGCTTTAGTATTTTCCTGCCTACTCTTATTCCTATAATAGCAGCAATAAGCCCAAATATGGCGTAGGTAACAAGCAATACAAGAACGGGTATCCAGACAATGTCAGTCCGTATGCTAAGCTGTTTTTGCGCATACCTCAGGAGATTACTATAGACTTCTACAATGTCTGATCCATAAAAAATTATATAATTTGCAATCTTTTGAAACAGATTCCAGCACATTGCGAGCATAGCTCCGAGTATGTAACCTGCCAAATTCCTGCCTAACAGTCTGACAGATAACTCAAGAAGGACCGCTTCGGTAAATATTGCTATCATAGGGCCAAAGATTATTGCACTCGGCGACAATGTTTTCATTACTGCGCATATCAGGCCTGCCCGCCAGAAGAGCCCCTTTTCTTTCCAGGTATAACTTATTGAGATAAGCACTATAATGCCGATTGCGGTTAGTACATTACCACTGAATGGCACTTTAAGGTTATGCAGAAAACTGCCGAGGACAATTTCTGATGCAGCCCAGATGGTCCCAATAATTGAGGCCTTAATCCATTTCTCACTCAATTTATTTTTCATCACCTTTTAAAATGCAGATTTACTGTACACAATATTCAAAGAGGTGACAGCCGGGCCCCCTTCACTGAAAAGATCAAACAACTAAAGGAAATCACAATTTTCAATGATTCGTAATTCCCGGTTGAAAAAAAATAGATTGTCTTGCGATTACGAATATATTACGTATATTGCGTTACGTATTTTATGTAACGTATATTATGGAACGTATATTATGGAATTAAACCCGTTTTTAATCAGCGGATACATCTCGCCCGAGTACTTCTGTGACAGGGAAAAGGAGACGAAGATTGTCCTTGAAGCCGTTCTCAACAAGCGTCACATGACCGTTATCTCCCCCAGGCGAATGGGTAAGACCGGTCTGATAAGGCATCTGTTTTATACCGGATCAAAAAGAAAATTGTTCATCCCGGTTTATATCGATATACTCGCAACGACCTCCATCAGGGAATTCACAGAGGTTTTCGGCCGGGGAGTGCTTTCAGCCCTTGCAAGAAATGAATCAGGAATGAAAAAGATCCTGAAGAGCCTGGCCTCCCTCCGGCCGCGAATATCTATCGATTCAATGACCGGAGCACCCAATGTCACCCTGACAGTGGAAACTGAAAAGGAGGCTGTTACGTCACTTGAAGTCATCTTCAATTATATCGGAAAACAGAAACAAAACCTTGTCATTGCAATTGATGAGTTTCAGCAGGTAACATATTACCCGGAAAAGAATACCGAAGCATTACTGCGTACCCAGGTACAACAGTCTTCCAATGTCACAGTTGTCTTCTCAGGCAGCCGCACCCACCTGCTGTCACGGATCTTCATGTCGGCCGACAGACCATTCTATAACAGCACACAGGTGCTGGAACTAAAAAGAATCGATGAAAGCATTTACAGAAAATTCATTGCAGATAAATTCAAAAAGGGCGGAAAAGAAATAACCAGTGAAGCAATAAGCAGGGTATTTGACCTTACCAGTCTTCACACCTTCTATGTACAGTTTCTGTGCAACAGGTTATACAGTTCGTCCGATGTCACAGGTTTGACTCAGACGGATGAAATGATTCTTAGAATAATAAACGAAAACGAACCAATATACGCCACTTACCTCAGCCTCCTGACTCCGCTCCAGTTTAAAGTTCTGCGGGCAATCGCCCTGAACTCAGAAGTTACCAATCCCAGTTCCAGTGAATTTCTTACAAGATATGATCTCGGAGCCGCAAGCTCTGTAAGTCAAACTATTAAAAGTCTGGAGGAAAAAGAACTTATCGCGTGGTCTGAAAAAAAACTCACCCTCAATGATCAGTTCTTCATGCAATGGCTTAAACGGAAATAAGCATTCCACGGGAATTATTTAACAGGTGTGTAAACCAGCAAAGCCCGCCGGACCACTCCTTTGCTTTCAGCAGTGACTATGTAGACACCAGCCGCAATTCCTGATCCACTGAGGATGAAAACTGCTTACGCCTACTGCCTGACACTACATCAGAACCAGTGCGTCTCTTACCACTTCGGATTTTTCATTTGTGGCGTAGAGTTTCAGTCCGACACAGATGGTGGAATTCTGAAGAATGTTCGTAATCGGGCTGAATGTGTCCTTAATATTCTCGGAACGTTTCATATCATCATATTCTTCCAGGGGAATATAGAGGTGCACAAGCAGAAGATAATCGGGATTGCTGATTTTTGTAAGAGAGGTGATCATTTTGGAAATCCACATTGAAGTGGAGGTATTGAAATACTCCATATTGAGCCTCAGGTTGGTAATTGGCTTTGCCTTAAGAACGTATTCCCTGGTCCAGTTCAATACCGGCTGGAATGTATTGACTGCATTTTCAGGGATTGATTTGCCGGTTAAAACAAGTTCACCGGTGGAATGATTCAGTTCAATACGGGGAGTTTTGTGTGTCTGCTCAATTATCAGGTTTTTCAATTCGCTCATTTTCAGGGTTTGAAAGTGGGTTTTAACTAGGCAATTTTTGAACCATTCATATTGAACCAAAATTACTGCTTGCCGCAATATGTTTACAACCCTTTATCAAATGGTGGGGTCATATTATCAACTTATACGTCCGTTGGTCAACAAAAGTTAAAAAGTACCTGCTTATTGACACGGTAAACAGTCGGGCAGTGCCGGGCCTGAAAATCGGGAAAAGGAAATGTAAGCGAAACGGTTTAGTAACCGTCAGCCCGGAAGATCGCAGAATAGTCTGCCATCGACCTGCGAATCACTTCGAAAGCCTCTTCCCTCCCGTAGACATCTGTTATTGTAACATGCCGCTTCTCACCGGGAAGGTCCTTGTATGTGAGGAAGTAGTGTTTCAGCCTGTCAATTGCAATGGGCGGACAGTCGGAAATATCCTGGTATTCCCCGTAGACAGCGTCGTTATCAAGAACACCAATAATTTTGTCATCAGCCTCGTTTCCGTCTATCATCCTGAAGCCGCCAATGGGCCTCGCTCTCACCAGAATATCTCCGTGGGCAATGTCCTTTTCGGTGAGGATACAGATATCCATTGCATCGCCGTCACCCTTTATGTCGTTCATTCCCGTCCGTTCCATGCAGAGTTCTGCAACTCTTTCACCGGTCAATGTTCTTGGGATAAAGCCGTAGAGTGCCGGAACTACATTACTGTATCTCTGAGGACGGTCGAGTCTCAGGTAGCCTGAGACCTTGTCCATTTCGTATTTGACAGTGTCAGTGGGTACCATCTCCACATACGTCATCACCACAAAGGGGGCATTGGGACCAATATCAATTCCGTGCCAGGGGTGAGACCTGAACAAGCTGGGTTTTCTAACTGCTTCCTTTTCCATTAAATGCTACGTATGATTATTTTTCCGGGCTTCATCTCCCCAGATAGGTCAGTATTGTAACAGCGTCAGTACTGTCAAGAATCGGGAGGCTGGGGATTCTGAACAGGTCTGTTGCCGGGGAACTTATAACTCCTCTTTCAGATGTTCGTATAAACCTGTAACCGTTTCGTTCTGCGCCGGCTGTAATTATTTCATCACCTGCCCCATCCCCAAAGGGTAACGCCAGTACTGATACCTTCCCGGGAGTATATTTTTCAATTGCAGTTGCGGAACTTCCCAGTTCCTCGTCCAGATACCTGTCGAATTCGGCAGGATCGGCAATGGCAGCCTTCATAGTGAGAAGGAATTGATGTGACATCGTGTGCGATCCGAAGGTAAACGGATGGGTGCCGTCTTCATCCATATAATGGCTAATGGCTGTAACCTCCTCCCAGTTGAGATATGAATCCCTTCCAATCATGGAAACCCAGAGAAAAAATGTAGCTTTCATCTCATATTTAATGAGTAGCGGTTTTGCCCTCGACACCCACGAATGGTCACCGTCGTCGAAAGTGATTACAGCTGCGTCTCCTGAAGGCATCTCACCTTTTGATATCATTGCTTCCAGATCTTCAAAACTGATAACGCTGATATTGTTCGTTCTGAGAAATCTAAGGTCAGCCTCGAAATCAGCCGCACTACGCTCATAAAGGTTAGCGGCAGCACCTTCAGATATGCGGTGATACATAAGAACCACTACCTTGCCCGGCGGGAGCAGTTCAGACTGGGGTGTGCAACCCGCTGCAGTCAGGATAATTATAATTAAAAATCCGGTAAGCCTGTTCATGTTCAAATATAATATAAAAATGTCACCGCGGGTTAACAGACCACCCTCTTCTCCGCCATTAGCGGAGAAGACCCCTCCCACCAGTGGTCAGGGCAGGCCCTTCAACTCCTTCCAAGCGCCAGTCTCCTCATCCCTTCGATCTCATCCCTCAAACGTGCCGCCTCGATGAAGTCAAGGGCCGCAGCTGCCTTTTCCATAGCCCTGCGACTCTTCTCCATGGCCTTTTCAAGCTGCTCGCGCGTCATATATCTGAGTACCGGGTCAGCAGCCACGTCTATCGACTCGGGACCGGTATATGCTTTCACTGTGACACCCCTTCGTCCCAGGCCTTTTATCATCTGACCGCTCTTTTTCACGATCTGTGTCGGGGTTATGCCCATCTCCGTGTTGTATTTGGTCTGCTTCTCCCTTCTTCTGTTTGTCTCGGCTATTGTCTCCTTCATTGCTCCTGTGATCCTGTCGGCATACATCACCACCAGCCCGTTAAGGTTTCTTGCAGCGCGTCCTGCAGTCTGCGTCAGCGCCCGCCCTGAACGCAGGAATCCTTCCTTGTCGGCGTCAAGGATAGCCACCAGCGATACCTCCGGCAGGTCCAGACCCTCTCTCAGCAGGTTCACACCCACAAGCACGTCATACTCACCTGAACGCAGCCCCTCAAGTATCTCAACCCTCTCCAGGGTCTCAACATCCGAATGTATGTACCGGCATTTTATGCCGAACCTGCCCAGGTAAGTGTTCAGTTCTTCAGCCATCCTCTTTGTCATTGTGGTCACCAGGGTCCTCTCCCCTGCTGTTGTACGCTGGCGTATCTCCTCCATCAGATCGTCAACCTGGTTACGGCTCGGCCTGACAGATATGGGGGGATCAAGCAGGCCGGTGGGGCGTATCACCTGGTCGATAAAAACACCCTCGGACTTCTCCATCTCATAGTCGGCAGGAGTGGCGCTCATGTATACGGTCTGCCCCGTAAGGGCTTCGAACTCCTGCAGCTGGAGCGGCCTGTTATCAAGGGCTGATGGCAGGCGGAAGCCGTATTCGACAAGTGTCTGTTTGCGTGTATGGTCGCCTCCGTACATTGCCCTGACCTGCGGAATGGTGACATGACTTTCGTCGATGACAGTTATGAAATCCTTCGGGAAGTAATCGAGGAGGCAGAAAGGCCTTGTCCCCGAGGGCCTGCCGTCAAAGTATCTCGAGTAGTTTTCGATGCCGCTGCAATAGCCCAGCTCCTTTATCATTTCAAGATCATACTGCACGCGCTGCATTATCCGCTTCGCCTCCTCAGGTCTTCCGGTATTCCTGAAATGCTCGGCCTGCAGCATCATATCATCCTGTATCTGGTTGACAGCCTGATTTATGCGTTCGCGTGTGGTGACGAATATGTTTGCAGGATAGATCATGTACTCACTAAAATCCTCGATTCCGGAGCCGTTCACCGGGTCAAAGGTGGTGATTTCCTCAATCTCATCCCCGAAGAAAAGCACCCTGAGAGCGATATCTGCATATGCCGGGAAGACATCTATTGTATCACCCCTGACCCTGAAGGTGCCGCGGGAGAATTCAATCTCATTGCGGGCATAAAGGCTGTCCACCAGCTTGCGCAGGAAAACATTGCGCGAGATCTTCTGACCACGCCTGATATGGATAGTGTTGGAATGGAAATCTTCAGGGTTACCGATGCCGTACAGACAGGAGACCGAAGATACAACAATTACATCGCGACGTCCGGAAAGCAGCGACGAAGTTGTACTGAGGCGTAACTTCTCGAGCTCTTCATTTATTGCAAGGTCCTTTTCTATGTACGTATCCGTGACAGGCATGTAAGCCTCGGGCTGATAGTAATCGTAATAGGAAACAAAGTACTCGACGGCATTTTCCGGAAAGAACTGCCGGAATTCGCCGTAAAGTTGTGCCGCCAGGGTTTTATTGTGACTGAGAATCAGAACCGGTCTCTTCAGTTGCTCAATCACGTTGGCAATTGTAAATGTCTTGCCTGATCCGGTCACCCCGAGCAGAGTCTGAAACGGCAGATTCTGAAGCAGTCCTTCAGTAAGCTGGCGGATCGCTTCCGGCTGGTCCCCGGTAGGCACGAAATCAGATACTAGTTTGAAGTCCATAGAGTGCAAAATTAACCAAATTCCAGTGACTCCGGAAACTGCATGTCCGAGATAAAAAAAAGGGGCGCAAGAAGCACCCCTATTATCCTGTTTACTGAATTCCTAACCCAGATATCCTTTCAGAAGCCTGCTGCGCGAGGTGTGCCGCAGACGCCTGATAGCTTTCTCTTTTATCTGTCTTACCCTTTCACGTGTAAGTCCGAACTTTTCGCCAATCTCTTCAAGCGTCATCTCCTGGCATGCAATACCGAAGAAATAACGGATGATGTCTCTCTCGCGTTCAGTGAGTGTGGCAAGCGCCCTGTCTATCTCTTTAGACAGAGATTCGTCAATGAGCAGCTTGTCAGCTACCGGTGAGTCGAGATTGGTGAGCACATCCAGAAGGCTGTTGTCTTCACCCTCTACGAAAGGTGCATCAACGGATACGTGACGGCCTGATACTTTAAGGGTGTCAGCCACCTTCTCCTTGGGAAGATCAAGCACCTCGGCAAGCTCTTCAGGTGACGGGGTGCGCTCATTCTCCTGCTCAAAGCGTGCAAAGGCCTTGTTGATCTTATTCAGTGATCCTACCTGGTTGAGAGGCAGACGTACTATCCTCGACTGCTCGGCGAGAGCCTGGAGAATAGACTGCCTGATCCACCATACGGCATAAGATATAAACTTGAATCCGCGTGTCTCGTCAAACTTTTCTGCTGCCTTGATAAGGCCGAGGTTACCCTCATTGATAAGGTCCGGGAGGCTAAGTCCCTGATTCTGATATTGTTTGGCCACTGAGACAACAAACCGAAGATTTGCTTTTGTGAGCTTCTCCAAAGCTGCCCTGTCACCCTTCTTTATCCTCTGTGCTAACTCTACCTCTTCCTCAACCGATATCAACTCTTCTTTACCAATTTCCTGCAGATACTTGTCCAGAGAGGCACTTTCACGATTTGTAATGGATTTGGTAATTTTAAGTTGTCTCATGCTGCTTGCCCCTTCGAAAAAATTTTCGCAAAGTTACTTCTTTTTTAATTAATAAACAAATATACTCAAGGTCAAAAAAAAGTCAGGATATTGCATTGCGTAATATCCTTATTTTATGATAGTTACAATACCAGTAAACGACTATCTCCTTGTCTGGTATTTAAAGTAGGTTCCGTCCGGGGTATAACCCTCCACCGATGAGAGATTCTTTTCCTCCCCTGATGCCTTTCTGACATCTGAAGCACTGTTAACTTTCTGTCCGTTCACCGTGATGATTACCGTTCCTCTTGCAAGACCCAGATCACGGAACCGCCCTTCAGAAATTGAAGCTATTTTCACACCGCTGTCAATACTGTACTGTTTCTTCTCAGCGCTTCCCAGCGGAATCAGTGAAGCTCCGAAAACAGTTCCCGAAGATGATCCCTGGGCTACCACTCCTGTTCCTCCGTCAATATTTCGCAGTGTAACATTGACCTTGTCGGGTTTGCCCTTACGAAGATATGACACCTCGATCTTATCTCCAGGTCTGTACCTGCTGACTTTCTCCTGCAGGCCAGCAGTTGTTTCAACGGGCTCACCGTTGATGGCAACCACTACATCCTTCTCCTTCAGTCCTGAATTTTCTGCAGCTCCGCCCGGTGTTATCCCTGAGAGGTACACTCCACTGACCTCCTTCAGGTTCTCGGCTTCAGCCAGTTCAGATGTAACATCCGTGATGTTCACACCCATTAGTCCGCGCTGCACCTCGCCGAACTGCCTGAGATCCTCAAAAACCTTTTTAACAATGGTTGTCGGAACCGCAAATGAGTTTCCTGCATATGAGCCGCTGGGTGAGATTATTGCACTTGTTATCCCAATAAGTTCAGCGCTGGTGTTCACAAGTGCTCCCCCGCTGTTGCCGGGATTCAGTGCGGCATCAGTCTGTATAAACGATTCGATACGGTACTGGTTGTCGAGCAAATTCAGGCTCCTGCCCCTGGCACTGACAATACCTGCCGTGACCGTTGAAGTGAGGTTAAACGGGTTTCCCACTGCGAGGACCCACTCGCCTAGCCTGATTGCATCAGAATTACCGAATTTCACAAACGGCAGGCCCGTTGCCTTTATTTTGAGAAGTGCAATATCCGTACTCGGATCACGGCCCAGAACCTCAGCGGAGAATGTACGTTTATCGTTGAGAGTCACCTCCACCTCATCGGCTTCATCAATGACGTGGTTGTTTGTCACAATATAACCGTCGGCAGACACGATCACGCCGGAGCCAAAACCGCGAACCTCCCTCGGTTTGCTGTTCCCGGGCCCGTAAAAGAATTCATAAAGCGGGTTGTTGTTGCCGTAGTCGACAGTTGCTTTCGTCTTTACATGCACCACAGCGTGTACGGTTTTCTCTGCAGCAAAGGTAAAGTCGCTAACACCGCTCTGAGGAACCAGATTGGCATACCTTGCGTTTTCCTCAATCTCATTTTTCTCTTTGTCTGCCCCAATCACAAGATTATCCCTGGCAAGAAACCTTGTGTAGATGAACAGACCTGCCATTGCCCCGAAAAGTGCAATGAACAGTGTTGCGATAAGTGATTTCACCTTCATAGTTTTATACTGAATTTTGAATGACTTTTGATTACTCCGTTCCTGTTCCTCAAATTACGTGCCTCCGTTAAAGATTCATATCTTTACAACCCTGTTTTCATTGAAATGTTCTGCAAATTTTCACTTTTTTAACATAATGAGACGCTGCTTTGACGATATTTAACCTCAATTTAACGTAATGAAAATTCTATTTAACAAATACGAAGGAGCAGGTAATGATTTCATCATTGTAAACAACACCCCGGCAGTGATAGATCATGCTGACAATAAGTTAATAAGCCGGCTTTGTGACCGCAGACTCGGTATTGGTGCCGACGGTTTAATTCTCATCGAAGAGCATGAAGGGTACGACTTCGAAATGGTCTTCTTCAATTCTGACGGGTACCCTTCGACAATGTGCGGCAATGGCGGGCGATGCGCGGCTCATTTCGTCATGAAAAATCTTACCGGCCAGCGCAAACTGAAATTCCTGGTCGGCGACGGACCCCATACAGCTTCCCCGGAGGGTGAACTTATTGATTTGTCAATCAATGATGTACATGATGTTGTCAGGACGTCGGACGGAATGGTTGTGAATACCGGTGTTCCCCACCTTGTCGTTTTCAGGGATGAAGTGGACAAGATTGACGTGGTCACGGAGGGAAGGAAACTCCGCTACTCTCCGGTGTACGCGCCTGCGGGTGTGAACGTGAATTTCGTACAGATCGAGGGTGAAAGGCTCAAGCTCCGGACATATGAACGCGGAGTTGAGGACGAGACGCTGGCATGCGGAACGGGTGCCACTGCATCTGCCATTGCGGCAGCCCTTTCCGGAAAAATTGTCACAGATCAGGCGGAGGTAATGGTCAAAGGGGGCACTCTGCATATAGCTTTTAAAATCAGGAACGAAAAGGTAACAGATATCAGCCTGCGGGGTCCGGCCACATTCGTATTCTCAGGTGAGAAGGAAATTTAACCCATTATACAAGAAAAATATGAAAAGAAAGTTTTACAGGACTCTCACTGTCCTTACATTTTTTGTTGCAGGAACTCTTTCCCTGGCAGCACAGCCGGGCAACACCGAGCTGATGAATGCCATCCGGTCTGTAGACGGGAATTTTGATGCACTGGACCACCGGCTTGATGTTCTTGAGAAAAAGATCGACGACCTGCTATGGTTTGACAGGGTTGGCGATGTGGCATATGTGGACAAAATATATATTACCGGGCCCCCTCCGGCAAAAGAGAGCAACCCGACAGGTCAGGGTGCCGGCAACCCATTGAAATTCTGGAACTATGTATTCATCCCGCGCGATGCTGACCCGTCGAAGAAATACCCGCTCCTGGTATTCCCTCACGGCGGGGTGCATGCAAATTTTGACACTTACTATACCCACATCGTGCGTGAGATGGTATCACAGGGTTACATTGTCGTTGCAGCTGAATACCGCGGATCGACCGGCTACGGTGCAGGAATGTTCCGGAACATCGATTACGGAGGGCTCGAGGTCGATGATGTCGACGCCAGCCGTCAGTATATGATTGACAACTATGACATTGTCGACAAGGACCGTGTGGGAGTCATCGGGTGGAGTCACGGCGGGCTGATAGGGCTCTTCTGCATCTTTGACCACCCTGAAGCGTACAAGGCCTGCTATGCAGGGGTACCCGTCAGTGATCTTGTTGCACGAATGGGATACAAGGACGACGAGTACCGCGACCTCTACTCAGCCGATTATCATATAGGCAAGACCGCCGACGAGAATGTTGCGGAATACCGTAAACGCTCTCCGGCATGGCAGGTGGAGCGCTATAAAAACACTCCGCTGCTGATCCATACCAATACCAACGACGAGGATGTCAATGTTCTGGAGGTAGAGCATCTGATTATGTCCCTGAAGGCGGCAGGCAAGGAAAATTTCAAATACAAAATTTTTGATGCCATGCCAGGCGGTCATTCCTTCAACAGGATGGACTACAGGGAGGCAAGGCGGATAAGGCTCGATGTCTACGACTTTCTGAACGGGTACCTCAAGCCGCAGAAGCCGTTTAAAAGTATCGATGAACTGGAAAAGGCGGCCTACAGATTCTGACGATGAAGGAAAGACTATTCGGAAAGACCCTGACAGAACTCTCTGCCGTCACTTCCGCAGCAGGGCTTCCCCCGTACGCGGCCAAACAGATTGCTGGCTGGCTTTATAAAAAGGGCGTGCAGTCCGTTGAGGAGATGACAGACCTCTCCCTCAAAGCGAGAACAAAGCTTTCTGAGACTTACGATGTGGGGATCACTCCTCCGTCATCCGAGGCTGCCGGCAGTGACGGCACAAAGAAATACCTGTTCGGGGTCCTTCAGAACCGATTCATTGAGACGGCTTTTATTCCGGACCGTGACCGGGCGACAGTATGTCTCTCCGTACAATCCGGGTGCCGTATGGGTTGCCATTTCTGCATGACAGGGAAACAGGGCTTTCAGGGGAACCTCTCCTCAGGCGATATCCTGAACCAGTTCAGGAGCATCCCGGAACATCCAGGACTGACAAATATTGTATATATGGGAATGGGGGAACCGCTCGACAACCTCGGGGAGGTTCTGAAGAGCCTTGAGATAATTACCTCGGAATGGGGTTACGGATGGAGCCCTACGCGGATAACAGTCAGCACCGTAGGCATTGTTGCCAAAATGCAGCAATTTCTGGACTCCACAAAATGCAATCTTGCGGTTAGTCTTCACAGTCCCTATGATGAGGAGCGTCAGGCATTGATGCCGGTTCAGAATGCCCATCCGGTAAAGGAAGTGCTTGATATAATCAGGTCCTTTGACTTTGGCAGGCAAAGGCGTGTCTCCTTTGAATATATAGTCTTTAAAGGTATGAATGATACCCCCCGCCATGTGAAGGAGCTGGCAAAGATCCTCAACGGTATCAGGTGCCGCATCAACCTGATCCGCTTCCACGCAATTCCCGGTTCGGAATATGCCAGTCCCGGCACCGCTGAAATGGAAGCTTTCCGTGACAGTCTTAATGCAAAAGGCATCACTGCCACAATACGTGCAAGCAGGGGTCAGGATATCAATGCTGCCTGCGGTTTACTGTCAACACTTGAACAAAATAAGGCCTTATGAAACGCAGGGGAATTACAACACTGATGCTGACAGCTCTCGCGCTCACCTGCATTAACGGCCAGGAGGCGGAGCTGAAATCCATGCTGGCAGACACAACTCTTACCGGCACTTCATACTCGATATGTTTCGCCGATGCGGTTACCGGCGAGGTCGTCTTCGGGTTTGATGCTGACCGCAACCTGGCATCGGCCTCAGTTATGAAGCTGTATCCCACAGCCGTTTCACTCTCCCTGCTTGGGGCTGATTACCGTTTCACCACCAGCGTCTTCATGTCAGGCCGTTTCAACAGCAGGAAAGGAGTCCTTTACGGCGATGTCGTAATTCTCGGAGGAGGAGACCCTGCACTCGGATCAGCCTATTTCTCCGACCATTACGGTGATCTGCCGGCACGGTGGACTGAAGCGCTGGCAGCTGCCGGGCTGCGGCGGGTAACAGGACGTGTGGCGGCAGCGGAGTCAGTTTACGACCATAACCCCGTCCCTGGAGGATGGTCATGGGCCGATCTTGGCAATTATTACGGCGCCGGGGTATATGACCTCAACTATAACGACAACAAATACAATATATATGTTACAGGCTTTTCGGAAGGAACAACTGCGGTCATTGATTCTACAGATCAGTACGGAAGGGAGATGCAGATCGAAAATTACCTGACCTCCTCCGGAAAGTCTGACAACGGTTATGTTTACAATGCTCCCTATTCTACCAGTGCCTGGATCTCCGGCTCCGTTCCGGCTGACAGCAGTATGATTCTCAGGGCATCTATGCCTGACCCGCCGTTCACCGTTGTGAATCAGCTCGATAAGGCATTGCAGCAGGCGGGAATTAAAGTTAAAGACAGACCTGCCCGTGAGAGGGTTAGCCTGAATGAGGAATCTAATCCCCCGGTTTGTGTAACACTCTCTCCGCCCCTCAGTGAAATCATCAGAACCACAAATCACGAGAGCGTAAACCTGTATGCAGAGGCGCTCAGAAAATACCTCGGGCTGGCAACGGGTACAGGCGGTACATTCAGCGCCGGATCCACAGTAATCAGAAACTTTCTCGACTCTGTAGGATGTGAACCCTACGAGGCTGTGATACTTGACGGTTCCGGGCTGTCGCCCAATAACAATATCAGCGCCCTGATGACAACGAGACTGCTGGTTCACATGTACAACAGCAGACATTCGGAAGTTTTTCGTTCCTCTCTTCCTGAAGCAGGAGTCTCCGGCACTATGAAAAGCTATTTCAGAAGCGATTTATTCAGGGGAAGGGTTATTGCCAAAACAGGGTCAATCGGTTCAGTGAGGTCATTTGCCGGATATGTAACCACTAACAGTGGCAGGATACTGGCATTCACGATGATAGCCAACGGATTCACTGTCCCGTGGCGGCAGGTGACAAACAACCTGGAAAGGATTACAGGAGAGGTAATTGCCACATACTGATACTGAACGCCTTCGCACCCGTTTTAATATACTTTAACATTACCATCGGAATATTCAGCTAATTTTGCAGGTCTGAATATTTAGATATCTATGACAGTTTAACAGGATGAAAAAGAGTACGAAAATAATATTGTGGATCAGCATTCCGTTGGTTCTTGTTGCAGGTTTTTTTGGACCCAAACTGGGTCTTTTTGGTAATAAGAAAGAAGGCCTCAATGTATCAGCATCAGCGCCTGCACAGGTCCAGGGCCAGCGTCCCGGAGGCCAGGGCCAGGGAGGCCAGCAGGGAGCAGCTGTGCTACCGGTAATGGGAAGCATCGCAAAACCTTCATATCTTTCTAACGGAATCAGATCGGCAGGGACACTTCTCGCCAATGAGGAGGTCGATATCGTAAGCAAGGTGTCGGGCAAAGTCACAGGCGTTTTTTTCAAGGAAGGCAGCCCGGTGAGAAAAGGAGATCTGCTTGTAAAGATTTACGATGATGATCTGCAGGCTCAGCTGCGCCGTTCGGAACTGCAGGAGAAAATGCTATCCGAGAAACTGGAGCGTCAGAGAATACTCCTGGCGAAGGATGCCGTCAGCCGCGAAGCCTTTGACCAGTTGCAGACTGACTATAATGTAATACTTGCTGACATCAACCTGCTTAAAGTAAGGATCGCTGAGACCGAAGTCAGGGCTCCGTTTAACGGTGTCATCGGCTTTCGTTTTGTCAGTGAGGGCACCTATGTGCAGCCTTCGGTCAAAATTGCTCACCTTATTGACTATAACCAGTTGAAGCTTGAATTCGCCATACCTGAAAAATATGTTTCCGAGTCTTTGATGGGAAAGAAAGTCTCTTTCAGAACCCAGGGATATGATGAAGAGTTTTTTGCATATGTTTATGCTATTGACTACCGTGTTGATCCGACAACGCTTACAATAGGTCTCCGGGCACTTTTTGACAACCGTGATAAGCGTCTTGTTCCAGGCATGTTTGCAGAAGAGCTTGCCGTCATAACAAATGAAAAAAACAATGCATTACAGGTGCCCAGCGAAGCGGTGGTACCGGATATGAACGAAAAGAAACTTTGGATATTCCGCAGTGGCAAGGCTATACTGGTTCCTGTTGTGGCAGGTATAAGGACTGAGTCGATGGTTGAGATCCTTTCAGGCATCAGTCAGGGTGACACTGTTATTACAAGCGGCCTGATGCAACTAAGACCTAATATGGCGGTAAGGGTAAATATCACCGAATAGGTCATCCCTTCCTGTTCCTACTTTAAAAAAAGAGCAACAAATGAGTTTATCCTCAATAAGCATACAAAGACCCGTTCTGGCCACCGTAATGAGCCTCGTGGTGCTCATTCTCGGAGGAATAGGATTCACCTACCTGGGAATACGTGACTATCCCAGTGTTGACCCGCCGATTGTTACCGTATCCACTTCGTTCCCCGGGGCCAACTCAGATGTAATCGAGACACAGATCACCGAGCCTCTTGAGTCTGCCATTAACGGAGTCCAGGGCATCAGGTCGATTTCCAGCTCTTCAAGCGACGGGTCAAGCCGTATCACCGTGGAGTTCAAGCTCGAGGTCGACATGGAGACTGCTGTAAACGACGTTCGCGACAAGGTATCGGGGGCCATGCGCCGTCTTCCTCAGGATGTCGATCCGCCTGTAGTACAGAAGGCTGATGCCGATGCACAGCCTATCTACGGCGTCTCTCTGCGCAGTGAAAGCAGATCGATAATCGATGTAAGCACATTCGCCGAGATCAACTTTAAAGAGCGGATGCAGACCATTCCCGGAGTAAGTGCAGTAAGCGTATGGGGATCCAAAAAACTGGCCATAAGGATGAAGATGGATCCTTCGAGACTGGTCGCATACGGTCTGACTCCGCTTGACGTAAGAAACGCAGTTACACGTGAGAATGTGGAGCTTCCGTCAGGCAGAATCGAGGGAGACAACACTGAGTTGACCATAAGGACCTTCGGCAGGCTCAGAAGCGTCGACGAGTTCAATGACCTCATTATCAAGAAAGACGGTAACAGGGCAGTGAAATTCAGCGATATAGGGATTGCAGAGGTGGACGCCGAAAACATCCGTTCGATGGTGAAGGTTAACGGTCTGCCGAGCGTAATCGTCTCGCTTACCCCTCAGCCTGGAGCAAACTATATCGACATTGTAGATAATGCAAAAATAATTCTTGAGCAGCTAAAGAAAGACCTGCCGGAGGATATAAAAACGGATGTCGTGTTCGATAACACCATTTACATCAGGAAAGCAATAGAAGAGGTTGAGCAGACAATATTCATTGCATTCGCACTGGTTGTACTTGTAATCTTCCTGTTTCTGCGCAACTGGCGCACAACAATGATTCCTGTAATAGCAATTCCGGTAGCTCTCATCGGCGTCTTTTTCGTGATGTATATTGCCGGATTCACAATTAATATCCTTACGCTGTTTGCCGTTGTTCTCGCCATCGGCCTGGTGGTTGATGACGCAATAGTGGTTGTGGAAAACATTTACACGAAGGTCGAGCACGGGATGTCTCCTGTCGAAGCTGCCCGGAAAGGATCGAGTGAGATCTATTTTGCAATTATCGCAACAACCGTTTCACTTGTGGCAGTATTCTTTCCCATCGTCTTCCTGCAGGGGGTCACAGGACGCCTCTTCCGTGAGTTCAGCC
>JBBRXA010000002.1:0-159719 GCA_038248855.1 Bacteroidales bacterium | reverse complement strand
TACCTTTATAGCGGTAAAAGTAAACAATTTCTTTAATAACAGCAAGCAATTGGCATATTATTACTGTCATGGCAGTAATAAAAGCATAATAGGTCCTTTCATAATGTAAAAATCTTATATATTACTGCTATAGCGGTAAATAGTTAAATGGATCATTAACAGAGTTTTATCAGTTCAGCAAAGTCGATAAACAAGATTCCATGCGGTTTCGCGAACATCAAATTCACCAATTCTTACACCAAAATGGGGGGTAAATAAAATAGGTGTAACAATTGGAGAGTTTTATTCACCTATATTTTTGCTTTTCGGGGAGCAGTTGCAAAGATGTTGCCACCACTTTAAGAGCTGAAATCGAGCATGTTGCGCAGGAGCAATTATGTATTTGCTCAGTATATGCACGCTTGCGTTACATCGAGCAGCGGAAACGCTCAGTAAACCTGCGCTGCATTGGGAGACAAAAAGACCCTAATTGATTGGGATAGAGTCTTTTGTGGAGCTGGCGGGAGTCGAACCCGCGTCCAGGCAAGGCAATCATATGCTTTCTACATGCTTATCCTGTCTTGGTTGTCGGAAGAGACGAGGTGCCAGGCAACCGGATCTCAACTTATCTCCTTTATTTCATCTTCAGGCCGGAGAAACCGTCAGACAATCCCTGAATTGCGTGCGCCTCCTTATCGGGTTGGTACAGGGCGTCACCGCCCGGGAAGCGTCTCGTCCCAGCACCTGGTGCCGGGATTAAGCTTAACCTACTTGGTTCGGTTAAGCAGCAAGAGCGTAGTTATTCTCGCCAGTTATTGTTGTGAGACACAAGTTAAAGAGATGCGTCACCACTCTCTGCATGCTTACATACCATCACGGCTTGCTGTCAAAACCAGGTCAGCCCCATTGTTTGTAATACAGCGCAAAATTACACATTTAATCGCTGCAGTGACAAAAAGATGCACAAAAATCAGGCCGAATTATTATCTTCACACCGTCCTCAATTATTACCGTAATGGAAAAGAGACTTAAGGTGGGTATCCTTCGCGAAACAAAGACCCCGCCTGACCGCAGGGTCCCCCTTACACCCTCACAGATTGTAGCACTGCAGACACAGTACCCGTTCGTCAAATTCTACGTTCAGCCTTCCGATATTCGGTGCTATACCGACGAGGAATACGAATACCTCAGAATACCTCTTCGGGAAGACCTGAGCAACTGTGACATCCTGATGGGAGTGAAGGAGGTCGACAAACGGCTGTACATCGAAGGGAAAACTTACCTCTTCTTTGCTCATGTGGCAAAGAAACAGGAACATAACCGGGCGATGCTGCAGGAAATCCTCAGGAAGAAAGTTAGACTCATCGACTATGAGTACCTGACCACCGACAAGGGCCAGCGCGTTGTGGCATTCGGTAGATGGGCAGGCATAGTGGGGGCTTACAACGCCCTCAGAGCAAGAGGAATAAAGACAAACAGGTTCAAACTCAAACCCGCATTTCAGTGCCGTGACCTCGATGAAATGTGGGCAGGTCTCCGAATGATACAGCTTAAGCCGGGACTGAAAATACTTGTTACCGGCGAGGGCCGCGTTGCTTCAGGTGCCCTGGAAACTCTTTCCGTATGCAGCAACCTTCTGAAAGTTACACCTGAAGATTTTCTCGCTATGGAATATGACGTCCCGGTCTTTTGCCAGATCGGCCCGCAGCATTATGTCAGACACAATGACGGCAGACCGTTCGACTTTAACAATTTTCTCTATCACCCGGAAGACTATCTTCCGGATTTCAAAAAATTCACCAGGGTAACTGATGTGTTCATTGCAGCTCATTTCTGGGATCCCCGCTCTCCGGTGTTCTTTACTAAGGATGATATATCCGGTCCTGATTTCAGGATCTCCGTGATCGCCGACATCAGCTGTGACATTGCAGGACCGATTCCCACCACTCTGAGAGCGACAAGTATTGCGGACCCGTTTTACAGTTATAACCGCTTTACCCATGCCGAGGAAGCAGCCTTCAACGCACCTGAACACATTGCGGTGATGTCAATAGACAACCTCCCGGGCGAGCTGCCGCGTGATGCTTCAAGCGATTACGGCAGACAGCTTATGGAGAATGTGCTTCCCGATCTGTTCAATGACAATCCTTCCCCGATGATTCTGAGGGCGACAATTACCGACAAGGGAGGTCTCACGCCACAGTATGCATATCTTACAGATTATGTAAAAGGAGAAGCACACTGACCATGATGAAGATTGTCATATGCGGACCGGCTCACCCTTACCGTGGCGGAATTGCGGCATACAATGAACGTATGGCTAAGCAGTTTCTCCGCGAGGGCGACGCAGCTGCCATATACACTTTTTCTCTTCAGTACCCCTGGTTCCTTTTCCCCGGAAAATCACAGTATGATGACGGCAACTCGCCCGAGGGAGTAACAATCACCCGAGCGATTAATTCCGTGAACCCCCTGAACTGGTTCGGAATAGGCCTCAGACTCAGGCGTACGAAGCCTGACATGATAATACTTCGTTACTGGCTCCCGTTTATGGCACCGGCACTGGGCATCATTGCAAGGATTGTGAGGAGCAACGGCCACACAAGTGTTCTGACGATCTTCGACAATGTCATTCCTCACGAAAAAAGGTTCGGGGACAAGTTTCTGACATGGTTCTTCATCCGCGGTATCCACGGAGCCCTTGTAATGACCAGGGCAGTACAAAATGATCTCCGGACTTTCAATTCAAAGATGCCATGCATTATTTCACCACACCCCCTGTTTGACAACTACGGTGAGCCTGTTTCACGGGATGAGGCCGTCGGCAGGCTCAGGCTGTCATCTGCAGACAGGTTCATGCTGTTCTTCGGTTTCATCAGGGAATACAAAGGCCTTGACCTGCTTCTGGAAGCCATGGCCGATGAAGGAGTACGTGAGTCAGGGGTGAAGCTGATTGTGGCCGGGGAATTCTACGAGGATGAAAAGAGTTATCTGGAAATAATCAGGAAGAATAACCTGGGTGACAGGGTTATTCTTCATACGCATTTTATAAGCAATGATGATGTAAGGTATTATTTCTCAGCCGCCTCAATTATTGTACAGCCATACCGTTCCGCGACGCAATCGGGCGTGACACAGATTGCCTATCATTTTAACAAGCCCATGATAGTGACGGATGTAGGCGGGCTTGCTGAGATTGTGCCGGACGGAAAATGCGGATACGTAGTGCAACCCGAAGCAGGTGCAATTGCAGGTGCAATTAAGAAATTTTTCAGAGGAGACGAGAATGCGTTTCAGCCGGGCCTTGAGGAGCAGAAAAAACTTTACTCGTGGGACAAACTCACTGATGCCCTGAGAGTGCTGCACAGACTGACTCAGAGGAAATGCTGAAGACCCTGAATTTGCGATTTGCGATTTGAGAATAGTCTCCTATTGCCTACTGCCTATTGCCTACTGTCTGCCCTCCACTGTCTGGCGCCTCTTCCGCCAGCTGGCGGACCCACAGGGCATTTTATTACGTTCGGCCCTCTATTGCCTATTGCCTGCGTTTACAGGTTCACCCTGTCCCTTATCAGGTACCTGTTCCGCTCCGGGGAACGGCGGTTTACAAGTTCCGCAAGGAATCCGGTGAGGAAAAGAAATGACCCGATGATCATCACGGCCAGTGAAATATAGAACCACGGGCTGTCTGTAACAAGCGGAACCCGAAGGTTCTGCCAGACGAAAACGAGCTTCCGGACACCGAGATATCCTGCCATGATGAATCCGGTCAGAAACATCAGCGTACCCCACATTCCGAAAAAATGCATCGGGCTCTTGCCGAACCGCGTGATGAAGCTTATTGTTAGGAGGTCGAGATAACCCTTGAAGAACCTGTCCAGACCGTATTTTGTCACCCCGTACTTCCGGGACTGATGCTGTACCACTTTCTCTCCTATGTTGCGGAAGCCGGCCTCTTTGGCCAGCATCGGTATATAACGGTGCATCTCACCGAAGACCTCGATGCTCTTAACTACCTCGGCATCATAAGCTTTGAGTCCGCAGTTGAAGTCGTGCAGCCTGATACCTGAAAATTTCCTTGCAGTGTAATTGTATAGTTTGGAGGTGCTCCTTTTAATGAACGGGTCAAACCTTTTCTTTTTCCAGCCCGAGACTACCTGGAAACCTTCTTCGCGGACCATCCGGACAAGACCGGGGATCTCATCAGGACTGTCCTGAAGGTCGGCGTCCATTGTTATGACGACATCTCCCTGTGCATTTTCAAATCCTGTATGGAGAGCGGCTGCCTTGCCATAGTTCCGGCGGAACCTGACAGCTTTCACGGTGCTGTACTTTTTACAGAGGGCAGTGAGCACATCCCATGTTTTGTCATTACTTCCGTCATCAATGACGATAAGTTCATAACTCAATGATGATGAGACACATATCCTGTCAACCCATTCTGCCAGTTCAGGCAGCGACTCGTCCTCGTTAAAGGCCGGAACAACAACAGACAGATCCATTGTTATTTTACCTCATCGTCAAGCAACGGGTTACCCTCTTTCTTAATGAACAGGGAAACTAAAAGTGACAGAATCAGACCGAAAAAGGCTGCGGTGAAAATAGATGAAATGGCCATAAACCAGGGTTTCATGAATTTGGCCTGCATCTCCAGCGCGGCATCAATTGAGCCTTCAGGCATACCCCTGGCAATGAGTTTTTCTTCAGCTTCAAGGATCTGCTTGTCAACAAGTCCCGGATCAATGAATCCGTAGAGTATGTATATATAGATAGCTCCCAGGATGGCGGAATAGATGCTTATCACCACGCCGGCACCAACCGCTTTGCCGTATGATATGTACCCGTGGTTAAAAGTGTCGCGGTATGAGCGCAGAAGCAGGTACAGAGTCACAATTGAGATAATTAGACTAGGTACGATGACCCAGGGCTTTCCGGTGACGTCAAGCATATAGGTAAGCACTGAAAATACAATTGTGACAAGACCCATAATGAGTCCGTAATTCAGGGTTTCTTTCCAGACAGATTTTTTTTCTTCCATTTCATCGGGTATTTGAGGTTAGCAGAACAAATATAATCTATTTCCTTAAAATCCGATGGCATCAGAGTTCGCAACAAATATTTGGACGGGGGCCAAAAAATATTACCTTTGCGCCGGGGTAAGTCTCATACGACCAGCTCCCTTTGAACTCCCCCAGGGTCGGAAGGCAGCAAGGGTAGAAGGTTGTAGCGGTGCGATATGAGGGGCTTACCCTCTTTTTTTTGTCCCTGGCTGAACTTATCTTTTTATCTTTGCACCCATAAAATGTAACGGATGATAATTAAACTCTATCCTGAAAATCCGAATCCGGATCACATCCGCAAAGTGACGTGGGTGCTTGAACAGGGTGGCATTGTCATTTATCCCACAGACACGATCTATGCGATGGGGTGCGATATCAAGGCCACCAAAACCATTGAGAAGATAGCAAAATACAAGGGCCTGAATCCAGGTAATCCCGATATGTCAATGATCTTTTCATCGATGAGCCAGCTCTCGGAGTACACCGTTATCCACGACAATAATCTTTTCAGGCTGCTGAAGCGCAATCTGCCCGGAGCGTTCACCTTCATCGTACCGGCCAACAACCAGATACCGGTTATTTTCAAGCATAAGAAGAAGACACTGGGGATACGTATCCCGGACAACAACATAACTATGGAGCTGGTCCGTGACCTGGGGAGGCCTCTGATGACCACCTCGATACACAATGACGATGAGATTATCGAATATATCACTGATCCTGAGTTAATTCACGAAAAATATTTCGATTTTGCCGATCTGGTAGTGGACGGTGGGTTCGGAAGCAATGAGCCTTCAACCATTGTCGATTGCACCGGTCCCGAGCCGTTAATACTCAGGCAGGGGAAGGGGATATTGGAATTGTAGATTTGCGATTTGCGAATTGCGATTGAAATTGCGAATTCAAAACTCAGAACAGGTTACCGGATCCCGGGTTACTTCCTGTCGCTTGTAAAAAACTTGTTCAGTTTATCAAAGGCCGAGGGAAGGGCGAAGACTACAACCTTGTCGCCGTACTGGATATGAGTGTCGCCGGTGGCGATAAATGGCTTGCCGTCGCGGATACCTCCTCCGACAATGGCATCCTTAGGAAAGTTGATGAGCCTGAGCGGTCCGTCAGTCACCCTCGCACTCTCCGAAACGAAGAATTCGAGCACTTCGGCGTCAGTCCCTGTCATCATTTTTACCTGTGTGACATTGGGGTTCATCGTATGACGGAAGATGCGGCCGGCAGTGGCTATTTTCTTGTTGATGATTGTATCAATTCCTGTGTTCTCCGCAAGGTTGATATATTCCATGTTCTCCACCTCGGCGATGGTCTTCATTACGCCCATCTTCTTTGCCAGCAGGCAGGAGAGAATGTTGGTCTCAGAGTTTCCGGTCACGGCTACAAAGGCGTCCATGTTATTCAGGCCTTCCTCGGCCAGAAGATCCCTGTTACGTCCGTCGCCGTTGATCACCAGGGTATCCTCCAGCTGTTCAGCCAGCGTCTGGCACCTTTCAAGGTTGCTGTCAATTAGTTTCACCTGGCATTCGTGCTGGAGACTGAGGGCGACGTGCCTGCCGATACGGCTTCCTCCCAGGATCATTACACTGCGGGCTTCGATGTTCTTTTTACCTGAGAACTTCATCATGTCGCCGATGCCTTCACGGGTGGAGATGACATATGCCAGGTCTCCTTCGTGAAATTCCTCCTTGCCCCTCGGAATAATCGTGCGGTCGTGTCTCTTGATGGCTACTGCCCGGTAAAGGATTGACCCGAAAGTATTCGCCACTTCCTCCAGACTCTTGTTCAGGACCGGAGCATTGGCTTCGAGCTTCTGTACATAAAGCGAGAGTTTACCTCCTGCAAAATCCATGAATTCCGTAGTACCGGTTTCCTTAAGCAGCCCGATAACTTCCTTGGCTGCAATAAGTTCAGGATAGATAAGATGGTCGATGCCCATCTCCCTGAAGAAATCCCGGTTGCCTCTTTCGAGATATCCCATGTTGTCAATACGGGCTATTACTTTTTTCGCGCCAAGCTTTTTTGCCAGAATTGCCGCGGTGATGTTCGTGTCTTCATAATGGGCGACGGCAATAAAGAGGTCGGTGTTTTTCTTGACAGCCTCCCGGAGAATATCCAGAGAGGTGGCTGACCCTTCATAAGTCAGTACGTCAATAACCGCGTCAATTGGTTTTAGCCTCTCTTCTTCGGAGTCGATGAGTATGATTTCATGGTCATCCTGGGAAAGCATCTTTGCAAGATGAGTGCCCACTTCGCCTGCCCCGGCAATTACTATTCTCATTTGTGTCAGCGTAATATCCGGCAAAGTTATATAAAAAGAATCATTACCTGCGTGGCCTGATTTCAATCTTAAGCCGTCGGGTGGCAGCGTGCTTTTTCACCTCGGCGGGTATCACGCCGTCATCAGTGAACAGGATCAGGTGCCTTCCCGACTGATATGCTGTAAGTGGCTTTCCTTTAATGTTATATATAAGCGGACCTTCTTTCCTGCTTTCACTGAAATTACATATAAGACCGGCTGAGACGAAGAGCGAAGCGGCAATGAGGAATGGCTTCAGTGTGAATTTTCCGACTCTCAGTAGCGAGGCCATAAGCAGGGCAAAAGCCAGGGTGAGCAACACGGTTTCAACGCCGGTAAAGCCGATATTTTCGATTACTCCGTGGGGGAGAGATGCGGCAAAGTCAGTATAACCGACGGTCAGATGTGACAGCCACCTCAGCAGGGTACCGAAGAATGCCGCCACGGGGCCTAACGGTGAGAATATGACCAGCAGGAGAGCAAGCGCAAGTACGGCGAAAGAGATCGGTATCACTATCAGGTTTGTGACAAGGAAAAGCAGGGGGAAGATATTGAACAGTCTGACAGTCAGTGCTAAGGTACCGGCCTGGGCAACAACGGAAACGGCGGTCATCTGCCAGAACCAGTCGGCCACTTTATTCCCTGGTTTCAGCAGACGGTGCAGAGGCTCATAGTATAAAATGATGAAAACAACCGCAAGGTAGGAGAGCTGGAATCCCGCCTCGAACAGCACCGCCGGGCGTGACGCAATGAGGAGAAATGCCGAAGCAAGCAGGATGTTCATGCTGTTGCTCTGACGGTGCAGCAGGGAGCCGGCCTGAAGGAATGAAAACATAATAGTAGCCCTGAGGACTGACGGTGAAAGTCCCGTAATGAATGCGAAGGCCCATAGCGACAGTAATATGATAATAACCTTTAGCAGGTGCATTCTTCGCCGCATGAAGAAGAGAATGCCGGAGATCAGCAGGCTGATCATTCCCACGTGCAATCCTGATACGGCCATTATATGCATCGCCCCGGTTCGGGAGAAGGAGGTCAGCAGATCCCTGCCGAGCATATCCTTTTCACCGATTGTCAGTGCCGTTACAAGCCCGAGATCCTCTCCCTTCAATCCCGCTGCTGCAAAGGCTTCAGTCATTCTGCGGGCAGTTACGAGCGATACCTCCCTGAGGTTCCGGCGGCGTGGGGAAGAGTGCTCCAGCAGGCCGTTGCTGCTGAAGAATCCGTAGTATTTTATGCCCTGGCCTTCCATATACCTCCGGTAGTCGAATTCACACGGGTTGCCGTTATTGACAACGGGCAGGGGAGTGGCGCGTATCAGCAGCCTGTCACCGGGGATCCAGTCGCGTGTGAGTGTGTCATTCATGCAGTATAGCAGGATCGATCCCTTCACTCCGGTTCGGAGGGTATCGGTACCTGCCGCAATAATCTTCGCCCTGAATGACCGGCTGTTAGCCTTTTCATCAGGGTATTCGGATAATCTCAGGAGGAATGTCTGTTCCTGTTTTTCGAATGTGGTGAGTCTCCTGTTTTCTGTGCTGTAGAGGAGGTAGCCTGCCGCACCGATGAAAATCATCAGGATGCCGCCGAAGAGAGTGTCAGTGAAGTACATTTTTCTGAGTACTGTGACGGTCATGGCGGCGGCGGAGGCAGCAACGACGATCCATGCGAAGGTATCACCTCCCGGTGCTGCCTCCGCCGCGATGACACCTGCACACAACGGCGCCACAAGTCTCAGGAAAGGTATCTCCCTGAAAAGCACGGGTCTTCAGCGTTAGACAGAATAAAGTTAGGAAAGAAAAGCCTGATTGTCAAGTGCAGGTGTCATCACCCTTCGGGGAACGGAATGTTTATGTCTGCCGGAAGCCAGGCTCAGGCATCCGGCCGGGGCAACGGTCAAAGTCTTCCCGAAGGCAAGACAGTGCGGTAATCGGCTTCAAACTTGCCCCTGCTGATGTCATTCAGCTTGCCCTTGATCAGGCGGCGGCGCAGCGGGCTCAGCTTGTCAGTGAAAAGAATGCCGTCGAGGTGATCATATTCGTGGAGTACAACCCTGGCTTTATGACCGTTATAAACTTCATCGTGAAATTTCCAGTTCTCATCATAATACTGAATGCGTATCTCCGACTCGCGGTCAACCTCCTCGTGAAGTCCCGGCAGGCTGAGGCACCCTTCGGTCATGGGCACCATTGCACCTTTGCGTTCTGTCACCTGCGGGTTGATAAACACTTTTTTGAAATCCTTCATCTCCGGATGATCCTTTGCAAGAGGCTCACCGTCAATGACAAACAACCGTACCGATTTACCTATCTGGGGAGCGGCAAGGCCGAGACCGTCAGAGTTGTACATTGTTTCGAACATGTCGGCAATGAAAGTCTCAAAGTCCGGATAATTCCTGTCAATCTCTTTTGACACCTGACGCAGCACCGGGTGTCCGTATACGTATACCGGGTAGGTCATTCCTGGTTTTTTGTTTTGTTTTCCATGTTTTTTTCTCTGCTCATCCATGACTGCAGGATAATTGAAGCGCTTATCCTGTCAACCATCGATTTGTCTCGCCGGGCACTTTTTTTTACACCGCCCTCAATCATCGCCCTCATCGCCATCTGCGATGTGAAGCGTTCATCAGCCAGATGCAGCGGAATCTCCGGAAAGATTTTTCTGAACCTTGCAATGAACGGGTCAATATACTTTACACTTTCACTGGGCAAATTGTTCACGGTGACAGGATATCCGATGACAGCCTCGGTAACATTTTCGCGCGAGAAATAGTCTTTCAGGAAGCTCTCCAGTTCATGAGTGGCCACCGTGACCAGCGGAGATGCAATGATACGGAGAGGGTCGGTAACTGCCAGCCCGGTTCGTTTTCTTCCATAGTCAATTGCCAGTACTCTTCCCAATTCATTATTGTTAAGGGAGCCGGTTATGCCGGCTCCCTTTTTTGAAATATCACAACTTTACTCTTTCACTTCTTCCGCAGGTGCGAAATTCATTTCAGCAAAGCGCTTGTAGGTGTTGTATCTCCATTTTGCGTTTTCCTCTGCTTGTTTGAACAGCACGTCGGCCTCACCCGGGAAGTCCTTCAGCAGTGAAGTGTAACGCACTTCCGACTTTAGAAATTCCTGGAATTTGCTCCAGTCAGGCTCCTTGGAATCGAGCTGGAAGGGATTTTTGCCTTCTGCCTCGAGCCTCGGGTCGAACCTGTAGAGATGCCAGTAACCTGATGTAACAGCATCTTCTGCCTGTGCCTGGGTTTTGCCCATGCCGTTGCGAAGACCGTGATTAATACAGGGTGAGTAGGCTATTATAAGTGACGGGCCGGGAAACTCCTCAGCTTCACGGATTGTCTTGAAGAACTGGTTCTGGCTTGATCCCATTGAGACCTGAGCTACATAGACATAACCGTAAGTCATTGCCATCTGTCCGAGGTCTTTCTTGCGGATCTTCTTGCCTGAGGCAGCGAACTTGGCCACAGCTCCTGCAGGTGTCGATTTTGAAGCCTGACCGCCGGTATTGGAGTAGACCTCAGTGTCAAGCACCAGGACGTTAACATTCTCACCCGAGGCAAGAACATGGTCGAGGCCGCCGTAACCGATGTCATATGCCCATCCGTCGCCGCCGAAGATCCAGTACGATTTCTTGACAAGATACTGTTTGAGGTCAAGGATATCCCTGCACACTGCAGATTTGTCCTTTTCGCAGGCTGCTACCACTTTGTCAGAAGCTGCTCTCGAGGCTTTGGCGTCGTCTATCGAGGTCAGCCACCCGTTGAATGCTTCAAGAGTCCCGGCTGCAAGGCCTTTATCCAGGTTCTCCTTCATCAGGCGCTCGATGCGTTCCCTGATCCTTGTTGAACCCAGTGCAAGACCGAAGCCGTATTCAGCGTTGTCTTCGAAGAGTGAGTTGGCCCATGCCGGACCGTGTCCGTCTTTATTGACCGTATAAGGCGTCGAAGGAGCCGAGCCGCCGTAGATCGAGGAACATCCGGTTGCATTGGCCACTACCATCCGGTCACCGAAAAGCTGGGTAATTGTCTTGATATAAGGAGTCTCACCGCATCCGGCGCATGCACCCGAAAACTCGAAGAGCGGCTGTGCAAACTGTGAGTTCTTGACATTGGTGTACTTGTCGACGATATTGTCCTTGTATCCCACCTTCTCGTGCATGTGTGACCACAGGTCTGCCTGAGCAAGCTGAGTCTCGAGAGGTTTCATAATAAGTGATTTTACTTTTGAAGGACATACATCGGCGCAGTTGCCGCAGCCCGTACAGTCATAAACGCTCACCTGTATTCTGAACTTGTGGCTCTTCGTATTACCGATTCCCTGTTTGGCGGTTGTACCTGCAGGTGCCGCTGCCAGTTCCTCGTCAGTAAGGAGGAAAGGACGTATTGCTGCGTGAGGACAAACCATCGAACACTGGTTGCACTGTATACAGTTTTCAATCTGCCACTCCGGAACATTCACTGCAATGCCGCGTTTCTCATATGCTGCAGTTCCTGCGGGGAAGGTACCGTCTTCGCGACCCACGAATGCACTTACCGGAAGGTCGTCGCCTCGCTGACCGTTGATCGGATCAACAACATCACGGATGAAGGCAGGTTTGCGGGTGTCAACAACGTCAGCCTTAACTATTATCGAAGCCCACTCTGCCGGGATCTCAACTTTAGTCACGTCACCGCCGCGGTCAATGGCATCGTTATTCATCTTTATAACTGCATCACCCTTCTTTCCGTATGCCTTGATGACAGAATGTTTCATCTCTTCAACGGCAAGCTTGTAAGGAATGACTTCAGCCACTTTGAAGAAGGAGCTCTGCATGATTGTGTTGGTGCGTGAACCGAGGCCCAGCTCTTCTGCAATGTTGGTTGCGTTGATTATATAGAATTCGATTTTGTGCTCTGCCAGGTATTTTTTTGTTGCATCCGGAAGTTTGGTCTTTGTCTCTTCCGGATCCCAGATGGAGTTCAGCAGGAAAGTGCCGCCATTCTTGAGTCCCCTGAGCATGTCATATTTATCAAGATAGGCCGGGACGTGGCAAGCCACAAAATCCGGGGTATTGACAAGATACGGTGACCTGATGGGCTTATCGCCGAATCGAAGGTGTGATGTGGTTATACCGCCTGACTTCTTGGAGTCATAGGCGAAGTAAGCCTGACAGTATTTATCTGTTGTTTCCCCGATGATCTTTATCGAAGCCTTGTTGGCGCCGACCGTACCGTCTGATCCGAGACCGTAGAATTTGGCTGAGTAGGTGCCTTTGTCGCTCACGTTTATTTCGGGAAGCAACGGCAGTGACCTGAAGGTAACATCGTCAACGATGCCAACCGTGAACTGGTTCATCGGCTTGGCCTGTTTCATGTTCTCGAAGACTGATATCATCTGTGCAGGGGTGGTGTCTTTGGAGCTTAGTCCGTAACGGCCGCCGATGATTACCGGATGCATGTCGAGGTCATAGAAAATCTCTTTTACATCGAGGTAGAGAGGATCTCCGTTGGCACCTATTTCCTTGGTACGGTCCAGAACTGAAATGCGTTTGACGGTTTTCGGCATGACGTTCAGGAGGTATTTTGCAGAGAAAGGTCTGTAGAGATGGACCGAGATAAGTCCCAGTTTCTCACCCTTCGTTGCAGCGAGATAGTCTATCGTTTCCTTGATTGTTTCCGTAACGGATCCCATTGCTATTATAATATTTTCAGCATCGGGGGCTCCGTAATATGTGAACGGCTTATATTCGCGGCCCGTGAGCTTTGATATTTTCTCCATGTACCCGTTGACAGTATCGTCAAGGTGAGTGTAGAACGGATTTGATGCCTCCTTAGCCTGGAAGAATATGTCAGGGTTCTGGGCTGTGCCTCTTGTAACGGGTTTGTCAGGATTCAGAGACTGGTGGCGGAAGCGGTTGAGAGCCTCGGTGTCGACCAGCTTCTTCAGATCTTCCATCTCCATGGGTTCGATCTTCTGTATCTCGTGTGAAGAGCGGAAACCGTCGAAGAAATGGAGGAAAGGCACCCTCGATTTAATTGCCGAGAGATGGGCTACGCCTGCGAGGTCCATTATTTCCTGGACGCCGCCGCTGGCGAGCATAGCGAACCCGGTCTGGCGGGTTGCATATATGTCTCCGTGGTCGCCGAAGATCGAAAGAGCGTGACCGGCAAGGGTGCGGGCGCTGACATGGAATACTGCAGGGAGAAGCTCGCCTGCGATCTTGTACATATTGGGTATCATGAGCAGAAGACCCTGCGATGCGGTATATGTTGTTGTGAGTGCTCCTGACTGGAGTGCTCCGTGCACGGCGCCGGCGGCACCGCCTTCGCTCTGCAGTTCAACAACTTTAACTTCTTCGCCGAACATGTTTTTCAGTCCGTGGGCAGCCCACTCGTCTACGTATTCTGCCATTGTGGAAGATGGGGTGATGGGGTAGATGCAGGCCACCTCGCTGAACATGTAAGCTACATGAGAAGCTGCCTGGTTACCGTCACAGGTAATAAACTTTTTTGTTGCCATTTGAATTATAAGTGATTAATGAACAATTATTTAGAATTTAAATAAGCTGCAAATTTACGAAATTTCACAGAGATTCTACTCGCTGTTCATTGAAACAAGGAACTCTTCATTCGAGCGGGTCTGGGTGATCCGGTCACGGAGGAATTCCATTGCCTCAACCGAGTTCATGTCAGTCAGGTAGTTACGCAGCACCCAGATCTTGCTCAGGACAGATTTGTCGAGAAGCAGGTCTTCGCGTCTGGTGCTTGATGCCGGGATGTCAATTGACGGGAAAATACGTCTGTTTGACAGTTTACGGTCAAGCTGCAGTTCCATGTTTCCCGTTCCCTTGAATTCTTCAAAGATGACGTCATCCATTTTGGAACCTGTATCAGTAAGGGCTGTTGCGATAATAGTGAGCGAACCTCCGTTCTCTATGTTACGGGCTGCCCCGAAGAATCTCTTCGGTTTGTGAAGTGCGTTGGAGTCGACGCCGCCTGACAGAACCTTGCCTGATGCAGGGGCTATTGCGTTGAATGCCCTTGCCAGCCTGGTTATAGAGTCAAGAAGGATCACCACATCGTGACCGCATTCTACAAGCCTTTTGGCCTTCTCCTGGACTATGGTGGCGATACGGACGTGTCTTTCTGCAGGTTCGTCGAATGTGGAGGCGATGACCTCTGCATTTACGTTGCGCGCCATTTCGGTAACCTCTTCAGGACGCTCGTCTATAAGGAGAATCATGAGGTACACTTCCGGATGGTATTTGGCAATTGCATTTGCTATATCCTGAAGCAGTATGGTTTTACCTGTTTTCGGCTGGGCGACTATCAGACCGCGCTGTCCTTTTCCTATCGGGCAGAACATGTCTACTATTCGCATTGAGAGATTTCCTTCCCCGGGTTTGCAGAGCGTAAATTTCTCATTGGGGAAAAGAGGAGTGAGGTAGTCGAACGGAACGCGGTCACGGATGAAATCAGGTGTACGGCCGTTTATCTCTTCAACTTTTATAAGAGGAAAATATTTTTCACCCTCACGCGGAGGCCTGATTGTCCCTCTGATTGTATCTCCGGTTTTAAGACCGAAGAGTTTGATCTGCGACTGTGACACATATATATCATCAGGCGAGCTGAGGTAGTTATAATCGGGTGAGCGGAGGAATCCGTAACCGTCTGGCATTATCTCCAGCACACCGGTGTTGGCGACGATACCTTCAAAATCGTAGACTCTTTCTCTCTTTTCTTCCCTGACAACCGGCATTTCCGGCAGTCCGGCCACAGATTCAGGTACAGGGGCTGCGGGGATGACAGGAGTGTCATTTGAAATTGTTTCAGGAAGAATATGATTTTCGGATGTTGTATCGCTGAATCTCAGGTCGTCATTATCCGCCTCGGTACCTGTTTCAGGTGCAAACTGGAGACGTTCCGGCTGCTGTTGCTGCTGCTGTTGCTGCTGTTGCTGCTGTTGCTGTTGCTGTTGCTGTTGCTGTTGCAGTTGTTGCTGCGTCGGCTGCGGACGGTCGCTCTCGGTCCTGACCGGATTTGGCTGATCATTCCTGTAGGTGCGTGGTCTCTTGTTCCTGTTGGAGTCACGGTCCTGCCTGTAGTTAGGCTGCTGGCTCTGCTGGCTCTGCTGCCCAGGCTGACTCTGTTGCCCAGGCTGACTCTGTTGCCCAGGTTGATTCTGTTGCCCAGGTTGATTCTGCTGAACCTGCTGACCCGGCTGGTTTTGCTGGCTTCTCTGCTGCTGCTGAGACTGAGGTTGAGGTTGAGTCTGAGGTTGTGACTGAGGCTGCTGGTCCTGTCTGGGTTGTTCCTGCCTGGCTTGTTGCTGCGGTCTTTGCTGTGCCGGCTGGCCCTGAACAGGCTGCCGTGGCGGCCTTGGCTGATTCTGCTGTGGCTGTCCCTGTGGCTGTCCCTGCTGCTGGCTCTGCTGCTGTCCCTGCTGCGGCACTCCCTGCGGTTGTCCCTGCGGTTGTCCCTGCTGTGGTGCCCTGGGCTGCCACTCCTTATTTTTTACGGGACGGCCGCGTTTGTCGCCACCTTTGTCGCCCTGACGCTGCTGTCTCTGGTCATCGGACCTCGGCTGCTGTTCCCTCGCTGGCGCCGGTTTGTCACCGGCAGGTTTGTCTGGTCTGCCTGTTTTACGGGCTTCAGCGGCATCAATTGCCTGCTGATCGAGAATCTTATAGATAAGATCCTGTTTTTTCAAGAGTTCTGCTCTCTTGATGTTGAGCACTTTAGCTATTTCCCTAAGTTCGGGAACCAGCATCTCGCTCAGTTCTAGAATGTCATGCATATGTTAAGAGTGTGTAGAAAAAATAAAAGATTATTTTTTTTGGTGAAATGGGGAGTGATTTTGAAATGTCCCGCTGGTTGAGTAACCGACTTTGCCGGAAATCTGGCACAATATTAATCATTAATACGCTAAATAACAAGTAACCGGCATAAAATTAATGTCGGACTTTGTTATAAATCCTGAATAATAGCTGATTTGCGACTTTCAGCCCATTTGTTAAAGAAAAACAGAAAAAAACTTGTTTTCCCAAACAGAATTAATTATTATTGTAAACTTTTGCTAAAAACATTCTTTAGTAGCATTTAAGTCATTGTCAATGCGTCAGTTAAAAATAACTAAACAGGTCACCAACCGTGACACTCCCTCGCTGGACAAATACCTGCAGGAGATCGGGAAGGTTGAGCTGATATCACCAGAGGAGGAGGTTTCTCTGGCGCGGCGCATTCGCGCAGGTGATCATGATGCACTGGCAAGGATGGTAAAAGCCAATCTGCGTTTTGTGGTCTCAGTGGCAAAACAGTACCAGAACCAGGGTATGACGCTTCCTGACCTGATAAACGAGGGCAACCTCGGTCTGATAAAGGCGGCACAGCGTTTTGACGAAACCCGCGGGTTTAAGTTTATTTCATATGCAGTGTGGTGGATAAGACAGGCAATTCTGCAGTCGCTTGCCGAACAGGCCAGGATAGTCAGGCTTCCTGTCAACAAGATAGGCTCGATAAACCGCATCAACAGGGCATACTCCAAACTTGAGCAGGAATATGAGCGTGAGCCGTCTGCACAGGAGATAGCAGAGCTTCTCGAACTGGCCCCGGAAGATGTAAAGGAGTCGATACGCACCAATGGGCGGACTCTCAGCATGGATGCCCCTATAAGTTCGGAGGAGGACAATAACATGTACGATGTTATGCAGAATGATGAGGCGCCGAGTCCTGACCGCAACCTTATCAACGAGTCGCTGGCCTACGAGATCGAGCGTGCGCTGAGCACCCTCTCGCCACGCGAAGCCAGGGTGCTGAAACTCTATTTCGGCATCGGGATGAAACATCCGTATACACTTGAGGAGATAGGGGAAGAACTGAGTCTGACGCGCGAAAGGGTGAGACAGATAAAAGAAAAGGCCATCAAACGCATCCAGTTCACCACACGTTGCCGGATACTCAAATCGTATCTCGGCTAATTGCGAAAAAACAGATTATCATGAGTCACCTGGTAGCTCCCTCGCTTCTTGCAGCTGATTTTTCAAATCTCGCAGCCGAGGTTGAAATGGTAAATGACAGCATGGCCGACTGGCTCCATCTTGACATAATGGACGGGCTGTTTGTACCCAACATCTCCTTCGGTTTTCCGGTTGTGGAGGCTGTACGCGACCTCTCCTCGAAACCACTTGACGTGCACCTGATGATAGTTGACCCGGACCGTTATCTTGAAAGGTTCAGGGATGCCGGGGCCTCGAACCTCACCGTACATTACGAGGCGTGCCATAACCTGCACCGCACTGTCAGCGAGATACGCAGGCTGGGTATGAAGGCCGGTGTCTCCGTGAATCCCCATACCCCGGTAATGCTTTTGAAGGATATACTGCCCTACATCGACATGGTACTTATAATGACGGTCAATCCCGGTTACGGGGGGCAGACATTTATTCCGGGAAGCATCAACAAGATAGGCGAGCTGAGAAGCATGATAGACCTCGAGGGATATGACGTGCTTATTGAAGTTGACGGGGGGATAGATATCCAGAATGCTCCGGTGCTGCTGCATGCAGGCGTCGATGTGCTGGTTGCCGGCAGCACCGTTTTTTCATCCTCTGACCCTGTCGAGGTTATACGCAGGCTCAAGGAACCTTCGTGATACTCCTTTACTGAATTTCATTTAATTTTTCGCCGAGCCATCTGCCGAGGCGGTCAGGCTGACCGGCATCAAACCATTTTATTTCAGGGTCCTTCGACCACCATTTGATCTGTTTTGCGGCGTACCGTCTCGTATTTCTCTTAATAAGATCCACCGCCTGTTCAAGGCTGACAAGTCCGTCGAAAAAGGAGAACATCTCACGGTACCCGACTGTGTTGAGAGCATTCAGCTCCCTGTATTTAAGGAGTGACCTGGCTTCCTCTTCGAGGCCTGATCCGATCATTGATTCGACCCTGGCGTTGATCCGTGAATACAGGACATCCCTGTCACGCGACAGTCCTGCCTTTATTATCCTGAACTCACGATTCCTTTTCGGTGAGGTGAGGAATGATGAATAGGGCTTCCCGGTGCTTTCAGTTATTTCGAGGGCGCGCATGAGCCGCCTGGGATTGCGCAGGTCAACTTTCGAATAATGCACAGGATCAAGGAGCTTCAATGCCAGCCGCAAACCTTCCACCCCGTCGGCTGCATATTTTTCGACATATTTCAATCTCACTGCCGGGTCAGTGTCAGGGATGTCATCAATTCCCCTGCATACTGCGTCCATATAGAGCATGGAACCGCCGGTCATTACTGCTACCGGATTTTTCTCAAAAAGTGAGGGCAGAAGGGCGAGAATATCCCGCTCGTAAAGGCTGGCGCTGTAATAGTCTGTAACGGAAAGAAACCTGACAAAATGATGCTTCACACGCTCAAGCTGCTGCAGATCGGGCGCTGCAGTACCGATGACCATCTCACGGTAAAACTGTCTGGAGTCACATGAGACGATTTCGCAGCCAAAGTGTTCAGCCAGTCCGACCGATACGGAAGTTTTTCCCACGCCCGTGGGGCCAGGCACAACAATAAGGGTATTTTTCATAGGGCGGGTGCCACCGGGAGTCTATTCCTCCTCTTCGATATTCTCGATATTGTCAAAGTCTGACATCCCCTCCTCGTCTTCAGCGTTAAAGAAGATCTCGTCATCGACAACCTCCTCCTCCTCCTCCTCATCGGCGACAACGAGATTGTTGTATTTTTTCCGTGCTACGCCTCCGAAGGAAACCTGTTTGGGAGGAAGCCCCTTCGAGGTGCTGCAGTTGGGGTACTCTTTGCCGTCAATCTCTTCGCTTTCTCCTACGTATTCAATGAAGAGGGACCTTTCATTAAAGAAATCAAAAACATAGAGAAGCTTCTGGTTCTTTTTGAAGATAACTTCTTCAAGTACAGCGTTATCCATGGTTGAAGACCCGGCTCCCATGTCAAACAGGGTGAACTCTTCCTCCTTCTCCCAGTTATCGGTAGACATATAGAACGAAGCTATCTGCGATTTGTCAAATTCCAATTCTTCCTGTATTGCATTATGGAAGTCGATCAGAGTCTGACTTTCCAGGAATTCGAATTCCCTCACAAACGCGTCATCTTCATCAGATAACACCACGAACCTGTATACCATTTCTCTCACTGTTTCAACCGGTGCAATTTAATATTTTTTGAAATAGGTTCATCGGGTAGAAATTTTTTTTAATAAGAATAAAATAGTGTCTACATCATCCGCGTAATCCCATAATTCGGGCTGTTGCGCCTTACCCAGCGGAGTATATCCGTGACCTGTCACGCATTGAAGGTTGTTTGCTGCCGTTTCAACTTCCCTTTTAAGCAGCTCGCGGGAGGCATAAAAACCATAGTTCAGCACGGCCATCGGAGGAGACAGGGACTGATCGTGGCGCAGCAGCAGGTAACCTGTGTCGGTAAACGGCTGCCTGTTTACAGTCATGAGTGCCTTGCTGTGGTCATAGTTGACGGCATATTTCTGATGGCTGCGGAGCTTTTCCCAATCCTGCCAGCAGGATGTAAGCCTGGTGATGTCATAGCCTTCGGGGAGGAAGAGCTTTGAAATGCTCCGGCATCCGAGACCGAAGTAGGCGAATACATCCTCGCCCAGCAGCTTCAGTTCCTCATCGGTTTCCGTGCCGTCAAGCACGGCGGCGCTGCTACGATTCCTTCTTATTATCGAAGGCCAATCCCTGAAATAATATTCAAAATACCTTGATGTATTGTCACTTCCCGTTGCTATGACAGCATCAAAGCCTGACAGGGTACCGTCAGTAAGGGTTATGCGCCTTCCCATTTCTGGCACAGCTTCTGAGATGAATCCGGTTACGGCCCTCATCAGCAGAGCGTCCTTCGAGCTGATTTTCGCCATCAGCCTGTTGCCGGTAATCAGCACGCAGAGCAGGTCGTGAAACCCCACGAGGGGTATGTTGCCAGCCATTACTACCCCCACAGTCGAATCAAGGGTGTGATCCGGTATTTCAGGATAGCGTCCCAGCCATTCGCGGAGACAGGCTTCAGTAAGTTTGTCCCCGATGGCGCCGAGTGCTTTACGGACATTGTCAGGGGTGAACCAGGGATTGGAATTTTCGAGTGTGTCAATGAGCTTTAAAAAACGGGAGGAAACACCTGTTTCAATTCCTGATGCAGCATCGTGCATGGCGCTGCCCAGGGCGTCAAATGCAACTATCCTTTGCTCCTTATTCACATCAGGTTCAGTCATGCGGCAAAGGTATAAAAATGACAGATGACTCTGTTGCAAAAAAAAAAGGGACCCGGAGCCCCTTCATTCAGAGTTTTTTATGTTCAGTTCAGTGCAAAAGATACAGGAAGTGCCATCTTGACTTTTACCGGTTTGCCGTTGTATAGGCCGGGCTGCCACTTCGGTGACTTCCCGATCATATCCAGGGCGGCCTGATCCAGAAGGGGATCAGCTGATCTGACAACCTCAGGCTGGATAATATTCCCGTTTTCATCCACGATGAATGTCAGGATCACCTTGCCCATTATGCCTTTTTCTTTTGCCTCATCCGGATATTTTAGGTTTAAATTGATCCACTGGACCAGGTTTTCCATCGATTTACCGGCATCGGTTCCGAATACCGGCATTTCAGAAGGCACGTTGAAGACATTGTCTTTAAGGATTGAGTCATAGACTCCCAATGCAGGGTCGATCGGTTCCGGCGGTGCCGTCTCTTTTCTCATATCATTGCATGAGAAGGTGAAGAAAAGGAATGCTGCCAGCGGAACTGCCAGGAGGAGTTTGAGGGAGGAGATGCTCCCGCTTTTTTTCTTTGTCATCATAATAATACGGTTTTTAAGGAGTGATCTTTTAGAAAATGTATTTGATATCAGTGATAAACGGGTATTGAGCACTGCGCTTACAAGGAGCTGCTGGTATGATGTCACCTCTTCGCCGAGGTTTATGCATTCACTGTCGGCTTCATATTCGTGGACAGCCATGAGAGACCGTCTGATCAGGTAGGCTGCAGGATTGAACCACTGCAAAACTGTGACAATGGCCGTAATACAAAGGTCGATATGGTGCAGTCTGCTCAGGTGATTCCTTTCGTGGGCTATCATCCGCTCCGCATCTTGTTTCGGGATGCTGCCGCTGATAAAGATATAGCCGAAAGCAGAATAGCATACAGGCCGGTCATCCTCACAGGTTATGATTTTGTCGTGATTACCCCTGGTTGTTATCAGCCAGAGCAACCGGAATCCTGCTGACAGAAACAATGTTGCCGAAATTGCAACTCCTGTGATGTATACAAAGACGATAAGCGCCACCGGATCAGCAAACAAACCGGCACCCGTTGCCGATCCCGTGACACGTATTTCAGGAAGAAGCAGTCGTGCAAGACCCTCAGCGGGAATTATCGGGCTCCCGGTTCTGAGCCTGAAGTTCAGCAACGGGATAAGTGCAGCCAGGGTCACAGATAACAGGAGGAAGGTTCTGTTACGCACATGCTGTGTGTCACCGCTCAGGAACGCGGCATAAAAGAGCCAGAAAAGCAGCAGGCACGCGCTGCTTTCCAGAGCGTATGTCACCAATTCTTTCATGTTCCCGTCTTTTTGGTTTTTGTCTCTTTCTTCATCAGTTCCATAATATCTTCTATCTCCCTGACCGAGATATGCTCCTCGCGGGCAAAGAAGCTCACCATCTTGTGGTAGGAGTTGGAAAAGTAATCCCTTACAAAACTGTTCATCTGGGCCTTCTTATAGTCATCCCTCGATATGACCGGAAAATACCGGTGCGTTCTCCCGTATGCCCTGTAGAATACAAATCCTTTGTCCTGGAGAATTCTTATCATTGTGCTGACTGTAGTATATGCCGGTCTGGGCTCTTCAAACTTTTCAAGTATCTCCTTCACAAATGCCTTTTTCAGCTTCCAGAGTATCTGCATCACCTCTTCTTCAGCCTTTGTCAGTTCTTTTATCTCCATTGCATCACATATATTATTTACAAATATACAACGAAAAAATTAGTTATACAACTAAAAAGTTAAAATAATTCATGAAAACTGCATTTTTTTTGTTATACGGATTTGAAGAAAAGCAGTATCTTAGTTGCATAATGTTTGGTGGAGGAAGATAGTTGACACGATTAACACTTTTAGGAGAGAATGTGAGGGTTGCCTATAAGGCAATTAAGTCGAACAAAGTCAGATCGGCTCTTACGATGGCCATAATTGCATTCGGCATAATGGCCCTTGTGGGGATACTTACAGCCATCGACGGCATCAGGAGCACGCTCACAAATCAGTTCACGATGATGGGGGCCAATTCTTTTGCCATCACTTCGCGTTCAATGCGTGTAACTGTAGGCAAAAGTAACTACCGTACGAAGAACCATGCGAATATCACATACCGCGAAGCCATGGAGTTCAAGGAGAGGTTTGACGAGCCTGCATGGGTTTCAGTAGGTTTTCCGGCCTCAGGACTGGCTACCATAAGGTATGGTACGCGGGAGACCAATCCGAATATCAACATTATGGGCGCTGACGAAAATTACTTTGTCGTGTCAGGCTATGAACTGGAGTCGGGACGGAATTTTTCAGAGCAGGATATATCCGGCAGCCGTCACGTGGCGGTAATAGGTCAGGAAGTGGTAAAGTTCCTCTTCCCCAACATTGATCCGCTGGGGCAGGAGATTCGTCTTTCAGGATTAAAACTGACTGTAATTGGGGTGCTTAAGACCAAGGGCAGCAGCTTTACGGGAGGTGACCTGATAACGGTCATGCCTATCTCCACGGCGCGGCAGTATTTCTCAAGGCCGAATATTACCTACACAGTCAATGTGCTCCCCCACAAGGCAGCCCATCTGGATATACTTGCAAGTGAAGCAGAGGCAGTTTTCAGGATTGTGCGCGGACTGGATCCCAGGGATGAATCGGATTTCAACATTCAGAAAAGCGACAGCATAATTAAGATACTTCTCGAGAACATTAAATATATAACAATCGCTGCCACCATCATCGGTCTCATTACCCTGTTCGGCGCCGCTGTAGGGCTTATGAACATTATGCTTGTTTCAGTCACTGAACGGACCAGGGAGATAGGTGTAAGGAAGGCCCTTGGTGCAAAGCCGAAGCTGATACGTCAGCAGTTTCTTTTCGAATCGGTAATAATCGGACAGTTGGGCGGATTTTTCGGCATTATCCTGGGTATACTGATCGGCAATCTCGTTTCACTTGGAATGGGTTCAGATTTCACGGTGCCGTGGGTCTGGGTTTTCGGGGGTGTCATTGCCTGTTTTATTGTCGGAGTGGCTTCCGGGTATTTCCCTGCGGTAAAGGCTGCATCGGTAGATCCCATTGAAGCTTTAAGATATGAATAACCTGATATTCCTTTTAAAGATGCAAACTGAAAAACCTGACTGCAATGAGTTTAGAAGTAATACAGGAAGGGTCGAACAATATACCCAGAATATATTACGACCCTGACGAGGACATATTGAGAATAACAGGACGGTCGATCACCGAGAGGCCGGATATGGTTTATGCACCCCTGGAAGAATGGATCAGGAATCATATGAACAGGTTCAGCCAGCTGAGGGTGGTGATTTTGCTCGAATACATCAACAGCGGGTCGTCGAAAGCCCTTCGCGATGTGCTGCGCATGATAAGCAGCTATAAGGCTCCGAAGTTCCGCACCCGCATTACCTGGCTTTATGAAGAGGATGATGAGGCGATGCACGAGCTCGGGGAACACTACCGTGATGCCGCCGGCGTGAGTATGGAATTGAAGATGGTGCTCTGAAAGAGCATCATCGGCAGGGAATCCTGTAATACCGGATACAAAAAAAGACCGCAGTCACCCGACCGCGGTCTTTCTGTTGTGAAATGCAATATTACATTTTTGCCATCATCTCAATCAGGTCAACGCATCTTGCCGAGTAACCCCATTCGTTGTCATACCAGGCAAGTACCTTGATCATCGTGCCGTTTACCATCGTACTCTGAGCATCAAAGACAGATGAAGCGGGATTGTGGATTACATCTACTGAAACTATCTCGTCTTCAGTATATTCAAGGATGCCTTTCATCGGACCTTCTGCTGCCTTCTTCATGGCTGCATTGATCTCTTCCTTTGTTGCAGCTTTCCTGAGCACAGCTACCAGGTCGACCAGCGAGCCTGTGGGTGTCGGCACCCTTACTGAAATTCCGTCAAGCTTACCCTTCAGTTCAGGAATGACTTTGCCTACTGCCTTGGCAGCACCGGTGGTGGTGGGTATCTGCGAAAGAGCGGCTGACCTTGCCCTGCGCAGATCTTTGTGCGGCAGGTCAAGGATCCTCTGATCATTCGTATATGAGTGAATGGTTGTCATGAACCCGATCTCGATGCCGAAGTTGTCATTCAGAACCTTTGCAACAGGAGCAAGACAGTTGGTTGTGCACGAGGCATTTGAAATGCACTGATGTTCAGGCTTAAGGGTATCGTCATTAACGCCTACCACAATCATTGCATCGATTGTATCTTTTGCAGGTACTGTCAGAATGACCTTCCTGGCACCGTTCTTCAGGTGGTCACCGTAGCCGCCCTTGGGACTTTCTTTCGAGGTGAAAATACCTGTTGATTCGATGACAATGTCAGGCTTTTCGCTCCATGGAATATTTGCCGGATTTTTTTCTGAACTTACCTTAATCTTTTTGCCGTTTACAATTATGTTCTGCTCATCGTGTGTGACTCCGGGGAACTTACCCTGTGTGGAATCATATTTAAGAAGGTGAGCGAGGGTTTTTGTGTCGGTGAGGTCATTTATCCCGATGATCTCAATATCAGGCCTTTCTAATGCAAGTTTGAATACATTGCGGCCAATCCTTCCGAAACCGTTGATAGCTACTTTAATCTTTGCCATTGTGTGTGCTTTAAATGGTTATTAAAACGAAGCACAAAAGTAAATAATTATCAGGAAAGGTCAAAGGAGGAGGGAAATTATTCTTCCCTTCTTTTAAGGATGGTTTTGAAGAAGCTTCCGGGATTGAGAGGGTCAAGGATCATACCGATGCGGTAACTGACGAAAAGCGAAAGGAAAACCTGTTTGTTGTCATCCGAAGCCATGATGGGCAACTCCTTCGTGAAGGCGTTGACAGATCCGCCCAGCTCAATGGCATGGGTAACCTTATCATTCTTGCTGTATTCGAAACTGAATCCTCCGTGAGCATAAACGCCCGGATATACTTTCATCTCGTCAAAGCCCTTGAAAAACGAGGCTTTGCCCATAATATCGAGCGGCTGATGGATTGTAAGGTCAAATTTCTGCTCCTCGATTGTGTAATAGTTATCTGAGAGGAGTACTATTATCTTGTAATAGATAGGCTTGGCGAAGGCCACCACAGGGCCGCCTCCTGCAAACCAGCTTATCGAAACACCGCCGAGGTCACGCTTTTCGAATATCTCCTTCTGGAAGCCGGCGCCCGCCCTGAGAGCCCAGGTGGAGTTCAGTTTTCCGAATACGAAAGTGCCGGGATTCTGAAAGTAATAGTTGGATACTTTGATTTCCTTCGGATGTTTGAAGGTGCTTACTGCGCCCTCCAGGAAAAATCTGTTCGAGGGTTTTGTCTGCCGGAGCTCCCTGTATATGATGCTCCAACCGTCTGAATTAAGAGCGGGTCCTATCGAACGTTCATTGCGCCAGAATATCTTGTTCTGGGTGTCAAGATCACCCTGAGCGAGGAGAGGGCCGCAGACGGTTATAAATAATATGACTGGCAACAATCTCATATTCAGGATGCCGCATTAAAGAAAAGTGGAAGTAAGATGGCGGGGAGAGTCAGCCTATATGTTCTGGCGTATCCGTCCCGGTGCTGCTGTATGCAGGGCAAGTTTCACGATTGCATGAGCTCAGTGCCAGGGCAACCAGAAAAGCAAAAGCAACTATCAGACTAACTTTTTTCATATTCTCTGCCATTAATTGTATGCAACAAAAATAATCTTATTTTTTTGAAACAATCTTCGTGCCATACATTTATTTGACCAATGCTATTTTTTGATTGACAATCAACCAACTTGCGTCACGATTGTTATATTCAAAACAGATAACGATGAAAACCCTTTTAATATTATTATTTATACCATTTTTATTTATGACAACGGAAAGCGAAACACAAGCACAGGACAGTAAAGGCTATAATGAACTGACTCCGGCCGAGGCCAGGATAATTATCAATAAATCAACGGAATATCCTTTTACAGGTATTTATGAAAAGAATACTTCAAAGGGTACTTATCTCTGTAAACAGTGCGGCAATGCACTCTACAGTTCGGAGACCAAATTTGACGCCAGCTGCGGATGGCCAAGCTTCGACGACGAGATTGACGGAGCCGTAAAGCGTATCACCGATGCTGACGGAAGAAGGACAGAAATCCTGTGTGCTTCCTGCGGGGGCCACCTTGGTCATGTCTTCGAGGGGGAGAAATTTACCGTGAAGAATACCCGGCACTGCGTGAACTCCGTATCGCTTGATTTTGTCCCCGCACCGGTGGAGGCAGGCAGGTACGGCACGGCGCTGTTCGCCGGAGGTTGCTTCTGGGGAGTGGAACATTTTCTTCAGAAGGAACCCGGAGTGGTAGCAGTGGTCTCAGGTTATACGGGAGGTACAGTCAAAAATCCTTCGTACCGTGAAGTATGCGATGGCACTACCGGTCATGCTGAGACTGTGAAAATCACCTACGATCTGAGCAAAACAACATATGACAAACTGCTTAAGCTTTTCCTCGAGATCCACGACCCGACACAGGCTGGCCGTCAGGGTCCTGACATCGGCGATCAGTACCGGTCAGAGATCTTCTACAAGAACGAAGAACAGAAAAAGAGCGCTGAGAAATATATAGGGCTGCTGAAAGCCAAAGGTCTGAAAGTGGCAACAAAGATAACCAGGGCCTCTGAGTTCTACGCTGCCGAAGAGTACCACCAGGATTACTACTTCCGCAACGGCAAAGTGCCGTACTGTCACGGTTATGTCCAGAGATTCTGAATAAAAAACCGGCTCTTTTCGGGAACCGGTTTATTATTATTGACAGAATAGTAATTACAGTTTGGGCACTCTCCCTGAGGTCCAGGGTGCATTGATCTGATCAAGCTTTGCATTAAGCGCTTCAACAGATTTTCCTGCCTTCTGTATCCTTTCGAGAAGTACCGGAAACTCCTTTTTCAGGATCTTAAGCTGCTGATCGGCAATGCCTGAGATATCCCCGGTGTTTCCGTACTGTGATCTGGACATGGATGAAAGCCTGGCTGAAAGAGAAACAGGTGAGGGAGGTGTCTCTTCAGTGCTTGCGCCTACAGAGATTCCGGAGATAAGGTAAAGTATCTCACTCATCTCATCATTAACCGCAACAGCCTCATCCATAAGTGCTTTAGGTGCATCAGGCATCTGGTGCACGGTCTGCATGATTGTATTGATTTTGGTGTTGAGCTCATTTGCGAATGATATTGCTCCAAAGGCGGTCTTCGACAGGGCTGTAGCCTCATCGATCCATTTGGTCCTGGCTGCAGGATCAGTCACCGGCATTGAAACAATGTCAAGCGGTTTGCAGACGAAAGGTTCAGGACCGGCCAGTTCGGTAACATTGCCTTTGGCATATATCGCCATGGAGACAAAGTACTTGCCAGGCATTACAGAGATTCCTCCGCCGCCACGTCTGCCTCCGCGTCCGCCTTCACCGACCGGACTGAACTTTTCGGCAGTTACGGGCTGATAGCCTGCATAGGTGAAGTTCCAGGTGACCTGTCCTACTCCCTTCGAAGCGTTCTTATAGAGCTTATTTATTACAGCCCCTGATTCATCAGTTATTGTAAAGATAAGGTAGGGATTGAGTTCACGTGCCTCAATGCTAAGGTCGCGTGCTGTCGGCTGCGGAATGAATTCCCCCTTTTCGAACAGCTTCTTCTCGCTGTCCTTGCGGATATCGGAAGCCACTTTGGGAACAGAATCCACATAATAAGTTATTGTTGCTCCTACCGGCGGGTTGGAAGCCATGTAGTACATAGCGCCCTGCTGGTCAAATTCACTCGTGCGAACAAACATCTTAGCTTCTTTTATCGGGAAGATATATCCAGGTTTGTCAAGGATCTCCTTCTTATAGTTACGGACTGGCGTATAATCGTCAAGGACATAAAATCCCCTTCCGAAAGTTGCTATCACAAGGTCGTTCTCACGCTCCTGAATGGCTATGTCACGCACCGGTATTGTAGGAAGACCGTTTTTAAATTCGGTCCAGCTTGTGCCGCCGTCAAATGAAATGAAGAAGCTGAACTCGGTTCCGAGGAACAGCATATTCGGGTTTACCGGATCCTGTTCTATTGTGTGGACAGGACCGTTCTTCGGGAGGTTTGCACTTATAGAAACCCAGCTTTTACCCTTGTTGGTGCTTCTCAGAACGTATGGGGCAAAGTCGTCACGCTGATGATTATTGAAAGTTGCATAAACCACATTTGCATCAAACCTGTCGGCCAGGATATCGCTTACATATGTGTATTCAGGCACTCCGGGGAAGGTTTTGATCATGTTCCAGTCTTGTCCTCCGTTTTCGGTGACGGAGAAGACACCGTCATCGGTTCCGGTATAAAGGAGGTCTTTCTGAACTTTTGACTCTGTAAGTGAGACGATGATGCCCCACAAAGAGGTCGACTTATTCTTCGCAACAGCTTCGGTGGGCCAGTATTTGTCCATCACCTTCAGATTGCCCCTGTCTTCGTTGCGTGAAAGGTCAGGAGAAATCTTTGTCCAGCTGCTTCCCTGGTCATCACTGCGGAAGAGGAAGTTGGCAGCCATGTAAATACGTTTGTTATTAGAAGGGCTGATGAGTATGGGAGTATCCCAATGCCACCTGTAGGTCAGTTCGCCTTCGCCGGGTTGCGGTTTGATGCTCACGCTCTGCCCGCTTTTGCGGTCATATCTTGAAGCGTTGCCGTACTGCGATTCGGTATAGACAATGTTCGGATCTTTGGGATCTATTGTAACCCAGAATCCGTCGCCGCCCTGTGTCACAAACCAGTCGTCATTGGTGACGCCGTCACTGATGCTTGCTGACGGGCCGCCCATGGAGTTGTTGTCCTGCGTCCCACCGTAGACATAATAGAACGGGTAGGTATTGTCAACGGCAACCCTGTAGAACTGGGTAACGGGAAGGTTCGACTTGAATATAAAGGTGGTGCCGGAATCAAATGATTCATAGATACCGCCGTCACCGCCGATGTAGAAATGTTCGGTATTTTCGGGGTCGATCCACATTGCATGGTCATCAACGTGGCGGCCGTTGTTGCCTATTGGTCTCCAGGTTTTACCGGCGTCATTTGTAACCTGTGATACGGTTTCAGTACTGTACACAGTATTGACATCCTTCGGATCACATATTAACTCATTGTAATACTGGCCACTTTCAGAGTGGCTGCTCATCTTTTCCCACGAGGCGCCCCTGTTGGCTGTGCGGAAGAATCCTCCTGTTTCGCCCTGAGCCTCCATGATAATATAGAGTACATCATTGTTCACAGGTGACATTGCGAGTCCCATACCGCCGATATCGCCTCCGGGCAGACCGTTCATAATCTTGTCGAAGGTCTTACCCCCGTCCTTCGATTTGTATACTGCAGATTCAGGTCCGCCGCTTATTTTCAGACCTACATGCCTGCGGCGCTGCTCTGAAGTTGCATAGATGACATCAGGATTTCGCGGGTCGAGGATGACGTTATTGATACCGGTGTTATCGCTGATATTCAGGATTTTTGTCCAGGTTTTTCCGCTGTCGGTTGTCTTATAGAGTCCGCGCTCGCCCCCGGGTCCCCATACGGACCCTTCGGCAGCTGCATAAACAACGTCACTGTTGCGGGGATCGACTGCGATCATGCCAATCTGTCTCGATTCCTTCAAACCCATATTCTTCCATGATGCACCTGCATCTTCGGAACGGTATACACCGTCACCCCAGCCCAGTGCCCTCTGGTGGGAATTTTCACCTGTTCCGGCCCAGATCACGTTATGGTTGCCCGGATCAATTGTAAGGCAACCTACTGCATATGCACCGTATTTATCAAATATTGGCTGCCAGGTTGTGCCGTTATTGGTGGTCTTCCATATGTTGCCTGAACCCACTGCCGCATAAATCTCAGAGTGGTCTGAAGGATTGACTGCAAAGTCGGAAACACGTCCTGAAGCCCAGGCCGGACCTATTGAACGGAACTTCAGACTGCTGAACATCGATGACGGCACCGCAGGTTTTACCTGCTTCTCGGTAGCCTTCACATCATTCTTTGCATCCTTCTTCTGGGCCCATAGTCCTGGTGAACCAGCAAGAAGAAACGCAAGGGTAATCGTAATAACTTTCTTCATATTTGGATTGATTTGGTTAGTTTCAGGATGACCAAGGTAAGAAAAGGAGTAATGTCAGGTAATATTTTAACGTTATTTAATTATTTTGCCGGGACTCAAAGAAGATACAATGAACGACAAATATTTTTCACGCAGAACCATAAGGAAATACAGTGAAGAGCCAGTCAGCTCCGAACTTCTGAACCGGATTCTGGAGGCCGGGACCAGGGCTTCAACTACCGGCAATATGCAGGTTTACAGCATTATCGTCAACTGCTCCCCGGAAATGAAACTGAAGCTGGCACCTGCACACTTTAACCAGCCAATGATCACTGCCGCTCCGGTGGTGCTGACATTCTGCGCCGACTTCAACCGTTTCAGCAAGTGGTGCCGGCAGCGCGGTGCGGAGCCGGGCTTCGACAACTTTCTCTCATTCATGACCGCGGCCATTGATGCACTTCTTGTAGCGCAGACGGTATGCAATGCCGCGGAGGAGGAGGGCCTCGGCATCTGTTACCTCGGCACCACCACCTATAATGCAGACAGGATTATCGGGGTACTGGGCCTGCCTGCCGGCGTTGTGCCTGTTACAACCGTCACACTCGGCTGGCCTGCTGAAGAGCCGGATCAGGTCGACAGGCTTCCGCTGTTCGCGGTCATTCACGACGAATCTTATGAAGATTACACTCCGGAAATTATTGATGAGATGTACAGGGAAAAGGAGGCGCGGGAAGATTCCCTGAAGTTTATCGCAGAGAATAACAAGAAGACCCTGGCGCAGGTCTTTACGGATGTGCGTTACAAGAAAGCCGACAATGAGTTCTTCACCGGGAAGTTTCTGGAGGTGCTAAGGAAACAGGGATTTTTAAAAGGTTTATAGCTTTATAGATTTTCGCAAATCGCAAATCGCAAATCGCAAATTGCAAATTGCAAATCGCAAATTCCTTTATGAAGATAAATGAGGGGGGTAGTCTTTCAGTCACTGAATTCGGTGCCCAGAGCTCCGGCAATTATTTTCAGGTCTTCAATTACGGTGGGTACAAGCTTAAGTCCTTCCTTTTTATATTTTTCTTCTGCTTCCCTTTCCGGATCTCCGGGGATGAGAACCCTGGCCTGATCTTTAGAGGGTTCTGCATTGCGGAAGGTATGAATCCACTCATCCATTGAAGCCTTGAATTCTGCTGCCGGTCTGAAGGCATCAATGCGCATTGCGCCGAAGAAATGACCTGTTCCTTCACCCACTTTTTTGTCAAGCACCGGCAGATATGCCACACTTGGCGGCACGAACGGGCCGAAGTTGGCGCCGCTGAACAGGGAGCTGAATATGTCAACCACAGCGGTCATGCAATACCCTTTATGGCTCCCGTGTTCACGGTCTCCCCCGAGGGTAAGCATCGAACCTCCCCTGCGCAGGACAGATGGGTCATCCGACGGCATTCCGTCAGCATCCTGTACGAACCCGAACGGTACTTTCTCTCCCTTCTTTTCAGCCACGGCCAGTTTGCCGCGGGCGATGGGCGTCGAGGCGAAGTCAGCCACAAAAGGAGGTTCATTCAGTGCCGGCACAGCCACCGCAAGAGGGTTGGTTCCCAGGTATCGGCTCAATGACCAGGTTGGCGCAACAAGGGGATTTGCGTTGGTGACGCATATGCCCACCATGTCATGTTCAATGGCCATCATTGCATAATACCCGGCAATTCCAAAATGATTGGAATTACGCGCAGCCACCCATCCTGTTCCGGTGACTGCGGCTTTCTCTATTGCCAGCTTCATCGAAGCCATCCCCGTAACCATCCCGAATGCCCTGTCGCCGTCGACCACGGCCGTTGAGGGTGTCTCGTGCACCACTTTTACCACAGGGGCAGTGTTAACCCTTCCGGCCTTCCACATATCATAGTATTCCTTTACCCTGATCATTCCGTGTGACGAGTGGTCACGCAATTCGGCTGCAATCAGGACCCTCGCTACTGCAACAGCATCGGCGCGGCTGCACCCGATACGCATGAAGACCTCTGTCGTAAAATCAAGAAGATATTCGGGGCTGAATCTTTTTTCCTCCATCAGGGTCACTGTTTGCGGTGTATGTAGACGCCACTTGCCTGGGCGGTGGGGGTGATGACGATGTCATTCAGGTTAACGTGGGCGGGTTGCGTGGCTGCAAAGTAAATGACTGCTGCAATGTCAGCACCTGTCAGAGGTTCAACACCAGTGTAGGGCACCTTTGCTTTACCTGTATCTCCTTTGAAACGCACAAGGGAAAACTCTGTTTCGGTAAGTCCCGGAGCTATGTTGGTGACTTTAATTCCGTGGCTCAGCATGTCTATGCGCATACCCCTTGAAAGAGCGTCGACGGCGTGCTTTGAAGCACAGTAGACAGCCCCGTTTTCGTATACTTCCTTGCCTGCAAGGGAGGCCACATTGATGATATGGCCGGAACCCCGTTTGACCATTCCGGGGGAGATGGCGCGGGTTACATAAAGCAGACCCTTTACATTGGTATCGATCATACGGTCCCAGTCGTCAATCTCGCCATCGTCAAGGTGGTTCAGCCCTACTGCCAGTCCCGCATTATTGATAAGTATGTCAACCTTATTCCATTCCGCGGGGAGGTTGCCGAGATTCTTCTGAACCTCTTTCTTTTCCCTGACATCAAAACAAAGCGGAAGAACCTCAATGCCGTATTCCTGCACCAGATGCTCGGTAAGTTCATCCAGACGCTCTTTTCTCCGGCCGGTTATGATCAGCCTGCAGGCTGCTTCGGCGAACTTTATTGCTGAGGCTTCGCCAATGCCGGATGTGGCTCCCGTAATCAGGACTGTTTTTCTCATGATATTTTAGTATTTCGAAGGGCTAAAATTAATCATAATTGTGGGTATCTTTGGCAATCAAAGAAAAAATGATGAACGTGAGGAACCCGGTCAGAAAAGCGCCCAGGGAGGAAGTTGAGCAGATGTTCGACTCAATTGCCGGGCGCTATGACTTTCTGAATCATTTCCTGTCGCTCGGGACTGACCGCTGGTGGCGCCGCCGTGCAATAAGCATAATTGGTAAAAGTATTCAGCCGGTGAGGATTCTGGATGTCGCCACCGGCACGGGTGATCTGGCCATAGCCTCACTCAGCCTGAAACCCGTGAGGGTGACAGGGATTGACATAAGTGACAGGATGCTGGAACTGGGACGAAAAAAAATCAGGGATATGCATCTCGGTGATAAGATCGAGCTGCTCAGGGGCGACTCTGAAGCGATAAACTTTGCCGATGATACCTTTGACGTGGTTATGGCGGCTTTCGGAGTGCGTAATTTCGAGCATACACTGGCCGGCCTGACCGAAATGTTCAGGGTGCTCAGGCCCCGCGGTATGATAATGGTGCTGGAGTTTTCAAGACCCTCGCTCTTTCCCTTCAAACAGATATACAATTTCTATTTTACAGCGGTCCTGCCGTGGATCGGAAGAAGGGTTTCGGGAGACAAAAATGCATATACCTATTTACCGGAGTCTGTGATGTCTTTCCCTGACAATGAGGCTTTTCTGAAACTTTTGCGGGAAGCCGGATTTGTATGCGAGAAGCAGAAGAAGCTCAGCGGAGGCATTGCAAGCATCTATTACGGATTTAAGCAGTGACAGCCTTGGAGCACAATAAATTTCATATTTTTCGTTTCTTAAAGAGTATTACCTTTGCAATTGTGCTCAAGAAAACTCTTATACTGTTCATCATTTTGATGCCTCTGGCCCTGTCAGCCCAGAAATCGAAGCCCAAGAACGATTCAAATTATGATGAAAGGCTGCTTCATTTCGGATTCAGCATGGGTTTAAGCACCCTTGATTTCAATGTAAATCATTCAGCTTCCGCATTCGCCACAGACTCGCTGACCGCAGAGGTTGTCAGCCTTAAACCGGGATTAAACATACAGATTGTAATTGACTTCAGGCCTGCCACGTATTTTGATGTACGTTTTCTTCCGGGTGTTTCCTTCGGGCAGAGGACACTGAATTTTTATAAAAACCAGACACTGATCGACGGGCAGCAGACACTGGAATCCTCTTTTCTTGAATTTCCGCTACTTCTGAAAACAAAGGGAATGAGGTTAAACAACTCACGGCCTTATCTCATCGGAGGTCTCAATTTCAGATATGATCTGGCCGGAAAAAAGAACTATGATGCAGACCGTCCTGTATACATCAGGATTCGCCGCGGTGATCTCTATTACGAGGCTGGGGCCGGCATTGATTTCTACCTCCCGTACTTCAAGCTTACCGTGGAGGCGAAGATGTCAAACGGTTTGCGTGATATCCTGATTCACGATCCGGCGCCGGGTTATCCGCAGTATAGCAATGCGATACAGTCACTTAGATCGCAGATTTGGGTTCTCTCCTTCCATTTTGAATGATCATGGCTGAGGAGTTCAGCCTTGTTCTGCCCCCCGAAGTGGCTTTCGATGAAGCCGCGTTGCGTGCTTTTATTATAAGGAGATCAGGCAGGAGCGATATAACGTTTCATATTCTGAAACGGTCGGTCGACGCACGTCAGTCATCTATTAAGGTCAATGTAACGGTTCGGCTTCTGAGTCAGGATGAAAAGCCTGAATCGTTGCCGCCCCTGAGGTTACAGGATGTTTCCCGCGCCCGCGAGGTTCTGATTGCGGGCAGCGGGCCGGCGGGAATTTTTGCAGCTCTGAGGCTAATCGAAAAAGGACTGAAGCCAGTTGTGATCGAGAGGGGCAGGGAGGTGTCAGCCCGCAAGAGGGATGTTGCCTCAATAAGTACAAAGCAGATTGTTGACGGAGACTCAAATTACTGTTTCGGCGAAGGCGGCGCAGGAACATTCTCAGACGGAAAGCTTTATACCCGTTCGAAAAAGCGAGGCGACAACAGGCGGGTGCTCGAGCTCCTGGTGCTCCACGGAGCTGATCCGGCGATACTCTTCGAGGCTCATCCCCACCTCGGGACCGAAAGGCTTCCGCGCATAATTACCGCAGTGCGCCAGACGATAACCGATGCTGGCGGAATATTTATGTTCAGCAGCCGGATAACTGACATTCTGATTGAGGGTGGCACTTTCAAAGGGGTGGAGATAAACGGCTTGGAAATTCTGAAATCGGACGACCTGATCCTTGCCACGGGCCATTCTGCGCGTGACATATATCAGATACTCAACGACAGGGGCGTTCAGCTTGAATACAAACCTTTTGCGATGGGAGTGAGGGTGGAGCATCCCCAGGAACTTATCGACCGGATTCAGTATCACGGCAAGAGCAGGGGCTTATTCCTGCCTGCCGCGGCCTATACCCTTGTAACGCAGGCAGCGGGCAGGGGAGTATATTCATTCTGTATGTGCCCGGGAGGCTTCATGGTCCCTTCAGCCACCTCCCCCGGAGAGGTCGTGGTCAACGGAATGTCTCCCTCAAAGCGGGGATCGCTGTGGGCAAACAGCGGAATTGTCACAGAGATACGTCGTGAGGATATACCTGAAATCTACGGTACGGATATCCTCGCAGGTCTGCGGTACCAATCGGCACTGGAGCAGCTTGCATGGAAGGAGGGAGGCATGACACAGCATGCACCGGCTCAGCGGCTGACTGACTTTGTCAGTGGCAAGCCGTCGGCATCACTTCCGAAGGGATCCTATTTCCCGGGCCTGACACCTTCTGCTGTTCATGAATGGCTGCCGGAAGGGATAAGCACCAGACTGCGTGAGGGATTTAACGAGTTCGGCCGCAAGATGCGCGGGTTCATCACCGGTGATGCCCTCGTTGCCGCGGTTGAGTCACGTACGTCATCACCCGTCAGGATATCAAGGGACAGGGAAACGATCAACGCACTGGGTATAGCAGGACTTTATCCTGCCGGTGAGGGTGCAGGATATGCAGGCGGTATTGTCTCCTCGGCGGTTGACGGTATGCTGGCGGCGGAGATGATTAGCCGAAAGACTAAACCCTTCATATCTCCTTACGCCGTGCAAACTCCGAGCATATGATGGCGGCGGCCATGCTGACGTTGAGAGATTCTATTCCAGCCAGGGGTTTGTCGGGACCCGGAATGGTCACAAAATCCGTGACAAAAGCCAGCATCCTGTCTGTCAGTCCCTTTGATTCATTGCCAAGGAGAATAATACCCTGCGGTGAAAGCTCCCTGAGGTATATCGAATCACCACCCAGAACAGTTCCGTACACCGGAATGCCGGCTGACCGGGCTCTTTCGAGCAACGGTTCAAGGGGAGTATAACAAACATTGACGTGCATGAATGCACCCATTGTCGCCTGCAGGACTTTAGGGTTGTAAACGTCGACGCATTCGGGTGAGCAGATGATATTTCCGATCCCGAACCAGGCAGCTACCCTTATGATAGTACCGAGATTTCCAGGATCCTGCACATACTCCATTGCCAGGGTAAGCCTTCCAGGAAGCCACGATTCGAGAAAGACCTGCTTTGAAATGGGAGCTACCGCAAGCACGTTATGCGGCGTTTTGAGCGAGCTGATCTTCCTCAGTTCGTCATACCCCACGGTAACCACCTCTGAAGCCATGGCGAGAACTGCTTCAGGTTCTCCGGCAATCCATTCGGATTTTGCTGCCAGCAGTGAAACCCTGTTTCCGGCCGCCAGGTATTCCCTGACCAGCTTATCACCTTCAATGACAAACATCCCGGCGTCCTCCCTCGACTTCCTCTTCTGAAGTGAGAGTATTAGCTTCGCCTGGTTTCGCGACATCATTTTATGCATCACCCCGTAACTGAAAATAGTATTTATAATGATATATTTGCTTTCGCTAATCCTTCCGTGACCGTTGAATTACCGTCCAACAAATATAGAAATTACTATTTCCAAACTGCTGACCGCCCTGTCCATAATTTTACTGGCGGCAGGATGCAATCCCACCAAGTATGTTCCGGAAGGCGAGGTGCTTTTGAGCAGGAACGTTCTGGTGATCGGGAAAAGCGAAGAGGTGCTGACTTCAGGCATTTCAAAGACTGCTATGAAGCCGTATATCAAACAGTTACCCAACAAAAGAATTTTCGGATCACGTTTTCACCTTGGACTTTTCAACCTTTCGGATATCGAAAAGGAGCGCTGGCCTCACGGCTGGCTGAGGAAGATAGGCGAAGAACCGGTGATCTTCGATCCTGTTTCCGCAACCAGGTCAAAAGCTCAGCTTGAAAGCTACCTGGGCTCAAAGGGATACTTCAATGCTACTGTGGATGAGACTGCTGCGATTGACAAAAAGGAAGCGGAAGTGTTTTACATGATAACGCCGGGTACACCTTATACAATCAGGGACATCAGGTACGAAATAGAAGACTCGCTGCTGTACGGCCTTGTTATGATTGATACAGCGAACTGTACCGTCGAGCGCGGAATGGTCTATGATGTTGACCTTCTGCAGAAAGAGAGACAAAGGCTTGAGCGGTTCATAAGAGATGTGGGGTTTTATGCATTCTCGACTGAGGATATCTTCTTCAGAGTCGACAGTTCCCTTGCCTCCGGAAAGGTAGACGTGCATTATGTTGTTTCGCGTAAAACCGCCCTTGACAGTGAGGGAAAAGTGGTAACCACCAGTCACAGGATGTACTGGGTGAGGGATGTCTATGTCTATCCGGAGTTTGATCCCAGGGAAGCCCTGAGGGGAGGAGACCAGTACGCGGAATCATTTGACACTGTATATTTCAAGGGGGTATATTTCATTACTCCCCCGGGCCGGCAACTGGTAAAACACGAAGTACTAAAACAGGCTGTCTATGTGTTGCCGGGCTCGCTGTTCAGCGTGACAAACGCCGAGCAAACCCAGTCGCATCTTGCGGAGCTTAAAAACCACAGGCTGGTAAATGTGGCTTATACCGAAATTGGCCTTGAAAACACGGATGACAGCACGAAGGGCCTTCTCGACTGTATCATACAGCTCACACCGATGGTCAGGCAGTCATTTACAGTCGAGCTTGAAGGCACAAACTCAGGAGGCAACCTTGGCGGGGCGCTCAACCTCATATATCAGAACAAAAGTCTTTTTCTGGGGGCTGAGAACTTCACAATAAAGTTCAAGGGAGCTTACGAGACACTCACCGAAAAAGTTACCGGATTCAGGAATTCCCAGCAGTACGGATTTGAATCAACCCTGCGCCTTCCCAATTTCCTGATGCCATTCCCGTCGAAGGAGGCCTTCATGCGAAAACATGACCCCAAAACAGTCCTGCAGGCTGGTTACAATTATCAAAAGATGCCTGTATATACCAGGACTGTGGCGAACATGACCGTCGGTTATTCCTGGAGAGGCAACAAATATACCACCCACATGCTTAATCCCCTCGGGATTGATGTGGTTACCCTGCCATACATAAGCCCGTCATTCAAGGCCAGGATAGACACATCATCTTACCTTGCCTATTCATACCGTGACGTCATGATACTGGGAGGTAACTACAGCTTCATTTTCAATAACCAGATGATCCAGAAAGCAAAGGATTACTGGTTTATCCGCCTAGGGTTCGACGCTGCCGGAAACCTGCTGGCACTCGCCTCTGATATTGCCGGTGCCGCAAAGGAGGATGATACTTACCAGCTGTTCAAACAGCCCTTCGCTCAATATGTCAAGGGCGAGGCTGATATAAGCTATCACCGAAGGATAAATGAAGCCAGCTCGCTGGTCTACAGGGTGTTTTCAGGGATTGGGTGGCCGTACGGCAACTCGAAGGCGATGCCTTTCGAGGAGCAGTATTTCGGAGGCGGATCAAATGACATAAGGGCCTGGATGGTTCGGACACTCGGCCCGGGATCATATGCAGTTTCAGACACATCTTTCATCAATCAGACTGCCGATTTGAAACTTGAGGCAAACGCCGAGTACCGTTTCAAGCTGTTCTGGATCCTTGAGGGAGCCATGTTTGTCGACGCAGGAAATATATGGACGTTCAGGGAAGACCCTGACAGACCCGGCGCACAGTTTAAGTTCAACAGATTCATTGATGATATAGCCGTCGGGGCAGGCTTTGGACTTAGGTTTGACATAAAGTTCGTGCTGCTCAGGACTGATTTCGGACTGAAACTGAGGGATCCGCAGATAAGTGACGGTTCAAAATGGATTCCCCTGAGCAGGCCCTTCAATTTTCGCGATGACCTGACCATGGTCATCGGGATCGGGTATCCGTTCTGAGTCTGATCCGCCAGCTGGCGGACTGAGGGTCTGAGGGTCTGTCATCTTTTAACCCAATAACCTATAACTCCGGAAACCCTTTAACTTTTCAACTTTTCTTGACTTATTCCCTTTCCTGTATTAACTTGCAGTTTCTCTCGCTGTTTTGTTATGAGGCCCTTACGGAAAATTGCTTCTGATCTGCTTGGTTTTGACCGCAGGGAGCGGCGCGCCACTTATACCCTTGCGGTGATCCTCGTTTTACTGCTGGTGCTGCGGATATTCCTTCCCGGGAAGGGAGCCGGGGGAGACATTATTGTCATTCCGCACACCGCCGGAGTACCCAGGCCGGTTGTGAGCGGAGGGAAAGATGCGGTATTATTTCGTTTCGACCCCAACACCGCCAGTGCTGAAACGCTGATTAAGCTGGGTTTTTCTGAGCGTCAGGCGGCGACTCTTATAAATTACCGTAAGGCAGGAGCAAGGTTCAGGAAGCCGTCTGACATATACAGGGTATACGGCATTGACACTGTGTTCGCCTCCGTGCTTGTTTCATGGATTGAGATTGCTCCGGAAGTGGCACGGGGTGACTCTGAAAGGAAGGTGTTGCCAGAAGTGTCTGCGATTTATGCGGCGGGAAATATGAGTGCGGAAGTAAAGAACAGGAACCCCGGAACAGTCAGAACCCGGCCGGAGGGATGGGCAACCAAAGCTGACGGGGATATGAATTCACCGCGGAAGTCAGCTGCGGCCATCGACCTTAACGGTTGCTCTGCCGCCGATCTTGAACAACTGCCGGGCATCGGGGAGGTGCTTTCCACAAGGATCGTAAAATACCGGGACCTGCTTGGAGGTTTTGTCTCGGTATCGCAGCTCGGCGAGGTTTACGGTCTCGATTCTTCCACCGTTGAAAAGATAAGCGGAAGAGTGAAAGTATCAGGCGATGGTATCAGGATATTCCGTCTCGATACCTGCAGCTGGGGTCAGATGGCCAGGCATCCTTACCTGGGCCCGGAGGCTGCCCGGGCGATAATGAAGTACCGTTCTCTGATGGGGGTGGGTTTTGAAGTTGACGACCTGGTGCTTCAGAAGGTGATAAGCGGTGAGCAGGCTGCAAGGATAACTCCCTATGTTATGTCACCGGGAAAGGGGTCTGATAACTGACTGTGAATTTATTTCATGAAAAGTTTTGAAATTGATTTCAGACTGATTAATTTTGCGGCTCGATTTAAATTTAAAGTTGGACTATGATCATTGTACCAGTAAAAGAAGGAGAGAACATTGACAGGGCTCTTAAAAAATTCAAGAGGAAGTTTGAAAAGACGGGTGTGATCCGTGAGTTAAGGTCCCGTCAGGCTTTCATCAAACCCTCGGTACGCCGCAGGGAAGAGGTGAAGAAAGCCGTTTATGTTCAGCAGCTTCAGCAGGACGAGGAATAACATTTCCTCTGTCGTAAAATAATTGACTAAAAACTTAATGGGTTCCTTTTATGGACAAAAAGGAATCGTTTCTGCAATATCTGCTGTCTGAGAAGCGCTATTCTCAGCATACGGTACGTTCGTACAAAAACGACCTGGAGCAGTTTTTACTGTGGATTTCACCCCAGGAGCTTGCAGCGGATCCCGAAAAGATAACATCAGTTCATGTGAGAGCTTGGATGATATCCCTGTTGGAGGGAGGGTATTCCTCTGTAAGTGTACACCGGAAGGTTTCTGCCCTCAGGGCTTTCTTCAGGTATCTCCGCAGACACGGAATGATAACCGGTGATCCGATGGCCCGTGTGATTCTGCCTAAAAGGGCAAAAACGCTTCCCGTATTCGTCGGTGAGGATTCGCTTGCAAACCTTCTTGACAATTTCGATTTCGGAGATAATTTTTCGGGTATTCGTGACCGGACTATCATAGAGATGTTGTATCTTACAGGCATGAGACGGTCAGAGCTGATCGGCCTTAAAGACGGGAATGTGGATCTTTCGTCATGTTCGGTAAGGGTGTTGGGAAAACGAAGCAAGGAAAGGGTAATTCCGTTGATAAAAAGTTTTACAGTTTCTCTGGAGAAATATTTAAATGCCCGGAGTGAAGCCGGGTATCCCTCAGCCGTGAGTTTTTTTGTCTCCGCCAGAGGCAACAAAATGTATGACAAAAGTGTTTATAATATAGTAAAAAGGTATCTCACGATGGTGACTACAATAGAAAAAAAGAGTCCGCATGTTTTGAGACACACCTTCGCCACTCACATGCTGAACCACGGCGCTGATCTGAACTCGATAAAGGAGTTATTGGGCCATGCAAGTCTTTCAGCAACACAGGTTTACACACACAATACCTTTGAGCAGTTAAAGAAAGTATACAAACAGGCTCATCCGAGGGCCTAATAATAAATTATATAGGAGGTACCACCATGAACATTCAGATCCATTCGGTCAGGTTTGATGCTGACAAAAAGCTTCTCGATTTTGTGACACAGAAACTGAACAAACTGACGCTGGTAAGTGACGGTATTGTCAGTGCAGAGGTGTTCTTAAGGCTTGACAAAGACGATGAAAAGGAAAACAAGGTAGCGGAGATCAGGGTTGAGCATCCCGGGGGGCCGCTTTTCGCCCGTAAGCAGAGCAAGACTTTTGAGGAGTCGACCGATCATGTTGTTGATGCGCTTAAGAAACAGATTGTCAGGCAGAAGGGAAAGCTGCGCGGAGAGTAACACCAGGTATGAAAAAAAACTTAAGATAATTTTTGAGATTTGAAATATTAATTCCTACATTTGCAAACCGATTTTTGAGGGTATTTCGCTCAAAAGTCGGTCGTTCTTTCAAACGCCGATGTAGCTCAGTTGGCCAGAGCAGCTGATTTGTAATCTGCAGGTCGGGGGTTCGAATCCCTTCATCGGCTCATTGTAAGAAGAGCATATGTATGTCTTAATCAGATATACTCTGTTTTTTAGGGGAGATACCAAAGCGGCCAACTGGGGCAGACTGTAAATCTGTTGTCGAATGACTTCGTAGGTTCGAATCCTGCTCTCCCCACAAAAACCGAGTAACCCGGGAACAATCGGCCTGCTGGCAGAATGCCCGTTCTTTTGAAGAGGAATATAAGCGGGAGTAGCTCAGTTGGTAGAGCATTAGCCTTCCAAGCTAAGGGTCGCGGATTCGAATTCCGTCTCCCGCTCATTATGCCGATGTAGCTCAGGGGTAGAGCACTTCCTTGGTAAGGAAGGGGTCATGAGTTCAATTCTCATCATCGGCTCGATTGATTTTGAAATGTAATTTTAATTAAATAAGCTTCTAGTTATGGCAAAAGAAAAATTTGACAGGTCGAAGCCACACGTAAATATCGGTACAATCGGTCACGTCGACCACGGCAAGACCACTTTGACCGCTGCTATTACGATGGTTCTCGCTAAGAAAGGTCTCTCTGAAGTGAGGGATTTTGATTCAATTGACAATGCTCCTGAGGAAAAGGAAAGGGGTATTACAATTAACACAGCCCACGTTGAGTATTCAACAGCGAAACGTCATTATGCACATGTTGACTGTCCCGGACACGCTGACTATGTTAAGAACATGGTTACAGGTGCTGCCCAGATGGACGGTGCTATCATTGTTGTTGCCGCTACTGACGGCCCGATGCCTCAGACACGCGAGCATATCCTTCTGGCACGGCAGGTGAATGTTCCGAAGATACTTGTCTTCCTTAACAAGGTTGACCTTGTTGACGACGAGGAGCTTATCGACCTCGTTGAAATGGAAATCCGTGACCTTCTGAACTTTTACAAATATGATGGTGACAATGCTCCCGTTATCCGCGGCTCGGCACTCGGCGCAATGAACCACGAACCCAAATGGGAAGATAAAGTCATGGAGCTGATGGATGCAGTTGATGCATACATTCCAATCCCTCCGCGTGAAAATGAAAAACCGTTCCTCATGCCGGTTGAAGACGTATTCTCGATCACCGGCCGCGGTACCGTTGCAACAGGTCGTATTGAGACAGGTATAGTTCACACGGGCGACGAACTTGAGATAGTAGGCCTTGGTGCCGACCATCGGAAGTCAATCTGTACAGGTGTTGAAATGTTCCGCAAAATACTTGACCGGGGTGAAGCAGGTGACAACGTGGGTCTTTTACTTCGCGGTGTTGACAAGAAAGAGATCAAAAGAGGTCAGGTTCTTGCCAAACCGGGTTCAATAACACCCCACACCAAGTTCACTGCAGAGGTTTACGTTCTGAAGAAAGAAGAAGGCGGACGCCACACTCCGTTCCATCAGAAGTACCGTCCCCAGTTCTATCTCAGGACTCTTGACGTTACCGGTGAGATCACTCTTCCGGAAGGAACTGAAATGGTTATGCCTGGTGATAACGTAACAATTACCGTTGAGCTCATTACCCCGGTGGCTATCAACAAGAACCTCCGTTTCGCAATACGTGAAGGCGGTCGTACAGTTGGTGCCGGTCAGGTTGTTGACATCATCGCTTAATTTGAACATAAATGACGGGGATTCCGCCTTCACAGGCGGAAACCCTTTGTTAAACACGGGTGTAGCTCAGTTGGTAGAGCACTGGTCTCCAAAACCAGGTGTCGGGAGTTCGAGTCTCTCCTCCCGTGCTAAATCGAAGTTTGAAAGATGAAGATATTAAACTATTTCAAAGAATCGTACAACGAGCTGATGCATAAGGTGACATGGCCTTCATGGAACGAGCTTCAGAGCAGCGCGACGCTGGTGATGGTCACCTCTGTCATTCTTGCCCTTGTAATATGGGCAATGGACTTTTCTTTTGACAAGGTCATGGGCTTTGTCTACAGTTTGTTGTATTAATATAACGGTCACAGATGAGTGAGAACGTTAAAAAGTGGTATGTACTCAGGGCTATCGGCGGCAAGGAGAAGAAGGTGAAGGAGTATCTCGAGAGTGAGATAGCCCGTCTGAAGCTTCAGGATTACATAACACAGGTTCTGATACCTACCGAAAAAGTCTACCAGATACGTTCAGGGAAGAAGATCAGCAAAGAGCGGACATTCTTTCCCGGATATGTCATTGTAGAGGCTGCTCTGGTGGGAGAGGTGCCTCATATATTACGTAACATCCCCAATGTGCTGGGGTTCCTGGGCACACCTACGGGTGACCCGGTGCCTATCCGCAAAGCAGAAATAAACCGCATCCTCGGAAAAGTTGACGAACTCGCCGCAAGCGAGGAAGAACTCAACATTCCGTTCTGCGTAGGTGAAACCGTAAAAGTTATTGACGGTCCCTTCAACAGCTTTTCTGGAGTTATTGAAGAGGTAAATGAAGAGAAGCGCAAGCTGAAAGTGATGGTCAAGATCTTCGGACGAAAGACCCCGCTGGAGCTGAGCTTCATGCAGGTAGAAAAAGAAAATTAAGAAATCAGGAAATTGACAGCTGTGAATTATAATGCTTCCTTAAACGGCCGTCATGTTCTCGCTATAAACAATGCAAATTTTTAATTATGGCAAAAGAAGTTGCTGGATTAATCAAATTACAGATTAAAGGCGGAGCAGCCAATCCATCACCACCCGTAGGCCCTGCACTGGGCTCCAAAGGTGTGAATATCATGGAGTTTTGCAAACAGTTCAATGCCCGTACCCAGGACAAGGCTGGAAAGGTCATCCCGGTTATCATAACCGTGTATAATGACAAATCTTTTGAATTTGTCACAAAGACCCCTCCCGTTGCTGTCCAGATTATAGAAGCCACAAAGATCAAGAAAGGTTCCCCGGAACCCAACAGGGACAAAGTTGCTTCGATATCATGGAATCAGGTAAAGACTATTGCCGAGGATAAGATGCAGGATTTAAACTGTTTCACCCTCGAATCCGCGATGAGAATGGTGGCTGGAACTGCCAGGAGTATGGGCATCACCGTAAGCGGTGTATTCCCGGGTAAATAAACTAATAAGTGATTACAAAAAATGACTAAGCTTACCAAAAAACAGAAGTTTGCCCTCGATAAAATCGAGGTCGGCAGGCTCTATACTTTGTCAGAAGCGGCAGCATTGGTTAAGGATATCACAACTACTAAGTTTGATGCCTCAGTCGATCTTGATGTCAGGCTGGGAATTGATCCCCGCAAATCGAACCAGATGGTTCGCGGCGTAGTTTCACTTCCTCACGGTACAGGTAAAGAGGTCAGGGTTCTTGCCCTGGTCACACCTGACAAGGAGGCCGAAGCGAAAGACGCCGGAGCCGATTTCGTCGGGCTCGATGAGTGGGTCGAAAAGATCAAAGGCGGATGGACAGACATAGATGTGATTATAACCATGCCCTCAGTGATGGGTAAGATAGGTCAGTTGGGACGAATACTTGGTCCCCGTGGTCTCATGCCAAACCCGAAAAGCGGGACGGTAACCATGGAGATAAGTAAGGCTGTCAAGGAGGTGAAGCAGGGTAAAATCGACTTTAAAGTAGATAAAGCCGGTATTGTTCACGCTTCCATCGGAAAAGTATCCTTTGAACCTCATAAGATCGTTGATAACGCTAAGGAATTTCTCTTTATGATCAACAAACTTAAACCTTCCTCTGCTAAAGGAACATACATCAGAAGTATCTTCCTCTCGAGCACCATGAGCGCAGGTCTTAAGGTTGATCCCAAGAGCCTTGATGTTTAATTGAAAGTTAAACCGTAGAGAGATTATGAGAAAAGAAGAAAAAGCCGATATCATCGACAGCCTGGCTGCAACTCTTAAGGAGTACAGCCATTTCTACCTGACTGATACTGCACAGCTCAACGCTGCTGACACCAGTGACCTCAGAAGGAAGTGTTTTGAGAACCAGATAAAACTGGTTGTTGTCAAGAACAAACTACTGATCCGGGCATTGGAGCAGACAGGTCTGGAATGCGGAGAACTTTTCCCCGTACTTACAGGCGCAACTGCCGTGATGTTCTCGAATAACGGAAACTCTCCTGCAAAAATGATTAAGGAGTTCCGTAGATCGCATCCTAAACCACTTGTAAAAGGCGCTTACATAGAAGAGTCAGTTTACGTCGGTGAGAACCTCCTTGAGACCCTCGTGGCTCTCAAATCAAGGGAAGAACTCCTCGGTGAAATTATCTCTCTCCTGCAGTCGCCCGCGAAGAACGTTATCTCCGCACTGCAATCAGGTGGTACAACAATTCATGGTGTTCTTGAAACACTTTCCAACAAGTAATTATTAAGTTAAATAAATTAAAATTTCTATAAAAATGGCAGATCTTAAGAAGTTTGCAGAAGAGTTAGTGAACTTAACCGTTAAAGAGGTTAACGAACTCGCAAAAATATTGAAAGACGAGTATGGAATCGAACCTGCTGCAGCAGCAGTGGCTATGGCAGCCCCTGCAGCATCAGAAGCCCCCGTGGTTGCTGAAAAAACCAGCTTTGACGTTATCCTCAAGAGTGCAGGCGGCCAGAAGCTTCAGATAGTGAAACTTGTAAAAGACATTACAGGTCTCGGTCTTAAAGAAGCTAAAGCCGTTGTTGATGCCGCTCCCGGAGCAGTCAAAGAAGGCATAACCAAGGAAGAGGCAGAAAGCATTAAGAAACAGTTGGAAGACTCAGGAGCTGAAGTTGAACTTAAATAAGCTATACCTGATTACCGGGTTGTAGGTTTAGTCCCGAGTTTTCGGGACTAAGCCTTTTTGTCATTTTAATATAAGTTCACTTAATCCTACCACAATGTCCTCAAAAAATACCGAACGAGTCAGTTTCGCATCAAAGATAAATCAGCTTGAATATCCTGATTTTCTTGAGATTCAGCTTAAATCTTTCGCCGAGTTTTTTCAGCTTGGCACCACACCCGAGAACAGGAGGAAAGAGAACCTTTACCAGGTTTTCACGGAGAACTTCCCCATTACCGATACCAGGAACAACTTTGTACTTGAGTTTCTGGATTATTCAATTGACCCACCGCGATATACGATCGATGAGTGCATCGAGAGAGGCCTTACCTTCAGCGTTCCGCTGAAAGCCAAGCTGAAGCTTTACTGCACTGATCCCGAGCATGAGGATTTTGACACAGTCATACAGGATGTTTACCTGGGCGTCATACCCTACATGACAGAGCGCGGCACATTCGTCATCAACGGCGCAGAGAGAGTGGTTGTCTCTCAGCTCCACAGGTCACCGGGCGTATTCTTCGGACAGAGTGTCCATGCCAACGGCACCAAACTTTATTCTGCCCGTATCATCCCATTCAAGGGTTCATGGATTGAGTTCGCAACAGACATCAACAACGTGATGTACGCCTATATCGACAGGAAAAAGAAACTGCCTGTCACAACTCTCCTGAGGGCAATAGGCTTCGAAAGCGACAAGGATATTCTTGAGATCTTCAACCTTGCTGAAGAGCATAAGGTCTCCAAGGTAAATATTAAAAAACTTATCGGCCGTAAACTTGCAGCAAGGGTGCTGCGTACCTGGGTCGAGGACTTCGTTGACGAGGATACCGGTGAAGTGGTCTCCATAGAACGTAACGAGGTTGTGCTCGACAGGGAGACGGTCATCGAAAACGAACATGTCGATCTGATTGTAGACTCGGGAGCCAAGTCGATCCTTCTTCACCGCGAGGATTTCAGTCTTTCCGACTATGCCATCATCTACAATACACTGCAGAAAGATCCCTGCAACTCCGAGAAGGAAGCTGTGATTTACATTTACCGTCAGCTCCGCAATGCCGAACCGCCTGATGAGGCAACGGCCCGCGATGTCATTGACAAACTCTTCTTCTCAGACAAACGCTATGACCTCGGCGAGGTGGGACGCTACCGCATTAACCGGAAGCTGAACCTCAACATTGATATGAGCACCAAGATCCTGACCAGGGAAGATATCATAGCAATCATAGGTCATCTCATTCAGCTTATCAACTCCAAGACAGATGTTGATGATATTGACCACCTGAGCAACAGGAGGGTCCGCACCGTTGGCGAACAGCTCTCCGCACAGTTCAGCGTCGGTCTCGCCCGTATGGCAAGAACTATCCGTGAGCGTATGAACGTAAGAGACAATGAGGTATTTACCCCGGTTGATCTCATCAATTCAAAGACTCTGTCATCAGTCATAAACTCATTCTTCGGCACCAACCAGTTGTCACAGTTCATGGACCAGACCAACCCGCTGGCAGAGATGACACATAAGCGTCGTCTTTCAGCCCTCGGACCAGGCGGTCTCTCACGTGAGCGTGCAGGCTTCGAGGTGCGCGACGTCCACTATACTCATTACGGTCGCCTCTGTCCCATTGAGACGCCGGAAGGACCGAACATCGGTCTTATTTCTTCGCTTTGCGTATTTGCCAAAATTGACAAGCTTGGCTTTATCGAGACACCCTACCGTGACGTTAAAGAAGGCAAGGTGGACCTTTCAATGGAAGGCGTAAAGTGGCTGACCGCTGAGGATGAGGAGAATCTTACAATTGCCCAGGCCAACGCCCCGCTGAACAGTGACGGGACCTTTACCGACCCGAGGGCTAAATCACGTCTTGGCGCCGACTATCCCTACGAGGAGGCTCACAAGGTGGACATGATGGATGTGGCTCCGAACCAGATTGCCTCAATTGCCGCTTCGCTGATACCGTTCCTTGAACATGACGATGCCAACCGCGCGCTAATGGGATCAAACATGATGCGCCAGGCAGTGCCACTGGTAAGGCCTGAGGCACCGCTGGTGGGCACAGGGCTGGAGAGACAGGTAATCCAGGATTCGAGGATACTGGTGGTGGCTGAAGGTGACGGCGTGGTCGAATATGTCGACGCTGAAGAAATCGTCATCCGTTACAGCCGCACCGACGAGGAAAAATTTGTAAGCTTCGATGACGACGTCAGACGTTATGACCTCCCAAAATACCACAAAACAAACCAGAATACCTGTATCAACCTCGTGCCGATAGTCAAGAAGGGCGAGAAAGTTGTTAAAGGACAGGCACTTACCGAAGGTTACGGAACCAAAAACGGCGAGCTCGCCCTTGGCCGGAACCTGAAAGTGGCATTCATGCCCTGGAAGGGTTACAACTTTGAGGATGCAATCGTAATAAGTGAGAAGGTGGTGCAGGAGGATATCTTCACCTCGGTTCACATCGACGAGTATCTCCTTGAAGTGCGCGACACAAAACGCGGTATGGAGGAGCTGACCTCTGACATTCCGAATGTCAGCGAGGAAGCCACAAAGAACCTTGACGAGAACGGACTCATCCGCGTTGGCGCCCAGATCAGGCCGGGAGATATTCTCATCGGCAAGATCACGCCGAAGGGAGAGTCAGATCCTTCACCCGAGGAGAAACTTCTGAGGGCCATCTTTGGCGACAAGGCAGGTGATGTGAAAGATGCTTCACTGAAGGCAGGTCCTTCACTTGAAGGAGTTGTGATTTCCAAGAAACTGTTCACCAGGGCCATTAAAGACCGCAAGGCCAAGGCAGCGGAGAAACCGCTTCTCGACAAGATCGATGCCGACTTCAACAGGGCGGTGGATGATCTCAAGGCACGCCTTGTGGATAAGCTCTTTATCCTTGTGAACGGCAAGACGTCTCAGGGAGTCAAGGATTATCTCAACGTCGACATTATACCAAAGGGTGCAAAATTCACCCTGAAGCAGCTGCAGGAGATAGATTTTCTGAATATCAATCCCAACAAGTGGACCACTGACAAGAAGAAGAACGACAGCATCAAGCAGCTCCTGCACAACTATCTTTTAAAGTATAAGGAGGTTGACGGTGTTTACAAACGCAAGAGGTACAATATTACAATAGGAGATGAACTGCCTGCAGGCATTGTAAGGCTTGCCAAGGTTTATATCGCCAAAAAGCGCAAGATCAGGGTTGGAGACAAGATGGCGGGTCGACACGGTAACAAGGGCATTGTTGCCCGTATTGTCCGTGCCGAAGACATGCCTTTCCTTGCTGACGGTACCCCTGTCGACATAGTTCTCAACCCGCTTGGTGTGCCCTCCAGGATGAACCTCGGGCAGATATATGAGACTGTTCTGGGATGGGCAGGTCAGGAGCTCGGGCTTAAGTTCTCGACACCTATTTTTGACGGTGCAAGACAGGATCAGATAACCGAACTTACAGACAGGGCCGGTATTCCGCGCAACGGTACCACATATCTCTATGACGGAGGAACGGGAGACCGTTTCGACCAGCCTGCAACGGTGGGGATGATCTACATGCTCAAACTGGGCCATATGGTTGATGACAAGATGCACGCCCGTTCAATCGGACCTTATTCTCTCATCACACAGCAGCCTCTCGGAGGTAAAGCTCAGTTCGGAGGTCAGAGATTCGGTGAGATGGAGGTATGGGCACTCGAAGCATTCGGTGCCGCACACATACTCCAGGAAATACTCACTATCAAGTCTGATGACGTGATAGGAAGGGCAAAAGCCTACGAAGCAATTGTCAAGGGAGAGCCAATGCCGATGCCGGGCATACCTGAATCGCTGAACGTGCTTCTGCATGAGCTCCGCGGCCTGGGCCTGAGCATCAACCTTGAGTAATACAGCTGAGTTCTTAAACAGTAAAAAAAAATACAATATATGTCATTCAGAAGGGATAACAAACAGAAGACCAGCTACACGAAGATTTCAATAGGTCTGGCGTCTCCGGAGGAGATACTTGACAAATCGAGTGGCGAAGTCCTGAAACCTGAGACAATAAACTACCGTACCTACAAGCCTGAACGCGACGGACTTTTCTGCGAAAGGATCTTCGGACCGGTAAAGGACTATGAATGCCATTGCGGAAAATACAAGAGGATACGTTACAAAGGTATCGTCTGTGACCGCTGCGGCGTTGAGGTGACAGAGAAGAAAGTCAGACGTGAGAGAATGGGCCACATATCGCTCGTGGTGCCTGTGGCTCACATCTGGTACTTCAGATCACTTCCCAACAAGATTGGATATCTTCTCGGTCTGCCCACAAAGAAACTGGACAGCATTATTTATTATGAAAAGTATGTTGTTATTAATCCCGGCGTGAAAGCAGTCGACGGAGTTAAATATCTCGATTTCCTCTCCGAAGAGGAGTATATGGAAATAATTGAGGCGCTTCCGAAGGAGAACCAGTATCTTGACGACGAACATCCTGACAAGTTTGTGGCAGAGATGGGAGCCGAAGCTCTTTACAAGCTTCTCGCCAAGCTGGACCTCGATGAGCTTTCATATTCACTTCGTTACCGTGCCAACACCGAGACTTCTCAGCAGCGCAAGAGTGAAGCTCTTAAAAGACTGCAGGTTGTAGAGGCATTCAGGGAATCGAAAAACATCAACAGGCCGGAGTGGATGATAGTGAAGATCGTGCCGGTCATACCCCCTGAACTCAGGCCGCTTGTTCCGCTGGACGGCGGAAGGTTTGCAACCAGCGACCTTAACGACCTCTACCGCAGGGTGATAATACGCAACAACCGTCTCAAGAGACTCATAGAGATCAAGGCTCCCGAGGTGATCCTCCGTAATGAAAAGAGGATGCTCCAGGAGGCCGTCGACTCTCTCTTCGACAACTCACGCAAGGCCAACGCCGTCAAGACCGACGCCAACAGGCCGTTGAAGTCGCTCTCTGACAGCCTCAAAGGAAAGCAGGGGCGCTTCCGCCAGAATCTTCTCGGTAAAAGGGTTGACTATTCTGCCCGTTCTGTAATTGTGGTCGGTCCCGAACTGCACCTTCACGAGTGCGGCATACCCAAAGACATGGCAGCCGAGCTTTACAAACCCTTCGTGATACGCAAGCTCATTGAGCGCGGCATCGTGAAGACAGTGAAGAGCGCCAAGAAGATAGTCGACCGCAAAGACCCTGTCGTATGGGATATCCTGGAGAACGTGCTTAAGGGCCACCCGGTTCTCCTTAACCGCGCTCCCACACTTCACAGACTTGGTATCCAGGCTTTCCAGCCCAAGCTTATTGAGGGCAAGGCCATCCAGCTTCACCCGCTTGTATGTACTGCTTTCAACGCTGACTTCGACGGTGACCAGATGGCTGTTCACCTGCCGCTGGGCAACGCCGCAGTCATAGAAGCTCAGATGCTGATGCTTGCATCGCACAACATCCTGAACCCTGCCAACGGGGCACCTATTACTGTACCCTCACAAGACATGGTCCTCGGTCTGTATTACATCACCAAGGCTCGCAAGAGCACCGAGTCAATTAAGGTCAAGGGCGAAGGATCTGTTTTCTATTCACCTGAGGAGGTTCATATTGCATACAATGAAGGCAAGATTGACCTGCATGCCATAATCAAAGTCAAGACAAACGATATTGTTGACGGGAAAAAGGTGAATCATATCATCGAGACCACCGTCGGTCGCGTTCTCTTCAATGAATTTGTACCTGAAGAAGTGGGATTTCTGAATGAGATCCTCACGAAGAAATCACTGAGGGATATTATCGGTAATGTGCTCAAGAAGGCAGGTACAGCCAAAACGGCTGACTTCCTCGATGCAATCAAGGACCTCGGTTTCAGGATGGCATTTACCGGTGGCCTTTCCTTCAACCTTGACGATGTAATCATTCCCAAGGAAAAGGAGATGTTCGTTGCAGAAGGTTATGAGCAGGTTGAAGAGGTGCTTTCAAACTACAGCATGGGCTTCATCACAAATAATGAGCGCTACAACCAGATCATCGACATCTGGACCCATGTTAACGCACGTCTTACACAGATACTGATGAAGCAGCTATCAACTGACAAGCAGGGCTTCAACTCGGTCTACATGATGCTTGACTCCGGTGCTAGGGGTTCGAAGGAACAGATCCGCCAGCTCTCAGGGATGAGGGGCCTTATGGCGAAACCGCAGAAATCCGGATCAACAGGATCTGAGATCATCGAGAACCCGATTCTTTCCAACTTCAAGGAAGGGCTGTCGGTACTCGAGTACTTTATATCTACCCACGGTGCCCGCAAGGGTCTTGCTGACACCGCCCTCAAGACGGCAGACGCAGGTTACCTGACACGCCGTCTTGTAGACGTCTCCCAGGATGTGATCATCAATGAGGAAGACTGCGGAACCCTTCGCGGTCTGGTGGCTACAGCCATAAAGAACAACGAAGAGATCGTGGAGTCACTCTATGACAGGATACTAGGCCGTACGACCGTTCATAACATCTACAACCCGCTTACCGGCGAACTTATCGTAGCTTCAGGTGAAGAGATCACCGAAGAGATAGCAAATCTTATTGACGAGTCTCCAATCGAGCAGGTTGAGATCCGTTCAGTGCTTACCTGCGAATCCAAAAAAGGCGTATGCGGCAAGTGCTACGGACGCAACCTGGCAACCGGCAGGATGGTACAGAAGGGCGAGGCAACAGGTGTCATTGCTGCACAGAGTATCGGTGAACCCGGTACGCAGCTGACGCTCCGTACGTTCCACGTAGGAGGTACCGCTTCCAACATTACCACTGAATCGAAGCTCATTGCCAAATACGGCGGTATTGCTGTAATTGAGGAGGTGAGAACTGTGAGCAAAAAAGAGCCTGAAAAGGGTAAGGTAGATATTGTTATCGGTCGACTCGGAGAGCTCCGTATAATAGACAAAAAGACCGGCATCGCTCTTACAACCCATACAATACCCTACGGCAGCCGCCTCTATGTAAAACCGAATGACGAAGTCGGCAAGGGAGATCTGATATGCGAGTGGGATCCGTTCAATGCCGTTATCATTTCAGAGGTTGCCGGTAAGGTTGCCTTCGATCATCTCCTGGAGGGAATTACCTTCCGTGAAGAGTCTGACGAGCAGACAGGGTTCAAGGAAAAGGTGATCATTGAAAGTAGGGACAAGACCAAAAACCCGACTATCAAAATTATGTCACCGGAAGGTGCAGAGCTCAAAACCTATAACCTTCCTGTAGGGGCTCACCTTGTAACTGACCTTAACAAGCACGTCATTGCAGGTGATACTCTCGTGAAAATCCCGAGAGCAATAGGCAAATCAGGTGACATCACCGGAGGTCTGCCGCGTGTCACCGAGCTGTTTGAGGCCCGTAACCCGTCAAACCCGGCCATTGTCACCGAGATAGACGGCGAAGTTACCTACGGCAAGATCAAGAGAGGAAACAGGGAGATAACCATCACCTCTAAATCAGGTGAGACAAAGAGATATCTCGTTCCGCTTTCGAAACAGATACTTGTCCAGGAGAATGACTATGTAAGGGCCGGTACGGCTCTTTCTGACGGGGCTATCACTCCGTCTGACATCCTGGCAATAAAAGGCCCCACAAAGGTACAGGAGTATATCGTCAATGAGATACAGGAGGTATACCGTCTGCAGGGTGTGAAGATCAACGACAAACATTTTGAGATCATCGTCAGACAGATGATGCGCAAGGTGGAGATAATTGATCCGGGTGACACTAAATTCCTTGAGCGTCAGGTTGTTGACAAGCTTGAATTCATGGATGAGAATGACTGGGTTTACGGCAAGAAGATTGTGCTTGAAGCCGGTGACAGCCAGACAGTACGTCCGGGACAGGTGATAACCGCACGCAAGCTCAGGGACGAGAACTCGCTTCTGAAGCGTCGTGATCTCAAGGTCATCGATTCCAGAGATGCCGTTCCGGCAACGTCACAGCAGGTGCTTCAGGGTATTACGCGCGCCGCACTGCAGACGAACAGCTTCTTCTCCGCGGCCTCCTTCCAGGAGACCACCAAGGTGCTGAACGAAGCAGCAATACTTGGCAAGATCGACTTCCTTGAAGGTCTTAAGGAGAATGTCATCGTCGGTCACCTTATTCCGGCAGGTACCGGTCTGAGAGAATACAATAATGTTATTGTGGGCTCGGCTGACGACTTCGAGAGTATGGTACACGCGGGACAGAAGGTCAAGGAAGTTGAACAGGACTAAAACCGGAGATCATGGCAGAGGTAAAGAACCAGGGACAGCTTAACATCGAGCTCAGTGAGGAGATGGCACAGGGGATATATTCGAACCTGGCCGTCATCACACATTCACCTGCCGAGTTCGTCATTGATTTTATCCGTATCATGCCGGGCATACCGAAGGCACAGGTAAAGTCAAGGATAATACTTACTCCTGAGCATGCCAAGAGGCTTGTTGCGGCTCTGAATGACAACATCTCGAAATATGAAGCGGTTCACGGAACCATACGTGAAGTAAAAGGATCGGGACCGGTGTTGCCAGTAGCTTTCGGCGGGCCTACCGCGCAGGCGTAAATCATTCATAATGAATTGAAGAGGCTGTAACAGAGATGTTGCAGCCTCTCTTTTTTGCAGTGAAGAAAAATAAATGTTACTTTGCACTGTTATTTAACCGGGCAAGGACTATGAGAGCTAAAAGGATAATGTACAATTTTTTGCTGATACTGGTGGTGGTTGTTCCCTTTGCGTTCAATGCGGGCTGCAAGAAGCAACCCAAATGCGGATGTGACGGTGATGCGCTTGATACTCTAATCGGAGCTCATGTTCTGGTTTATTATGATGCAGAGAAAAAATCAGCACAGTGCACGGGTGTCAATGACCCCTATTCGATATTCTATTTCTGCAACCCTTCAGCAGTAATGGGAGAACTGACCAAATACGAACAGGGTGCAGAAATACTTATTACCGGCGCATACTTTTATGAGTGCAACTACCTGATGAACAGCAGCAGCAGCTATTATCCGTCGCTTTACCGTATTTATCAGGTACAGGTTACTTCTGTGGAGCCTGACCTTTACGGGAAGTAACTCCTGCCCGCAGAGTCTTATCAATCCTTTCAGCCAGTGGCTCCGTACAACATATCATTCATAGGTGCAGGCAGCGTGGCTGAAGCATTGTGTCGCGGACTCACTGCCGGTGGCCACAAAATTTTGTCTGTATCCTCCAAAGGGGGAGTGAGCGCGGCAGAACTTGCAAAGCGCTCAGGGGCCTTGTGGGTCAGTGACTGCAGCATCCCTGATAACTGTGACATAGTAATTGTCTCCGTTACGGATACGGCAGTTGCGGAGGTGGCTGAAAAAATAAGGCTTCCTGAAAAAACTGTATTAGTCCATACGGCAGGCAGCGTTGAGATGTCGGTTCTCCGGCGAAAAACGCGTTGCGGAGTACTCTATCCGCTGCAGACCTTTACAAGAGGATTTTCGCCGGACCTCAGGAAAGTACCGTTCTTTATTGAAGGAGCTGAGAAATCCACTCTTAAGTTACTGCATGAGCTTGTGGAATCGATGGGAGCGGAAGCCACGGAATGCGATTCGGACCGCCGCAAATACCTTCATCTGGCAGCAGTGTTTACAAATAACTTCGCAAACTTCATGATGACGGCCGGAGGGACCATCGCAGAGCAGGCCGGTTTTGACCCGGAGGTGTTGCGTCCCCTGATTGAAGAAACAGCCAGGAAAGCCCTTCGCGCCGGCCCCCCGGCAGCGCAGACAGGTCCTGCTGTAAGGAATGATGCCGGAACGATGAAAAATCATATCGAATTGTTATCTTTCTCTCCTGAATATAGTGAGCTTTACATCCGGATCAGCGGGCTGATAACGGATTACTACAAGAAAAGGACAGTATGACCAACTTTAAGGAAGAGCTTCAGAATGTAAAAGCATTTGTCTTTGATATTGACGGGGTGCTGTCAAATCAGACAATTGCCCTCTCTGTATGGGGCCAGCCGTTGCGCACGGTGAACCTGAGAGACGGTTATGCAATCCAGCTCGCTGTTAAAAAAGGGTATAAAGTCGGAGTGATATCCGGCTCAAAATCAAAAGAATATGTCACGCGCCTGAAAACCCTGGGGGTTACAGATATCTATCTCAATTCCAGAACAAAGAAAGAGAGCCTGAAGGAACTGGCCCTGAAGTGGAATACCGACCTGCGTCATGTTCTTTACATGGGGGATGACATCCCTGATTTCGAGGTGATGAAAATGGTAGGACTTCCGGTATGCCCGGCGGATGCCGACAGCGAGATCAAACAGGTGGCTCTTTATATTTCTGATAAATGCGGTGGCGAAGGATGCGTACGTGACGTTATTGAACAGACACTTCGATTGCATAAAAACTGGATGGATTATGAAGCTTTTTCCTGGTAAGCACCCGAACGACTTTTTCCGGCTCATAAGGCTGCCTAACCTCATCATAGTGGCTCTGACAATGATGCTTATGCGTTATGCAGTTCTGAAACCTCTGCTGAACGCCCTGCCTGTGGAAATGGCTGAGAACCCGCTTATTGTAACCAGGATGGCTTTTCAGATGGGATGGTTCGACTTTCTGATGCTGGTGCTTTCGACAGTCCTGATAACCGCCGGAGGATATGTGATCAATGATTACTTCGACATCCGCACTGACCTTATCAACAGGGGAAGCATCATAGTGGGGAACACCGTATCGAGACGAATGGCCATGCTGTATCACAATGTCTTCAGCTTTTTGGGCGTGGCCGGAGGGTTTTATGTATCTGCACGTATAGGTTATTTCTGGCTGGGTACCCTGTTTTTGCTCGTATCAGGGTTGCTTTATTTCTACTCTGTCACATATAAAAGGCAGTTTCTGATCGGTAATCTTATTGTTGCCTTTCTGACCGCAATGGTGCCGTTTATAGTGGTGCTTTTCGAAGCCCCTCCGATTTATAAGATATACTCTGCTGCCACCATGTCGTTTCCAGGCGTCAGGCTGCTCTATTACTGGGTGGGAGGGTTTGCCCTGTTCGCATTTATGACTACCCTTATCCGGGAGATTATCAAGGACATTGAAGACTATGAGGGTGACCTTACTTTCGGCCGCAAAACCCTGCCGGTCGTTTCAGGCGTGTTTGCCACGAAAATGATTGTCATTTCACTGTCGGTTGTCACAATTATTCTGCTTTATATTGTATGCTTCAGGTACCTTCCTGGCAGATTGACCCTTGCATATGTTACCCTGTTGGTAGCTGCGCCGTTCGTATGGGTGATTGTCAGGGTGCTTTTAAGCAAAACCAGGGATGAATTCCATAAGGCAAGCCGAATGATGAAGATCATAATGCTTTCCGGAATCCTGTATTCCGCTGTAGCCGGGGCAATCATCACATCAGGAAAGATTCTGTAGAATGATTTCTGACACGAACGGCAACTGCCGCATAATACTTGCTTCATCCTCGCCGCGGCGACGACAACTGCTGAGTGATGCCGGAATCGCCTTTACCGCTGCTACCGTAGACTGTGAAGAGGTATGGCCGCCCGGCCTTAAAGGAAAGGAAATAGCGGAATACCTGGCCTCTGTAAAGGCCGATGCTTATACGGGTAAACTTACTGAAAAAGAAATACTTATAACTGCAGACACGATTGTCTGGTGTCACGGACTGGTGCTTGGAAAACCGGCAGACGCGGAGGAAGCTGCGAAGTTTCTCAGGCTGCTTTCAGACTGCGACCATGAAGTGATTACCGGCCTGTGCCTTACAGACATCAACAGAAAACATATCTTCTCAGTTACTACTATGGTTACCTTCAGGGAGCTGAGTGAAGAGGAGATTGGTTTTTATGTAAGGGAGTACAGACCCTATGACAAGGCGGGGGCTTACGGCATCCAGGAATGGATCGGACTGAGAGCCATTACAAGAATAGCAGGATCTTACTATAATGTTGTCGGAATGCCTGTGAGCGAACTTTATTCCGAACTTCTGAAATTCAAAGAATGTAAATATTAAACTTACTGTTATGTTAAGAAAAACATTGGTTATTCTGTCTCTGTTAACTGTTCTGTCAGCACCCCGGCTTAAGGCTGATGAGGGTATGTGGATACCGCTTCTGATAGAAAAATACAACATCAGGCTGATGCAGGAGAACGGCTTCAAACTCACTGCTGAAGATATTTACAGCATCAACAAGGCCTCTATGAAGGATGCCGTTGTGATTTTCGGCGGAGGCTGTACCGGCGAGTTCATCTCTGACCAGGGTCTCATAATTACGAACCACCATTGCGGGTACGGTTCGATACAGAATCACTCCGCGCTTGATCACGATTATCTTACAGACGGTTTCTGGGCTATGTCGAAGGATGAGGAGCTGTCGAACCCGGGACTTACAGTAACCATTCTGAAGTACATGGAAGATGTCACAGAAAAAGTAATGAAGGGTGTTACTGAAAATATGCCGAAGGATGACCGCGAAGCACTCATCAATGCCAATATAATATCCATAAATACCGAAGCCGTACAGGGAACGCATTATCTGTCAATGGTCAGGCCCTTCTTCCTGGGGAACCAGTATTTTCTCATGGTTAACGAGGTTTTCAGGGATGTCAGGCTTGTCGGTGCGCCACCATCTTCAATAGGCAAATTCGGCGGTGACACAGACAACTGGGTATGGCCGCGCCATACCGGTGACTTCTCCCTATTCAGGGTCTATGCTGATAAGGACAACCAGCCGGCAGCCTGGTCGAAAGATAACCTGCCCTACAGGCCGGCATATTATTTCCCGGTCTCACTGAAAGGGGTAAGAGAGGGAGATTTTACAATGGTATTCGGATATCCGGGCAGGACGCAGGAATATGCTCCCTCGAACCATATTAAAATGCTTAAGGATGTCATTTACCCGAAACAGGTTGAAATTCGGGGCACGAAGATATCCATTATGGAACAGGAAATGGCAAAGGATCCGATGGTGCGCATTCAGTACTCTGGCAAGTCATTCGGACTTTCAAACGGATGGAAGAAATGGATAGGGGAGATACAGAGCCTGAACCAGGTGAACGGTGTGGCTAAAAAGGAGGCTTTCGAAGATGAATTTTCAGGATGGGTCTCAGGTGATCCTTCGCGGACCTCTAAGTACGGAAAGATATTTGAGCAGTATGATGAGATCTATCGTGACTACCAGACATATTATCTTGTCAGTGTTTATACTTCAGAGGTTTTTTTCTCGAACGGTGCAGAGGCTGTGGGCCTGGCAAACAGCTTCAGGACGGCTGTTGACCTTGCCTCAAAGAATGACCCGAAACTGAAAGAGGAGCTGGCCAGGCTGGAGAACGTATCAGCGGGTTTCTTCAGGAACTACAATTCCGCTGTTGACAAGAGGCTGTTTGCGGCAGTGATGAAGCTTTACGGCGAGAATGTAGCTCCCGAATGGCAGACTCAGGCTTACAGGGATCTCTACGCAAAGTGCCGGGGTGATTTTGCCTCCGTCACTGATAAGCTTTTTGCAAAATCTCTCTTCACGGATGAGAAGAAGGTAACCACACTCCTGAAGAATTTCAATCCGGCGGCAGTTAGCAAGGATCCTTTTTATCTGCTCGCCGCGGCAGCCTCGGATCTGCTCGATAAAAGGGTAAGGCCGCAGCTGTCTGTGCTCGACGGGAGACTGGCTGATCTCAATAAACTGTATATGGAAGGCCAGCTTGAATACGGCAAGGGAAAGGTCTTCTACCCCGATGCAAACTCCACACTAAGGCTATCATACGGAAAAGTGATGGGCTATGATTCCAGGGATGCCGTCTGGCATAAGTACTACACTACTCTGACCGGTGTGATGGAAAAGGATAACCCTGCCATCTATGATTATGATGTTCCCGGCAGGCTCAGGGAGCTCTATGCGAAGAAGGATTTCGGCAGGTACGCCTTTAACGGTGACATCCCGATCTGTTTTATTGCCAATAACCACACAACGGGAGGCAATTCAGGCAGCCCGGTACTGAATGCCGACGGACACCTTATCGGTGTCAATTTTGACCGTGCCTGGGAGGGGGTTGCGAGTGACATCATGTATAACCCAAAGCAGAGCCGCAATATCAGTCTTGACATCAGGTATGTCCTTTTTATAATTGACAAATTTGCCGGGGCCGGTTACCTGATTGATGAGATGAAGGTGGTGGAGTAAAGAAAGTCGTGAGGTTTATCGGGTCAAAGTGACAGGTTCCACTACTGCATGACGGGCATTAAAATTTACGGTCATCAGTTTTGATGTTCTGTGATATTCCTTCACCTGGAACACAAACGCCTGGAGCCGTGTCTCAAGCGAGACTGAATCCTGGCCGTCGTAGGCAATATTCAGGAAGGGGATATTATTATGATCCTTCCGGAAAGCGTCACTCACCGAGGCAACAACGGTACCCGGCATGCATGTAAAAGGAAGGATGGCAGCTATTCCTGAGACTCCCCTTTGTGCCAGCGCCACCGAGGTCCCCATGGCAATAGGCGGATCACCGTCATAAAACTCATTGATATAGGGGTTGCAGAGCGTTAGCATATCATGCAGAGACACATCTTTCGAATGATCACTAAGTTTTTTTATCCCCCTCAGCAAAGACTCAGCGATGATGTTCTGTCCTACACTCTGTATCTTTGATTTAATAACTCCTTTCGTATCATTCTTCCATCTGCTGTCACGGGTAAAACGGTAGGTGGAGTAGTATATCCATTCAGAGAAAGGTCCTATTATCACCTCGACTCCCAGGTCTTCGAGCCTGTTTGCGATGTTACCGTTGCAGAATGCATTATCGCGCATGAAGATCTCTCCGTTGATAGCTACTACAGGCCTCCTGTGGCTCCTATCAACCCTGACAGCCATAAAATCATTTGCAATTCCGACCAGCACTTTATGGAGACCTGCGGATCCCTGTTCAATACATTTCTCCAGTCTCCGCAGGGAATCACTGTAAAGCATATCTGATTCTCCCTTGTTAACCTCATACGGACGTGTTTCCCTGTAAATCTTCCTTGTATAATCAGCTGACACAAAACCTTTCCAGGCGTTTATCCTGAATTTCTGTCCGTGTTTACCGGCAATATCTTCATAGGAAGTATCATTTGACGGAGTAATCAGTTCTGCCTCACTGAATCCCAGACGGTCAAAAAGGATCCTGTGGAACTGGTTATACTGTCCAAACCGGCAGGGTCCGTTATGGTCAGGCATGAAAAAGCTCATCTTTGACGGGTCTGCTCCCTTCTCCATCAGTTTTTTCAGGAAGCTGCCAGTAGTGCAGATCATAGGGAAGCACTCTTTTGACGATGTGTATTTTCTGCCGATGGCCAGAGCTTCATCATCCATTCCGGGAAGAACTTCTGACGGGACACCTACACTTCGGGCTGCTGCTGCGACCATGAAGGCTCCGTCATACATATAGGGAAAATATAAGATTCTATCCCTGGGCGGGGAAGATGGACTGGGCCGCGGTCTGAATATTGTCACATCTTTTTTCTCATTTTTCTCAGCCCCCCTGAGACTGTCAAGGAAGGCTTCGATACGTGTTACCATCCCGGCATCTGCTGAGTGCTCATCCACTTCAAGATGCAGGAAAGGCTTTCCTTTCAGCTCCTCGGTGACATAATGCCATATGAATGAGTCAGGGCCGCACCGGAAGTTACTAAGGTACACCGCATATAACCCTTCGGTCTTTGCTACAAGCTGTGCTGCAGCAATCATCTTCTGACCATTGGGCCAGTACATATTCCTGTAGTTTTCGAAGATTTTATAAGGTGTCAGGTCAAGCATGTCAATGGGAACAGGCATGACATTCTGTGCAATGAGCTTCTCAACCAGCCCGAGATTAAGGTGTGAATCAGCACTGTTATAGGGCCTCCCGAGAAGCACTGCGGGGCGGCAGTTTCCGGGTAAATTCTTCAGGACATCCTTTCCGTAGTCAATCAGACGTTTTTCAAATGAGACCTGAATTCTGTCAGCATTGTATATTGCCTTTCTGATATCATCTTTATCAATCCCGAACTTCTCATTGAAATAGGATGACAGTTCTTTAACAAGGGCACGTTCAAAGAACCTGAAATGGAGAGTGGGCATCAGCAGCTTCGACTCATCAACTTTCCCTTTGAGAGCTGCCCTGACCATAAAGGGGTATGTCTGTATCCAGGGACAGTTACAGTTCATGGTCTTGTTTCCTTCACGTTCCTTGCCATTCACAATGAAGGGCAGGAAAATGTAATCAACATCTTTTTCTATCAGGTCTATTACATGTCCGTGCATAAGTTCCACCGGAAGGCAGGTCTCGGCAGTAATAGTCTCAATAGACTTGTTAACAAGAGATTTGTCAGATTCTCTTGAAATAACAACTGTAAAACCCAACTCTTCAAAGAAAGTTCTCCAGAACTGGAACTGCTGGTAAAAGACCATAAGTGCACGTGGGATGCCAATTGTAATGCTTCTTTCTTTTTCCTTTTCCACAAATCCCTGCAGTAGCATTTCAGTTCTTATGGCAAAGAGGTTTGGGATCTCATTTACAGCTTTCTTTCGTCCGTCAGTCTCGTACTTTTCGCATCTCCCTCCGTAGAACAGTGATTTCTTTTCTCCGGTTATATTGACCCGCCTTATTTCACAGTGGTTGGTGCATGCCTGGCAGACGAACCGGCTGATATCATATGTCACATTCCGGACTCCAAAGCCCTTGAAAGTGGTTTTCTGGTTCGCAGCCATTGATCGTTGAGCAAGTATTGCCACTCCTATTGCTCCTGTAACATCAAAGTGAGGCGGAATAATAATCTTTTTCCCCAGAACCTGTTCAAAGGCTGCAACTACAGCCTTATTATTTGTCACCCCTCCCTGGAAAAATATTTTATCACCTACTTTCCGGTCAGCTACAACCTTCTGAAGGTAGTTGTAGACAATAGAATAGGCGAGACCACCAACCAGGTTTTCATTCCTCGCGCCTTTCTGCGAGAAGGAGTTCAGGTCAGATTCCATAAAAACCGTACATCGGTCACCAAGCTTTACAGGGGTGTCAGAGTTGAGGGCCATCTCCCCAAATTCTTCTATTATATTGATATTCAGCTTTTCTGACTGCTCCTCAAGGAATGACCCTGTTCCTGCCGCACAGACTTTGTTCATTTCAAAGTCGACTACAACACCATTCTCTATACTGATATACTTAGAATCCTGTCCTCCGATCTCGAAGATGGTATCCACTGTGGGATCATAGTCAATTGCAGCGGTAGCCTGGGCTGTTATCTCATTCTGTATTGTATCAGCCCCAATGAAATCTCCTGTGAGGTAACGTCCTGATCCGGTTGTGCCGGCACCAATAACCTCAACATCGTCACCCACCTCATCATAAATTTCTGTAAGTCCTTTCTGTATCGCTTCCAGGGGTTTCCCGGCCGTGGGAAGATATCTGCGGGAAATTACCCTGTGCTGCTCATCAATCAGGACCACATTAGTGCTGAGTGATCCTATATCAAGGCCCAGGTAAACAGGGATTTTGCCTTTGCCTTCTCTTACATAATGGACTGTTTTATTGTATTCAGCTTCAGATACTTGAAGTTTTGGCAAACTGACAAATTCTGTTGCATCCTTTGCGAGGTACTTTTCAAGCTTGTCAAGCCCTGTAAAATGATCCATTTCCAGATTGGCGGAACAGGCATACATTACTGCTCCTATGGCGCCCATGGAAGCATGATGTTCAGGTATTATCAGCTCAGTTTCATCAAGACCAAGGATATCTCTGAAAGCTTTCACCATTCCGCTGTTGGCTGCCACCCCTCCGGAGAAGATAACCGGAGGATTTATCACCTTGCTTCTGGCCACATTACTGCGGAAGTTACGGGCCAGAGCATAACATAAGCCTGCCACAATATCATGCAGCGGTGTGGCTATCTGCTGGTGATGGATCATATCACTCTTGGCAAAAACACTGCATCTGCCGGCTATGCGCGGCGGATCAACAGACTTCAGAGCCATCTCGCCGAATTCCTTCTCTATCGGTACACATATGCGCTTTGCCTGCTGGTCAAGGAATGAACCGGTCCCTGCCGCACAGATACTGTTCATTTCAAAATCAACCAGCCTGTAATGTCCGTTGGAAGGATCTTTTTCAAGCAAAATAAGCTTGGAATCCTCACCGCCCATCTCTATTACACTCCTGACCCCGGGAAATAGCCTCCCTGAGGAGGTTGCCTGGGCAATGATTTCATTGACGAATGTTCCGCCGATCAGTTCAGAGGCGAGGTTTCCGCCGGATCCTGTAACCGCAAGGCCCTTCAGGAACTCGGCCGGGTGATTTCGGAGAAGAGATTTGAGCCTGGTTTCCAGGACGTTAAACGGTCTTCCCTGCACGTAATCATAATAATCCTCAATGATATTCAGATCTTCGTCCATCACTACCGTATTCAGTGACACAGATCCGATATCCAGACCGAGGAAAAAGTGACGACAGTCAGAACCTGACTCTGATATTTTTTTATCCATAACCCGCCAGGTTAAAAGGGAAAAACTACCCGGCTTAACCTGTTACGAATTTAAAGATAAATTTTATTTGATGCTGACGGGCTATTTATATGGGAAAGATGATAAATATCAGTAATGGCTTATTTCCTCAATTAAACCCATTCTGCTTTCAGCACTGCACCTGAGGCGCTGATCATAACCTGCTTTACCGGTACTTTTCGTGAAGCCCTGGCGATGGCAGCCCTTACCAGTTGCATTAATCCTCCGCAGCACGGAACCTCCATGATCATAACTGTAATTGTGTTGACCCTGGCTATGTCAATCAGTGCCGTGAGTTTGTCAACATAAATTTCGGTATTATGATCCAGTTTCGGACATGCAATTGCAAGAGAGTGGCCCTTGAGATACCTGCTGTGAAAATCACCGACTGAGAAAGCCACGCAGTCGGCTGCAAGGAGCATATCAGCATTGCGGAAATATGAAGCACCAGGATTGATAAGATGCATCTGCACAGGCCACTGTCTTAACTCGGAAGGACTTTCCTCCGCAGGTGCTCTATGCAAGCTGACAGGGGCAGCGATGACCCTTTCCATGCTCCCCGGGCAACTGCTCTCACTGTGTACATATTTTGGAACCTGTGCCTGCATTACTGCCTTTTCATCAAATGGTTCGGCATCCCTCTGCTCAACGGTAATTGCTCCTTCAGGACAGTGTCCCAGGCAGGCGCCGAGCCCGTCACATAATACATCAGATACAAGCCTCGCCTTGCCGTCAATGATCTGCAGGGCGCCCTCATGACAGTTTGGAATACACTGCCCGCAACCGTTGCACTTCTCCTCGTCGATCTTAATAATATCTCTCTTCACTATAAATACTTTAAGCGTATACAAAAATCCAACAATAATTACCGATAATTGTTCAGGCAAAAAAAATGACCAGAAATATTTCTGATCATTTTTAATTTTTCTGTGCCAGCGTTATGAATGGTCACTGCCGCTTCGAAGGGCTGCTGCCCTCAGGCAACTATTCGGTAATCAGTCCGCGGTTTTTCAGCAACGCATCAATTCCCGGTTCCTTGCCCCTGAAGGCGATATACATTTCAAGTTCGTCCTTTGAACCCTTGCGTGACAGTATCTCCTTTTCGAATCGTGATGCGACATCCCTGTTGAATATGTCACCTGTCTCCTTGAATGAGCTGAAGGCATCGGCATCAAGCACCTCGCACCATATGTAGCTGTAATATCCGGCCGAGTAACCTCCCGAAAAGATATGACTGAAATAGGTTGACCGGTAGCGGGGAATAATCTCGCTGATGAGCCCGTATTTGTCCATAGCGCTCTTCTCGAATTCAGCCACGTTTACTTTAACCGGTTCTTTCAGTGAGTGGTACTCCATATCCAGCGAGGCGGCGGCGAGGTATTCAACCGTGGTAAATCCGGTGTTGAATTTGCCGGCCTTCTCCAGTTTGGTTATGATCTCATCGGAAATGACTTCGCCTGTCTGATAATGTTTCGCATAGACTTTGAGGACCTCGGGCTCAAGAACCCAGTGTTCCATTATCTGTGAGGGTAATTCCACGAAGTCTCTCGAAACGCCGCTGGAATATACTGTGTTTGACAGCAGGCTGTGCAGGGCATGGCCGAATTCATGGAACAGCGTACTGGCTTCATCCGGAGTAATCAGTGCCGGAGCATCACCCTGTGGAGGGGTGAAGTTGGTAACCATGCTTACAAGCGGTGTCACGAACTGCCCGTCCTTGTCGATCCTCTGTCCTCTCATTGCGCTGCACCATGCACCTCCGCGCTTTGAGGCACGCGGATAGTAGTCGATCATCAATATGCCTACATGTTTTCCGTCACGGCTTACCTCAAAAGTCTTTACGTCAGGATGATATTTGGGAATATCTGTACGCTCTGCAAATTCGAGGCCGTAGAGCCTGTTGGCAACATAAAACATCCCTTCTGTGACGTTGTTAACCGCAAAATAAGGCCGGAGCTCTTCCTCGCTGATATTGTACTTCTCCTTACGGATCTTTTCGGTATAGTAGAACCAGTCCCAGGGCTCCAGCTTGAAGTTGCCACCCTCCCTGTCGATCATCTCCTGCTGCGCCTTTGCTTCCTCTTTTGCAACCGGAAGGGCTGCCGCCCAGATCTCACCGAGGAAGCTGAGCACTCTTTCAGGTTCCTTGGACATATTGCGCTCAAGCACATAGTCAGCGTGACTCTTATAACCCAGAAGAATTGCCTTTTCAACTCTCAGTTCTGCAATTTTGGAGGCAGTCTCATTATTATCCTTTTCATTGCGGTTATTTCCGCGCATCATATAGCCCATGAATATTTTTTCCCTCAGGGCCCTGTTGTCAGCATAAGTCATGAAGGGGAAGTAGCTTGGAGCCTGCATTGTGAAGAGCCATTTGCCTTCCATGCCCTTTGCTTTTGCTGCTGCGGCAGCCTGAGCTTTGACTCCTTCAGGAAGCCCGGACAGATCGGCTTCATTATCGATTGCAAGGGTGAAACCGTTTGTCTCTGCCAGCAGGTTCTCACCGAAATTTAATGAGAGAAGCGAAAGCTCCTCGTTCAGCTTGCGCAGTTTGTCCTTGTCTTCAGCATTGAGGCCGATTCCATTCCGGATAAACCCGAGGTAGCTGTCTTCCAGCAGCTTGCTTTCTTCAGGAGAAAGACTGTTTTTTTCTCTGTTTTCATATACGGATTTCACCTTTTCAAACAACTTCTCATTGAGTGAAATAGCATCCCTGTGCTTTGAGAAGAGTGGTGACATCTCCCTTGACAGGGCCTGCACCGAGTCATTGGTGTTGGCGGAGCTCAGAGGTCCGAAAGCACGCTGGGTCTTGTCAAGCAGTTCACCGGTAAACTGTAGCGCCTTGATTGTGTTTTCAAAGGTCGGTTCGTCGGTATTATTGATTATGGCATCAACTGCAGCCAGTTCCTCTTCCATGCCTTTAATGAAAGCAGGCTTGAAATGGTCAAGTTTGATCTGATCAAACGGGGGAACGCCAAAAGGGGTATCCCATTCGCAGAAGAAGGGGTTCTCACATACTTCCTTTTTGCAGGAGGCAGCCGCAAGGGCAACTAACAGCATCATGAACAGCAGTTTTTTCATCATTATATAATTTTGGTTTTAATGGTATGATGGAACCCACATGTTAATGAATTAATATTATTAAGTGTGTGATTGTACAGCATGTGGGTTTCATAGGGTTAATCAGTTGATTTAAACGCACTAAAAATATCACTTTATTGCATTAATGCAAAACCCGCAGGCAGGTTGCCCGCATATTTCACATTTCTTAACTCTTTTATTCAAACTCTATCAGGGGATCTCCCTTTCTGACCTTGTCACCCCGCTTGACCAGCATCTTCCTGACCTTTCCGTCACGGTCAGACACTACTTCGCAGTAGGTTCTGTTGATCATCAGGTAAAAGAGGGTTTCACCTTTTGTGACCGTTTCACCTTCGGAGATTATCTCATCTTCACCGGTATATGTGTATGTTGTTCCGGAATAGAGAAACACCACGCCTGTTTCCGGGGATAGAAGCAGTTTTTCTTTGGAGACTCTCCCGGAAGATGATTTTGCGATCTCGGCCTTCCTGTCCTCCACCTCTTTCAGGAACCTTGTCTTTGCTACGCCCGACTTATAATCGCGGTACTGGCGGTCGTGCATTGCAAGTTCAAACAGTTCCTCATCATCCTTACCCGTACTCCATTTGTTCTCCTCCATCTCCTTCCGGTATGCATCCAGTGCGTCGGGATAGTTGTCCTGGGGAGTACCTTCATAAAACTCTTTTCCTTCCTTCTTCGCAAGTTCGATTAGCACCGGTGCCAGAGGGCCCGGAAGCTTGCCGGCCCTGCCGAGAATCATATCCCAGGTATTCGGATCGATCATCGAGAATCGCTCTTTTCCGTTCACTGTTGAGACTATGTTCATCAGCGCCACATTCTTGACATACTGGCTGAAAGGAGTGACGAGAGGAGGATAGCCCATCAAAGGCCATATATGTTCCACCTCCCTGAAGAGTCCGACAACAAGATCATCTTCTGACAGCTCAGGCTTGTCCTTGCTTTTCAGGGCTGCATTGATACCCTGATGGACTCCCTTGAGGTCAGCCATCATGCTTCCCATCATCCCTCCGGGCAGGCCTGATCCGATGAGCAGGGAGGTCATCTGTTTGTTGCGGCTGTCAATGAATAAGCCGAGAAAGTCGTCAATAAACTCCTGCGTCAGTGAACGAACCTTCATATAGGCGTTCATATTTATCTCCGGAACATCGAACCCGGCATCCTTCATTATAGCCTGTATGGCGATGACATCAGGGTGGACCATTCCCCAGCTCAGCGGTTCCATTGCCACGTCGAGGTAATCAGCGCCGGCACGGGCGACTTCGAGCATAGAAGCCACAGACATTCCGGGACCGCTGTGTCCGTGATACTGGACCTTTATTTCCGGATACTTTTTCTTTATTCTCTTTACAAGTTCACCGAGCATTGCAGGTCTTCCTACCCCTGCCATATCCTTGAGACATATTTCGTCAGCCCCGTATCCGATGACTTTGTCGACCACCTCCATGTAGTATTCCACGGTGTGTACGGGTGAATATGTGATTGAAAGTGCCGCCTGTGAGATCATTCCTGCCTCACGGGCATACTTTACGGAGAGTTCCAGGTTCCGGTGGTCGTTCAGACCGCAGAACGACCGTGATATATCGACACCCTGTGCTTTTTTTACTATGTACATCAGCCGTCTGACATCGGAGGGCACGGGGTACATCCTGATCCCGTTAAGGGCGCGCTCGAGCATATGGGTCTGAATACCTGCCCTGTTAAAGGGAGCGGTCCATTCCCGGACCGCGTCATTGGGATTCTCCCCGTACATCAGCTGTACCTGTTCGAAAGCTCCCCCGTTAGTCTCGATGCGGTCAAAACAACCCATCTCGATAATATGGGGTGCCACAGCCTTAAGCTGGTCTGCACGCGGCTGATACTTACCCGTCGACTGCCACATGTCACGGTAAACCAGGCTGAACTTTATCTTCTTTTTCATAGCGTATCAAAGATAGGTCAAACGTGAAAAGATATATGTGACAATTGTCAGTAATCAGCATTTATGCCCTTACTCGTCACTAAAAGAAGAAGATACCCTTTGTGTGGGTATCTTCAGTGCAACTAAAACCTGATCGTAAGAAGGCCGGACGGCATTCTGAGGAGGGAAAAAATTCTTTGCCCGGCTAATTCCGGTTTATCCTTACAACCCCTTTATGAGATCCGGATAATAGGAAGCAATAAGTCTTGCAGCGTAAATTTCGCCGGTTAAACCCCTGACAATAAGCTTCTGATGAAAATAGTCAGCCCTGTCAAGAGACGCATCGTCGGTTACAAATCCGGCTTTGGCGTACTTTTTGTCAACCTTGTTGACGCCGAAATACTGACCGTTGCAGGTGTACATCACGGACAACTTATCAGAAACCACAAGAAAGTTCCTGCATTTCTTGTTCTTGTCCACAATAACCCTTACCGTCATAGGTGAGTTTTCATAGGTGATTTCGAAACATTTCATCGCTTCACCTGCCAGCATAAAAGGCTCATCCAGAGCCTTAATCGTGTACTTTCCGAGAGAGGAGTTAGATAATCCCTCGGCAACTTTCCTGCCATAAGTAAGCGTGGCGACGCAAGCAAGAAACATAAATGCCATAACGATTCTTTTCATGACAAACCCGATTTTGTGAATACTTAAAACTGTCAATGAAAAAGGCGGAACTGTCCATTTCCATCCTTTTTTCAGTATAAAGACCGGGACACCCCCGGTCTGCTGCATCGGTTTTGCGTTAAACTTTTGTTAATCAAAAAAAAGATTTTCTGAGATGATGACCTGGTGTGAATTTTGGTATCTTTCGTCCCTATTTAAAATATGAAACAGGTGCTGGAATCCGGGTTTATGATGAGCCGTCAGGGTTCCGGACGTTAAATTAAAGACTATGTTTAAACCGGAAATTTACATCCAGAGACGTGCACTTCTGAAGAAAAGCGTCGGTTCAGGAATAATCCTTCTTCTCGGCAATGATGAGAGCCCCATGAATTATGCTGACAATACCTACCATTTCAGGCAGGACAGCAGTTTTCTCTATTTTTTCGGACTCAGTTTCCCGGGGCTCGCAGGAGTAATTGACTGCGATTCGGGTGAGGAGACAATCTTCGGCAATGATCTTACCGTGGAGGATTTTGTCTGGATGGGACCACAGCCGACCGTCACTGTTCGATCTGCCTCCGTGGGAGTGAAAAACTCCGCCCCTCAGGCTAAGCTTCCGCTTCTTCTTGAGAAAGCACGCAGCCAGGGCCGGAGGATCCATTTTCTCCCTCCTTACAGGCCTGAGAATAAGATAAAGCTCTTTGAAATGCTGGGTATTTTACCTGCTGAGGCCAAAAGCGAAGCATCACTTGAGCTGATTATGGGGGCAGTTAACCAGAGAAACCACAAAAGCCCTGAAGAGATAGCCGAAATAGACAGAGCTGTGGCCGTTTCTGTTGACATGCACGTTACCGCTATGCGCATGGTCAGACCGGGAGTAAGAGAGAGCGAGATTGCCGCGGCAGTTCAGGCGGTGGCAGTAGCCTCCGGGGGGCAGATAGCCTTCCCGATAATTGCTACAATAAACGGGCAGACGCTGCACAATCATTACCACGGCAATACCCTCGGGTCCGGAAGAATGTTCCTGCTTGACATAGGGGCAGAAACGGAATCAGGTTATGCCGGCGACCTGTCGAGCACAGTACCGATAGACCCTCATTTTACAGAACGGCAGCGTGACATTTATAATATCTCTCTTGAAAGCCATAACAGGGCAATTGAGATGCTCAGACCCGGAATACCCTTCAGAGAGGTTTATCTCGAATCAGCACGCGTGATAGTCAGAGGGATGAAAGACCTGAAATTAATGAAGGGGGATGTTGACGCTGCAGTTGAAGCCGGTGCGCATGCCTTATTCTTTCCGTGCGGACTGGGACATATGATGGGACTCGATGTACATGATATGGAGGATATCGGGGAGGTTTACGTGGGCTGGGACGGCAATCCGAAGCCGACGCAGTTCGGAATAAAGTCACTTCGTCTCGGGCGTCCCCTGGAGCCGGGATTTGTCCTGACAATAGAACCCGGCATATACTTTATTCCGGAGCTTATAGACCAGTGACGAAAGAAGGATCATAACACCGCCTTCATCAATTATGACAAAGTTAAAGAATACCGGAACTTCGGCGGAATAAGGAACGAAGAGAATTTCCTCATCACCGCCGACGGCTACCGTCTTCTTGGAAAGCCGAAGCCCAAGAGCATCAGTGAAGTTGAAGAAGAACGTTCAAAGAAAATGCCGCTTTAAGCGGCATTTTCTTTGACATTTTGCCCCAAAAGGTTGACAATATGAAAATATTTGCTTATATTTTGTAAAATTTATAGCTGCTCCCAATCGTGCCTTGGCAATGAAGAAGATATTTGATTATTTCGATTCGCGTTACAGGGCAGAGATGCTTGGCAGACCCTTTGATCAGGCAGGGCCGGTAATTACAATATCCCGAATGACAGGCTGTGACGGCAGGGAGGTTGCAGCCTCACTTGTCAGCCGGCTCAATATAAAATACAACACTTCAAAGTGGAGGTGGATTGACAAGGATATAATTTATCACGCTGCCCACGAGCTCAGGACCGATACACAGAGGGTGGAGACCTACTACCAGGGCCTCTCAATGAATGACATGTCGGAGATGATAATGGCGTTTTCCGGTTCGTTTGTGACAGACAGCTCGGTAAAGAAAGCCATCAGGGAAGTTGTTCTGACAATGGCGCGGGAAGGTCATGCGGTGATAATCGGCAGGGGCGGTGTATCTATTACACAGGATATTCCCAGGGCATTGCATGTCAGGCTTGTGGCACCGCTGTACTGGAGGGTGGATAATGTTAAAAAGAAAAAGGGAATGCTGGCTGAAAAGGCTGAAAAGTATGTTGCCGAGACCGATGAAAAGCGCAGCAAGCTGATTACTGAGTTTCTTGACAGGAAGCCGGTGAACCTCGACACCCTTTTCGATGTCACTCTCAACAGGCGCAGTTTTTCGGTGGATCAGCTCTCAGAGCTGCTTCTTGAAATTTATGAGGCGAAGATTAAATCGCCGGGATAAAAGGTATACCGTGTTTTTCAGAGTTTGGCACGGTTGGTTGATAGTTTTTGTTAAGAGGGTAAATGGAAGGGCCGCCTCGCCGATTGGCGACAGGCGGCCCTTGGTTATTCAGCCGGAGGATCAGAGACAGGTTATCTTCGCTATCCTGGCGATGTGCTCTGAAGTCCTTTTGTCAAGCGATGCACGGTATGCATCCCAGTCATCAATCTTCAACCTCGCCACACCTGACTCAATGGCAGCCATAGCAACCGCTGAGGCAACCCTTGAAATGAGCCTCGGATCAAGTGGCTTGGGAATTATGTATTCCCTGCCAAACTCAAGCTTGCTTACGTTATAAGCCTTGCAAACCTCTTCTGAAACAGGTTCCCTGGCAAGCTGTGCCAGCGCCTTGGTGGCGGCAAGCTTCATCTCTTCATTAATTGTAGATGCCCTGACATCAAGCGCTCCCCTGAAAATAAAGGGGAATCCGAGCACATTGTTTATCTGGTTGGGATAATCTGACCTGCCTGTGGCAAATACAAGGTCATCACGTGTTGACATGGCGTCTTCATAGCTTATTTCCGGATTGGGATTAGCCATCGCGAAGACGATCGGATTTGGCGCCATTGTCTTCAGCATCTCTTTGGTCAGCATATTGGCAACAGAAAGACCCAGAAAGAGGTCAGCACCCTTAACTGCATCAGCCAGGGTGTCTATGTCTCTGTCGGTTATCCACTCCTGTTTGTACTTATTCAGATCCTTTCTTTTACGGTTGATGACTCCCTTGCTGTCAACCATCACCACGTTTTCTTTTTTTACCCCCAGTGCGGTGTACAGACGTGTGCATGAATTAGCTGCTGCTCCGGCACCGCAGACAACCACTTTTATGTCCGGAAGTTTTTTGCCGATAATGTCCATTGCATTGAGCATCCCTGCAGCGGAGATTATCGCTGTGCCGTGCTGGTCATCGTGAAAGACGGGTATATCCAGCATCTCCTTCAGCCTGGTCTCTACTTCGAAACACTCAGGAGCCTTGATGTCCTCCAGATTGATCCCGCCGAACGTGGGGGAAATCTTTGCGCATATCTCTATAAGTTTCTCCGGGTCTTTTTCATCAACTTCTATGTCAAACACGTCAACATCAGCAAACACCTTGAAGAGGAGTCCTTTGCCCTCCATCACCGGTTTTCCGGCAAGGGCTCCAATGTCACCGAGACCCAGAACAGCAGTTCCGTTCGAAATTACAGCCACAAGGTTTGCCTTGGCAGTATATTCATAAGCATCTTCAGGATTCTTTTCGATCTCAAGACATGGAAAGGCCACACCCGGGGTGTAAGCCATGCTAAGATCATCCTGGGTACAATATGACTTGGTGGGAATTACCTCAACCTTTCCCTTTCGCCCGCTGCTGTGATAAAGTAGGGCTTGTTCTTTTGTTACATGTGCCATTGTAAGTATTTTTAGGATTTGAATATTTGTGTCACGTGAAATTGTTATTACGAATTTAACTCTTTTATGCGACTGCTCACACCTATTATAAAACATATAATATATTTTGTTTTGCACTCTTTGTGAAAATCAATACATTCAATGCCGTTATTATTTGTGAAACAAGTGTAAGAAATATGAGCAACGCATTTCAGAATATTGCAATAGGGGTTGACATCGGCGGCAGTCACATTACTGCCGTGGCGATAGATATGGATACTCATACAATTATCGGCGGATCACGTGCTGAAAGTCCTGTTGACAACAAGGCTGAGGCTGACGAGATTCTGAGGGTCTGGACCGATGTGTTGCGAAAAGTCCTTCAGAAGGTACCGCTTTTCAAACTTCGTGGCATTGGCTTTGCCATGCCCGGGCCATTTGATTATGTAAAGGGAATATGCCTCATCAGGGGTGTCCAGAAATATGAAAAACTCTACGGAGTGAATGTCGGCAAGGCTATAAGCAGCCGCCTCGGACTCCCCTGTGACTGCAAGGTAAGGTTTATGAATGACGCCAGCTCTTTCGCGGTGGGAGAGGCATGGGCGGGGAAAGCCAGGGATTATAAAAAAATGATGGCAATAACTCTTGGCACAGGCTTCGGATCAGCATTTCTGGATGACCGTATTCCTGTGGTTGAGGGAGACCTGGTACCCCGGATGGGATGTGTCTACCATCTTCCGTTTGGTACCGGTATAGCCGACGACTATTTTTCAACGCGCTGGTATACATCAAGATACAAAGACGTTACCGGCAAGGTTGCGGAAGGCGTAAGGGAGGTGGCTGAGGCTGCAGGGAGACTCCCGGAGGTAATGGCCATTTTCAATGAGTTCGGCAGGAACCTGGGCAGGCTTCTGGCTCCGTGGCTGACAAAATTCGGAGCGGAGATCCTTGTGATGGGGGGCAATATTTCCCACGCGTACGAACTTTTCGGGCCGGCATATGAGGAAGAGCTCAAAGCTGCCGGTTGCGGTGTTGTTACAGCCATCTCGGAACTGAAGGAAGATGCCGCCCTGCTGGGAAGTGCATATCTTCACGACGAGACATTCTGGAAAGCGGTGCAGCCCGCCCTGGCTTTGATGTAAAACATAATCTAAAAGATACCAAATGAATGAGAAGAAAATTGAGATGAGGCTGGTGGTGCCGGTACTGCTCTCCTTCTTCGTGATGAGTTTTGTAGACCTTGTGGGCATAGGCAAAGACCGGGTTGCAGGCGACCTTCACCTCAGCGAGTTTGTCCTCGGACTGATTCCATTTGCCGCTTTTATCTGGTTCTTTATTCTCTCTGTGCCCGTTGGCATCATCCAGGCGAGGGTCGGGAAGAAGCTGATGCTGAATATCGGGATGGGTATCACGGGGCTGGGCCTGCTGGTGCCATTTTTCTTTTACAACTTCGTAATGGTGATAGTAGGGTTCGCCCTGCTGGGAATAGGTAACACAATTGTCCAGGTTTCCGCGAATCCGCTGCTGGTTGATGTGGTGCCCGGTAAGAGGGCTCCGAGCTTCCTCAGTTTCTCACAATTCATTAAGGCCATTGGGTCGATGATTGCAGCTCCGCTGGCGGCACTGCTGGCAAGCCGTTTCGGCGACTGGAAGCTGCTTTTCCTCATATTTGGCATCGTCTCCATACTGAGTGTACTGTGGCTCAGCACGGTAAAGATTGAAGAGAGCGCAGTGACCGAAAAAAAGGCCTCCCTCGGATCTGCCTTTGCCTTACTGAAGAATTCATATATACTGATGATGGTTATCTCGATATTCCTGGTTGTTGGAATAGATGTCGGGTTTAACTACTTCTCGGGAAAATTCCTGACAACGAAATTCGGAATTGACGAAGTTACAGCTCAGTCAGGAAGGAGCATCTATTTCTTCGGCCGTATGCTGGGCACCTTCGCCGGTGCGCTGATTCTTACAAAGCTGGCCTCTTCAAAAGGTTTTCTTTACAGCGCCGTGCTTTCGATAATATCCATCGCACTGATAATGATTGTTCCCTCGAAAGCTGCCGCGTGGGTCCTGGTGTTCATCATCGGCATCGGCGTGGCGAATATCTTTCCTCTGGTCTTCTCACTCACCATACAGAAGTATCCTGAGAGGGGAAATGAGATATCAGGACTGATGATGATGGCAATTTCAGGCGGTGCACTGATACCACCGGTGATGGGCCTTGTAAGCGATTCGATGGGTGTGACGCCCGGGATGGGCGTACTGCTGATTTGTGCCGCCTACCTGCTGGTTGTCTCCTGGATTATAATCCGGGGAAAAAGCATACCGGAATAACCGGACCATTAATAATAGCATACCGGAATAACCGGACCATTAATAATAGCATACCGGAATAGCCGGATCATTAATAATAGCATACCGGAATAACCGGACCATTAATAATAGCATACCGGAATAAACAGATTATTCGTACCTGCTCTTTCCCTTCATAAGCTTCTCCACATCACGGGGCTCTTTTGGCGCCGCCGCCGAAAGGACCTCATTTCCTGAGGAGGTAATGAGTATATCATCCTCTATCCTCACACCTGTGTTTTTGTACTTTTCGAATAGCGGGCCCACCTGCCTGATAAAAGCTTCAATCTCCTTCTTCTCAGCCGGTGATGCATCTCTGGCCGCCAGGGTATTAAGCATCTCCGCGTGAAAATAGATACCGGGTTCTATTGTAATGACCATTCCAGGCCTGAAGACGGATTCATCAGTCTGGGTAAACTGGTAGGGTGAGAGGTCATGGATATCGAGGCCGATAAAGTGCGTGGCGATATAAAGAATATAGAGCCTTTTCTGCCATTGGCTGGTTGTATCAGTTACCAATCCCAGATCGAAGAGTCCGCTCATTATAACCGCAGTGGCCCTGTCATGGGCCCCAAGTGTTCTCCGGCCCGGAATCATCTCTTTAATGGCTTCCTTCTGTGCCCTGAGAACGATATTATAAATGTCAAGCTGTTCCTTTGTGAATTTTCCTGAAACGGGAATGGTCCTGGTTATGTCTGCCTTGTATCCGTTGAATTCAGCTCCGATATCCATAACAATGACATCTCCGGATTTAAGCTGCATGCTGTTCTCATCATAATGAAGGATAGTAGAATTTGCTCCTGAACCTACTATTGTTGAAAAGCCGGGACCGTCACATCCCTTGGACCTGAAGGTGTGGTCAATGGCTGCCTCAAGTTCATATTCAAACCTTCCCGGGGCTGCCAGCATCATTGCCTGCCGCTGTGCTTCAGCGGTGACCGTGATGGCCTTCCTCAGCATACTGATCTCGTATTCGTCCTTCACCAGCCTCAGGTCGTTGAGCAGGGTCCTGGCCTCGGCTATTACCGGGCTTTTCCCTTCAGGGATGACCTGTGAAAGGGCTTCATACATGAACTTCGATGACCTGAGGGTCCAGATTGTATCATATCTGCCCAGTATCCCCTGAGCTGTTTCCCTTAACGCTGAAACAGGATAGGATGTATCAGCCCCGTAAACTGTCACAGCTTCACCAAGTCCTGCCTCGCGGTTATTCCAAGATATACGCGACGGATCTGTGGGGGTGATGAAAAGGGTGGTCCGTGGTCTGGCGCCAGGTTCAATAATTACCCATGCTCCCGGAGCCTCCCATCCTGTCAGATAGTAAAAATATTTTGAGGTGGAGATATCATTTTGTCCGTAGGGATTTCTCAGTGACCCGGGAATGACAACCACACCTCCGCCTGTCTTCTTCATCAAAGCCTCGCGACGTTGTGCACATAATTCCGGCAGGCTGTACTGCGCATTGAGAACAAAAGCTGATGACAAAAGCATCAGTGCAGTTAAAATTGTGTGTCTTCTGATCATAATTTTCTTCACTTCCGTTATTCTCCGGCGATTTTTTTCGTCAGCAGAGAACCAGGGTGTTGACGCCGAGTGGCGCCAGGTCTTCCCTGATAAATTTTTCAAAATCCTTTGTGTTTTCATGTACCGGGGCGGCAATACTGAGACCCAGTACGGGGAAATCTGCCTGAGCAGCCACCCGTGACAGAATGAGCAGAAAGAGACCTGTTATACCGAGAAGTCTTTTCATATATCTGTGATTATTTTGTGAATTACTAAAATAGGTAAAAAATTATCTCTGTTTAAGGTTTAATCTGTTAAAAGACATTAAAAGTCTCCGGTATAAATTTTTATATTTACCGGTAAAAGTTTTATTCTGTTCATTATAACAATAAATGAAGAAAGATTCAATAAGAAGACGGGACTTCCTCAGGAGGGGAGCGATTACAGGACTGGCCCTGACAATTATTCCGCGTCATGTAATGGGAGGGCATGGATTCCTCGCTCCCAGCGATCTGCTGACAAAAGGTATCATCGGTGTCGGCGGGATGGGCATGGGGCATATTCCCTACGAAGGGACCAGGCTTCTTGCCGTTTGTGATGTTGATGCCCTGCATCTTAAAAATGCAGTCGAAACCGGGGGCAAGGGAGTCACCGGTTACCATGACTTCAGGGAGCTGCTCGCCAGGCCTGACATTGACATCGTGCATATAGCCACACCGCCGCACTGGCACGGGATTATGTCAAAAATGGCTGCTGAGGCAGGGAAGGACATATGGTGCGAGAAACCGATGACCCGAACCATCGGTGAGGGTCAGAAGGTGATTGAGGCTGTGAGGGCCAACGGACGAATGTTCAGGCTGAATACCTGGTTCAGGTTCAAAAGCCAGTTCTACGGTCTGGGAACTGCAGTCAAGCCCCTTAAAAAGATCATTGGCAGCAATGTGCTCGGATGGCCGCTGAAGGTAACAGTAAGCGGTATCACGGGTTATGACTGGAAATTTTACTGGAGCGGACTTACCAACCTGGAGCCTATGATCGCTCCGCAGGAGCTCGATTATGATTTCTGGCTCGGCCCTGCACCATACAAGACGTATAATCCTGAAAGGGTCCACGCCAAATTCCGGGGTTACTGGGATTATGACGGCGGCGGACTGGGAGACATGGGGCAGCATTATCTTGACCCCATCCAGTACCTGCTCGGCAAGGATGATACTTCACCTGTTTCTGTCGAGATTGACGCCCCTCAGCAGCATTATGACGCTGTGGGGTCATGGAGAAGGATCACGTATACATATGAAGACGGCTGCAGCATAATACTTGACGGCGAGAACAGGGATACGGGTGCCGCTTTTATCGAGGGCCCCTACGGCAAAATATTCAAGGGATTCATTTCCGATGTTCCAAACCTGCAGAAGCTCATCGATGCCCTTCCTGACCCTGAACCTCAGGTGACGGTATTTTCCGAATCGGTGAGAACCCGCAAACCGTTTGCCCTTAATGAGGCTAACGGTCACAGGTCTTGCACAATGGTCAATATGGGTGTTGTAGCACTTCGTCTCGGCCGGAGTCTTAAATTCGATCCGGTAAAACAGAGGTTCATTGATGACGACGGGGCCAATGCCCTGATCAACCAGCCCATGAGAGGAGAGTGGCATATCTGAATAAATAAAGTATCATGAAGATTATAAGCACGTTATTATTATCAGCAGTTCTCTTTGCAGTGTCAGGCTCAGTCATTGCACAGGACGTAAGGACTTTAGAGACCAAAGTTGCCGATCTCCTTGCTAAAATGCCGGCAAAGGATCAGGAGCATCTGAGCTTACTGATGGAAGAGATGTACTCCCTTGGAGTCAGGGGCACCTCGCTTATCTGTGAACAGGTGGTACAGGCGGGAACAGGAGATGATTCCCGGGCAAGATATGCGGTGTCGTCACTCACAGGATACCTCTCCAAAGGATCTGATATAGCGAAGAGAAAAGTATGGGAGGAGCAGTGCCTTGTCTTTATCAGGTCTGCTGTAAGCTATGAAGTCAGGACATTTTTTATCAGGCAGATGAATCTTATCGGTTCGGACGCTGCCCTGGAGGTTCTGCAACCGTATGTCACCCATGAAGTTATGTGCAGCGATGCAGTGATGGCGCTTGAAGCAATCGGAACAACGAAGGCTCAGGAAATGCTGGCCTCAACTCTGGATGCTGACTTATGTCCGTGTGCCGGGCAGATCATGGACGCCCTTGCCGTGAAGGGGTACGGGCAGGCATTGCCGGGTTACATCAGATGGTATGAAAAAGGCTCCCAGTCAGAGAAATCAGCCGCACTGCTGGCATTGGCCGGCAGCGGCAGTGAAGAAGCCCTCCCGGTGCTCATGAAGGCTGCAGAAGATGCAGGTTACAAATGGGAACCTACAGGCTCAGTGTCGGCACTGCTTCTCTATGCACGGCAGGCAGGGCTGGCCGGTGAGGTCAGGACGATGGAGAAAATTACCTCCCTGGTAATATCAGAGAGTGCTACCCCTGAGACCGCCAATCAGAGACTCGCTGCAATGAGTGTGGCAGTTGCTGTTAAAGGCGAAGATGCGCTTCCGATGCTGCTTGATGCCATCAATGATCCTGATATCGCAGTCCGCGGCGGAGTAATAAGACTCGCAAGCCAGATTCCGGGAGAAGACGTCACGAAAAAATGGATAAACAGGTACCAAAAGGTACGCCCCGAGGCCAAACCGGAAATACTCTTTATGCTTGGGGAAAGGGGCGATGCGCTTGCTGTTCCTCTGTTACATAAGGCACTGAATGAACGCGCCCATGACATTTCTTCGGAAGCCGTTTCGGCTCTCGCGAAGATCGAGGGAAACAAAGCTGTTGACCCGCTCCTGGCCTGGATACTGAAGTATGACTCTGAAGAAGGTCACTGGGCTGCTGCAAACTCGCTGATGACAATTCTTGACAGGAACAATATAGGAAAGGTTGCTGCCAGCCTCCCCGCTTCAAAGGGCCATGCAACGGTAACCTTGATCTGGCTTCTCGGCTGGTCAGGCAACCATGATTATTTCAAAACCGTTCTACCGTACGTTGAGAGTGACGATCAGGGAGTAAGGGCTGCCGCTCTCACAGCTCTGAAAAACGTTGCAGGGTACAGTGATCAGGAGACGCTGATCAGGATGCTTGTCACAACATCGGAAAGAGCTGAGATAACTGAAATAAGCAATGCCATTACCGCTGCCTCTTTGAGGGGCAACGGAACCGGAGGCAGGTCGGACGTGATTCTAACAGCACTCGACAAGGGTGCCGACAGGATTAAACTTATTCCTCTCCTGACCGTTACGGCAGGTGAAGAAGCTCTGAAAAGGGTTGTCAGAGAATTTGAAAACGGCAGCGCTGAAATCCGTGATGTATGTTTCGATGCACTGGCTCACTGGCCGGACCCATCAGCCGCTTCAGCACTGTTTGACATATGCGCGTCAGGCAACAAGACCTACGAGAGACCTGCCTTTGACGCCTATCTGAGGATGGTGTCTGCTGCAGATATGACTCCGGAGCGCAGGATCCTGCTCCTGAAAAAGATAGCTCCCTGGGCTCTTGCACCTGATGCCCGTACTGAAATGATTGCCGTTGCAGGCACCCAGAAAATACAACCTGCTCTATTCTTTGTCACAGCTTATCTTTCTGACAACTCTGAGGAGGTCAGGGCAGTAGCCGGAGAGGCTATTGAAAACCTGGGTCTTCCGCCGGCAGAAAAATTTGTTTCCCTCTTTAACGGCAGAGACCTGTCGGGATGGAAGGGGCTCGTCGGGGATCCGGTTTCAAGGGCGGCGATGAAGCCTGCAGAACTGACAAAACAGCAGAAGGAGGCTGATAAGCGGATGACCGAAAACTGGAGTGTCAGAGACGGCATGATCTGGTTCACAGGCGCCGGAGCCAACCTGTGCTCGGTGAATGATTACGGCGACTTTGAGCTTTATGTCGACTGGCGCATCACGAAGAAGGGTGACAGCGGCATTTACCTGCGCGGTTCACCGCAGGTACAGATATGGGACACCTCAAGAACGGAAGTGGGAGCACAGGTTGGCTCCGGCGGCCTGTATAACAACCAGGTGAATCAGTCACTACCGCTGAAGGTAGCCGATAATCCGGTGGGTGAATGGAATACCTTCTGCATACTTATGACCGGTGAAAAGGTCTCGGTATGGCTGAACGGAGAGCTGGTGACTGACAATGTCACACTTGAGAACTACTGGAACAGGGCTCTCCCAATTTTCGGAAAAGGTCCCGTTGAACTGCAGGCTCACGGTACTGATCTGGCATTCAAGGATATATGGATCAGGGAAATAAGCAGTTCCGAATATAAACTGACGCCTGAAGAAAAAGCTGATGGCTTCCTCTCACTGTTTAACGGCCGTAATCTCGATGGCTGGGTGGGCGATAAGGTATCGTACATTGCAGTGGACGGGGAAATAGTAATACAACCAGGGAAGGGTTCAGGAGGGAATCTCTTTACCGAAAAAGAGTATTCTGATTTTGTTTACAGGTTTGACTTTCAGCTGACGCCCGGGGCAAATAACGGCCTCGGTATCAGAGCTCCCCTCACCGGTGATGCGGCATACGTGGGGATGGAACTTCAGATACTTGACAATACTGCACCGATCTATGCAAACCTTCATGAATACCAGTACCATGGATCGGTGTACGGTGTCATACCGGCAAAAAAGGGTTTCCTCAAGCCTCTGGGCGAATGGAACAACGAAGAGGTTATTGTTAACGGAACGAAAATAAAAGTAATCCTGAACGGTAATGTAATAGTTGACGGTGATATTGCTGAAGCCATTGTAAACGGAACGGCTGACAAATCAGATCATCCGGGACTTAAAAACAAATCAGGCCATATCGGCTTTCTGGGGCACGGGTCGGTTGTCCGGTTCAGGAACATCAGAATCAAAGAGCTTGATTAAGTCTTTGTCCTAATGATGATAGCAGTTAATCAATGAATTATCAACACCGGTCAAAATGACCTTACATTGCTTGGCCATCCCGATTTTTATGGCCAATTTTGAATGCCGGATTATCCTGCAGCAACCTTAAAAAATTAACTGTTATTTCTGACAGGAATACTATGGCAGAACAGATGAAGATATTAATCTGCGAAGACAATAAGATGGCATCCAGAACCATTTCAGTAGTACTGGAACGTGAAGGTTACCAGACAATGACAGCAGAAGACGGTAACCTGGCTATCGGGATGCTTAATAATAACAACTTTGACCTGGTGATTGTTGACATCCATCTTCCGTATCACAGCGGTCTGGAGCTGGTTAAGTATCTCCGCAGCGACCTGCAGAAGAAGACTCCGGTTCTTATTGTATCAGCTTTCAGTGACGCTCAGGTCCAGAAACAGGCAGGTGAACTTGGCGTAAACGGGTATATAATAAAGCCTTTTAATCCTGATGAACTGGTCAGAATGATCAGCTCTGTAATAAAACAGTAACCGATGTACAGATTCTTTTATCTGTCAATTTTTCTAATACTCACCCTCGGGTTTTTTTCGCCTCAGGCAGCACTTTCACAGTCAATAACCGACCCGGAGGCTGAGTATGCCCGCATAAGGTCAATGGCTTCATCGGAAAATTATGCCGGCGCTGAAATCTCAGCACGAAATCTTGTCAGGCAGTACCCCGGATACGGTGACGCAAGAATACTGCTTGGCCGCATTCTGGCATGGCAGAATGATTTTGAGGAGGCAGAGGCTGTAATTGACACACTGCTTTTAACAGAACCTGACAACAGGGATGCCCTGGCAGCTGTACATGACATAAAAAGATGGTCGCGCAAGGCCGCTGAGGAGGATACACCTCCCACCGACATCAGGGCAGGTTACACTTTTGACACCTATAAAACACCGTACGACAGGTTCTGGCAGGTTTTCAACGCCGGTGCAGGTCACCGTTTCTCATGGGGCACAGTGGTGGCAGGCGTGAATGCAGGTAATATAATTATCGGAGAGCCTGCAAATGTAAATGCTACGGATCTCCAGTACAGCGTTGAGGCCTGGCCTACGCTCACCAAAAGCAATTATGCCTATATGGCTTATGCCTACAGTCCCGGTACTTATTTCCCCAGGCACAGGGCTGCCCTCGAACTATGGCAGACTTTGCCGGCAGGATGGGCCGTGTCGGCAGGTGTGAACTATTACCATTTTACAAGTGATATATTTATAGGAACCCTCTCCCTGGAAAAATATCTCGGCAACTGGTGGCTTTCAGGCAGAGGTTACTTCTACTTAAAGGATATAGGTGTTACAACATCATTTTATCTGAATGCCCGGAGATATTTCAACAAAACTGACTATCTGCAACTTACCCTGGGTACCGGAACAGCCCCCGACGAACCCTTTGACATAATGACCGACCTGGAACGGCAGAGTGCCAACAGCATCAGGCTCTCCTATTTCGACAGGATAACTCCCCTGTGGGCAGTCAGGATCGGTGCGGGATTCTCTTATGAGGAATATACCGCAGGTTTTCACCGCAGGAGGTACGAAGGCGGGATAGGTTTCATTTACTCTATCAGAATGAAGAGATGAAACGGGTGCGGATAATATTGCTTTCGCTTATCCTGGCTCAGGTTGTTCAGGCGGGCCCTGTCTGGCAAATATTTGCTGACAGAGACTCTTCCTGGACTGAGAATACAGAACTGCCATTCATAACCGTCAGTACCTTCCCTACAGAACTTACGGTTGACGGGCTTATATCGCTGTCAAAAAGCAACATACCGCTGCAGCTCGGAGCATTCTCACGGAGAAAAAATGCTGAAACCCTCGCCCTGAAACTTGAATCGATGCTTTCTATTCCCGTAGCAGTGGTGGCTGCAAACGGCCTGTTCAAGGTTATGATCAACCATTCTTCCGAAAGTTCTGCAGTTTGTTACTTCATACCTGTGGATTTCGAAGAACCGGAAGTGGTCCGGATAACTGAAATTACCGGGATATTACCTGCGCCGGTTCCTGTTCCGGCCCTGGCAGACACTTTACCGGCTGAACTAACGGTTGTGGTTCCGGTTGTAACTGACACGGTTCCGGCTGTATCAGAGGCAGCAGACACAATACCCATGGTAGCTGATATTATTGCCTCTGCACCTGCGGAAGAAGTCAAACCTTTAACATTACGTAGCTTTTTTACATTTAACGGTAACAGCCTGTGGCAAAACAAGTTTGTTTATGAAGGCAAATCGATAGCACTTGTCAATGCACTGATAATAACCATTGTTTTATCTATTATTACAATGATATTATTACTTATTACGATTCTGCTGAACAGGAGGAGAATGGAGAAAGAGGCCACCCTCAGGCAGTACCTGCTGGAAAAATACCAGGGTCTTATAGTAAATTACCTTTTCGGTGATACAACTGCTGAACAGTTCAGACCTATCGCCTCTGACATTTACCGGAGAGGAGTTCTGATAGACCAGATTATTGACGTCAGCGTGAACCTGAAAGGCGAGGCAGGAGCTAAACTGAACCATCTGTACCGTGAGCTGAATCTGGACAATGACTCAGTCCGCAGGGCGCACAGCAGGAGATGGCACCTGAAGGTAAAGGGTTTCAGGGAGCTGGCTTTCATGAATATCAAGGATGCCAATCCCGTCATTTACAAAGCTCTGAACTCTAAAAACGAGATCCTGAGGATGGAAGCTCAGATAGCCCTGGTCAGACTGAGCGATGACGATCACTTTACTTTCCTCTCTCATATGAAGAGACCTTTTTCACTCTGGGAACAGATTACCCTGCATGATCTTATGATTCAGCACGAACTGCCGGTACCCGATTTCCAGAAATGGCTTGTTTCAGCTAATACGACAGTGGTGATGTTCGCCCTGCGGATGATAAAGGAGTTCAAACAGAAGTGTTCTGAGCCTGAAGTAAGAAAGGCGCTTCTTCACCGCGATCCGAAAGTCAGCCTGCTTGCCGTACAGGTAGCGGGTGACCTCGATATGAGGTCGACACTCGAAACGATGAAGAGGATGTACAAATACCAGGAGTACAATAACTGCCTTGAAATAGTGAAGTCGATGGGTAAGATGCCGGATCTTACAATGATGGGTTTCCTGAAACTGGTACTTGACAAGGAGGATGACGTTCAGCTACAGATTGAAGCTACCAAAGCCATTGAGAATATGGGAGAAGAAGGTGTGGCAGCACTTGTAAAAGTCATGAAATCAGAATATAAAAACTATAATATTATCGTCAGGCATGTGCTTGACCGTAGGATATACTAAAGACAATGGGCTTCGTATTTGCACATCTGATATTCTACCTGACCCTCTTCATCTTCGGGTCTTATCTCCTTCTGGGGATTGCTTCCGCGCTCGCGCTTCGCAAATACCTGCGCAAGAACAGTTATGTCAATTATAATTCCCTGGTGCTTTCGCCGCTGAGTCCGAAGGTTACGATCATTGCGCCTGCATTCAACGAGAGCAAAACAATTATTGACAATGTCCGTACTCTTCTCTCGCTGTACTACAACAACTTCGAGGTGATCATAGTCAATGACGGCTCCACCGACAACACTTTTGAAAAGATAAGGGAAGCCTATGACCTTGTAAGGGTCAACTACTATTTTGACTACCGCATCCCCTGCGAAAGGATCAGGGGAGTCTACAAATCCAAAGACCCCTCATACAACCGGCTTACAGTGCTTGACAAGAACAACGGGGGTAAGGCCGATGCTCTCAATGCAGGCATTAACATCAGTCGCAGCACCCTTGTAGTAACAATTGATGCTGACTCGATTATTGAGGCCGACTCTATCCTGAAGCTTGTGAAACCTTTCCTTGAAGAGAAGGATAAAAAGGTCATCGGAACAGGGGGTGTCATCAGAATTGTCAACTCCTGCGAGGTCGAGCGCGGACACATACAGGCAATTAATCTCCCTGAACAGTTCCTTCCGAGGCTCCAGGTCCTTGATTATACAAGGGCATTTCTGCTTGGCAGGATGGCCTGGAGTCATCTCGACGGGCTGATGCTGATTTCCGGTGCCATGGGAATGTTTGACCGCGAGACCGTCATCAGGGCGGGCGGTTACAGTACAAAAACAGTGGGCGAGGATATGGAACTCGTCCTTCGCATGAGGCGCTACATGGCTGAACATGATTCAAAATACGAGGTCACATACATTCCTGACCCTTTATGCTGGACAGAAGTCCCCTCCGACCTGAAATCAATGCGCAAGCAGAGAACAAGATGGACACGCGGACTTGTGGAATCGCTGTGGACACACCGGAAAATGCTCTTTAACAGACATTACGGCAGACTCGGATTGCTGGGCTACCCTTACTGGCTGCTCTTTGAATGGGCATCGCCGCTGATAGCGTTTTCAGGTATGGTTTACACTATTTATCTTGCAATAACCAGATCGCTTAACCTGCCATTCTTCCTGCTTCTTTTCCTCTTTGTTTATACTTTCGCTATAAGCCTGACCACCTGGGCCATATTATTCGAGGAGATCACCTTCCACAAATACCGCAGGAAACGTGATGTTCTCAGGCTCATCGGAACAGCAATGCTTGAACCATTCTTCTATCCGGTGCATACCTATTTCGCCGTGAGGGGCAATCTTGAAGCTATGCGCGGGAAGAAAGGCTGGGGTAAAGCTGAACGGAGCGGATTCCAGGAAAAGAAAAAGAAACCTGCAGCCTCAGCTAGAAATCCTTATTAATTGATGAAACCCGGAATAAGTGAGAGGCCCTGTTCGACAACCTGTAACGAGCCTTTCTCCCTTATCTTTGTCGGAGGTACAATGAGCCAGAGCGGCCACCTGTAACGGTTGGTAGTATTGGTCACAGTCCCCTTGTGATGAACTGATACCGCAATTCCGTCTGAAGTGGAGGTGATTATATCAAAGTTATACCCGCCGTCATATGAGACTGCACCGTCATTTACCTTCATCTGTGTGGGATCATTGAAGTATAGCATTGTCCACGGTATCCTGATATTCAGTTTGTTGCCGCTCCACGCAACAGCTGCCCTGTTACCGGCGCTGAAGATTGCGGCGTGCTCTACAGGCAGGAGGCCTATGTTATCCACGGTCAGTTCAAATCCGTCGTTTATCCATTGCATTACCTTCCAGAGAGCGCCGTCACTGACTGTGCTCCTGTACTTCTGCACCGCCGGGTTGGAATGATTGAATCTGATCGTCAGTCCGTTCATATCATAAGCCTCAGTCACGTGGTACAGTGCCGTATCTTCTGACAGCTTCACCTGCAACATGAATTCAGCCCTGTTGGCAACAGTCGCTCCGTTGGACAGCCTGGATTCCCCGGTGCCTTCCAGGTAAGTGTCGAAGGCAATAATCAGCTCATCGGATGCTGTCAGATTTGTTGCTGATTCAATATCGAGGTAGAAGAAGCTCTCATCGTGGGTCGCCCTGACAGCGATGACGGGTCCGGAGGGAGAATCAGTGGCGTACGTTTCAAACGGGGGGATTTCTGTCTGCTCAAAGGCAAGGAGCCCGAAGTTCTGCTCCGCCGACGTCTCATTGTGCCACAGCTGCCTTGTGGCAATAATGTCTGCGCCTGACCCGGTTCCGTAAGCTTCGAGATAAAGAACAATCCAGGTTCTTTTAAACCATTCATCCATCCAGGCGAACATGAATCCGCCGCCGCATCCTGCTTCTATCATATTGTTCAGCATCCTGATATTCTTTTCTCCCTGCTGAATCTCTGACCAGCCTCCGTGATGCATATTGCTGAACGACTGGTGCGCGCTGCCCCAGCTCGAGGGCACACCGTATTCTGCTATGATGAGCGGGATATTGCCGTAATGGTTCCTGAGATCTGTCAGGTAACCGAGGTAGCTGTCAGGACCGAAGCTGTCGCTGTAAGCCTGGTATGAAGGCTGCTGGCTGATAAAGTTCGGGTAATACGGATAAGCATGGTAGCTGGCAAAAAGGCCTGCATACTCATCTGCCCCACTGATCTTGGTTATGTCAAACGAAGCTTTATCCTCCTCAGTATAAATCTCCGTAGGATGAACCAGGGGGTCAAGCGTCGGCCAGCTGGAAAAGCTTACAGGCCTGCGGACACCGTATTTTGAAGCTTCATATGTGACGGTTTTGTCAAGCATCTGCGTGACAAAGACTTCTGTGGCCGTTGCTCCCGTGATGCTGAACTGGGTGCCCGAAAATGTATTGTTAGCAGGATGAAAGTGATCAGTTGAGTCCACTTCCTGCGAGCTTACCTCCCTGCCTATGATGATCCCGGCGGTCCAGCGTGACATGTCGGACCTGTAAATACCGTAGGCTTTTCCTGCCCTGTAGGCAATATCTCCCCTGCCGTGGAGACAGTCTATTACTTCCTCTATTTCCCTGCCAAATGCGGTGACACGCCGGGTGAGGTCATATGCTGCCGGATCCCACGGGTCTTCCTGCTCTTCAAGCCAGACGCCCTGAAACAGAAGGAGCGGGTCGTCAGGATGCCTCTGGTTGTAGTCTGCCAGCTTCTCATAGAACACCGGAGGATGGAGGGTGTAAACCCTTATGCTGTTGAATCCTGCTCTGCCTATGCGCTCTATCCACTGTTCATACAATTCAGGGGAAATGGCGTAAGCGATCTCACCCGGGAAATATCCCGGAGGTGATGAACCGAGGTTCATCCCTTTCAGCATTAAAGACCTGTATCCGGTCAGGGCGTGCATAGCTATATAATCACCTGAGGTCTTGAACGGGAGGGATTGCTCTGATGCCATGACGAAGTCAATGACAGTGTCCCTGGCAACGGTAATGTCTGTCAGCCTTACAGGATAATAGCCCGTCTTTGTAACCTGTGTGATGATCTGGAAACGGAGTCTGAACTCTGCCGGTGCCGACTCCATGGGCATCATTACCGGCTCGAGGCCCGTATGCGCTGCATAAGACGAGATACCTGCCGCCCTGACAAGCCTGCCACCGTAGGTCCTGCCCCTGAAGGTTACCGAATAAAAGTAGAGTCCGGGACGCTGCGGTGACCCGTCCTGGCTCCGTCCGTCCCAGACAAGGCGGTAGCTTCCGGCATATACCGACGGAAATGCGATCTCCCTGATCTTCTGTCCTGACATATTGTAGACGGAGAACTGAATGTCACCCGCCACATTTATGACGAAGGGGATATTGACGGAGTAGGAGAAGGGATTGGGAAAGGGTTTGCCTGCTTCATACTGACCGGCAACATCACCGTATGTACCGGATACCCTGACGGAATATTTCCCGTCAACTCCTGTCAGTCCGGCAAATTCAGTAGTGTTGATAAAGAACGATACCTTCGCATTTGCTATCGTGGCACCTGTCCCGTCTGTGACAATACCCGTCAGATTGATGTCCTTCGCTGACACAGTTGAAAATCCCCCCAGTAACAATGCCAAAATAAAGACATGACTGAGGCAGCTACTTCCTTTTTTCATCCGCACAGGTGTCTGAAAATAATAGTTCAGTTTTTATCTCTTCAAAAGTAACAAAAAGAACTTGTTTTTGGGGTGAACACCACTCCTGAGATTTTGATTTGTCATTTTCTTAATAATTATCTAAATTTATACATTCGGCTAAAGAAAAATGGAAAAGTACATTGTAAGAGAAACATCGAAGACCCCGTCAATCAGTTTTGACCCGGATCATGGTCTTTTTGAGATCAAAGGGAAGTCAATACCGGAAAATTCGTTCGGATTTTACACTCCGGTGCTTGATTACCTCGATGCTTATTCCTCCAGTCCGGCTGACAGGACCGTTTTGAATGTGAAGTTTGAGTTTTTCAACACCAGCTCCTCGAACAGGATCCATGCACTTTTTAAAAAATTCGAGAAGCTGTACCAGGACAACAGCGAGGTTCTTATCCGGTGGTTCTGTGAGAACGGCGACGATAATATGCTTGAAGCAGGGGAAGATTTCCGGACTATCCTGCACGTGCCTTTTGAAATTGTAGAGGTTGAGGAGCTCTGATTTTATCCGATCCAGGTACCATATCAATTTTTTCCCTATTTTTAAGTACTCAGAATGACGCCGCAATGGTTTTAAATTATATATGGATAGCCTTTTTCCTGATCGGTTTTATTTTCGCCGTTGCACAACTCATTTTCAACGGCAATACCGACATATTCAACAGGATAATCGAATCAACATTTTCCAGTGCCAAAACCGGTTTTGAAATATCCCTTGGCCTGACAGGAGTGCTTACACTTTGGATGGGCCTGATGAAGGTAGGAGAGAAGGGCGGGGTTGTAAACCACCTTTCAAAAGTGATAGGCCCGCTTTTCAACCGTTTATTCCCCTCGCTTCCCAAAGACAGTCCAGCCCACGGATCAATAATGCTCAATGTAGCCGCAAACATGCTGGGGCTTGACAATGCAGCCACGCCGCTGGGATTAAAGGCTATGAAAGAGATGCAGGAGTCGAACCCTGAAAAGGAGAGAGCTTCTGACGCGCAGATAATGTTCCTGGTTCTCAATGCCTCGGGACTTACAATAATACCTGTGAGCATAATGGTCTACCGTGCACAGCTAGGCGCCGCAAATCCGGCTGATATCTTCATTCCTATACTCATCGCTACGTTCGTGGCAACATTGGCCGGGCTTATCAGCGTGGCCGTGGCACAGAAGATTAACCTTCTCAACAGGGTAGTGCTGGCCTATGTAGGAGGACTGGCAGCAGTCATCTGCGGAATGGTCTGGTACTTCAGCACCATCCCTCAGGAGCAGATAACCCTTATCTCAACCTTCGCGGCAAACTTTATACTTTTCTCGATTATCATCTCCTTTATACTCCTTGCCATGATCAAAAAGGTGAATGTTTACGATGCATTCATCGAAGGAGCAAAGGAGGGTTTCGGCACTGCGATAAAAATAATACCGTTCCTCATTGCCATACTGGTTGCAATAGGGATATTCAGGGCTTCAGGAGCCATGGATATGATAGTCCACGGAATCTCGTCATTTTTCGGGTGGATGGGATTCGACACGCGTTTTACCGAGGCACTGCCCACGGCCTTCATGAAGCCCCTGAGCGGCAGCGGATCGCGCGGACTGATGGTGGATGCAATGACCACCTACGGCGCCGATTCGTTCGTGGGCCGTCTGGCCTGTACCTTCCAGGGTTCGACAGACACAACTTTCTACATCCTGGCAGTCTATTTCGGATCAGTGGGTATTAAAAACACCAGGTATGCAGTGGTTTGCGGGCTCATAGCCGACATTGCCGGGGTGATCGCCAGTATCCTGATCGCTTATCTCTTCTTCGGCTGACCCTCACTGCATGCAGCGGGTGTTATGACCCTCACTGCAAAGAATTTTTAAAGGTGCCTGAAATATCTCAAAATCAGGTTGTATTTTTGCCTCCTTAAATAAAAGAAAACCATTATCAGATTTCTGACCTTCAGCCCGCCTTTCGACGGATCAGACTCTCAGACTTCAGACTTCAGACTAATATGGGACGCGCATTTGAATATCGCAGAGCCTCCAAGGAGGCCAGATGGGACAAAATGTCTAAACTTTTTCCAAAGCTTGCCAAGGCAATAACCATGGCAGCAAAGGAGGGAGGACAGGATCCGGAGATGAATTCCAGGCTTAGGACTGCGATCCTTAATGCCAAGTCGCAGAACATGCCCAAGGATAATATTGACGCTGCTGTCAAAAGAGCCGCAGGTAAGGACACTGCCAGTTTTACCGAAGTGATCTATGAGGGAAAGGGCCCTCACGGTGTGCTTGTAATTGCCGAAGCTGCAACAGACAATAACACACGTACAGTTGCCAACGTGAAAGCATATTTCAATAAAAACGGCGGTTCAGTGGTGCCTACTGGCTCGCTGGGGTCGATGTTTGCACGGAGGGCGGTCTTCGAGCTCGACAGGCCTGATAACATGAGCGCGGAGGACCTTGAGCTCGAGCTGATTGAAGCAGGACTTGAATCAGTGGAGGAGTATGAGGGTACTTATTATATTTACGGTGACTATACCAATTTCGGGTCTCTTTCCAAATCACTTGACGACAAGGGCATTGAAGTGAAAAAGGCCTCACTGAAGCGAATACCACTTAATACCGTCGAATTATCCGAGGAGCAGTTGGCTGATGTCGAAAAACTGCTTGACAGGCTTGAGGATGACGATGACATCCAGGCAGTCTTTACAAACATTGTCTGATATTTACAGGACGGGCATTGCCATTGCTTTTGTAAGTATCCAGAGATTCTACGATTCCGTTTACCGTGAGCGAAGTAACGGGTTACAGGTTTCGCAGGTCGCGGCGGCGCTCACGGTAATCAGGAATAATGCTTTCAAGCAGGGCATAAAACTCTTTCCCGTGATTGTGATGCGCCAGGTGACACAACTCGTGGATAATTACTGAATCGATCAGTTCCCTTTCTTTTTTTATAAGTTGTCGGTTAAACAGTATCGCTCCGTTGGATCTGCAGGTACCCCACCTCCTTTTCATCTTCCTGACGCTTACGGAAGATGGCTGAGGCAGCCTGTCGCTGTACTGACCGGCCAGTTCACGCGTCCGTATTTCAAAATATTCCTTCGCTTCCCTGAGATACCAGGCTTCAGTGAGAGCAGTAATTTTAAGCGGTGAGCCGGGGATACCCGGCCCTGCAACCAGGAGTTCATTTCCGGAAACCGAGACGCTGTTTCTCAGCGATTCAGAAGTCCTGACTGTAAGCTCGCTTCCCATAAACGGTACTGTATCACCGTCATTAAGCAGCAGGTCTGTCTGATCAGGCTTAATGTCTTTCAGCTTTTCACGGTGCCTGGTGATCCACGGTGCTTTCGACTCAACGTATTTCAGGAGAATATAAGCGGGCACAAACCACGGGGCCCGGATAAGGAGGCTGCCCCCGGGCTTAATGTAAAGCGCCACCGTTCGGCGTGAAGACCTGACAATGTCATATTCTACCTCTTCGGAGGCTATTTTCACCTTTTTTGCCTTCATCCGGTGCCTGCCGCTTTTATTATTTTGAGGGATTGTCAATCACCGGTCTCGCCTGTTCGTTTGCCACTCTGTAGCCGGTAAGGAATCCGGCCTTCGAAACCTTTATAAGCTTATCAAAATCGATGAACTCAAAGTCATCGGTTTTCTGGTGGTAGTCGTGATGCAGTCCTGTGAAAAAGAACAGTGACGGGATTCCCTTCCGGAAGAATTGATAATGATCTGACCCGGAGAAATGTGTACCCTTTCCTTCATCGATGGGATAAAGTCCGTTTTCAAAACATGATTCTTTGGCATAATTCAGGAATCCGGTGCTTTCGCGTGCCGAGATGATCTTTATTGTATCGGGGCCGGTAATATCCATTTCACCTGTCAGGGATGCCCCTACGTCACTTGCCATCCTCGACCTTCCGATCATGTCAAAGTTTATGTTGGCCACTGTTTTTTCCAGCGGGAAGAGCGGATTATCGACATAGTACGAAGAGCCGTGCAGGCCTTCTTCCTCACCGGTAGTCCAGAGAAATACTACGCTTCTCAACGGCTTCCTGTCAAGTGATGAAAAAGCCTTCGCTACGTTGAGCAAACCGATTGAGCCCGAGGCATTGTCATTGGCCCCGTTTAGGACGTTACCTGAGCCGTCAATCCCTACATGATCAAAATGGGCGCTGTAGATCACACACTCATTCTTCAGCACGGGATCAGATCCCTCAATGTATCCGACAACATTGGAACTTGTCACGGTATCTTTGCTGACCTTAATACTCACCTCAGCCCTGGTGTCCGGCAAGAGGAACGAAGCCGGCTTTTTGGTCTCTGCAATCCTTGCCTGAAGTGATTTCAGGGTTTGGCCGGAAGCCTTCAGGAGCATGTCAGCAGCTTCCCTGGTGACAATATAAGCGTTTAATGTGAATGAAAATTGCTTTTTAAAGAGGGGCACAACGTTATACGAACTGTTCATTGCAAGGTTCCCGGCAACGGTTTCATCAGCCAGTGCCGGGTCTGAGACAAACAGGATGGCTTTGGCGCGCTGCATCAATATCATGGGCAGCTTGCGGGCTTCGGTCATCTCGTCAATTCCGGCACCTTCCACCGGTAGTCCTGTACCTTTGAGATCAGGGGTTCTGGTCATTATGATCACGATCCTGTCAGTCAGGGATATCCCCTCGAAGTCGTTATACTTTTCTGCAGTATTCAGGAACCCGTAACCTGCAAAGACAACTTCACCCGAAAGCTTTAGTGCATCGGCAGGAGACATCATGGATCTTACAGGGGCGGAGAAATAACTTTTGCCCGTGCTGTCTGCGACAGTTATTGTGGAACTGTCAGGTTTGACTGATATTTTAAGGTATTCAAGGGTCTGGAAAAGATCGCTTCGTCCCGGCAGCGGCTTTACTCCCAGTTCAAGGGCAGCGGAACTGATATATGCCGCAGCTGTATCGTTGCCAGGACTGCCGGTTCTGCGTCCTTCAAGGGCATCCGAGGAGAGGTACTTCATGTAAGCGACGGCATCTTCTTTTTTGATTGAACTGATTGCTTTCTTCTGTGCAAATGTTCCGGAAGCAATGCAAACGGCGGCTAACAGCAGCGCTACTTTAATTTTCATGGATCAGGTATAAAATTACAAAGCACAAATTTATATAAATGAAGCGACTGTCAGGCTTCATTCTGACGTCAATGTCATCAAAACTATTTCCGGAGGCATGAAGATCCTCCCGGCAATGCCCATGGTGCCAAGCCCGGTTGTTACATAGAGATCCGTTCCGCTGAATTCATAATGTCCAGTCCAGTAATCATGAAAGAATGAGGCAGGACTGATCCTTCCCCACGGGGTGGGAAGGCCGATCTGCATTCCGTGGGTGTGACCGGAAAGAACCAGGTCAACCGTGCCCGGAAAGGTTTGTACCGTGTCCCAGGCAGCCGGATCATGGACCAGCAGTATTTTAAGTGTGACGGAGTCAGGACCGGCGAGGGCTTTTGCAAAGTCACCGTACCTCATATCAAGTTTATGACCGTGTGTAACCACGCCTGCGACCCTTATAAGAGCACCGTTGAAGGTGACTGTTACGGAGCTGTCATTCAGCATCGTATAGCCCGAGGACGCAACTTTACTTTCAATCATCCTGGCACACTCCGCCCCGTAGGCGTCATTATAGTCAGGATAGTAGGTGCCGTCGTCGTGGTTGCCGGCAATTGCAAATGAGCCGCCAGCGGCCCGGGCTTTATTAAGAATCGTGTCGCAGCCTCCGAACTCCTGCCATCCGTAGGTTATGAAATCGCCGGTATTGAAAAGCATATCAGGCTGCAGACTGTTGACGGTTTCCATTACTTTCTCAAGTCTTTTGTAATGGCCGTGAAATGAAGAAAGGTGAAGGTCAGATATAAGAACCAGTTTCATCCCCTCAAGCCTCGGATCGAGCTTGTCAACCTTTATTTCCCTGCTGATGATCCTGACATCGAACCGCTGCCTGAAAAACCCGTCGGTAAAAATAACTGTCAGTATCCCGGCAAACAGTATGTTAGCCCATACAGCACCCGTGAGTCTGCGGTGAAGTATGCATCCCAGCAGACGCGCGATGATGCTGATGACCGCCCAGGATATTCCGAGGGTTATAGTGAGGGCCGCTACAGCCCCGAAGAAGATGTGCCTGAATGCATTGGCCGGAGTGGCGAATTCACCGCGGTATAAGATCGTTCCGGCAATCAGCCACAGGAGCAGTGCTGTCAGCAGAGTTTTTACCGCAACAACGGTTACAAAGGCAACGCTTCTGCGGTTTCTGATGTCGGCAAGCAGCCGCCACCAGATAAAGAGATCAGTTAATATCAGTATGATGAATATTCCCATCAGATATACTCGACACTGACAAGTTTAAGCCATTTATCCTCGAGGATCCTGGCTATACGCTTTACAACCGTCCGGCGTATTTCGAGGTCGACGGGAAGGGTCGGGTCCTGGTGAGCGACATTTATTCTTGTACCGACGAAGAAATTGATCTCATCGCTCTCCATTATCAGTTTTACGATCTTGTCTGCAGGACCTTTTCCAATCCTGACGCTGTTGTTGTAACTCTTCAGTATCTCGTTGACTTTTTGCAGTGTGAGTATTCCTTCGGTGACAAGGTCAATGCCTTCCATGAAACTTTCAGGTGGCAGGTCAGGGTCCTCAAAAATCAGCTCGTCGACAATTTTCCGTTTCAGTTCGCGTGCTACTATATCGGCAGTGGTTCCTCCGCAGAGTATTACCTTGCCGTCATAACCTGCGACCCTGGCAGAGAGCTCTTTGTCTTTCAATTCGTCAAACGGCGGGCCTGTGCACAGCAGCAGCCTGCGGGGTTCCCTGAAGTACAGTATGGCACAGGAAATATCGTCTTTAGCCTCATAACTATCATATTTATAAGCCATTGTAACGATCTTTCCCGCGAGGTTGTGCGCCGATATCGAAGACTCTCCGGTGACAAGTGAGAGTGCGTACTGCATTACACTGTCACGTTCCCATCCCAGGGGCCAGGCATTGCTGCCCATACCGCTCTGGGCCACACCGTCGGAAAGCATTATTATCCTGTCCTCTTTTGCAGGATAAAATGAGCATTTGCGAAGCTTCTTTCCTGCATTCTTACCCTTATCCAGCATGACATCCTTCCAGTCAGGGTCAAATGGCTGATTTCCCCTGAGAATTATGCACTGCGGATTGTCATATTCAAGTATGTTGGCCCTGCCGTCACTTTCAATGTCGACTATGGTGAAGGTTGCATAACTGATCTTCCTCACCGAGCAGACGGGAAGTGTATTCATTATTATTTCCGCAATCCTGTCAGGCTCCTTGTGCTCACGGGTAAAATTGAGGGCCATTGTTGAGGTCAGGGTGGCAAGGATATTTGCCTTCACCCCGTGGCCCATTCCGTCAGACAGTACTGCAACTATACGGTTCTCCTCACGCACATTCCTTGAGATGAAGACATCGCCGCATATGCGTTCGCCGTAATGGTTTCTCTGCTGACTGTTGACCTCTATGAAGAAATCCCTATCCATTTCACTGCTCATTCTTGCCCTTCTGAGTTTCCTTCTTCTGACGGAACGATTCAACAATTGAGTTCAGCATCTGTTCCGTTTCGGCAGCTCCTTCGCCGAGGAGAAAGCCTATTTTCTGGACCATCTCGAGGTTTTTGTCGATCACGTCAGACACCCTTACTATGACTTCCTCGCGTTGCACCTCGGGCGAGAAGAGGTCGCGGATTACCGCACCGGCTATCTTGTTCTGGCGTATCGGAAAGATGGATATGTTGAACATACGGTCTTCCAGCTGCACATCACGGCTTATGACTGACTCATTCTCCTTGAGGACGAAAGAAAAGATATTGTATACATTGAAAGGGAGCAGGGTCTTCAGGTCGGCCCCCCGAAGGCCGGGGATAATATCTGCAATCGCCCGGGCATCCTCGCCTATAATATTCAGGAAACTTTCGTTCGAATGAAGTATCTTGAGATCATTGTCAACTATCACCACCCCGTTGGGCAGCTTGTTCAGCATGCTGTTCATAGTCTCCGAAGCATTCTGCGCCGTATCCTTCTCACGCATAGCCTGCTCTTCGGATTCCTTCAGAGCCTTTTTTGTCTCCGAGAGTTTCCGGTTTGTTTGCCTGAGAGTCTCGATATATTCCTGTTTGTTCCTTAGATTGTAGGTGTGGCACATCTCCGGCACCGCCAGCCCCATTGCCACCGTTGAAGCAAAAGCACGGCATGAGCCGTAACCGCAGGCGTTGCAGTTGAGTTCCTCGGATTTCCGGTCTTTCCCGATTATTTTAAGGACCTCATTTACAGCCTCTTCCGGTGGTTCGGGTATTCGCTGATCATTTACGGTGAAAGTTCTGGTGAGGTCCAGCGCTGACCACCGTTTCATGTCCTTGTTCCACTGTTCCTTGTCCAGGGCTGCTACTCTCCGTTCGGCGTACTGTTTTACAAGTGAACGCCGCCGGAAACGCTCGTCGTGCCTCAGCATTCCCGGGCCCAGAAGACACCCCTGGCAGAAAAAGAGGTTAAAATGGTGCCTGATAGTGTCAATGTGGTGGTCAAAGTCCTTAATGGCTTCCCTGACATCCTCCGCACCTGAAGCTGTAATCACGTGGCTCGAGACGAGATCGCGTTTTATGCCGGCGGCCTGCAGGATTCCGGCAGGATAGGGGTAAAGGGCACCCCAGTTTCCGAGAGGAGGGTCGAATTCGGACATTTTTACGCCCTTCTCCTGTATTTCGGATTCATCAAACAGCTGGCGCAGCTCGATAAAGGTCAGGACTCCTTCTATCAGCCTGTCCTTGTAAAGAGCAGCCTCTTCCTTTGAGTCAATGCACGGCCCTATAAACACATTTGCAACATCATCCCCGTAGAGATCTCGCGTAAGCCTGGCAGTCGCCACCATAGGTGAAATGATGGGGGCAAGATTGGGAACCAGTCCCGGGTGATATTTCTCAATCATTTCCACTATTGAAGGGCAGTTGGCAGTGATATAATATTTGCCGTGCGCCTCTTCAAAAAGCTGCTTGTAAGCGTGAGCTACAAGATCTACGCCGAATGACACCTCGTGCACATAGGTAAACCCGAGCTGCCGTATCATGCCAACCAGCTTGCGGTAATCGGTTATGTCATCAAACTCCGAGGCGATACTCGGTGCGATGAGGGCGGCGGACTTGCGCGGAGACTTCAGGATTTTTGTGACATTTCCGATGGAATTCCTGAACTCGATGGCCCGCGGAGAACAGGAAAGAAAACAGAGTCCACAACCGATGCAACGGTCAGCAATTACCAGGGGATGCTGGCGTTCCGGTTTGACTTCAATGGCATTGACCGGGCAGACTCTCACACATGAGTAGGAATTTCTGCACTTCTCCTCGTTGATATATATTACCTGGTCTTTCTCATTCATAAAGTCTCGTTTTTATCACCTGTTCAGCTCTGAAAACTCCTGCTCAAGAAGCTTTTCCAGATCCTGAATGCCTGACTGTTCGAAGGTCTTGCCGTTGATAATTATAAAAGGCCCCTCATCGCACCGGTTCAGGCACCGGGCGCCCTTGAACATAACTTTGTCATCAAGGTGGTTCTTGCGCAGATACTCCCTGATTAGCTGCACTGCCTCCCTGTTTCCCCTTGAGAAGCAGGAGCTGCCAAGGCATATTTCTATCTCAAACGACTGTTTCAATTACCTGTTTTGCTAGTCTTGTCTTAACAAAAATACAATAATTTTCATCTGCCCGGTCAATGAACGGTTACATATCATACATTTGTTGTTAATTAAATAACAATGTTTTTGAATTAACAATAAGATTCATTATTTTTGTCCTTATCACATATCATTATTGATCATAATGAGCAATATAGAAGATATACTCAGGCGTTACCGGTCAGGAAGTCATGACAATCTCATCCCGATCCTCCAGGAGGTCCAGGCTGAAGAGGGTTTTATACCTGAGGAAGCAATAGTAAAAATTGGAAGTTTCCTGGGTATGTCAACCACCAAAATATACGGGCTGGCCACTTTTTATGACCAGTTCAGGTTTGTTCCCTTCGGAAAGGTACACCTGCGGATATGTAACGGAACTACCTGTTTTATAAACGGTTCCACACCAATCATTAACGCTGTGAAGGAGGCTTTTGGCACTGATCCGGGTCAGACAACCCGTGATGGTCGGTTCAGCTTCGAGCTCACCGCCTGCATGGGCGGATGCAATGAAGGCCCCGTCATAAAAGTGGGAGATGACTACTATTCTCATCTCAGATCTGAAGATATTCCTGAGATGGTCAGGAAACTCAAAACCTTAGCGGATCTCCAATGAAAGAAAACCCCGTAAGCGGTGTCAGGAAGTTCCTGATTGAGGAGGTACTTAAACATCATTCCGATACCCTTAAGCCCGAGACTAAGAAAAGGTTGTCGGAAATACGGCGTGAAAAACCCTCTAAACCCGTAATATACGTCAATACAGGCACAGCAGCGGTTATCTCGGGAGCACTGAAAAGCGCAGGAGCCATAGAAGAGTATCTCACCGACCTGGATATTAAAGCCGAGGTTGTCAGGGTCGGCTGCCACGGTCCCGCCTCCTTCGAACCTATTGTCTGTATCCATCTGCCCGGCAAGAATAAGCTCATATTCAGAAACATAACCGAAGACAAGGTCGAGTCACTCCTGAATGGCGTCTTCCACAATGATATGCCTGAGGAGGATCTGGTTGCGCAGGACGGGAATACTGGCTTCGAAGCGTGGCAGGGAATCCCCTTCATAAATGAGATTCCGTGGTTCAGGCTGCAGAAAAGGGTTATCCTCAGCAACTGCGGGTGCTATGATCCCTGCAGCATCGAGGAGTATATTGCGCGCGGCGGCTACCTGCAGTTTCTCAAAACCGTCCGGAACTACACATTTGAAGAGGTTTGTGACATCATTGAAAAGAGCGGATTGCGGGGTCGCAGCGGCGGAGGTTTCAAAACAGGACTGAAGTGGAAGTACGCCCTCAATGCTTCATCTGATAACAGATATCTGATCTGCAACGCCAAGGAGAGTGATCCGGGGGCATATACTGACAGGACCGTTCTTGAGGGTGACCCCCACAGGCTGATCGAAGGCATCTGTATCGCATCATATGCCGTAGGCTCATCCACAGCCATAATCTTCCTCAAAGCGGGGGCTGTCCATTCACTTGAAAAACTTGAAAGAGCCCTGGAGGCGGCCCGCGACTACGGCCTTACAGGCCACAATATTTTTTCCAGCGGCTTTAACCTGGAGATTATTATCCGCAATGAGGCAGGAGCTTTCGTATGCGGAGAGGAAACCGCCCTGATCGGGAGCCTGGAGGGTAAACGAGGGATGCCTGAACTCAAGCCTCCTTATCCGACTACCAGCGGTCTTTACGGCAAGCCCACAGTCATCAATAATGTGGAAACCCTGATGAATGTGCCGCTTATTATGGAACACGGTCCTGAATGGTTCCGCAGCATGGGAACCGAAGGGAGCAAGGGCACAAAACTCTTTTCGATAGCAGGGCGCGGAAGGCTTATTGGCCTGGTGGAGGTGGAGATGGGCACCACCTTCAGAACTATTATCGAGGGTATTGCTGACGGTATTAAGGAAGGACGCGCCTTCAAGACCCTTCAGATAGGCGGGCCGTCAGGAACCTTCCTTACTGAAAAGAACCTTGACATTCCCGTCGACTATGAAGCGTTGCGGGAGGCAGGCACCGCAATGGGATCAGGCGGATTGGTGATTGTCGATGACACCACATGTATGGTAGACCTGGTCAGGTATTATATGGGTTTCATACATAATGAGAGCTGCGGAAAGTGCATCCCCTGCCGCGAGGGCACAGGGCGCATGCTCGAGATACTCGAGAATGTCATACGCAAACCCCATTCCGAAGACTCCAATGCCACCCTTGAGAGATTCAAGGGAGTGATGCAGCTCGAGACTATTGCCTCAGTGATGAAGGATACATCCCTTTGCGGCCTGGGGCAGACAGCTCCCAATCCTTTCATAAGCGCCCTCAACAACTACCGTGAGGAGTTTGAAGAGCATATATTCGACCGCCGGTGCAGGGCTAACGTCTGCAGGGGTCTGCGGACCTTCTCCATCGATGTCGATAAATGTACCGGGTGCACAGCCTGCGCATCAAAATGCCCAACAAATGCGATCTACGGAACCCGTCTCCAGCCTTTCTTCATCGTGGATGACAAATGCATCGGCTGCGGGATCTGTTTTGATATCTGCAAGTTCAGCGCCATCTCAGTAAAATAAGCCTATGCAGTTCACAATAGAAGTAAATAGCAGGAGCATCAAGGCAGAGAAGGGAGAAACTATCCTCTCGGCGCTTAACCGTAACGGGATAATGATACCCACACTTTGCCGAATGGCCGAGTTTACACCTACCGGAGCCTGCAGGATGTGTGTCGTGGAGGTGGAGGGAAAGGACCGGCTTGTAACTGCCTGTTCAGCTCCGGTGGAGGAATGGATGAAAATCAGGACTCACTCGCCGCGCGTGATAAGGGCCCGCAAAACGATAGTAGAACTGCTGCTCTCCAACCATCCTGACGACTGTCTTTACTGTGACCGTAATCTGGACTGTGAATTACAGAAGCTGTCAGACCAGCTGCAGGTAAGAGAGCGGCGCATACGCAGCAGCAAGATCAAACCGCGCCGTGACCAATCGAGTCCTGCCATTGTCCGAGAGCTCTCGAAATGCATTCTCTGCGGAAGATGCATCAGAGTCTGCGAAGAGGTGATAACGGCCAGATCAATAGACTTTATCGGCCGCGGCCGCTCTACACACGTAGGGCCGGCAATGGACCGCGACCTGAACTTCTCAAGCTGCATCCACTGCGGACAGTGTGTGCTGGTCTGCCCCACGGGTGCCCTGCATGAGAAACATTATATCTCCGAGGTCCAGGAGCACCTCAGCAAGAGTGACGTTATCAGGGTCATCCAGTACAGCCCCCTCGTGCCGTACGCACTTGCAGAAGAGATGGGCATCAAGTATGTCCGCGACTTTGACCGCGTGCTGAATGCTGTTCTGCGCAAGATAGGTTTCGATAAGATATTCCTTTCGGGAACGGGAACTGACATCCTTATCAGGGAGCTGACTGACGCAGTTGCTGCGAACAAAGCCGGCAACGGAAATAGACCGCTAATAGTGTCTGCCTGCCCTGCATGGGTAAAACACTGCGAACAGGTCTATCCTGATCTGCTCCAGTATCTCTCTCCCCTGAAAACGCCACAGCAAATTACAGGTGCCATCATAAAATCAGCTGTTGTTACCAGCAAGGAAAAATCACGGGTCTATACCGTATCTGTTTCTCCCTGCACAGCCATGAAGTTCGAAGCCAGACGTGACAGCATGACGCGAAAGGGTATAAGTGATATTGATACAGTACTTACAGTCAGAGAGCTTTCCAGGCTCATCGGGCTATACGGCATCGATATTTCAAATATTGACCCTGAGGCAGCTGACGATCCCATGTCATCAAGAAGCTCAGCGGCACTCCTTGCCGAGACCTCGGGAGGGATTGCCGAATCAGTGCTTCGCTCCCTTATGGCCAGGACAGGCGAAAAGGAGGCCGAGAAGCAGATGTTTAAAAAACTTCGCCAGTCAGGTTCCTTCAGGGAGGTGACAGTGATTATAGGGGGCACTGAATACTCCGTGGCAGTAATAGACGGATTGCCCGGGATTGAAAAACTGAGGCAGATGCCGGGAGGCGGCGCCCTGTATGACCTTGTCGAGGTAATGACCTGTCCCGGTGGTTGCGTCAACGGCGGCGGAATGATCCCCGCAGGGTCGAAGGAGGCAGTACGCCAGAGGTCGAAATACGTATATCTCTCCGATGAGCAGGAGGCTGTCAGAAGCCCTGAAAAATCAGCTTCCATAAGCACGCTTTACGAAAAGGTCTTCAGGGAAAATGACGAACTGGCTGATATGAAGCTCTTTCTTACTCACTTTGTGAAAAGGGATGTGCTTCTTTAAAAAGGACTGAACTATGCTGGTCTACACCATAAAGGAATTATGCCGTACATGTTATACATGCGTCAGGGAGTGCCCTGCCCGCGCCATCCGTATAGTAGGAGGCCAGGCAGAGGTGATAACGGAAAGATGTGTTGCCTGCGGAAACTGCACCAAGGTATGCAGCCAGGGTGCAAAGGTCTTTCTGAATACCACTGACCAGGTTCAGAAACTCCTTGAAAATTCTGAAAAGACAGCGGCAATTGTGGCTCCCAGCTTCCCGGCGGAATTCCCTGATGCAGGCGATTACAGGAACCTGGTGGGAATGATCAGGGCCCTGGGATTCGATTATGTCTCAGAAGTCTCATTCGGTGCTGACCTGGTTGCACACCGTTACAGGCAGCTGATCAGTGAAGCCGGAGATAAGAATTATATCTCATCAGACTGCCCTGCAATTGTAAGTTTCATAAGGTTCTACCACCCTGACCTGACTGATAACCTTGTCCCGGTTGTCTCACCCATGCTGGCCATGACGAGAGTGATGAGGGAAAAGTACGGCAGCGACCTGAAGATAGTATTCATCGGCCCCTGTGTCGCGAAGAAGGCAGAGACACCTGAAGTTGATGCTTCCATAACCTTCACCGAACTGAGAGAGATGTTCAGGAGTGCTGGCATCGCTGAAGGTACTTTCAAACCGTCCGGATTTGATGCTCCCCTTGGCGGCCGCGGTGCGATCTTCCCCGTCACCAGGGGACTTCTGCAGGCTGCCGGGGTCAATGACGATGCCATCACCGGCAATATCATAGCCGCTGAGGGAAGAATAGGTTTCCAGGAAGCGATTAAGGAATTTGAAGAGGGAATGATCGGAGGCCAGCACCTGGAGCTGCTTTGCTGCGAAGGATGCATTATGGGACCCGGTATGAGCAAGGGAGGCAAACAGTATAACAGGAGGGCCCTGGTTAGCGGTTACGCTCACCAGAAGATGGAGACAATAGATTCCGAAGAGTGGCAGAACAACCTCCAGACCTATGACAGGCTCGACCTGAGTATAAAATTCAAGCCGGAGGACCTCCGGCGGGAACTCCCTGAAAATGAAGATATAAATAATGTACTGGCTTCGATGGGTAAGGTTGCCCCAACGGACCATCTAAACTGCGGAGCCTGCGGGTATGACACGTGCATAGACCATGCCGTAGCCATTGTCAAGGGGCTGGCCGAGGAGGAGATGTGCCTGCCCTACACCATTGAGAAGCTGCACAGGTCCGTGAAGGATCTTGCCCTTTCGAACGCAAAGCTGACCACAATGCAGAATGCCCTGAAGCAGTCGGAGAAACTGGCGCATATGGGACAGCTCTCCGCAGGCATTGCTCATGAACTGAACAATCCGCTCGGTGTTGTGATAATGTACAGCAACATCCTGATTGACGAATGCACACCTGACAATCCCGTAAGACAGGATCTGGAACTCATTGCCGAACAGGCAGCACGGTGCAAGAAGATCGTTGGCGGACTGCTCAATTTCGCCCGCAAGAACCAGGTCAACCGTCAGTATATTAACGTCAGGGAACTGGCAGAGGCCAGTGTCTCAGGTGTGATTGTACCTGAAACCATAAAGGTCACCGTGGATGACCGTACAACAGATCCGAATGCATCAATTGATGCAGAACAGATGACCCAGGTGCTGACAAACCTCATTAAGAACGCCGTTGACGCCATGCCCGAAGGAGGAACAATAGAGATATGCCTTGAGGACACTGTCAGCGATGTTATTTTTAACGTTTCAGATACAGGATCAGGGATCAGGGATGAAGACCGGCCAAAAATATTCGAACCCTTCTTTACCACCAAGAGTATCGGTAAAGGAACAGGTCTCGGGCTGGCGACTACTTACGGCATTGTCAAAATGCATAAGGGCCAGATAACGGTTGAAACAAACAACGATCCGGCCAAGGGCCCCACAGGAACTAAATTCAGGATTATTCTCCCGAAGAGACCTGAATAAGGCATTATATTTGCAACGGCAAGAAACTGAAAAAGTTTATAATAAATATCAGGAATGAATAAAAAGGTGTTTACGGTGTTGGTGGCGGATGATGACCCTGATTATCTTTTTCAGGTGGCATATCACCTTCGGAAGTCCGGTTACGAGGTCATACCGGTGGAGAGCCAGGGGGAAGCAGAACAGGTAATCTCAAAAATAAGGCCTGACATTGCAATATTCGACCTTATGATGGAGAGTGATGACAGCGGTTTTATACTGTGTTATAAACTGAAACGCAGATACCCCGATGTTCCGGTCATTCTTGCCACCGCTGTCGCCAAGGAAACAGGGATCACTTTCAGCCTGAACAGTGAGCAGGAACGCGACTGGATAAGGGCTGACCTGTATCTTGAAAAGGGAATCAGGCCTGAGCAGCTGGATCAGGAAATAAAGAAACTGTTAAAGGTTTGAAATGGCACAGCTGAAAGTACTTGTAGTAGACGATGAACCGGGCATAAGATCCGGTGTAGCCAGGATCCTGCGTAATTTTCATGTCACTTATCCATTTATGGATGAGGACTATACATATGAAGTCATCGAGGCTGCAACGGGGGAGGAGGGCATCGAGATTGTTGAAAGGGAAAAGCCTGACATATTGCTCCTTGACAATAAGCTACCGGGAATCCAGGGCGTAGAGGTATTAGAATACGTAAAGAAGAAAAACTATGATATCGTTGTGGCGATGATTACATCTTACGCCTCACTTGATATTGCTGTCAAGGCGCATAACGACGGAGCCACTGATTTCATTCCCAAACCTTTCACGCCACAGGAACTTAAATCATCCATAGAGCAGATAACCAAGCAGCAGTACCTGAAACGCATTACCCACAAGCTTAAGGTTGAAGGAAAAAAAGTGCGCTTCCAGTTTCTGTCGGTACTTTCACATGAGCTGAAAGCTCCGCTGAATGCCATCGAGGGCTATCTGAGGATGATGCAGGAAAGACAGATGGGAGAGTCTGTCAGCGAGTATGAATCGGCCATTGAAAGATCACTGCAGCGCATAGGCGGCATGCGTAACCTGATCATGGACCTCCTTGATTTCACCAAGGTGAACTTCGAAAGACAGGTTGAAAAGAGCCGCGAGATAGATCTTCGCGAAATGGTCTCAATGGCTATCGTTACAGTAAGTCCCTATGCCATTCACAAGGATATCCGGTTCGTGACAAATATAAGCGGGTGCGGGAAGATATGGGCAGACCCCAATGATTTCGAGATAATTCTCAACAACCTTGTCTCCAACGCGGTCAAATATAACAAGAGCGGGGGCATGGTTACCGTAAGCGTAGATTGCAGCGAGAACGAGTTTACAATTGCGGTGGAGGATACCGGCATCGGAATGAGCATGGATGAGAGCAAGATGCTCTTCGAGGAGTTCTCAAGGATCAGGAACGACAAGACGCGCAATATAAGCGGCAGCGGCCTGGGACTGTCAATAGTGAAAAAAGTTGTTGAATTGTATCACGGGGTTATCAATGTGGAGAGCGTCGCCGACAGCGGTACCACTTTCACTGTAATCATTCCCAGGGTACAGGTGCAAAATTTAAAAGCTGAAATATGAAAAAACTTCCAGGGAAAACAGTAGAACGACTTAGTGAGTACAGAAGAGCCCTCCTGGGCACTCTTACGGAAAACCGCAGTTACATCTTTTCCCACGAACTTGCAGCGTTGCTGCATATCACGGCTGTCCAGGTGAGGCGCGACCTGATGCTTATCGGTTACGGAAGCGTTATGCGCAAGGGCTATGATATAAGGGAACTCATCAAGACAATCGGTGATATAATAGATGATCAGAATGGTCTGAATGTGGCGGTAATTGGCCAGGGAAACCTCGGGCGGGCCGTCACCGGGTACTTCAAGGGGAAGAGAACAAAACTAAACGTGGTCGCCGCTTTCGATGTTGACCCGCAGAAAGTTGACAAGGTAATCTCCGGTGTCAGGTGTTATCATATCGATGAGCTTGGTAAACATATTAGTGACCTTAATATCTCCATCGCTATTCTTACAGTACCCCCTGACCAGGCACGGAAAGTTGCTTCAGCTATTGTAAGCAAGGGTATCAGGGGTATTCTCAATTTCACAACTGTATCTCTCAATGTGCCTGACAATGTTCATCTTGAAGAGTTTGACATGATCACCTCAATTGAAAAGGTTGCTTATTTTGTCAAGGAGAAAGCATAACTCCGCAGTTGATGAGAATATTCAGGAGTTTTGAAGATGCGGCGGTAATCCCTTCACCAATTGTAACAACAGGTACTTTTGACGGAGTTCATATCGGTCATAAGACGATTCTCCGAAGGCTGAAAAAACTTGCAGTTGAATACGGTGGCGAATCGGTGCTTATCACCTTTCATCCGCATCCGAGGGCGGTGCTTTATCCTGACAGCGCAGGCAAGGGCCTGAAACTGATAAATTCACAGGAGGAGAAGATTGAGCTGCTTCAGAAGGCAGGTCTTGAAAACGTAATTATCATAGAATTTACAAGGGACTTTTCGCAGATCACCAGTGAAGCTTTTGTCCGTGATATCCTCTGCGGAATACTGAAATCCAGGGTAGTAGTTGTGGGTCACAATCACCATTTCGGCTTTAACCAGACCGGCGACTATCATCAGCTATGGGAGTGGAGGAGCAGGTATGGGTTCGAGGCGGAAGAGATCCCCATGCAGGAGGTTCAGAATGAAACAGTGAGCTCGACGCGAATCCGGCAGGCTCTTACCGAAGGATACATACAGCGGGCAAATGCATATCTTGATCATTTCTACATCGTAATAGGCCAGGCTCAGTCTGCGGATCCCGGATTCTCCAGTGACATACCATTTATCCGAATACCTGTAACAGAGACAGTGAAACTGTTGCCGGCGGAAGGACTTTACGCTGTTTCGTGCGCTGCCGACGCCTTTTTTTCCAAGGGGATGGTTTACATTCCGCCCGCTGACGGTCAGAGTCCGGAGATCTTCGTACATCTCGATACATATGACAAGGATATCCCCGGCAAGAGGATGACCCTTTTCTTTCACAAACAACTCCGGGCCTATGACCTGAGGATCCCGCCCGAACGCTTTCTGGCAAGTGGAATAGATGAGATGAATGAACTCATTTTCTGACCTGAATCATGAAATAAGGGTCTCATTTTAGCTATCTTTACGGATTGACAGAGGCGAAGGATAATTAAAAAGGAAAAATGAAATTTAACCCTGAAAAATGCAGCATACCGGACCGAAGGATGGAGTCATTCATCGATCCGTCTGAAATATGGTCCCTCATTAACAATACAACCTGTGATAAGGTAAGAATCAGGGAGATAATTGCCAAATCACTTGCCAAGGAAAGGCTCACAATGGCTGAGACGGCTGCGCTTATAAGTGCGGATGCCGGACTTACAGAGGAGATAAAGGACGGCGCCAGGGAGCTCAAGAAAAAGGTATACGGCAACAGGATAGTTCTCTTCGCCCCGTTGTACATCGGGAATAAATGCAGTAACAACTGCATGTATTGCGGATTCAGGGCTACAAACAAAGCCGCTCACCGCAAGACCCTTACTGATAATCAGATAGTTGCCGAAGTAGAGGCTCTTGAGGACAACGGGCAGAAAAGGCTGATCCTGGTCTACGGTGAGCATCCGGAGTATAGTCCTGATTACATTGCCCATACAGTCAGAACCGTGTACGGGGTGCGCAAGGGCAGGGGAGAGATCCGCAGGGTTAACGTCAATGCCGCTCCCCTGGATATTGACGGCTTCCGGACAGTTGGTAAATCGGGCATCGGCACTTACCAGGTATTTCAGGAGACATATGACCGGGAAGCCTATTCGTGGTACCATCTCGGCGGTAAAAAGAAAGACTATGACTGGAGACTGACCGCTCTCGACCGGGCTCAGGAGGCAGGAATTGACGATGTGGGGATAGGGGCTCTCTTCGGTTTATACGACTGGCGTTTTGAGGTCATGGGGCTGGTTCGTCATACTAACCACCTTGAGGCTTGCTACAATGTTGGACCTCATACGATCTCTTTTCCCAGGATAAAGGATGCTTCAATGATTAATTTCAACGACAAGTATCTTGTCAGTGATGAAGATTTCAAAAAGCTTATAGCCATTCTGAGGCTTTCAGTGCCCTACACCGGGCTGATACTTACTGCCCGTGAGGCAGCAGATGTCAGGAAGGAGGCGATGTCTTTCGGGGTGTCACAGATCGACGGCGGGACAAAAATTGAGTTGGGAGGCTACTCCGAATCGAAGAATGAGCAGCAGAACCTGAACCGCGAACAGTTCAGGATCAGTGATGACAGGTCGCTGGCTGAGGTAATAGATGAGCTGATGAATGACGACTTCCTCCCGTCATTCTGCACTGCCTGTTACCGTCTCGGGCGTACCGGGGAACATTTCATGGAATTTTCAGTGCCCGGCTTCATCAAGCGGTACTGCACGCCGAACGCCATTCTTACCCTTTCCGAGTACCTGGTTGATTATGCTACACCGGAACTGGCGGAGAAAGGGTGGAAGGCCATTGAAAAGAATATGGCGGACCTGGATGAAGGTATGAAGGAGGGATTGAGAGAGAAGATCGAACTCATCAGGAACGGAGAGAGAGACCTCTATTATTAAACTATCATAATTATGGTCAGAGTAGCAGGAATAAAGATTACGGACAGGATCAGGGAGGCAGGCCTCATACAGAAGGCACTCTCAGCCCACATGTCAGTCATCAGCACCCGTCTGGGCTTCCACGAACTGAGTGATGAAGTCTGCAGCCGGGAAGGATTCATGGTAATACACATGGCCGGTGAACCTGATGATTGCGAGTCACTTGTCAAAAAGTTAAAGAGCATAGAAGGTGTTTCGGTGAGGGAGATGTTATTTTCGCACGGCCCCTCCGACGCACAACAGGAATGCGGTGGTGTCACACTTCTGGGTCTGGTAGTACCTCACCGTGACGACCTGGGTATCGGTGTACAGAAACTCCTTACCCTCTACGGCAATGTCATCCGCACCAGGCTGGGCGTAAATGAAGTATGGTTCGGGGAGTCGGCAGGCCTGATAATCCTCGAACTCTCAGGTGATCCGTTACAGTTTATTTCACTTGAAAAGTCGCTGCGCGAGATTGAAGATATCGCTATTGGCCGTATCTGCTTTCCTGCCTGAGTATCTGCCCGAAAAAGATTGCATTTGCAAATATCTTGCTGGTTCCGTACCAGATGACCCTGAAGTTTGTGTCGTCATATATTGATATGACCCTTCCCGTGCCGCTGTGAACGCTGACGAACGCACTGTTTTTTATCCTTTCATTGTTCTCCGGCGTACTGTACCCGCTCAGCAAAGGCTTGTCCGTATAGATGACCGGATTGTTGTACGGACTCTCTGTCTTTTTAACGGCCGTTGATTCGCTTTTGAAAACCGGTAACAGCGGTTTGATATAACCGAAGCACAGGGGATGTGTAAGATCAAGCCTGGTTTCGAATATTGACCCCGGAATGGTGTGGATATTCCTGTCATTGGCCCTGTCTGTATATTTCCTTTCTATGCCCTCAGGCATGACAGCAGGATCAATATAGGAAATATCTGCAAATTTATTGTCGGCAACCCACCGGTTTCCTCCCTTGTACGCAATTAAAGTGCCTCCGGCACGGTTCCAGTCCCTGATGCGTTCAATCGTTGAGGATGGTATTGAGGGATTTCCTGCCATTATGATAACGTTGTATCTTGAGAGATTGGCTGCCGTAAGCCGTGAGACCGATGTCATGGTTACAGGCATATTGTATCGTACATCTGTGAGGTACCATATCTCCCCGGCATCGTCAGCCGGAATACCTTCATCGATAAGCATCAGCACCGAAGGCATTGTGAGAGGAATGAATTCGTTGCTTCCCAGGTCGATGCCCGAAGGCGTGAGTCCTGTGGAGGCACCGTAAATCTCTATCCCGCACTCTTCAGCTACCCTTGACATCAGTTCACCAACATCCTTCGCTGGCATATCGGTCCCGGAGGGTTGCACCATTATGGTGCCGTAATTGAATTTCTTCCGGTTTTCTCCTTCGGTGAGTGTGAATTTCTTCGTTGCCACCCTTGCCGTAAGACCGGCCTTTTGCAACATATACAGAGCTTTGGGCGTATAGTACTCATTCCACTCGAAGAGCCAGGCATATGGTTCTGCGGCTCCGGTGAGGCGACCGTCAAGCGCCGGTGCACCGGAAAGAAGAGCGCCGGTAAGACCTGTACTTTCTGCAGCATTTACTGTGGTGTAGCTGATATTGAAAGACATGGGCAGAACCCATGTTGAAATATCATAGAAGGTGGTATCCTTAAACTGGGTTATGGGTTCGAACAGGCTTCTTACAAACCTGTATTCTTTCTGTTTCGCCGGCACGAAGTAACTGTCAACTGTTGTGTAACTCTCACCGTTTTTGGAAAGATTCTTTCCGCAACTGTACACCTGAATCTTATGTCTCAGCAGGTTTTCGATGAACTGGCCTCCTGCAGCCCTGTCATACTTCGTAGTGAAGAGGTATCCCTTTACTGCCGATGCCTCCGCCTCACGAAGGGCGGTGCGGTAGAAGTCGCGCTGCATATCCAGCAGCTGAACCCTCATGTCGAGTCCTGCCTCGATTGTGGAAAGGGTAACGGTGAACTGGTTCCTGATGGCGAAGGGGAATGAGAGCAGCCCCGAAGGAACTTCGCGCAGATGGCCTTTCACACCGGCCTGTTCGAAGAGTATTCCAATCGATCCGTGAACATCGGGGTATGCCGAGCCTTTGCCCAGATAGAAATCGTCAAAGCTCTCCTCAGTATAGTAAAGGCTGCCTATGTTGTCAAGATGCTTAGCGTGATATTTGCTGATAACCGTTGTTACCTGCTGATTTTCAATGGGTACTACCGGGTTGTTGCGTGTCTGTATGCCGGGCTGGAAGAAGAAAGTGGCATTAGCGCCCATTTCATGATGATCAGTGTTGATATTGGGCATCCAGTGGTGAAAAGCTTCGACACGGCCTACGGTCTCTGACTGCTGGAGCATTATATAGTCACGGTTAAGGTCAAACCAGTAGTGGTTGGTTCTGCCGCCGGGCCATGCTTCACTGAATTCCCGGCTTGCCGGGTCACTGTTGAGGGTTTTGATACCCCTGTACATATTTACCCAGGTAGAGTGGCGTTGCATCCCGTCAGGATTAAGGGCCGGGTCAATCAGAATGACTGCATTTTTCAGGATCTTCTCAATCTCCTCACCCTCGCCTGCGGTAAGGTAATATGCTGAGAGCATGGAGGCATTCTGGGCGCTGGATTCATTGCCGTGGACTCCGTAGCCAAGCTTGATTATTACCGGCATGTCTGCCGTTGCAACACCGGCGGACTGAGCCGGATCTGACAGCTTAAGGTGCTCAAGCCTGATCTTTTCCAGGTTGCGGATATTCTCAGGTGAACTGATGATCAGGTTGCCCATTGGCCTGCCCTCCCAGCTTTTACCGTACTCCTCCCAGACAGCCCTGTCTGATTTTTCGGCCAGCAGTTTCATGTATGCCAACAGCTTGTCATGGGTGACATGCCATTCTCCCACCTCATGTCCTATTGCTGACGCCGGAGAAGGTATTGACTGACTGTAAGTTACACCGGAAGGAAGATAATAGGATAGTTTTTCCTGTGCAGGAACAACCGTCGCCAGCAGAAACAACTGGAAAAACAGAAATAGCTTTTTCATCTTCATCAGATTAGGTGGAATGAAGGGGCAATATCGCAAAAAAGAATGTAAAGGATTAAAAGGTAATGTTGTTTTTCAACATATTCAGACTGCCTTCCTGCGCCTTTTATAGTGTACCGGATCACCCCACTTGCCAAGTCCTATAGTCTCACCTGGTATGAGATTCAGGTTCAGTCCGCTGATGTTCTTTTCATCAATTTCCCTGTAGCCCGGTTTTTTTTCATATATCCTGTAATTTGGTCTGTAGCGTTCGGGGGTCAGATTGGGCATTATAATGTTGGCGCCGCACAGGATTGCTTTTTCCCGACCTGCCGGGTCAATGGCCTGCATGGCGGTTGATGCAACTATATTAATATCCTTCATGACAATCCGTATGATGGCAATCATCCTGAGTGTAAGGCCGAACCTCTCCCTCAGGAACAGGTTGTCGGTGCCTCCGATCCCCAGGGGAGTATCAGAATGTTCAATGAAAGGGCCCATGCCGCACATGTCTACATCAAAATCACGCATGAAAATAATATCGTCGGCAAGATTGTCGAGGGTCTGATAGGGCAGGCCTACCATGATGCCGGTGCCGGTCTGGTATCCGATATCCTGAAGCATCTTCAGGCATTCAATCCTCCGGTTGTAATCATGCATGTCATCATTCGGATGCACCTTCCTGTAAAGATCGATACTGGAGGCCTCAATGCGGAGAAGGTAACGGTGTGCCCCCGCATCGAACCAGCGGTTGTAAACATCCCTGCTTTGTTCCCCGAGGGAGAGTGTGATGCCTATTTCATTATTTGTCTCCTTGCGTATTGCCCTGATAAGCGATTCGACACTGTCAGTAAATGACGGGCTGACGTTTTCACCCGCCTGGATTGCAACGGATCCGAAATTCAGCCTGTGTGCTTTACGGGCAGATTCAAGGACTTCCTCGTCATTCAGTGTGTAGCGTTCAATAAGATGGTTGACACGTCTTACACCGCAATAAAGACAGTTTTTTCCACAGATATTCGAGTATTCGATAAGACCTCTCAGGAATACAACATTCCCCAGGCACTTCTCTTTTATCTCCGCTGCTTTCCGGTACAGGTAGCAAGCCTGCTCGTCATCGCTTTTAAGCAGGGTAACAATATCTATATGGTCAAATTCTTTTTTTGTCAGAATTGTGTTGAACCCGGAGTTCATTGAGGGGGTTATTGTTTATGTGGTAACATATTACCTGAGGTTTTGTTCAGCTGCTGTCAGAAAGTTCTTCCGAACATTCCCCACAGTGTTGTTTTCATTTCCTGCCACCTGTTCATAGCCGCGTACGCAAATGAGTTCGAATATTCGGTCACTGCCTGTTTTGCCTCATTATTTTTACCCTCGCTGACGAGTTTTTTCACTCTTTCTTCGAGTGCCGGAAGTTCCGTAAAAGCCTTCTCTTCGAATTCTGCCACCGCCGGTTCTATAAGCTTGCGCCCGCGTTCCCAGTTGACCATGGCGAGCCTGTTGGCTTCGCGGAATGACCATATCGCTGCGTCAGTGCGGTAACGCTGCTGGCCGCATACCTTGAAGCTCTCAGGCAGGTACATTGTGCCTGAAAAGACAGGTATCCTCGGGCTCTCCGCAGGATTGTCAAAGGAGAACCACGCCACCGCGCCCACCTCATCAGGTAACCAGTCGCGGCACTGAATGACATGCGAATATGAGCACCCGGCAATCGCAATGGTCCTCTGACGCTCAACAACGCCCGGCTTCAGTTCATTGAGAAGATTGCGCAGATCATTGCTCATCCAGTTTGATACAACCGGCGTTTTGACCGTATCAGTGTATTCATTGCCTGCCTCATCCTTTTTTGTGACCTTCACGAGGAGGTTTTTAGTCATGTCATAAGGGGTGTTTTCGTAAGTCTGGCGGTAAAAGGCCATCACATCACGGACAGATAATTTCTTTTCCGGCTTTACCGAGAATGGCAGTTCTTCCATCTCCATCGTCAGGTTAAGCGAAGGGGCAAGGGTGCTGAGCACAAAAAACTCTCTGATGGCGTAGGGCTTTCCCGTGCTGATCACCTTATAAAACTTCAGGGGTTCCTTTCCATCCCAGTAACCCAGGCTCCTGGCCTTCTCTTTCAGGTCTTTGGAGGTCATGAAACTGTCACGGTCTTTAAAGTCAATAGCAGAGATCCTGGGAATGTTTGCGGAGATGCCTACATGGTCGTCGGGGACTCTCTGGGCTGCCCACAATGCTTTCGGTATTCCCGGGCCTGAGCCGGCTATCTCAAGCTGCCACACTTCCTTTTTATCGGCAATGGTGATGCATTCTGCATAGTCGCCATAGCCGAACTGTTCTGTCAGCTCCCCTATGAGCTTAATAGCTTCACGTGCCGTAGTACACCGGCCGAGGACTATTTTTTCAAGCTCTTCTATGAGGAAGAGCCCTGCGTCGTTATAAAGTTCCTTTCGTCCGTAAATAGTTGCCTCACCGATTGCGAGCTGCTTTTCGTTCAGGCAGGGATAGCCGGTGCTGAGGTATGCATATGTGGCAGTCGCTTCAGGAATCTCTCCTTTTTTGGTCACTCCTGTCATGTCCCAGGCAGCCTCGGAATGAAGGGTGCCCCAGTAAACAGGGTGCATTGTACCTGCAGGGTGTGTTTTAGCCGCCACAACCTCGACCCAGGTACGGTAATTCCCGTCACACGTGTGCGCGGTCATAACAGACCCGTCAGCCGAAGCCGACTTTCCAACCATGATGCTTGTACAGCTTTCCGCGTATCCGGGTCCGTCAGTATCAATCATCTCAAGCGGCTGGGCGCCTGAAAGCAGAGGTAAACAGATTATCAGCGCTGTCATCAGCACCTTCGGACTATAGGAGCTTTTCATAATTTTCCTTTTAAAATGGGTTAGTTGACAAAAATAGGACTGTTTTTATATTTATTCCGGTCAAATATACTATTATACAGCATAAATGAATGTGGTTCCCCCGGTAAAAAGTTCTGGAGGCACAATCCGTCAAAATCTGCAATTTTCCCATAGTCATTTGTTATATTTCAAAATGTTTTTACCTTTCGCTGAGAACTCAACTCCTGATTATGATTAACGATAAACTCTTGAATCCCAGCACCATTGCGGTTATCGGCGGATCGGATGATGTTACCAAGGCCGGGGGTAAGGTCCTGAAAAACCTTCTGGGGTGCGGTTTCAGAGGAAAGATATATGTTGTAAATCCGAAAAAAGACCTGGTGCAGGGAGTCAGGGCTTATGCCGATGTATCGCTGCTGCCGCAGACAGACCTGGCGATCATTGCCATTGCCGCCCGTTACTGTCCGGATGCCGTACGCACCCTTGCACGGGAGAAGGGTACCGGAGGATTCATTATTCTTTCTGCCGGTTTCAGTGAAGAAAATCAAGAGGGTGCTGCCCTCGAGAAGGAGATTGTGGGCATTGTTGAAAGTCACGGAGGAACACTGATAGGGCCTAACTGTATAGGATTCCTCAACAGTAATTATTCGGGAGTCTTCACTGAACCAATACCTGCACTCTCGCCGGCGGGTGTTGACTTTGTGTCCGGATCCGGAGCCACGGCGGTATATATAATGGAAACGGCAATCACAAACGGACTTCCTTTTTCATCCGTATGGTCTGTGGGCAACAGTGCACAGATAGGGGTTGAAGAGGTACTTGAACATCTCGATGAGACTTTTGATCCGGAGCACAGCCCGAAGATCAAGCTACTGTACGTTGAGAGCATTACCAATCCTGCAAAACTGCTGAAGCACACTTCTTCGCTAATCAGAAAGGGATGCCGCATTGCCGCCATCAAGTCAGGCAGTTCCGAGGCCGGATCCAGAGCTGCATCTTCTCATACGGGTGCAATGGCCTCGCCTGATGTTGCCGTGGAGGCTTTGTTCCGCAAGGCCGGGATAGTGAGGTGCAAAAGCCGCACCGAACTGGCGGCGGTAGCCTCGCTCTTTACCTATCCGGCTTTAAAGGGGAAGAGGATTGCCGTGGTGACCCACGCAGGAGGACCGGCAGTAATGCTTACAGACGCCCTGAGCGAAGGAGGTCTCGAGGTGCCGCGCTTCGAAGGTGAGGCAGCAGCACGGCTCCTCCAGAAGCTGTTCCCAGGATCAAGTGTCACCAATCCGATTGATTTTCTGGCGACAGGAACCGCGGAACAGCTGGGTTTTATTATTGATGCATGCAATGAAGACTTTGAGGGGGTGGATGCCATTGCGGTTATATTCGGCAGCCCCGGCCTTTTCCCCGTGGATGATGTTTATAACCTGTTGCACGACAAGATACAATCAAGTCCCAAACCAATTTACCCGATACTTCCTTCAGTCATAAATGTTCGAAGGGAGATTAAGGATTTTACTGCGAAGGACCACGCAATGTTTCCTGATGAGGTACTGTTCGGTAATGCTTTGTGCAAGGTTTTCAACACACCGGCGCCGGCTGATAACCGCAGTGGACAGGCAGATACAGTTGCAAGCAGGGTAAGGTCAGTAATTGACAGGGCCGGCAACGGATATCTTTCTCCGGAAGAGGTGTCGGATCTCCTGAAAGCCTCAGGTATTTCAACGGTACCTGAGACAGTTGTCACCGCCGCGGAGGAGGCTGTCAGGGAAGCTTCATCAATGGGTTTCCCCGTGGTTATGAAGGTTGTGGGACCGGTACATAAATCGGATATCGGAGGAGTTGTCCTGAATGTGAAAACCCCTGAAACAGTCCGTGCTGAATTCGGAAGACTCATGAAACTGCCGGAAGTGACAGGCATATTGGTACAGAAAATGATTTCGGGCACTGAACTCTTCTGCGGAGCAAAAAGGGAGCAGAAGTTCGGCCACCTTGTCATGGCCGGAATGGGAGGTATTTTCATAGAGGTTTTTAAGGATGTGGCAACAGCCCTGGTGCCTGTCTCGGACGCAGAGGCTGAGTCGATGATCAGATCACTGAAATCATATACAGTCATCAAAGGAATCCGCGGAGGAAAACCGATAAGCGAGAAAGCGTTTGCAAATGTCATTGTATCTGTATCGGCACTGCTGGAAGCTGCCCCGGAGATTTTTGAGATGGATATCAATCCGTTGCTGGCTTCCGGTGATGAGATCGTGGCGGTGGATGCCAGGATAAGGATTGAAAGGCTGAGGGTCTAAGGGTCTGAGGGTCTGAGGGTCTGATCCGCCAGCTGGCGGATGAGGTCTGAGGGTCTGAGGGTCTGTAGCAAAGGGAACTCCGAAGGATGAAATTATTATAGCAAAGAATTATAAACAGGAATTGATAATGAAGAAGGCGGATTTAGTTTTTATTGCAGGCTTTGCGGCGATTTTTATCCCGTTTTTCATCTCCGAGGGATTGTATGCTTTTTTCAGGTCGTTCACAACAGAATGGGCATTTACAGCCAGCTTCATAAAGTTTGCACTCCTTGCCACAATGGGTGAGATGCTGGGGCACAGGATCCGTACCGGAAGGTACAGTTCCCCCGGTTTCGGACTTCTTCCGCGCGTGCTTGTCTGGGGCTTCCTCGGGATGAGTGTCAAGGCGGCTTTCCTTATCTTCGCAGCGGGCGCACCGGCCGTTGCCGGTCATCTGGGTATGGCTGACACAGAAGCGGTCATGTCAGGCAGCATTTCTGCATTAAAAGTGCTTCTCGCATTCAGCATCAGCTTTTTCCTGAATATTTTTTACGCCCCTGTCCTTATGGTAACCCACCGTGTAACGGACCTTCATATCGGGGCAACGGGCGGTACCCTCGCAGGCTTCTTTTCAGTGCCGGATACTGCAGGTCTTCTCAGGCAGATCGACTGGAAGACAATGTGGGGATTCGTACTGAAAAAGACAATTCCGCTCTTCTGGATCCCGGCTCAGACGGTTACATTTCTGCTTCCCGGAGAGTTCCAGATACTCTTTGCCGCTGTCCTGAGCACCGTTCTCGGTGTGATCCTTGCCTTTGCGGCAGCCGGAAAAGAGTGACCTCAACACGGTGACCTTACGGTGACTTTTTTAAAGAGTAAGTGAAAGGTGACAAAAGGCAGTTTTAGTGCTCTTTATAATTTGTAAATTGCCGTCATAAATGAGGGCCTAAAATTTAAAATTTATGAAGAATACCCCCATTAAATACGAAACAGTAAGGAAGGCCATTTCAGACAGTGGGATTACCAACCTGGGCCGTGCCAGCATCAGGGAGATTGTCAAGCTGGTCAATATCCTTGAAAAGGAGACCGGGGTGGAGTTCATAAGGATGGAGATGGGTGTCCCCGGGCTGCCGCCAGCACATGTTGGGGTTGAGGCAGAGATAGAGGCTCTGCGAAGCGGCGTGGCTTCAATTTATCCTGACATTGAAGGGTTGCCCAGGCTGAAGACTGAGGCAGCCAGGTTTGTCAGGCTGTTCCTTGACCTGGATGTTGATCCTGTCTGCTGCGTACCCACAGCAGGCTCGATGATGGGAGGGATGGCAAGCTTTATGGTGGCCAACCGCAATGACCGCACCAAGGAGGGTACTCTTTTTATTGATCCGGGATTTCCGGTACAGAAGACCCAGACGAGGATCCTGGGCCAGGATTACCAGTCGTTTGACGTCTATGATTACCGCGGAACAAAACTTGCTGCAAAGCTTGAGTCAATGCTCAGGGGCGGCAAGGTGTCAACCATACTATATTCAAACCCGAATAATCCGTCATGGATCTGTTTTACAGAAGATGAACTTAAGACCATCGGCACGCTTGCCAAGAAGTATGATGCAATTGTAATTGAAGACCTTGCATATTTCGGAATGGATTTCCGCCATGACTGTTCTGAGCCCGGAGTGGCCCCTTTCCAGCCGACTGTGGCGAAATACTGCGATGACTACATTCTTCTGATCTCAAGTTCCAAAGCCTTCAGCTATGCCGGTCAGAGGGTGGCACTCATGGTAATGTCCGACCACCTTTACAACAGGCGTTACCCCGACCTTCTGCGATATTATTCCTCCGACCTTTTCGGACGTGCGATGATCTTCGGGGCGCTTTACGCGCTCTCTTCGGGAGTGACTCACTCGGTGCAGTACGGATTTGCCGCAATACTTAAGGCAGTGAACGACGGTAAGTACAACTTTGTGGCAGAGACAAGGGAGTACGGCCGCAAAGCCGCTATAATGAAGAATCTTTTTACAAAGAACGGATTCTCAATAGTATACGACAGGGATATTGAAAAGCCCCTTGCTGACGGATTCTATTTCACAATTTCCTACCCCGGCTACAGCGGTGCCGCTCTCCTCGAACAGCTGATGTGCTACGGCATAGGGGCAATATCGCTTGAGATAACCGGTAGTGAGCGGCTTGAAGGCCTCCGGGCCTGTGTGTCCCAGGTAAGGCCTGACCAGATGACGGCACTTGAAGAAAGATTGAAAATTTTCAGGGAGAACAATCCCTATAAATAGTATATTTAAAACATCATTTCAAATCTAAATATCAAGATATGGCTAAGATAAAAGGCGCTGTGGTAATTGACACTGAGAAATGCAAGGGCTGCGAGGTATGCGTCGTAACATGCCCTACTCAGGTCCTGGCACTGGCCAGGGAGGTTAACGGTAAAGGATATTACTATTCTTATCCGGCTAATCCTGATGCATGCATCGGATGCTCTAACTGTGCCGTTGTTTGTCCTGACGGCGTGATAACAGTTTACAAGGTCAAAGTCTGATAACTGAGAACGAAAAAGAAATTATATATGGAAAAGGAACTGAGACTGATGAAGGGTAACGAGGCTATCGCCGAAGCGGCGATACGCATGGGTGCCGACGGTTATTTCGGGTATCCCATCACTCCGCAGAGCGAGATACTTGAGTATCTGATGGAGTCGGACCCCCAGAAAACGACGGGTATGGTGGTCCTCCAGGCAGAGAGTGAAGTGGCTGCAATCAACATGGTTTACGGCGGTGCCGCCTGCGGGAAGAAGGTGATGACTTCATCATCGTCACCGGGGATTAGCCTGAAGCAGGAAGGACTGACATATATTGCCGGAGCGGAACTGCCCTGCCTTATTGTGAATGTAGTACGCGGTGGCCCCGGCCTGGGGACCATACAGCCGGCCCAGAGCGATTATTTTCAGGCTGTCAAGGGAGGAGGTCACGGCGACTACCACCTCATAGTGCTGGCACCTGCATCTGTGCAGGAGATGGCTGACTTTGTGGAGCTCGGATTTGACCTGGCCTTCAAGTACCGCAATCCGGTGATGATCCTTTCTGACGGAGCAATAGGCCAGATGATGGAGAAAGTCTACCTGAATCCGCAGAAGAAGCGCTCGGAGGAAATTCTTCCGTGGGCTACCACGGGAAAACCTGATACCAGGGAACGTAATATTATAACCTCACTCGACCTTGATTCTTCGCGTCAGGAACAGTTCAACCTCAAGCTGGTTGCAAAATACAAACAGGTTAAAGAAAATGAGGTCCGGTTCGAGGAGTTCCAGACTGAAGATGCCGAGTGGCTCATTGTTGCCTACGGCACCAGTGCGAGAATATCACAGAAAGCAATCCAGATTGCCAGGGCCGGGGGAATAAAGGTAGGACTCCTGCGTCCCATAACGCTCTTCCCCTTCCCCACAAAGAGGCTGGCCGAACTTGCACCGCTGGTAAAGGGAATGCTGGCAGTGGAGATGAGCGCCGGCCAGATGGTTGAAGATGTTCAGCTTTCTGTGAACGGCAAAACACGCGTAAGCCACTACGGAAGAATGGGCGGTATGATCCATACACCGGAAGAGGTGGTGGACAACCTTAAAAAATTCATTAAAGGATAAACGATCATGGGAGAACTGACTTTTAAAGATATAATCAAGCCTGAGAATCTTGCATACAGGAAGTCAAAGGTGATGACTGACAATGTGATGCACTACTGCCCAGGTTGCGGTCACGGAACGGTCCATAATGTGCTGGCAGAAGTGATAGAGGAAGAAGGCCTGCAGAGCCAGACGATAGGTGTGGCACCCGTGGGATGCTCGGTGCTTTTGTACAACTACCTTGATGTCGACTGTCAGGAGGCTGCCCACGGAAGGGCTCCTGCGGTGGGAACAGCCATAAAAAGGCTGATGCCTGATAAGTTTGTCTTCACCTACCAGGGTGACGGCGACCTGGCTGCCATAGGCACTGCGGAGACAATTCATACCTGTAACAGGGGAGAGAATATCCTGATGATCTTCATCAACAACGGAATATACGGAATGACGGGAGGCCAGATGGCTCCCACAACCCTTATCGGGATGAAGTCATCAACCTCACCCTACGGGCGCGACAAAGCCATGATGGGCTCACCGATAAAAATGGCAGACATCGTTGCCATGCTTCCCGGAACATATTACGTGACCCGCCAGAGCGTACATACTGCAGCAGGCGTCAAAAAACTTAAAAAGGCACTGAAGAAATCCGTGGAATACCAGAGGCAGGACAAAGGCACCTGCTTTATCGAGGTTGTTTCCAATTGCCCCTCGGGATGGAAAATGACCCCCGTCGAGTCGAATATCTGGATGGAGCAAAATATGATCCCGTTCTATCCGCTCGGAGACATTAAAGTCCCTGAAGAATAACCGTGAATCCGTCACAATAAAATTTAAACATCATGACAGAAGAAATAATAATAGCAGGTTTTGGCGGACAGGGAGTGTTGTCTATGGGAAAGATCATGGCTTATTCGGCAATGATGCAGGATATGGAGGTAAGCTGGATGCCCTCCTACGGTCCTGAGATGCGCGGCGGAACGGCCAACGTCAATGTAATACTGAGTGATGAACGGATAAGTTCACCTATTCTGCGGAGCTTTGACACTGCCATTATCCTCAACCAGCAGAGCATGGACAAATTTGAGGAATCCGTAAAACCCGGAGGAGTACTTATCTATGACGGCAACGGCATCACCCATCATCCCAAACGTAAGGATATTGACATTTACAGGATCGATGCCGCGGAGGAAGCCTCAAAGATGAAGATGCAGAAAGTGTTCAATATGATAGTTCTGGGTGGATTCATGAAGGTGAAACCGATACTCAGAACCGAGTTTGTGATAAAGGGCCTGAAGAAATCGCTACCGGAAAGATATCACAGCATGATACCGATGAATGAAGAGGCGATAAAGCGGGGAATGGAAATAATCAAAAAGGTTAATTAAGAATAAGTGACCACCCCCTCAGCCGGCTGGCGGATTGATGAGACCACTCCATGCTCAGTAAGGGGAAATATCAATTAGTACACCCGCGGGGCGGGAGTGAGCTTGTGCCTTTTTCCTCCCTGACGCCTATTTGTAAAAATGCATCTCGGTGATATATTTCCATGCCGGGGCGGGGACGTACCACGAAAGATCCTTTCCTTCCCTGATGGCTTTTCGTATAAAGGTTCCCGAAATCTCCATCAGCGGTGCATTGACCACGGTCACCGAAGCCGTGGCAAGGATATCCTGAAGCTTTTTGCTGCTCTTGCTTCCGGGATTCAGCCTCGGATAAACAAACAGCGGATATCTCTTTACAAGTTCACCGGCATTTTTCCATTTATGGATAGTGTTCAGGTTGTCTTCACCCATTATGAGAGTAAAACTTCGCTCAGTGTATTTTTCTGACAGATATGCCATTGTGTCAATTGTATATGACGGCTGAGCAAGGCTGAATTCAATATCCGAAGGTCTGAACCGCATATCATTGCCGATGGCCAGCTCAACAAGGTGTAAGCGGTCGCGGTCATCCAGAAGCGATTCCTTCGTCTTCAGGGGATTGTGAGGACTGACCACGAACCATATTTCCTGCAGGTCGGTATACTCCGCAATATAGTTGGCTATTGCCATGTGACCTATATGGACCGGATTGAATGATCCGAAAAAGAGTCCTGTCTTCATTTTCACTCCTTCAGGAAATCGGTTACAGTTTTTTCTATCTCGCGGCAGGCTGCTTCAAGGTCATCATTGATTATAATCCCGTCAAAACTGTCGGCCAGTTTCAGCTCCGATGCTGCCTTTTCAACCCTCATCCTTATCTTTTCAGGAGTATCGGTGCCACGGCCCTGAAGCCTTCTGTCCAGTTCATCAACCGAAGGGGGCATAATGAACAGAGCGAGAGCATTGACACCGAAAATCTTCTTCAGGCTGATTCCGCCCCTGACGTCTACGTCAAAGAGAACCGCCATACCCTCTTTATGAATCCTGTCGATCTCGCTCTTCAGGGTGCCGTAGTAATGATCCCTGTAAACCTCTTCCCATTCGACAAAATCACCGGCAGCAATTTTTCTTCTGAATTCGCCGGCGGTGATAAAATAATATTCCCGGCCGTCTTTTTCCGACCCCCTGGGCTTTCTGCTCGTTGCCGATACGGAGAATGACAGGGGCAGACCGCTTGAGAGCAGATGGTTTACAAGGGTAGATTTACCCGCACCTGAAGGGGCTGAGATGATAAGAAGCTTGTTGCAGATGCGGGGCTTTATCACGGAGGTTATAAAACATTAAGTGACTGTTCTTTAATGCGTTCCAGTTCATCCTTCATCATGACGACAAGTTTCTGCATTCCAGCGTCATTTGCCTTTGAACCGATAGTGTTTATCTCGCGTCCCATTTCCTGGGATATGAAGCTGAGCATTTTGCCGTTTGACTCTGTACCTTTCAGGGTTTCGAGGAAATAGTCACAATGCTTCTGCAGCCTTACCTTTTCCTCATTTATGTCAAGCTTCTCGAGGTAGAATATGAGTTCCTGCTCAAACCTGTTCATATCGACATTCTCACTGCCCACTGCATCCCTGAGCAAAACGGTGAGCTTCTCGCGCATTTTTGCAATCCGGTCTCCCTCTACTTCCCTTAGATTACCGAGATAACCGGTGATCCTGTTTACTGCCTTAAGAAGGTCAGCCTCCAGGGCTTTGCCTTCTTCCAGCCTGTACAGATCGGTCATCGAAAGGGCTTCATCAATAAGCTGCGACACACCCTGCCACTCTTCCCCGGTAAGTTCTGCCTTCTCTGCCTTCAGGGTTTCCGGCAGACGCATTACAATTGCCAGCAGGTCTGTATTCCGGTCAGCACCCAGTTCATTGGCAAGCTCCCGAAGCTGGTTGTAATAATTCCTTACGTTATTTTTATTAATTACAGGAATGGCCTCATCTTCCATGGTATCGAAGTTGATGTAGAGGTCGATCTTACCTCTTTCGAGCTTCCGGCTGACCATATTCCTGATCTCCATCTCCTTTTCCTTGTATATCCATGGAAGTTTGGTGCTGACATCCGCCTGTTTGCTGTTCAGCGATTTCACTTCCACAGTGATCTTTTTATGAGGAGTCTCAAGCACGGCTTTGCCGTAACCTGTCATTGATCTTATCATGCTGATCCTGTTTAATTATCAAAGATATGCTTTTTGCGGTTAAGTGAGGAGATCAAGCTCAACTGTAAAGTGTCTCATTATGGGAGCTTCCCACTTAATTGCCAGGCCTCTTCTGATATCTTCCCTTCTCCCGAAAATATTGATAAGGGTGGCGGCCACATAATCCATGTGATTATCGGTGTAGACCCTGCGCGGCACGGCAAGCCTTACCATGTCAAGGGCAGGGAACCTGTTCTCACGCGTCACCGGATCACGGTCAGCCATCAGTGTTCCTATCTCGGTGCCGCGCACACCGCCCTCGAGATAGATCTCCACGGCCAGTCTCTGGGCCGGGAACTCTTCTGCAGGTACAAGGTGAAGGAATTTCCCCGCATCGATGAATATGGCATGCCCGCCTATCGGCAACTGTACGGGTATGCCGGCACTGTGCAGCTTTTCGCCGAGCCTTTTCACCTGGCTGACACGTGACTCGAGATAATCAAATTCAGTTCCTTCATACAGTCCCTGTGCCAGTGCATTCATATCACGGCCTGACATGCCTCCGTAAGTCACAAATCCTTCAAACATTATGTTAAAGGTCGAGGCTTTACGGAAAAGCTCCCTGTCCCTGAAGCCGATGAAGCCGCCCATATTCACTATGGCGTCTTTCTTGGAACTCATTGTCATTCCGTCAGCCAGTGAAAACATCTCGCGGGCGATCTCCCTGACTGTTTTGCCGGCGTACCCATCCTCACGCGTCTTGATGAAGTAGGCATTCTCCGCAAAGCGGGCAGAGTCAAAGATGAGGGTCACACTGTACCTGTCAGCAAGTTCACGGACGCCCCTCAGGTTCGCCATGCTTACAGGCTGCCCGCCGGAAGTGTTGTTGGTGATTGTCATTACAATGCACCCGAGCTTTTCGCGAGGGGTCGAGGAAAGAATTTTCTCCAGTTTGTCAAGATCCGCATTGCCCTTAAAGGGATCAAGGTTACCGGTATCCTTCGCTGTCTCAACGGTGCAGTCGACAGCCTTTGCCTTGCGGTATTCGATATGCCCCTTCGTTGTATCGAAATGTGCGTTTCCGGGTATAACATCACCTTCTTTGACCAGAACCGAGAACAGCACATTCTCTGCAGCCCTGCCCTGGTGTGTGGGAAGAAAGTATTCAAACCCGGTTATATCCCTGATGGCTTCCTTAAGGTGATAATATGATGATGCTCCCGCATAACTCTCGTCACCCGTCATTACGGCAGCCCACTGCACGTCGCTCATGGCTCCGGTGCCGGAATCGGTAAGGAGATCAATGATAACCTGGTCGGACCTCAGATTAAACAGGTTGTAAGAAGCTTGCTTTATCCACTCCCGGCGTTCTTCAGGAGTGCTCCGGCGGATTGATTCCACCATTTTTATCTTGAACGGTTCACAGTACGGTAAGGTCATTATTTGCTACAGTTAAAAGTTGAATATCAAAGGAATAAGTAAGGAAGTTGACTAAAGATGAGTGTTCCCGGGGATCGGGATTATTCAGCTTCTGTAAACAAAGGCGTCCCGGTTTTTGATGTTCCGGTATATCATTCTGGCGGTTCTTTCCGTTAGTAAAAGGGAAATCATGATAAATGGCCTATTTTTGCAAAGATAGCTTTTTTACTTTTGGGGAGCAATCCGGAAAACTGTTTAAGTATTTTGATATGAGATTAAGAACCGCAACGATTCTTTTTTTACTCCTGTGCCTATCCGTCAGGTCAGGGTTATATGCACAGGGTGAGACCCGGGCTGATCATGCACTTGCCGTCCGTGCAGACAGTGCAACCCTGTCGCAGGGTGCCGTCAGACAGATAAAGGGTTCACCCGTAAAAGTACCCTCGGGCGTGGAGGAAATTTCCCTCGACAAGGATGCATCACTGAAATATTTGCTCGGTATATATTCTTCAACCCGGATGTGGAAGAAAAGCAATGACCCCCTGCGGGAGGCGATAGGCATCCTGATTTACAACGCATCACGTCCTCCGCTGGATTCAACTGCACGTTTTCTTCTGGACTTCTGTTATGACTGCATAAGGGTACCTCTTGAAAATTACTACGTTTTTGATTCCGTTAGGATAATCGTGCCGGTAATGCAGCCTGACTCCTCCCTGACTGACAGCATGCCCGGAACGGGCAGGGCAGGAGAAATGTTTATAGAAACAGGGAAGAAAATGGAGAAGGTAATGCTCACTCCGGAATCAAAGCCAATTGTGAAAAACGATACCCTGGCCCTGAATGACAGCGTATATATCCTGATGAAGGATTTTGTACCCCTGGCCCTGCCGCACCGGACGAATGACACTATTATACTTGTAATTACCGATACCCTGCCGGAACCCGCACTCCATACAAAGGAATTTCCGTTCCGGTACCTGAAATACCCTTCGATGGGCGACTCCATTGAGGTGGCTGTCAGGTCACTGGCGGGATTTCTTGAAGCGCGCGACTCAACCCTGCTGAAACTTGTAAGCGAGACAGGCAGGTCCACAGATGTCTGGCTAAACGGCCGAAGCGAAAACCTTCTGAGATTCTGGCTTCCGGGCGGCGATAATGACTCTGTCACAGTGTGGGTAGGAAGTCCGTCGCGAAATGTTATCAGCCTTAAGGCAGAGGAGGGAGTCCTCTTTAAAAAGCAGCTCTGGCGTGACAGTTATGCCGATACAAGGGTAAATGTCATCACTGCCAATGATGAGGATCTCCGGAAGGTGGAACTGAGTAAGGTCAAGCCCAACTACTGGAGATACCGGGGCGATATGTCATATCTTCTTTCACAGGGGACGGTTTCCAACTGGGCCAAGGGAGGAGAAAACAACATCTCAACAGTGCTCGATGTCACTGGCTACCTTGATTACAACAACAAGGTCACTAAAATTACCTCGAGCACTACGGGGCGGTTTGCACTTGGCATAATGGCTTCCGGCAAGACCGGAATAAGAAAAAATCTCGATGTCATGGAGATAAACTCCAAGCTTAATCATAAAGCCTTCGGGAAATTCGACTTCAGTGGCGTCTTTCAGTTCAAGACCCAGTCGCTGCCCGGGTACAATTACCCCAATGATTCAGTGAAGGTTTCGAAGTTCTTTAATCCGGCCACTGTCATCTTAGGCTATGGGCTTGATTATAAGCCAAATAAAAATCTGTCCATAAACTGTTCCCCGCTGTCATACAAAGGCATCTACGTGCCTGACACAGCGATGATCAACCAGACAAAGTACGGTGTGTCCGCTGACCGGAGATCTAAGAATGAAATGGGAGCTTATGTGATAATCAACAGTACAAGCAAGCTTTTCGACAAGGTTAATATGACCAACCGTGTTCAGTTCTTCAGTAACTTCATCTCGAAGCCTCAGAACGTCGATATAGACTGGGAAGTAATAATGACAACCAGCCTGAACTGGTTTACTGACCTGAGACTGAATGCTCACCTTATCTATGATGACAACACCCTGCTTCCGGTTTACGACAGGGATGACAAGCCTGTTCTGGGGTCTGACGGAGTACAGAAGAGATCACCAAGGGTACAGTTCAAGGAGCTGCTGGGGGTCTCGGTTGTCTTCAGGTTTTAGAGATCTTTTGTAAAGATGCGGAACCGCTTGACGATTTTTCCGCCTATTCTTTCATACTCTGCGCGCATGGGCAGGTTCTCCTCCAGTACGAGGTGGCTGTCAATAAGGGTCATCTTCTTACGGATAGCCGACTCCAGTAACTTGGCTCCCATGAGCGTGTCAATACCCTGTCCCCGGTAACCCGCCTTCACTCCGCCAAGCATCATCATCAGTTTTTTTGAAGTGGCGGCTGACCTGAGGATGTGAAAGATACCGATGGGGAAAAGGTATCCGCGTGACTTTTTAATGCCGGGACTGAGATCCGGCATACCTATTGCAAAGCCCACCAGTTCACCTGTTCCGTTGCTTACTATTTTAATGAATTCAGGATCTATCAATGGCAGGTACCTGTTCGCAAATTCTATTTTTTCCTCCGTGGTAAGCGGCACGAAACCGTATATTTCCGCAAAGGTCTCATTCATAAGCTCCAGTACGTCAACGATATACGGCTTTATCTCCTTCTTGGTTTTAAACTCGATTATCTTAAGGCTTTGACGCTGGCTGACACGTGCGAAGATCTTTGCATACAGTTCAGGCAGGTGTTCAGGTATGGGAGCATGATAGTTGAGAATGTCTTTCTTCTTTACATATCCTTCAGCGGCGATCATTTCCGGAAGGTAAGGCAGATTGGTAGTGGTTGTCATGATCTGGGGAAGGTCGAAACCCTCAATCTGGAATCCCTGCGGATCCTTGTCGGAAAACCCCAGGGGACCTACCAGGGCTGTCATGCTCTTCTTCCTGGCCCACACTTCCACCGCAGTTATAAGTTCATGGAAAACCTCACTGTCTTCATAGCATTCCAGGAAGCAGAAGCGGCCGTTGTTCTCATTGTTGATCCTGTTGTACCGGTGGCTGACAAGCCCCATTATCCTGCCCACCGCCTCTTTGCCGTGCCAGGCCAGAAGCAATACCGTGTCAGCGTGCTGAAAAGAGTGATTCTTGTCTTTATTGAAGAGCACCTTCTCATCGCTCCAGATAGGCGGGAGCCAGGCAGCATCATTACGGTGGATCTTCTTGGGAAGAAAAATAAAGGTGCGAAGCTCAGTGGAGTTTGCTACCTCCCGGATGTCCAGGTTCATTGGTCAGGAAGTTTGGATAAATGTAAAAATAATATTGACACAAGTTATACCAAAATGTCAAGGATCACAAAAAACCCGAAAAGGAGTCCTGCAATCCCGTTCAGGGTCCCGAAGGCGAGCGTCACCCTGCTGAGGTCGTCGGGTCTGACAATGAAATGCTGGTAGACAAGTAAGGCCAGGAAGATTGCTGAGCCGATCCAGTACAGCAGTCCTGCCTCACCGAGGAACCCGGCTGCAAAGACCAGAACGGCGGTGAGAACATGCAGCGAAACCGAAACAGCCAGCGCCTGCGACCGGGTGAGAACGGCAGGCAGAGAATAGAGCCCGGCGCTCCGGTCGAACTCGTCATCCTGAAGTGCGTAAATGATATCGAAACCGCTGACCCACGTAAGTACAATGGCTGAATAAACAAGAGGCAGAAGGGCGAAATGTCCGGTCACTGAAATATATGCCCCGATAGGCGCCAGACTGAGACCGAGGCCCAGTATCAGGTGACACAGCGGAGTGAACCGCTTGGTGTAACTGTATCCAAGCACCACCGCCAGGGCAGGAAAAGAAAGCAGAAGCGTCATATTGTTTATGAATGCCGTTGCAACGACAAAGAGTACGGATGATACTATGACAAAGATCAGGGCATTCCTCCTTGAAATGACCCCTGAAGGTATCTCCCGCGATGCCGTCCTGGGGTTCATGGTGTCAAAACGGTGGTCTGCCAGCCTGTTAAAGCTCATGGCTGCGCTGCGGGCAAGGACCATGCATACAATGACAAGCAGAAGTGTTCTGAGACTGAAGCCGTGGCCCTCATTTGCAGACGCGAGGAAATACCCCACCAGCGCAAAGGGCATGGCGAAAACTGTGTGGCTGAACTTAACCAGAGAAAGGTAGTTGCCTGTCCTGCTGAACAGTTTCATCATCTCAGAGTGGCGCCAAAGTCACGTTCAAAAGCCCTGGCGAGAGACCCCATCACCTTTTCAATGGCTTTCTCGTTGAGCGTCTGCCTGTCGTCCCTGAGTATGAAACTGACTGCGTATGATTTCTTGTTATGCCCCAGGCTCTCATTTTCATAGACATCGAAGAGATCCACTTCGTGAAGTATGTTCCTTTCGGTTTTGAATGCCAGCTCCCGTATCTGGCTGAACTTTACTGTTCTGTCAATCAGCAGCGCAAGATCGCGGCGCACCCAGGGGAATCTTGGCAGTTCACTGAATTCTGTTTTTCTTCCCTTAAGCAGCTTAAGCAGGTTTTCCCAGCAGATTTCAGCATACCAGACCTCCTGTTTGATATCGAACATAGCGATGTATTTGCGTGAAACCTTTCCGAATGTGGCAAGTTCAATGCCGCCTGAGGAATACCTGAGGGCTTCTGTAAACCATTTGCCTGTCGGATCTTCAACGGTGAGATCCGCACTTTTAATGCCGAACCGTGAAAGGATAAGATCAGTATAGCCCTTAATATGGAAAAATCCTGTCGGCGCCTCGTCGGTGTTCCAGCTCTTCTGTGCAGCGTTTCCAGTGACGCAGAAGGCCAGCATCTGTTTTTCGCTGTAATTGTCAGTGATCTCTGTGGTGCCATGGCCAGGTTTTTTTGCATAAACGTAACCCAGTTCATAGAGTCTGAGGTCGCCGTTCTGTCTGTTGATATTCCAGGCAACAGTGCTTAGCATGCCAGGCAGAAGTGAAAGCCGCATAACGTTCAGGTCACTGCTGAGCGGGTTGGCAAGACGCACCATGGATGCAACTTCGAAATCATCGGTTGATTCATACCATGCAGACGGATTCAGGGAGTTGCACATTATCTCCGCAAAACCGTTCCCTGAAAGAAGCTCGGCCATATTGCCGGCGACCTTCTCCCTGTCAGGTTTCACGGTGTATGAAAGAATTGAGTGCATCTCTTCACCGATTTCAATATTGTTGTACCCGTAGATTCTGAGTATTTCCTCCGCCACGTCTGCCTCACGGGTTACGTCAACCCTGTAGGGTGGTATTTCAAGCGTCAGTGAATCAGGGGTTTCATCCGTGATGTGTATGTCAAGGCTGTAAAGGACAGTCTTGACGGTTTCAACAGGTATCTCCTTGCCAATCAGCTTTTTCAGCCTGTCAAATGAAAGCTTCACAGTTGCCTTTCTGACAGGAGAAGGATAAATGTCAACGATATCTCCCGCAATCTCTCCTCCTGCAATTTCCTTTATCAGGAGGGCTGCACGTTTAAGTGCGTAGATAGTCATCCCGGGGTCAGTACCTCTCTCGAACCTGTATGAGGCATCTGTCTGCAGACTGTGGCGGCGTGATGTTTTGCGCACTGACACGGGACTGAATGTGGCGCTCTCGAGGAAGACCGAGGCGGTGTCAGCTGACACTCCGGATCTCAGTCCGCCGAAAACGCCCGCGATGCACATGCCTTCGGAAGCATTGCAGATCATCAGGTCAGAAGCGGCGAGTTCACGTTCGACTCCGTCAAGGGTTACAAACTTCGACCCTGCCGGGAGTGTTTTGACAACCACTTTATCTCCTGTTACGGCATCAGCATCGAATGCATGCAGGGGTTGTCCGGTCTCATGGAGAACAAAATTGGTAATGTCTACGACGTTGTTTATCGGATTGAGGCCAATTGACCTGAGACGGTGCTGAAGCCATTCGGGTGAAGGCTTTACGGTTATGCCGCTAATTGTCAGGCCTGAATACCTGATGCACTGCGACGTGGCTTCGACGCTCACGGTTATCGCTCCGTCAGCCCTGTCTTTCCGGAATGATTCCACGGTGGGGAGTTTTGCCCTTACCGGTTTCCTGAGGTTAAAATATGCTGCCAGATCTCGTGCAACACCGTAGTGAGAGCTGCAGTCGATGCGGTTCGGGGTCAGCCCTATCCCGAAAATAGTGTCAGTCGTGACATTGAAATAATCAGCCGCCGGAGATCCGATTTTCGCTGACGGGTCAAGTACAATGATGCCCTCGTGGTCAGTTCCCGTACCAAGCTCATCTTCGGCACATATCATCCCCTCGGAAAGCTGGCCGCGTATCTTTGATTTTTTTATTTCGAACTGTTCGTCACCTTTGAATACCATAGTGCCAACCGTTGCCACTGCAACAGTTTGCCCGGCAGCCACGTTAGGGGCTCCGCAAACTATGTTCAGCGGTTGCCCGGTGCCAGTATCAACAGTGGTGACACTGAGCCTGTCAGCATCAGGATGACGGCCGCAGGTGAGTACCCTGCCGATGACCACTCCCTTCATTCCGCCCCTGACAGACTCCCACACTTCAGTTTCCTCGACCTCGAGGCCTATGCTTGTCAGTACTGTCCCGAGCTCTTCGACATCAACATCCGTATTCAGGTAATCTCTCAGCCAGTTATAGGAGATCTTCATTTTAGCTTTTATATTGATTTTTTCAACATGCAAAAGTAAGCATTTTAAAAAAAGGTTGACAGGGGCTGCAGGCCAATATTATTTGATGGCGCTATTTCGTTATATTTGCAGCACAACACTCATAAAAATGACAATTCAGGAGAACGATAAGCTTATTCTTATAACGAATGATGATGGTCTTTATGCCGCCGGATTAAAGGCCCTGACCGCTGTCATGGAGGAGTTCGGAAAAGTGATTGTAATTTCTGCCACAGAAAGCCGGAGCGGGATGTCACAGGCCCTGACTGTAAAGGAACCGCTGAGGGTGAAACTCCTTGAAGAGACAGACAGGCACCGTATCTATGCCTGCAGCGGTACGCCCACAGACGGTGTTAAACTTGCTGTGAACCAGCTGCTTGAAAGAAGACCTGACCTTCTTGTCTCAGGCATCAACCACGGTTCGAACGCTTCCGCCAGCGTACTCTATTCCGGCACCATGGCTGCAGCCCTCGAAGGATGTCTCTACGGTGTCACATCAGTGGGATTCTCCCTGAACAGTTACTCTTCCTCGGCTGATTTTTCCGCCTGCGGCCCGTACATCAGAAAAGTTGCCGAAATGGTAATTAGCAGTCCCCTTCCCAAAGGGATCTGCCTCAATGTAAACATACCTGCCATACCCGCAGGGGAGATAAAAGGGATACGGGTCTCCCGCCAGGCTGAAGGCAACTGGCAGGAGGAATTTGAAAAGAGAAAGGATCCCATGGGAAAGACATACTACTGGCTTACCGGATCATTCCAGAACCATGAACCTGATTCGACCGACACTGACGAATGGGCACTGATAAACGGTTATGTTTCCATTGTCCCCGTGACAACTGACATGACAGCCCACGCCTACATCAGCGAACTGAAGTCACGTTTCTGAAAATGCGCTTTGCCAAACGATATGACCATGCCATCACAGGGGTGATCTCGGGACTAATGGTTCCGTTGATAGGTTTTGCAATATTTTATTTTATCACTGCAAAGGGACTTTCAGCCGGTCAATACCTGAAGAGGGTGGAAGAAGCCGGCAACATTACACAGATAATGAGTGCATCCGTTTTCCTGAATATCTTCATATTCCTGGTGTTCAACAGGCTGGATATGCTGAAAGCGTTGAGGGGTGTACTCGGTGTGACTCTTGCCTGGGCTTTTGTGGTATTCGGAATAAAACTACTCTGATATGAGATATTTCATTCTCGCAGGCGAGCCCTCGGGGGATCTGCACGGATCAAACCTTATCCGGAGTCTTCTAAAGGCGGATCCCGGTGCGGAAATTGAATGCTGGGGGGGTGATATGATGAAGGAGGCAGGAGGGAAGCTTCAGAAACACTATCGCGAAACTGCCTTCATGGGAGCGTGGGAGGTGCTTGTGAACATCCGTTCCGTCATGTCAAACTTCGATGTCTGCCGCCGTCAGATAGCAGATTTTAATCCTGATGTTGTCATTCTCATCGACTACCCCGGTTTTAATCTCCGCATTGCAAAATACGCCAAAGGACTGGGGATAAAGGTGTTCTACTACATCTCGCCTAAATTCTGGGCCTGGAGAGAAGCAAGGGTAGAACTTGTGAAAAAGTATGTCGACAAGATGTACATTATCTTTCCTTTCGAGGTAGAGTTTTACCGCAAACACGGGTATGAAGCCAGGTACCTGGGAAATCCCCTGATAGACCATACCGAAGCATTCCGCAGGGAAGCTGGCGACAGTATATCGACAAGGGAAGCACTCGGACTCGATAACAGGCCGGTAATTGCACTGCTCTCCGGCAGCAGGCAGCAGGAGGTAAAGCACATCCTGCCTGCAATGGTGAAGGTGGCTAACAGTTTTCCTGATTACCAGTTTGTTGTGGCTGCTGTTGCCCATCTGCCGGCAGAGCTGTACCGGGAAATTACAGGACCTTTTCCCGTAAAAACCGTTACCGGAAAGACCTACGAACTTCTCACAGTTGCGGAAGCTTCACTTGTCACATCAGGTACTGCAACCCTGGAGGCGGCACTTTTTAATGTCCCGCAGGTGGTTTGTTACAAAACAAGCGCCCTCACATATAAACTCAGCATGATGTTTCTTAAAGTCAGGTTCATATCACTGGTGAATCTTATAATGGACAGGGAAATTGTCACTGAACTGGTGCAGGAAAAACTGAATGAAATGACGCTCCACAGAGAACTTTCACTCATACTCAGGTCAGGCTACAAGCATCAGGTTATGATTGAGAATTATTCGGTTCTCCGGTTGGAAATGGGCGGTGCCGGGGCCTCCTCCCGCGTTGCTGAGGAAATGGTTTATTCATTAAATGAATTGCAGGCAGGGTCATGATAGGATACATTGCCTGCATTTTACTGCTTCTCCTTCCCTGTTCGGCTCAGGGCCAGATATCCGTCCGCATGTTTGCCCGGAGCAAACCTCTTACAGTGGTTTTCACTCCCTCAAAAGGGGAATTTTTCCTCTATTCCTCCTCAAGGGACAGCCTGAGAGTTGGGGTCAGTGAACCGGTTATATTTACCAGGTATGACAACCGTGTAATAATTAAGATGAAAACGCGAGCTTCGGTTGTGGCTGACTCTGTATGGGTAAGACCAGTTGGACCGGATGCGCTGTTCACGTTGCGTGCGGCCGGAAAGAGCGATGCGGTGAAAACTCTCAACGGGTCACTGAAGGTCAGCTCCTACCCGGGATCTCTTCTCGCCCTCAATATTGTAAACATCGAGGATTATCTGCCTGGGGTAGTGAAGTCGGAGGCAGGCAGCCGCGGACCGATTGAATATTTTCGTGCGCAGGCGGTCGTAGCCCGCACCTATGCCTGCCGAAACACTGACCGGCATCAGCTCGACGGATTTAACCTGTGCGATGATACTCATTGCCAGGTTTATCCTGGTGTAATAACTGAAACCAATCTTATCGATGCCTGCAGGAGCACCGCCGGTAAAGTGCAGGCCGACAGCGACAGCATGCTTATTATTTCAGCCTTTCATGCCAATTGCGGAGGTCAGACGGCTGCATCGTCCGATGTATGGGTCAGTGCACATCCCTACCTTATCCGGGTGACCGATCCATACTGCAGCACATCACCCTCTGCACGGTGGGAGAGGATTTTCCCGGCCACAATGTGGAATGATTTTCTAAGGTTAAAAGGCATAGTTCCCGGAGGTCCGTCATCGGTAATCACTTCTCCGCAGCAGGAGGCAAAACGGACAAGGTACCTTTTGATAGCCGATAAAACCGTTTCATATGAAGACATAAGGATCGGATTCAATCTCAGGTCATCGTTTTTCACGGTTATTCCCGCAGCTGACAGTGTGATTTTCAAAGGCAGAGGCTACGGTCACGGAGTCGGTCTTTGCCAGGACGGCGCAAGGGTTATGGCCTCGAGAGGTAAAAGTTATCAGGAGATAACAGGGTTTTATTATCCCGGTACTGCCGTTATTGATGTTAAATATGCCAAAAAACTCATCTATCCGTAAATCTAAAAACGATAATTTTACAGTAAACTTAAGTTATGTTCACGCTCTTCAGAAAAGAGATTTCCGGATTTTTCAGCTCACTGACAGGATATGTTGTTGTCATCGTATTCCTCCTGGCCAACAGTCTCATAATGTGGATTATGCCGGGACAGTGGAACCTACTCGACAGCGGATACGCCGGGCTTGACACCCTCTTCGTGATCTCTCCCTGGCTCTTCCTCTTCCTGGTACCGGCGGTAACCATGCGCCTCATTGCCGAGGAGAAGCGACAGGGTACTCTTGAACTGCTCTGTTCGCGTCCGCTGGGAGAGGGATCGATTATTTACGGCAAGTTCCTCGCTGCAGTGGCATTGGTGCTTATTTCACTCCTGCCGTGTATAGTATTTGTGGTCTCAGTCTGGGTACTTGGCGAGACTCCAGGCAACCTCGACAGGGGTGGAACTCTGGGATCTTTCACCGGGCTGTTCCTCCTGGCTGCCGTATACGCATCAATAGGACTTTTCGCCTCTTCACTAACAGAAAACCAGGTAGTTGCATTCATCATTGCAGTTGTCATTTCATTCATTGTCTGGACAGGTTTCGAGTCCGTTGCCCTGCTGCCGGGTCTCTCCCCGGTAGATGAATATATTTCCGCGATGGGAATAAGTGAACACTACAGGTCTGTAAGCAGGGGAGTGCTTGACATCAGGGATATTGCCTATTTCATCTTTGTAACGGTACTGTTTAACGAAGCTGCCCGCTTTGTCCTGATGCGGCGCAAATTCCGTAAGCCCTTGACGGTAATTGCCGTGACAGCTTCGGTTGCTCTGCTGCTCACAATACCAGGCATCAGGATCGACCTTACGGAAGACAGCCGTTTCACCCTAGCGGAACCTTCCGTAAAAATCCTCCGCGGACTAGAAAAAGATGTCCATATCAGTGTTTTCCTCGACGGGGAGATGCCTGTAGGATTCAAGAAACTGAAACGGACTGCGGAGCAGTATCTTAATGAATTCCGTGTGGTCTCCAGGCGGAAGGTATCATACGAATTCGTCAATCCTTCAGGAATTTCCGATGAAGCAGCAAGGGGGAAATTTCATTCCGGACTCATCAGCCGCGGACTTTTACCGGTAAATGTAATGGCCAGTGACGGCGAAGGCGGCAAAACCCAGAAACGGGTCTTCCCTTCACTGACGGTAACCTGCGGAACCACTGAAATACCTGTCAATTTCCTGCAAAACAATCCCGCTCTTCCTCCTGAGGTCAACCTTCTCCATTCTGCTGAAGGACTGGAATATGAAATCATGCAGGCAATTGCCTCGGCAACGGCAGATACAGTCAATAAAATCGCTTTCATTGAAGGACACGGTGAGCTTGACGAGATCCATGTTGCGGATATTACACTCGAGCTGGCCAGATTCTTTACAATTGACAGGGGCACCATCGGCGGCAAGACAGGTATTATAGACGATTATGCTGCTATAGTCATTGCCGGTCCAACCACCGCGTATGATGAGCGTGACAAACTCATAATAGACCAGTACATAATGAAGGGCGGACGGGTGATGTGGCTGGCCGAAGAGGTGATTGTCAACGCTGACAGCCTGCTTTACGGAGGCACAGTGGCGCTTTACCAGCCCCTCTCCTTCGATGATCAGCTGTTCAGGTACGGCATCAGGATAAACCCGGTGCTGATACAGGACATGGAATGCCTTCTCATTCCCCTGAAGATCGCTGACGAGGGAGGAAAGCCCCAGTATGTTCCAGCACCGTGGATCTACTATCCGCTGCTCAAACCCTCGCAGAAAAGCCCGATAACCAGAAACCTCAACAGGGTTAAAACCGAATTCGCCAATTACCTGGATACGGTGGGTCGTAATCCTGAAGTGAAGAAAACCGTTCTGCTGACCACAGCAGGTCGCTCACGGACAGTGACCCCACCGGTCAGGATATCTCTCGATGAGACAAGGAATCCTCCGCCTGAGGAGTATTTCACCGCAGGGGAACTCCCCGTGGCGGTTCTGCTGGAAGGCAGGTTCAACTCAGCCTTTGAAAACAGGATGACTGAGAGTATTGGCGGGGAGGGAGGCAGGAACATAATCACCGCCGGGAGGCCCTCTAAAATGATTGTCGTGGCAGACAAAGATATAATCAGAAATGAAGTGAGATGGACCGGGGAAGTTCCCGAACCTCTTGCCCTGGGACTTGACAGGTACACGATGCAAACCTTCGGGAACAAGGACTTCATTGTCAATTGCCTTAATTATCTTGTACATGACAACGGCCTGTTGGGGATAAGATCCAGGGAGATAAAACCGAGACTTCTCGACGGCAGCAGGATCGAATCACAACGCACCTTCTGGCAGGCGCTGAATACACTTTTCCCCGTGTTGCTGATCATACTGGCCGGCGTGGCATTCAACACTGTCAGACGGAGAAGATATAACAGGATGAAATAATTTTGTTTGAGAGAACGATAATTTTTTGTAATATTGATACTCCGGTTTTTACCTTAAACAGCTCACTTAATCAATGAGTTGCGGTCCGGAAGAAAATCAAATCAGAATAACTTAAAAACTGACAATATGAAATTTGTTGTATCAAGCACGGAACTTCTGGGTCATCTTCAGGCAATAAGCAGGGTTATCAGTTCAAAGAATACGCTGCCCATCCTTGATAACTTCCTTTTTAACCTCAGCGGCAATGATCTGGAAATCACTGCTTCTGACCTGGAATCTACACTGATAACAAAAATGAGGCTCGACAATGTGGACGGCAGCGGCACCATTGCACTGCCGGCACGGATCCTGCTTGATACGCTGAAGGAGTTTTCCGAACAACCGCTGACCTTCGATATCAACCCCGATACGATGGCTGTTGTCATCAATTCCGAAAACGGCCGCTTCAGTGTTGTCGGACAGAACGGCATTGATTTTCCGGTTTTGCCGGTCATCAAGAAAGAGAAGAGGTTTGCCTTCAGCATCAATGCCGATGTACTGCTGGCAGGCATTGCACGTACCCTCTTCGCCACCGCTGATGATGAGCTCCGCCCGGTCATGGGAGGCATACTCGTCGAGGCCTCGCCTGAGAAGATTACATTCGTTGCATCCGATGCACATAAGCTGGTGAGATACCAGAGAAGTGACGCCAGGGCAGACGATACCGCCTCATTCATCCTCCCGAAGAAACCTGCGTCACTGCTTAAGAATATCCTCCCGCGGGAAAGCGGCGTGGTCTCTGTCGAATTTGATGACCGGAACGCATTCTTCAAACTCTCCGATTATAAAGTCGTTTGCCGGCTGGTTGAGGGGAATTACCCCAACTACAACTCCGTCATTCCGAAAAACAACCCCAGAAAAGTCCGGATAGACAGGCTGGAATTCTATAATATCCTGAGAAGGGTGTCAGTCTTCTCAAACCAGGCAAGCAACCTTGTGAAGCTGCAGTTTACTCCGAACCAGATAACAGTCTCCGCCCAGGATGTTGACTTTTCAATTTCAGCATATGAGCGTCATAAGTGCCTTTATGAAGGTGACGAAATGGAAATAGGCTTCAAGTCTGTCTTTCTGCTCGAGATACTTACAAATATAGCTTCACAGGACGTGATCATCGAGCTCGCTGATCCTACCAGAGCGGGGCTGTTCCTTCCGTCAGAAACCGGCAATGCAGATGAAGATCTACTGATGCTGCTGATGCCTATGATGATAAACGCCTGATAACAGAGCGTTATGAAATTAAACCTAAAAAAGCCCCTGGTGGTGCTTGATCTTGAGACAACCGGGGTAAGCATAGTCTCTGACCGTATTGTAGAGTTCTCTGCAATGAAAGCCCATCCTTCAGGTGAAGAGGAGTGGCTTACGATGAGGATAAATCCCGGTATTCCCATTTCAGCCGAGGCTACACGCATCCACGGAATTTCTGATGCTGATGTTGCAGATGCGCCGGCGTTCAAGGATGTGGCAAAAAAAATAGCATCATATTTTGAGGGTTGTGACCTGGCGGGATTCAACTCCATGAAATTCGATATCCCCATTCTGTGCGAAGAATTTTTACGGGTGAATGTTGACTTTAACCCGGCACGTCACAGGTATATCGATGTGCAGGTGATTTTCCACAAGAAGGAGCAGCGGACACTCAGCGCGGCATACCTTTTCTACTGCAAAAAGAACCTGGAGAACGCCCACAGCGCCCAGGCCGATACAGCAGCAACCTATGAGATCCTCCAGGCGCAGCTTGACAGGTATCCTGACCTGGAGAATGACATTGAGAAACTCTCTGCATTCAGCTCTTTCAACAACAATGCAGACCTTGCCGGACGCATAGTGTTCAATGAGCAGGGTGTTGAGGTCTTTAACTTCGGAAAGCACAAGGGAAAGACTGTGGAGCAGATTCTGAAGGAAGAACCCTCTTATTATTCCTGGATGATGAACGGAGATTTTCCGCTTAATACTAAGCAGGTACTTACAGCCATCAAGCTTCGTTCATTCGGTAAAGCCTGATCTGCCGTGAAGATAATATGCGTGGGACTGAATTACCGCAGTCATGCGGCTGAGATGAACCTTCCGGTGCCTTCCGAGCCGCTAGTCTTCCTGAAGCCCGACTCTGCGCTCCTGAAAAAGAACAAGCCTTTTTTTCTTCCTGATTTTTCAGATGACCTTCACTTCGAGGCGGAGGTGGTGCTCAGGATCTCAAAACTGGGCAAGGGTATAAGCCCGAAGTTTGCATCACGTTATTTTGATGCTCTTACGGTGGGTATTGATTTCACCGCACGTGACCTGCAGAAGAAGTTTGCAGCTGCCGGCCATCCATGGGAACTGTCGAAGACGTTCGACGGTTCGGCACCTGTAGGCCAATTCATTTCAAAGGAGAAGTTCAGCGATCTCAATGACATCGGATTCAGGCTGGAAGTAAACGGTAATGAACGGCAGAACGGGAAGACCTCCGATATGATATTTTCATTCAGTGAGATAATATCTTATGTATCAAGATATTATACCCTTAAAACCGGAGACCTTATCTTTACAGGAACACCTCCGGGTGTCGGGCCTGTACAGAAGGGCGACAACCTTACGGCCTGGATAGGCAACGAGCAGGTGCTTGACTTTTTTGTCAGATAGCTCCGTTCAGTATCAGCCGGCCGTGTCTCTTCACTGCCGAAATAAGCCTTTTAAGATCACCGTCATCAGTCAGAGCATTCATCAGTGCAGTGCGCAGGTATATTTTACCGTCAAGGTTCGCCTGCACTATATAAAACTCCCCGCTGCGGATAATCGCCTTCCTTATCTTGGTATTAAGATCATTGAGTATTTCGCTTCCGGAAAAGTCCGGTTTGTATCTGAAGCAGACGATATTTGATTCGGGAGTTGCTGCAAGCTCCAGTTCCGGGTCAGCTTCGATGGCCACGCCAAACCTGCTGGCGAGATCATAACGGCTGTCAATGTACTCACCAAGCACCCTGTCACCATAATATTTTATTACTGCCCAGGCGGTTATGCCGAGTCCGCTCTTCGTGCATTCGAGAGTCCGCTTTGCACTGTTGAACCACTCCTTCTCATCGTTCTTTTCAAACAGGTACCCTGCTTTCTGGTCGAAAGTCTCATAAGAGCGTGCTCCGTCGCTGAACATAACCAGAGTGTTGAGACCCGGTGTGAGCAGCATCTTGTGAAAGTCTAGCACAACTGAATCCGCCATTTCTATCCCTTTGACAAGGTCACGGTACCGTTCCGAGAACAGGACGCCAAGGCCGTGGGCTCCGTCAACATGAAACCAGAGGTCGTTTTCTCTGCAGAATGTACCGATTTCCTGCAGATTGTCATATGTTCCCGTGGCGGTGGAACATGCATTTGCAGCTACGCAAACTACCCGTATTCCCCTGTCGGCTGCCCTGTCCATTGTCTCCCGCAGGAGGGAGGTTTCCATGGCGTACCGGCTGTTATAGGGTATTTTTATCACCGAGTCCTCACCCAGACCTATAACCTTCGCATTTCGTGAAATACTGTAGTGCGACTGTTCTGATACTATAATACCTATTCTTCCCTCGCTTCTTACGCCGGTTTCCCAGATATTGTAGTCAGCCTTCGCCTGACGTACTGCAAGCAGCCCGGTGAGGTTTCCGGCGCTGCCGCCGTGGGTAAAGATACCATCGGCTCCGGCGCCGAATCCCAATTTTGCTGCCATATATCGCGCAACATTGCGCTCAGCGGCCATGGCGGCAGGTCCCATCTCGTACACGGCAACCCCGTTATTGAGCAGGGTGGTGCACATCTGTGCAATAATACCTGCGGTGAGCGGCGGAGAGTTCTGATGTCCCACAAACCTTGGATGATGCATGTGGTTCATGCTCCCTATCACTTTTCTCACATAATCGCTCAGGCTCAGGTCTCTGTTCGTGGGATTTTCAAAGGCAAATTCCCTGACAAGGTCATCAGGCTCCGTATAGCGGAGGACCGGCGTCTCACTGCGCCCTGTAACAGTCTTAAGGTAATCGGACAGGATATCTATAAGTTCATGACCCTGTCGCCTGAACTCTTCACTGTCATAATATGTTTTTTTTACCGCTTCACTCATGGAAATACATTCAGTGGTTTTTACTTTATAAGACCGCCGGCACTGATAAGCCTGCCAACAGGATAGAGATTCGTCCTTTTCTCAAGTTCAGATGCAGGAGTATGTTCATAGAGCCACTGCAACTGCGCCACGGGATCCGAAGCGATTTTTTCATCCTCCCTCTTCGCTTTTTCAAAGGCAGCCTTCAGAACGGGATCATGGTCAAGCAGCTCCTTAAGGTGGCTTTCGAAGCCCCATACTGAATACCAGTCCTGACCCTCAAGAGAGGCATCAAAGAAATTCCATGCAAAGAAACCTGCTTCGCTCTGCGGCTCGAGCATGTAAACGATGTACCTGTTGGCTCTCTGATTTACCGGCACCACGTAATCACCGCGGAAATAATCCATTTTCTGAGTGACGGAATGAACAGTTACATTGCTGTTGAAATAATGTCCCTGGGTGGCGCGTTTTGCCGGTTCGGATTTATCAATATAATAAGATTCCACTGTCAGTGTGGTATCCTTTTCAAGCTGCTGCATATTAACACCGTTGGCCTTTAACCGTTCAATAACGTGTTCCCATGCGAACGGAACTATGTAAGCGTCGGGGGCCTTTACGGTCAGGGCAGGTTTGAAATAATTAAAGTACCTGATTGTGTCTGTGTACGGCTTGTCATGGTTGTAAAATCCTGTTTTCCGGCCTGAGATGGGTGCAACGGTCTCATCGTACATGTAACCCCGGTATGTAATCATGTCCCACCTGTCATCGTCCTGCTGCCAGTTGAGAACATAATCCTTCGCAGCAATCGTCAGCTGATTGGCTTTTGCCCTGAGCCTGAGGATATCGCTGCCGTTCCTGGCGGCGAACTTCACCAGCTCGGTAATAAACTGGTAGGTGCCTTTGACCCTTTGTGCATAGGGCTTATAAACAAGTGTTTCGGTCATAAACCCGAAGGCGTTGAAGAGTGCAGAATATCCGGTGGAATAGAACGGCGTTTCATTGAAGCCGGTAATTGCTTTTATCTGCCCCCTGTCAGTATACTGCACATACGGCACCATCTCATTTTCCTGCACTGTGCGCATGCCGTCATAGAGTGCCGGGAGCATCTTGTTGCGAAAATATTCTTCCATTTCAGGGAACATTTTTTCCGGCTGGGTTGCTATCAGGGTGACAGTGAACTGGTGATCGGAACCGTTTGTGGTGTGGGTGTCAAGGAACAGGTCGGGGTCGAGGTAACTGTAGATGGCGGCGAAAGACCTGGCTTCACGCGATTCCTGCTTGACGAAGTCGCGGTTGAGGTCCAGGAACCGTGTATTTCTCCTGGCGCCCTTTTCATCCGGACCGTTCTGGTTAATTCTGAAGTAGGCGCTGCGGTTCAGGGCGCCGCCGATATTATATACGGGTATGATTGCAATTGCAGTGTTCTTCAGGTATTTTTTCAAACCGTCGGTGTCTTTGAGAATATCGAGTGCAAACTGCGCACTTGCATCGATGCCCTCGGGTTCTCCGGGGTGTATCCCGTTGTTTATAAGTAGTATGGTTTTGCCCTTCCTGTGCAGTTCCGCAGGATCGAATGTTTTGTCGCCTGAAATAATAAAGAGATGCAGCGGTCTTCCGGCATCTGTCATACCCATCTCTTTCAGTACCGCCTCGGGATATTCACGGTCAAGAAGTGTATAGAACTCAATGGCCTCCTCGTATGTCATACTGTGGTTTTCACTGTAGCGGAGCATCGACTGGGGGTCCTTGTCCATTGCATTGAGTAAAGCCGGAAGAAGCAGGACCTTGACAAATATTAATAATATTGCCTTTTTCATCGAATGAAGTTATTGTAGTAGGTAATGAGTGTTTCGAATCTTTTCTTTTCTGCCTTTATAAGGTCTGGAAACATTGAGTATGTCATTTCAAGATGGCGGAAGCGGGATTCTGCATTGGCTATCACTTTTCCGGGAAGTTCATCATGCGGCACACCCCTGATCAGGTAAATCTCTGCATACCGGCCAATGCCTTCACAGCCAAAGGCATCCATGTCATCGGCTGCGGAGATAACTGCCGCCAGAGATGCCGGATCTGAAGCGCCGGTGTAATCCTTTTCGTCATGCTTCTCCACCGCTTGAAGTATCTCTTCCCTGTCTGCCTCAGAAAGGTCTGTGGTCAACAGAAATTTACTGCATACCTGCCTGCTCTGAATCCCGTGGTCAGGGCCACGGTTGATTGTAAGACCTGTATCGTGCAGGAAGGCTGCGATGATTGCCTTTTCTGCAATCAGCGGGTCACCGGTAATTCCTGCCTCCAGGAGCCTGCCAAGCAGCACCTTTGCATTTTCCCAAACCCTTGAATGGTGAAGGTGATCATGTGAGGGCATCAGGGCGGATTCAAAAAGCTTCCGGCAGAGGATCATCAGTGCCGGTTTGTATTTTGCCTCTGCGGCTGATAGGAAAGGATGCTGCATTTCAGGGATAAACAAAAAGCAAAAGTAAACAACTTTTGCTTTTCTGTATAGTGTTTAAGGACATGCTGTCAGCGGGAAAGCATACTTTCTGCAAGCTCAAGTATTGTGGTGTCTTCTATTGTAACTATGCCTCCTTCAGGTCCTTTTTCAATGTGAATCCCCGCACTCTGTCCGCGATCAAAGTTCCACCCTCCGAAATAATTCCTGACAGTCTCCTCAGACAGGGCAAGCTTGCCGGCTATCTTCCTTATGCTCCCGTCAGGAAGCTGATCCTTGATCTTCCTTAGTTCTGAAAAAGTGATTGTTCTTGCCATGATGTTTAATGGATATATTTCTTCAAAGATACACAATAAATTCACAGTTTACAAATCATCCGGATAAAGGCGGAATACTTATAAGTAGCTATATGTCAATTGATTGTACGTTCCTTATAATGTATACGTCGTAATCCCCAAGGTATCTGAATCCTGCCTTCTCATAAATTCTGACAGCCTTTTTGTCTGACCTGTTCACTTCAAGCTTTACCTGGTACCCTTTTTCTTTAACGAATCTCAGGGATTCACGAAGCAGAATCTTTGACAGTCCCCGTCCCTGGAATGCAGGAAGAATGCCAAAATGATGCAGGTGTAGCCGGCGCCCGTCAAAGGTCATCCACGAGGTGCCGATTATCTCTTCCTCCTTTTCATTGGCACACAACACCAGCAATTCTCCGCCCATTGAAACGGAGTGCTCAACGGTCTCCTCATCGTCGCCCCTGTCAGACCTGCCCATACCTGTGACGACCCACAGCTCCATTATGCTTGTGAAATCACCCCTTCGGTACGGTCTGACAATCATTATTACTGCTTTTCGTTATTATTCATCGGCAACCACATAAAGCTGCCCCTGCTCTTCCCTGCGGACTGTCACCGGACTCCCTTTCAGGATGTATCCGGTCTCGGCAACTGCCTGGTAGACTTCACCTTCAATGATGACTTTTCCGGAGGGCCGAAGTATAGTATGCGCTACACCCTTTTTCCCCACCAGCAGCCTCTGCTTCTCAGTGTCGAAGCTGACGTAGCCTTCAGATTTGTTCTCTGCTGTCTCCAGAGCAAGGCTGCCGAAAAGCCTGTTCGGGGAGAAGAGTTTAGAGGATAGCCATAGGGAAAGGAAGAATGACGTAAGCATTGCCACGACCACCACAGCGAAGGCAGATACTATCTCACGCACACCGTCGCTGCTGGGACCGAATTTAAAGACGATCTTGTCAATCATCACGAATGCCAGTCCCGTTACAATGCCGGTGATCCCCAAAATACCCGTCACGCCGAAGCCGGGGATGGCGAATATTTCGACCAGTACCAGGATAATGCCGATTATGAATATTACAAGGTGCCAGTTCTCAGCCATCCCCTCCAGGTAGAGGGGGGCGAAGTACAGAAGTGCCCCGGCTGCCGCGGCGATGAGCGGAAATCCTATCCCCGGGGTCTGAAGCTCGAAGTATATCCCGCCTATAATGAGCATTATCAGAAGACCTGAGACAGCAGGATTCATCAGAAACATCAGTATCCTGTCGACACCTGTCAGCTTCAGTTCCCTGATAGTGTATTCCTTTATCCCGGCCTTCTTTATGGCTTCGTCAACGGAGGAAGCCTCTCCCTCGCAGAATCCGTATTTTATTGCCTCCAGAGTGGTCAGTGTGAGCACCTGGCCGGTATCAACAATGCCTTCAATTATTATTGAGGGGTCAACCATGGCCTGGGCAATTTCCGGGTTACGGTGCCAGACCCAGGTGGTGTCTCCGTCATTTACCACAGGCTTTTTCCCGTGTGACTCGGCCGTGGCGCGCATCATGCCGCGCATGAACGACTGGTATTTGTCAGGCATTTTCTGTCCTGTCTGGTCCACAACAGTTGCAGCGCCTATGCTGCCTCCGGGTCTCATGTAAATGCTGTCCGCCGCTACCGATATGAGCGCTCCGGCCGAAATAGCCTGGTTGTCGATATAAACCATGACCGGTATGGGTGAGTTCAGAATGAGGGTGCGTATCGAATCCGCAATGTCTACCTGACCTCCGTAGGTGTTCATATGCAGCAGTATATAATCGGCTTTCAGCGTGTCAGCCTCATCGAAACTCTTTTTCACCGCTCTCCAGAGCGGCGCCGCAATCATCTTGTCAATCCTACAGAGGTAGACAAGCTTATTGCCTGTGCCCGGATCCAGAGGTAAAGTACCCATGACCGAATCCTGAGGTAACGTGCTCATGACCGAATCCTGGGGTGGAGGGCTCTGTGACCGGAGCGTGGCAGCAATCAGTACAGCAATGGCAGCAAATAAAAGCTTCTTCATGGGTTCAGATTTAATTCCTTAATGTAACTGATGAAAAGTGAAATGGCTTCTCTCTTCCTGTCGTCAAGATTGAAGTCGATATTATTGTTCAGGTAGTCAATCACCTCTTCGGGAGTTGCCACGGACCCCTCTTTGAGAAGGGATACAGCCTCATTTCTCCTTGCAATACCTTCGCAGAGGGCTTTGCTGAAAAGGGTCGTGAACCGACTGTCAAGTGGCTTTGCAGATACCCAGCAGGCGAATACGAAAGGCAGTCCTGTGAATTTCTTCCACTCCAGCCCCAGGTCTGTGCGGTACTTAAAGTGCTTTGCATATTCAAAACATCTGTCGCCTATCATTACGGCAGCCTCGCCTTGCTTCATGGCGGTAATGACGAACTCTTCCGTGGCAGGGTGCCAGGTGAATTCCTTCTTCCAGAATTTCTTTGCAAGGATCCTGCAGAGGGTCACCGAGCTTCGTGACCTGAAGTCCAGAAAAATATCCTTTACCTCATCCGGGGGCGTATTGCTAACCAGGAGCACGGTCCGCACCTCTCCCTGCGTGCCTATGCAGTAATCACTAATAATATGGAATTCCCTCATCGATGCGATTGATGCCACCGGCACCAGCCCCACGTCAGTGAGTCCGTTCATGAGCCTGTCGGCACATTCCGAAGGATGGCACACCTCAACCTCTGCCATTGAAGCAACTTCACCGTCCCTGAGCCCTATCATAAAGGGATAACTGTTAATATATTTTACTGCTGACACCCTGACCTTTTCCATCTCGTCTGTTTATGCCTTTCAGAGAAATACAAAGGTTCAATTTTTTTACACCAGTACAAAATAGTATTTTTGTTTTTTAATACCCCGGTGCACTCCGGTGAAGAGACTATTGTATGAACAGACTGCAAGCTATTTCCCCTGTTGACGGCCGCTACGGACAGCGAATTGCCGAACTGGTGCCTTTCTTTTCAGAATACGGGCTTATGCGGTACCGGGTGGTGACCGAAGTGGAGTATTTTATCGCCCTCTCGGCAGCGGGATTGCCCCAGTTCAAAGGGTTCCCCGAAAGCAGGTCCGAAGCGCTGCGCAAAATTTATTCGGGATTCAGTGAGGCTGATGCTGAGACAATTAAGGATACCGAGACTGTGACAAACCATGATGTCAAAGCCGTGGAATATTTTGTTAAGGAAAAGGTAAAGGCGGCAGGTATGGAGCAGTGGGCTGAATTTGTACATTTCGGCCTGACATCGCAGGATATCAACAACACGGCCATCCCTATGGCTGTAAGGGATGCGATGAAGGAAGTCATTATTCCCAAGCTTCTCTCACTGCGTGAAGCGCTGGAGGTACGCTCCTCAGAATGGTCTGACATACCCATGCTTGCACGCACGCACGGCCAGCCGGCCTCACCGACGCGCCTGGGAAAGGAAGTAGCGGTATTCAGGGAACGGCTTGATGACCAACTGGCAGAACTGTCGGCAGTGCGCTACAGCGGAAAGTTCGGCGGCGCCACAGGCAATTTCAATGCACATAAGGTTGCATATCCTGATATGGACTGGATAGCTTTCGCCAACAGATTCCTCGAAGAGAACCTGGGGCTTGCCAGGCAGCAGACCACCACGCAGATAGAGCATTATGACGGACTCGCTTCGCTGTTTGACAACATAAGTCGTATAAACTCAGTACTGACAGACCTGTGCAGGGACATGTGGAGCTATATTTCACTCGATTATTTCAAACAGGTCATCGTAAAGGGAGAGATAGGATCATCAGCCATGCCCCACAAGGTAAATCCGATCGATTTTGAGAACGGGGAGGGCAACCTCGGGATGGCGAACGCGATATTCGGCCACCTCTCTTCAAAACTGCCCCTGTCACGGCTGCAGCGTGACCTTACCGACTCTACCGTGATACGCAACACCGGTGTCGCAATGGCTCATTCCCTGATAGCCTACAAATCAGTCAAAAAGGGTCTTTCAAAGCTTATTGTCAACCGTGAGAAGATCAACGCCGACCTGGAAGACAGCTGGGTGGTTGTTGCAGAGGCCATACAGACGGTTCTCAGACGAGAGGGATACCCGAAGCCCTATGAAGCGCTGCTGGATCTGACGAGGACCAATGAGAAGGTGACTGAGGCAGTCATTCACAGGTTCATTGACGGCCTCAATATTTCCGACGCAGTCAAAAGTGAACTCAAGGCAATAACCCCCTTTAACTACACCGGGTTCTGACCCTGCCGGAATGAAGAGCGTAAGAATTCTCCTGCAGTACCTTAAGCCCTACAAATGGCTTGCCGTTCAGAATATGTCATATAATATCCTGAGCGCCTTTTTTGCACTTTTTACCTATACGCTGATAATACCATTCCTGCAGATACTCTTCAACAGGGTGGAGGCGAGCCCTGATCCCGGATCATTTGCATTTTCAGCAGAATACATAAAGAATTACACAAATTATATCTTTACGTCTTCCATTGAGACTTACGGAGAGGCCAGCACCCTGATGTATGTGGTGTTTATCTTTGCCTTTGCCAGCTTCATCAAGAACCTCTTTATCTTCCTTGCCAACAACTGCATGGCGCGCATGCGCGCCGGCACCGTCAGGGACATCCGGTCGAAGTTATATGACAAGGTCCTCAGGCTGCCGTTATCCTACTTTTCCGAGGCGCGCAAGGGCGATCTGATGACGAGGGTCTCCAATGATGTCCAGGAGATTGAAATATCGGTGATGTCATCGCTCTCGATGTTGTTCCGTGATCCGTTCACAATATTGATTTTCGTCATATATCTGGTTTTAAACAGTGCACAGCTTACCCTGTTTGCGCTGGTGTTGCTGCCAGTGAGCGGCTGGATCATAGCGCGCATAAGCCGGTCACTCAAGAGCGCATCGTTCGTTGGCCAGCAGTCGCTTGGCAGGCTTCTCTCCGTGCTTGAGGAGACGCTGTCAGGACTGCGTATCGTCAAGGGATTCAATGCCGAAGCCAAGATGACCGGTCAGTTTTCCGAGGCCAACGAGCGTTACACGAAAGTATTCAGGAGGGTGGCGCGCAAGGCGTACCTCGCCCACCCCGTAAGCGAGTTCCTGTCTACGGTAGTAATGCTGATACTCATATACTACGGCGGACTGCTGGCGCTGAAGGGTACCGGCAACATGTCACCCGACAGGCTCATCGCTTTCGTGCTTGTCTTCTCACAGATAATTCAGCCTGCCAAGTCACTTACCTCCGGATGGTTCAACATTCAGAAAGGTATGGCCTCAATCGACAGGGTCAACGAGGTGATGGATGCCGAGGAGACAATTAGGGAAAAGCCTGATGCAGTGCGAATTGCAGACTTCAAGGAGAGCATCGAGTTCAGGAATGTCTGGTTTGCATACGGACAGGAGCCGGTGCTGAAGGATATAAACCTGAAAATACTGAAGGGGCAGACTGTGGCAGTGGTGGGGCGTTCCGGCGGAGGAAAATCGACACTGGCGGATTTAATACCGCGTTTTATAGATCCTGACAGGGGTTCCGTGCTGATCGACGGAATTGACATCAGAGATTTAAGCCTGAAGGATCTCAGGCACCTGATGGGCATCGTCAGCCAGCAGGCGATACTTTTCAATGACTCATTCCGCAATAACATCGCCTTTGCCATGCAGGGTAATGACACTGAAGGAGTGGAGAAGGCGGCGGCAATTGCAAATGCCCACGGGTTTGTAATGGAGACGCCCGGTGGTTATGAAAGCACAGTGGGAGAGGGTGGCAACAAGCTCAGCGGCGGCCAGCGGCAGAGAATAAGCATTGCGAGGGCTGTCATGGCTAATCCGCCGATTCTGATACTTGATGAGGCTACTTCCGCCCTTGACACCGAATCAGAGCGACTGGTTCAGGATGCAATGGTGAAACTGATGGAGAACCGCACTTCACTGGTCATTGCTCACCGTCTTTCAACGGTACAGCACGCCGATCTGATAGTGGTGGTTGAAAACGGCCGGATAGAGGAATCGGGAACACACGAGGAGTTGCTTACGCGTGCCGGCGGGATATACAGGAAACTTTACGAGATGCAGTTATTTTAAACTGCCGTACTGTGAAGCTTACTGAAGTTTCTGACTCAGATATACAGGATTTGCTGAGAACAAAATTGGAGGCAATTTGTTTTCACTATACGGACCTGAAATAATGTTGACAAAAAACAGATAAACGATGGAAAAGAAAAGCACGACTGATATTTTGAAGGAGGCTATATTGCTGGAGCAGAGAGGCAAAGCCTTTTATTCCACCATTGCCGCCCAGACCAAAAGTGAGGCTGTCAGGCAGATTTTTTCAATGATGGCCGATGAAGAGGATCAACATATCTCCTTTCTTTCAAAGCAGTTTTTACACTATGAGAAGCATAAGACATTTACTGAGAATGCTCCTCATTCTGAAGACCCGTCGGAAGAGGTTGCAATGGAGGTTCTCTCCACCGAAATGAAAAAGCAGATCAGTGCTGCAAGCTTTGAGGCTGCTGCCATCGGTGCTGCCATGGACTTCGAGACCAGGGCCGTGAATCTTTATTCTGGCAGGGCTGAATCGGCAACAGATGAAAACGAAAAGGCTACTTACCGGATGCTGGCGGAATGGGAGAGGGGACATCACAAGTGGCTGCTGAGGATTGATAAAGACCTGAGGGAGCAGGTCTGGTTTGACAACAGTTTCTGGCCTTTCTAGGCGAGCCGGCGGAACTTCGCCGGGACCTTTGATTCATAGCGCATAGGCTTGCCCGTCACCGGGTGTGTGAATGCCAGTACGCTGGCATGGAGCCCGAGCCGGCCGATTGGATTTGCCGTGGCACCGTATTTTTTGTCGCCTGCGATGCTGTGACCCAGTTGCTGCATGTGCAATCTTATCTGATTCTTTTTCCCTGTCTCAAGATGCACCTCCAGCAGGGAAAAATCATCATTTGATTTTAATGTTTTGAAGCGCGTGACAGCCAACTCACCCTTTTCCGGATCCTGCGTTGAGTGCATCACCAGTGCCTTGCTTTCGTATATATAGGAGCTGACAGTCCCTTCCTTTTCCGCCACCTTGCCTTCCACCACGGCTATGTAGGTGCGCTCCCTGACGTTTGATTTCCAGTCCTTCTGCAATACCGACTGTACACTTTCGCTTTTGGCGAACATCATTACACCGGACGTGTCTCGGTCGAGGCGGTGCACCACGAAGATCCTTGCCAGAGGGTCCTGCAGTTTTACGTGTGTGCTCAGTATGCTGTAGGCGGTATGTTCTTTTTCTCTGTCAGTGGCAATGGAGAGCAGTCCTGCATGCTTCTCGATCACTACTATATGGTCGTCCTCGTAGAGGATGCTGAGGTTGCGGTTTATGGTTCCGGCATATGAGGCATCCCATTTGATTACAACCTTGTTGCCCGGCATCAGCGGATGGTTGAACTGTGTCACCGGTTTGCCGTTCACGAAAACCTTTTTGTTACGCAGCAGCGACTTGACATTGTCACGGCTTTTGTTTTTCAGGCTTTGAAGCAGGAACGGCATCAGGATGATCTCTTCCTTGACCTCGAGTGGGGACTCTTCTCTGTGCTGGTGACCTGTTTTCATGATCGGGAGTATTCCCGGCTGTGTGATGTATTGGCCGGGGCGGTGCAAAGTTGCGAAAAAAGGAGGAGGTGAGGCCAACAAACCGAAACATTTCCATAGACAAAGTGTTTTGGTATTAAAGACATGCAAACTGCATTAAAGACATGCAAACAACTAAAAATACTATTCTTATCACTGGAGGTGGCGCAGGCATTGGCTTTGCAATAGCTGAAACTTTTATCAAGGCCGGAAATGAGGTGCTTATTTGTGGCCGGCGAGAAAGCAAATTGCTTGAAGCGAATGGCCGTCCGGCATTAACTCCCGTTAGGTTGCATAAAAAAAAATACTGCAAATGAGTAACATATTGATAACAGGAGCAACTGGAAACATTGGAATTGAAGTGATTCGGTTTTTGTACAAAATTGACACTTCAAATCGGATTATTGCAGGTGCCAGAAATGTCGAGAAAGCAAAAAATATTTTTAAGGGCTATCCAAAACTGGATTATGTTCACTTCGATTTTGAGGATTTTGACACGTTTGATAAGGCTTTGACAGGTATTGATAGAATTTTCCTTTTAAGGCCTCCGCACATATCAGATATTGACAAATATTTCAAACCCTTGATTTCAAAAATTAAAAAAAACAATATTAATGAGATTGTATTTTTATCTGTACAGGGAGCAGAAAATAGCAAAGTGATTCCTCATAATAAGATTGAGCGATTAATAAATGAGTTTGGATTTTGGTACATTTTTCTTCGGCCAAGTTACTTTATGCAGAACTTGACTACGACTTTGATTAATGACATTCAAACTAAACGAGAAATTTTATTGCCTTCTGGGCAAGCAAAGTTCAACTGGATAGACACTGAAAATATAGGAGAGGCAGGAGCAGTTCTACTTGATAAATTTAATAAGTATAAAAACCAGGCATATGAAATAACGGGGTTGGAAAACGAGAATTTTGAGAAAGTAACCTCGTTGATTAATAAAACAATTGAAAATCCGATACAATATAGGAATGTTAATCCTTTCCGGTTTTACAAGATAAAAAAACAAGAAGGTATGGTAAAAGGAATGATTATCGTTATGATTCTGCTTCACTTTTTGCCAAGATTTCAAAAAGAACCGAAAATTTCGGATTTTTACGAGCGATTGACAGGAAAAAAACCGACTGATTTAAAAGCATTCATTGAGAGAGAAAAGAAACAACTTGAAAAACAATGAATTACGCAACCTAATTTAAATATGTACAAGAATAAAAAGAAAAAAGTTGCTATTATGTTGGGCAGTTTAACTCTTGTTGCAAGTGCTTTAACTTTTGTAAGGACAATTGAACAATTTAAATTAAAACCTATTGAAAACAAAAATTTCAACTAATCATACGGACAATTTGGGTAAGTTGTTTCGCAATTAGCATCCTGCCGCTTGACAGCTTTCTGCCACCGGGCCGTTAGCATTTATGCGAATTCGCCATTTTGTATGACACAAGACATTTTTTCACTATATTCGTTTTAGTTAGCTAATTTCTCATGACTCCTAATTTATGACTCTTATGTTCAAGAGATTATTACCAATCAGTATTTCATTTGTATTAGGATTCTTCTGCATCCAAAATACTTACTCACAAAAATTCCAACAATCGATACTTGGAGGTGTTAATCTTGCATTTGAAGAGCCTGAAAAATTTAATCCAGGTGTGACTATTGAGTACCAGTTTGAAATCTCATTATCTAAAAACTTTTCACTTGGAATATCTCCCTACTTTAATATTGCTAATTACTCAAGCATTATTTCATTTTCAGCAGGACTAGCATTTCCTTTATTTCAGAAAAAATAGGCTCATCACTCATTAAGATTAATCCTCTAACATCGGGACAGTTTTGAAATTGGCACTAATGCTACTCTCAGAATCTTAACGATCTCAAGGTCCCTCCTTCCAACAGACTTGAAAAATTGAGCGGTAGAACAGATAACCTAACTGGCATGGAAACATTACCAAACATACACCCCGGAGCAGTGCTTCTTGAAGAATTCCTGAAACCTGTGAATATTTCTGCCTACAGACTGTCAAAAGATGTTGGCATACCTCAGACAAGAACGTCTGAGATAATAAAGGGTGTCAGAAGAATAACTGCTGATACTGCTCTCAGGCTTAGCTACTATTTTGGCAATTCTGCTAAGTTCTGGCTTGGTCTTCAAAATGATTATGATATAGAAGAAGAAAAAAAGGCTAAAAAAAACGAGTTTAAAAACATCAAAAAGGCCAAACAACACGCAACCTAACATGTCGGTATATACAATTACCTGCGGCCAATGCAAATATTCATAAAAGAAAAAATATTCCGTTTTTGGCCGGCCAGCCCTGCCTGGTGTCATGGTTTTTGCATATAACAAATTAATCATAATATTGAGGAATTGACACTCGCAAGTCCGTTTACAAAAACTCATGCCACCGCGACCCCTCGCACGTTAGAATGATCCGTTGACAACTAACCATAACAGCATAAATCATAATTAGAATCCACATTATAGTTCAATCTGTTTGAAAGTTCCTTGAAAACTTTGATATCTTCACCCTCAAAGAATTTAATATAGATCTATCAATTATGACTAATATACTCTTGAAAAATTGCAGACAAAAATGGATAACTTTTCTTATCCTTTCATTTATAACTATCAATGTAAACTGTCAAGACTCTTCAAATTTCAGCCTAAAATTCAGATCTGGAATCGGTATTTCAATGGGAGACAGAAATGATGGATTAGGGATTGCTTATTCCGCTGGATTTCAAAAAGAAATTTGGAACGGAAGATTCCGGATAAATCCAAACTTAAGCTTTGGGCAATATAGCTCTAAGTTTGTGATGGATGCCAGAGATGAATACTTTAATTCAATTAATCTTGAAACAATATTATTCTATGATTTATTAAAAGGTAAAAGATCATCCTTAGTTATCGGGATCGGAGGACTTGTAAATAATACAAGGGGACTACTGGGAACTGGAGGAGATTTCGACGGACCACAATCGTCAGAGTACATAAGTAATTACAGCATTGCAGGATATATTGGGGGTGGACTAAGGTTCGACTCTCCAGACAAGCGGGTTGCCTTTGAGATTATTCCCTTTAACTTCCATATCGGGACTAATGATTTTCTTGAATCACACATCAAAATTGGACTAGAAATAAAGCTTTAAAAATTTAACTAACCATAAATAGTTATATGGAAACACCAATTCAATTTTGGATACTTTTTAACGCCTTTGTTCTTATGATGTTGGCACTTGACTTAGGCGTTTTTCATCGAAAAAGTCATGAAGTGTCAGTGAAAGAGGCATTAATATGGACTTTTGCATGGATTTTTCTTGCCTTGATATTCAATGTGATAATTTATTTCTGGAGAGGACGGCAGCAGGCATTGGAGTATTTTACCGGATATCTGGTCGAAAAGGCCTTAAGTGTTGATAATATCTTTGTATTTATAATGATTTTTACCTACTTCCAGATACCCTCAAAATATCAGCATAAAGTTCTTTTCTGGGGTATTATCGGGGCATTAATCATGCGTGTGATTTTTATTTTTGCTGGTGTTGCACTACTTGAAAAATTTCATTTCACGATATATATTTTCGGAGCATTACTGATTTTTACCGGGATTAAAATGTTTAATCATAG
>JBBRXA010000001.1:0-291816 GCA_038248855.1 Bacteroidales bacterium | reverse complement strand
GTCTGCTGTTCAGTTGGCGGCGGGGGTGGCGGGGGTGGCGGGGGTGCAGCTTCTTCCTGCTGAAGGTTATTTGCCATTTCGGCAATAACCTCATTGGCATCTCTCATTTTGATGTTTGCCTCACGCGTTGCCTTGGTATAAGGAATGATTACAGCAGCTGCGATAACTATAACACCGACAATCGTTGAGAAAAGTACCGTTTTGTGATATTTTCTGCGAATGTCGAATGCACCGTAAACCTTATTCCTCTTTTCGAAGACAACTTCATCGAAGCTTGGATAATTTTTCTTTTCGTTTGCCATATCCGGATCGTTCTATTTAGCTGGAGCAGGAGGCGGAGCTATACCCAGTGAGGTATTAACCATGCTTTCTTCAAGCCAGCTGATGTCTGTAAATGTGAAACGTGCAATCCCGACGATAGACATCTCATCGATAATATCGACAAAGTTTCTATACTTTGATGTCTTATACGCTTTGATCAGAACGATTGGTCCTGTGTCATCATCCGTTTTAAGCTGCTTAATGCCCGCAGCCAGAGAATCCTGTTTGATGTCAATCTCACCTGAGATTACTTTCTTTTCAAAGTCATCAATTTTCTTGAAAAGAGCCCTGTTCCTGTCAAGCAGAACCTGGCGGATTCCTGTGGCGTTGAAGTCAGTCTCCTGCAATGGGGGAGGTGAGTTGGGATCAGCTTTTCCGGGATACCAGAAGACTTTGTCTTCAGGTCCCAGGATGATATTCAGAGTACGGGACTCAGCAATCTTTGGGGGTTCAACTTTCTCATTCTTCCTGATTTTCTCAGGCAGAACGATCTCCATGACCTTTGGTTTGCTGAAAGCCGTTGTGAGCATAAAGAACGTGAGCAGAAGACACATAAGGTCAACCATTGGCGTCATGTCTATATGGGCAGACCCTTTCTTGGGCTTCTTCTTTCCGCCCTTTTGTTTTTCCTCTTGTATAATTTCTGCCATATTACTCGGTTATTTCTTCCTGTGTAACTTTAACTGCCTCGAGATTCGTTATAAGATTGAATCTGTTCACATTCTTATCCTGAAGTATATCGAGAACTTCCTTAATAATCGGATAGTCAACATTGGCGTCACCCTTGATCAGTGTCTGCACAGCCGGGTTGATCTGGCGTGAAAACAGGATCCAGAGGGCGAGCTGATTGTCAAGAGAATCTAAAGGTATTCCTTCTTCCATTTTCTCTCTGTCCGCAACATTTTCGGCTGCAAGATAGTTTTTCATATTCTGAATCGGAACTCCGAAGGCTGTATTGGCTTTCTCGAATTTGCGCAGTTCGGCAGGCGTGAATTCAATGTTGTAACGTTTGCCCATTTCTGCAAGTATTTTATTCCTGAAATGCAGAATTGTGTCATGTCCGTTGTCAACGTTGAAAAATACCCTGTTGTCAGCAGCGATCATAACGGTCATGATATTGGCATCCATCACTGTCTTCTCCGATACGGAAAAAGGCGTATCTACGGGTGCCGGTTCCTGAGGCCTCGTCGTTGCTGTCAGAATAAAAAACGTAAGCAGCAGTGTGAAGAGGTCGACCATGGGTGTCATGTCGATATGTGGCGACTTTTTTGGTAATTTAATCTTTGGCATGTTTTAATCCTTTCTTGTTTTTGACCAAAAGAATAAACCCGCAATTATTTTCTGACCGATGCAGCAAAAGTCTGAGTCAGGCTGAAACCTGCCTCGTCAATTTTGAATGTATAATCGTCTATTTGTGATGAGAAATAGTTGAAGAAAATAATAGCAAGGGTTGAACCTGTAATACCGAAGGCGGTATTGACAAGGGCTTCTGAAATACCTGTCGAAAGTGCAAGGGCATCTGGCGCACCTGACTGTGCAAGAGCGGCAAAAGCACGTATCATACCGAGAACAGTACCAATAAGACCTACAAGCACTGAGATTGAGGCAATTGTGGAAAGAATAACCATATTCTTTGACATCATCGGTAGTTCAAGGGCTGTAGCTTCTTCCAGAGCCTGCTTCATGGAGGTTATTTTCTGGTCGGTCTCAAGCTCCTTGTCTTTTTCAAGACTGCGGTAACGTTCCAGACCTGCTCTCATGACATTCGCCAGCGAACCTTTCTGGGCATCACAAGCAGCAATGGCATCTTCAATTCTATCCTCAGCAAGAAGTGCTTTCACTTTTGTAAGGAATACATTCAGCCTGCCTTTACCCTGCATTTTCCTTAAGGTAATAAATCTTTCAAGAACGAAAATAATGAGTACAAGAACAATTGTCATCAGAATAGGAACGATCATACCTCCTTTAAACATGATGCCGAGGTAGTTGCCCTGAATAGGATGACCTTTGGGGTTTCCGCCTTCAAAGTTCACAGGATTACCCATTATATTGTAATAAAGATAATAGGAAACGATTAAGGCAACAATAATTGCAACGGGTGCGAAGAGCGACTGCCATACACCGCTTGACGAACTGGATTTTTTGCTCATTTTAGTATTGATTAGTTGGTTTTAAGTAAACAGTGGTCAAAAGTAAATATTCTCTTATACTTTTACAATAGTATCAGTTAATTAGTTCTCATCACTTGCTGACAATGAGTTTATTTGTCAAGAGTTGCATTGTAAACCCTCTTTTTGGAAACCGTAATCTCGATAGTCTGGTACCCTTTTGCGCTAATGACAAGGACTTCAGAAGCTTCGGGCATTACAAACTTGTATTCACCTTTGGCGTTTGTCCATGCTTCAGCAGCAGTATCCTTGACCCTGACAGAGGCACTGGGAATAGGCTGTCCGGATGAATCGGCAATAACACCTGTGATCTCATTTGGATGAGCCTTGGGAACAGCGTTTTTCTGAACAGCAGCGATATACTGCAGGGTAGACCTAGCACCGTCATTTGCCGGGTCAAGTGCGAGTATTTTGTTGTTGTCCTCAATGGCACTCTTGTAGTCTCCTGCCTGGAGATGCATAGAACTCATCGAACCGTAAGCCTTGATTTTGTAATCGGAATTGCCCGGAGAAAGATTCAACATCCTGGTATAATATGCCCTGGCTTTGTCATAATCGTTTTTCTGCAATGATTCGTACCCCAGGTACCTCAGGGCATCAAACATCTCCCTGGCATTTTTCACAGAGTCAGCAGCGGCAACCTCAAGCACTTTCATGAATTTTGGCCTGGCAAGACCCTTCTCCGAGTCGGGATCTTTTGCTGAAGCATCGTTTGCAAGCCACACATAACCCTGAAGGCTGTTCGGGTATTTGGCCACCATCTGGTTGAAAATCTCCTCAGCCTTGTCAAATTTTTTGGCCTGGTAATATGCCCTGCCTACCTGCAAATAATCATTTTCACTGTCTCTGCCCTTGTCAAACAGACGGGTCCATGTTGCGGCAGCAAGCTCGTACCTGCGGCCGGCGTAAAGAGAAGTACCTTTTTCATAGATCAGGTTGGCATCCTCCCCGGAAAATGCAATCGCTTTGTCATAGGCATCAAATCCTTTGTTCAGCTCATTTTCCGATTTTGCTATCTGTGCCTTGCCAGTGTCTACTTTGGCTTTGAGTGCATCAATATCTGCCTTCATTTTTTCTTTGGCAGGGCTTTTCAGCGCAGGATATCTCTCCTGCATCTTTGTCAGGTCTGAGGCATCATTGTCTGTCTCAATAACAAGTTTTGCAAAATTCTGGTTCTTCCTGATAAGTATTCTTGAATAATATATGTAGTCTTTCTTAATTATGCGGTCTGCAGGAAGTAACTCGAACAGCTTGTCCATATACGTTTTTGCCAGCTCATAATTCCCCTCCTCATAGGCAGAATACCCCGCTATTCTGTTCATATAAGTCCTGGAGTTGTCTATTGCGAAGATCTCTTCAACATTTTTTATTACTTCCTCGTATTCCTTCGCATAGAACAGGGCATTCACATACCTGATCTTTGCAGGGATATTTCCTTTTGTCAATTCGAGGTACTTTTCAAAATACTTTTTCGATTCACCGAATTTTCCGGCCATTGAATAGAGCTGACCCAGCTCCCTGTATGCAGGGGCATAGTTGTTGTCAAGTTCGATTGCCTGCTCATAGAAAGGAATTGCAGCCATCAGGTTGCGACCCTTGACATAAATGCTTCCGATTTTCATGTTTGCCGTTGGCGACTGCAGGTCCCAGTCCTGGGCAAGGTTATAGTTCTTGATTGCCTTTGAACCGTCATTTACAAGGATGTAGATGTTCCCTGCAATGATATATACTTCACTGTTCCTCGGGTCAATCCGGAGAGCGTGACGTATGAATGGAAGAGCCTTGCTTGTGTCAACACTTTCGAAATTAATATATGATTCAGCAATCTTGCCGAGAGTATAGGCATATTCCTTCGGATTGACAATTTTCGTCACCTTCTTGTAGAGAGGGAGAAGTCCGTTGGCTTTTACCCTCAGTTCTTCCGCCTTCGCATTGTCACCTTCATAGAAAGCCACCTTGGCAAGTCCGATATAGTTCAGAGGATCCGAAGCATTTGCGGCAACCCCCTTGTTGAAAAGGTCTCCGGCTTCCTTCGCGGTAGCGCTGAGTGAATTTGAGATTGTATCAGCAAAATAGTTCAGCAGTGTATTTTCACCGTAATGAAAATAGACCTTGCTGTTACCGGGTTCCGACTTGATAAGTTGCTGGAACAGTGTCTCCGCCTTATCATACTGTTCATTCTTGGTTGAGGTGATGGCATCCTGAAGAGTCTGGCCCTGAAGAGCAGAACCCGATACCATGCATAATAATCCTGCAAGAAGCAACGCTGATCTGAAAGTGTTCTTAATCATTTTTTTATGGTTTGAGTTACTTTTTTACCTGTATAATTCTTATTGGCATTGTGGCCGGGACAAGCCCCGACTTTAATATTATTCTCTGGCCTTTTTCGCCGGCTACCCATGATATGAAACCTGATCCAAGCCCTGAAAACGTTTCCCTGGATACCATGTTTACATCCCTGATGAAAGGGTATGTTTTGTCATAAATTGAACCTTGCACTGGCAGGTAGAACGAGTTTTTGTCAAGATAGGCAAGTGAAACCGCGGCTACCTTTATCTTACTGTCCAGGCTTGCTGACAGCGAGTCGTCACTGTCACTAATCCAGTTCACACTTACTATCCCTATGTCGCCGGGGCTCTTCGATACATATTCAACTACCTCAGGATTGCTTTTTACTGCGAAGAAATTTGCAGGAAGCTGTTCGGGAAGCCCGAACTTCTCCTTGAAATACCTGATGTTGCCTGACCTGTCATTGTCAAAAATTATGTTTATGCTACCCAGTTTTGATGAAGGATTGATCTGTTTCCAGTCGGTGATTTTGCCCGTGAAAATATCCTGGACATTCTCGTAAGTCAGCAGGGAATCTTTGTTTTCCCTGTTAAGAACCAGAGCAAGTGCATCATATGCCACGGTGGTGGTCCTTACAACGGTGAGAGATGCAAGCAGTAATTGCTTTTGTTCTTCAGTGGGGGTCCAGGAAGAGACGATCACCTTGACCGAATCATTGAGGAAATCGGCAATCAGGTCTTTCTCGGCTTCATAAACCGGGGTAATACTGGCATACTTGTATATTGCCGTGAATGTGTCAACCTGCGCATCTATAATGGGCTTGAACGACTCATCGGACTTGATGACGATCTTGCCGGAGGTGGGTGTTTCCCGGATTTCGGTGGTACCCTGGTTTTTGCAGGCGAAAAATGTTACTGCAAAAATTGCCGTCAGCGCAAAAACTGCCAATAACTGCTTTTTTATTAAATATTTATTCATCATTCCCGCATTTAGTCAACTCTCAATGGCCACAATATTAATAAATATCTTTTTTTATCCTACCTGTTTTCACTCCAATTTTATCCGGAGCTACATTTTTTTATTTATTACAAAGCGTGTGCCACTTATAAGTGACCGGAAGAGACGGGCTTTACCCTAAGGATTTTTTCCTTATTATTCATCCTCATCCTCATTGAAAAAATTCTCCTTTATTTTCCTGTATGAGACTGTAATGCGGTATAAACCGTACACGATCATGGGTACCCCCATCATAATCCTGAGCGGTTTGTCAATATGGTCAAGACCCGGGGTGAACATTACGAAATACGCGAGAAAAAAATAGAAGAAGATCATTAAGGTCCCGAAGATCGTAAAGAACCTGTCGTATAGTTTCCTGCTGTCCATATTATTGACGTTTATAAATGCAAAGATACCGATTATTCCGGTTGATTGATCAGGGTATTATACAAGGGTAGGGACGAAGCACGCCGCGTCCCTACTCCCTGTAATGTTCAGATAAGCCTATGATTTTGTAGCATTTTCCAGCCTTTTCATTATTGAGAATATGAAGGCTGCTGAAATGAGACAGCATACGATGAAGACTGACCAGAGCTGCCACAGTTCAACTTTATCCCATAGCTTGCTTCCAACGAACAGCAGTTTGTTCCCTACAGCTGTTGCCAGGAGCCATCCTCCCTGCATCATACCCTGGAAGCGTGAAGGTGCCACTTTTGAGACAAATGAGAGACCCATCGGGCTCAGGAAGAGCTCTGCAACGGTCAGTATCAGGTAGCTGCTTATGAGCCAGTAGGGAGTTACCCTAAGGGCCTCTGCCACTGGTGAGCCAGCAAGTGATGCCGGTGAAGGCAGTTTTACTGAAGAAATAAGAATTAATATAAAGCCGACTGCTGCTATGATCATACCAATACCGATCTTTTTCGGTGTTGAAGGCTCTATATTCTTCTTGTTCAGCCATGCAAACACTCCCATTACAGGGAATGTGAGTGCCACAATGAAGAGCGGGTTGAACGACTGGAAGACCTCGACGTCAATGGGACTCATCGGGTCAGCTTTAGTCACAAAGAGGTAAGCTGCAACAAAAGCAGCAACGAACATGGCCCCTCCAATGAGTCTTGCCGTCATCTTCATATTTTTTCTTACAAGCATAACCAGGCCTGCAATTGAGAATATCACGGCAAGAATTGAAGGCAGGGTGAAGAACAGGTTGGTGAAAGGTCCTACCTCTTTTACCGTGTAGTCCCTGGCAAACATTGTAAGTGTAAGTCCGTTCTGGTGGAAAGACATCCAGAAGAAAACGACCACAACGAATACCAGTATCAGTGATGAGACCCTTGCATATTCATCCTTTTTGGCAGTGGTAAGTATCCAGGTTATGAATCCGGCGAACAGCCCGAATGCCATTCCTGATGCCCAGCCAACGATAAAATGGAGGCCAAAGGCGAAGATTGCCATGGAAATAATGGCATATATGAGAGGTCTGAACTCAAATTCAATTGTATTGGCTGATTCTGCGCTTGTCTTGGCAGGTTTTTCCTTATTGGGCAACAGCCTGTTAAAGAACACATAGACAAGAAGAGAGATTATCATGGCTCCGGCAGCGATGCCAAAAGCATAGTTGTAACCCTGTGAAAAAACATTCAGATAACTCTCTGAAAAAGCACCGAGGTCTGTTACTGGTCCTGCCAGGTTTGCGTGGTCAGCAAGACGCTGAAATTCTTCAAGCTTTGCGCCCCCGGTAAGCAATCCGTCATTGAACTGGTGACACAGGGCCGGAAGACTTCCGTCTCCGGCAAAACCATTTGACTTGAGCCACCAGTTCTTCATGCCATTGGCAGCGAAGGGAGCAAAGAAGGCGCCTACATTGATACCCATATAGAATATCATGAAGGCTGAATCTCTCAGTTTTGAATACTTGGGATCGTCATACATCTGGCCTACAACAGCCTGAAGGTTACCCTTGAAAAGACCGTTGCCAAAGGCAATTGTGAACAGGGCTATCACAGTAAATGTAAGTGTCATGCCGGGTACAGCCATAAGAACATACCCTGCGAACATGATAATGATGCCGAACAGAATAACTGTCTTGTATTTCCTGGTTGAGTCAGCAAGAATACCGCCGAAGAGGGCAAGGGCATAAATGGCAAAATAGAACCAGCTGTAGATTTCTCCTGCATTTTCAGCAGCTAAGCCGAATTTGGCCTGCAGAAAGAGAACTAATATTGCCATCATGGTATAAAAGCCGAAGCGTTCACCCATGTTTGCAAAAAAAGCTACCAGCAGCCCTTTTGGATGGTTTTTAAGCATAATCTTTTGTTATAAGTGGTTTAAATAATGTGGCGAAGGCAAATATATGAATCTTTTTTTATTGAGGTTAACAGACTTTAAGATTGAGAAGATTCATTTTGATTATTCTTATCGCTAAATTTGTATAAAATGTTTTCTGATGAAGATTTATTCAGCCAGTGAGATTAAACATCTTGATGACGCCACAATAAGACTTGAGCCGGTCACCTCCATGGCTCTCATGGAGAGGGCTGCAAACGCTGCATTTTTGAGGATAAAGGACAAGCTCAGCGAAGACAGCAGCATATCGATTTTTGCAGGGCCCGGGAACAACGGAGGCGACGGTCTTGTAATTGCACGCCTCCTGAAAAACGAAGGTTACCGGATCAGAGTATTTCTGGTCGAAACGGGTGTGAAGCACAGCCCTGAGCAGGAGACAAACCTGCAGCGGCTTCACAAATCCGGAATCATCCCGGCAACCCTGACAGACAGGGAGTCTTTCCCGGCACTGTCAACGGGTGAGACGATCATCGATGCCATTTTCGGTAGCGGACTTACAAGACCGCCATCGGGACTTGCTGCTGATGTTATCCGGTTCATCAATGAATCCGGGGCTTTTATAATTGCAATCGATGTGCCGTCAGGACTGTTCTGCGATGATAACAGCGGTGCCGACCTGTCAGCTATTGTTAAAGCCTCACTGACGCTTACATTCCAGTTCCCCAAGCTGGCATTCATGTTCGCGGGCACTTCAGCTTTTGTGAACAAATGGGAGGTCCTTGACATAGGACTTCACGCCGCAACCGTAGCCTCAATGCCATCTGCCTATGAGTTTGTCGAGGCAAAGGATGTGAAACCGGTACTGCGGAAAAGGAAGAAATTCGATCATAAGGGTGCGTTCGGCCATGCTCTCCTGATTGCCGGTTCATACGGCAAGGCAGGGGCAGCAACCCTCGCAGCTGCAGCTGCTATGCGCAGCGGTGCCGGCCTTGTTACAGTCCACACCCCTGAGTCAGCCGTTTTACCCGTTCAGGCTGCATTGCCGGAAGCTATGGTCTCGCCTGATCCGGGTGTCAGATTCATCACTACTGTACCTGACCTTAAGCGGTTTAACGCCATTGGCGTAGGCCCCGGCCTCGGAACTGATCCTGACACGCGCCGTGCATTTGCTGCTCTCCTGAAATCATATGACGAACCTATAGTAATAGACGCCGACGCCCTTAATATACTGGCCCTCGAGCCGGAAATCCTGTCCCTTCTGCCTCCCGGCTCCATCCTGACACCACATCCGGGCGAGTTTAAACGCCTTGCAAAAACAGATAAGTCAGATTACGGGATGCTAATGATTCAAATGGAATTTGCCGCAAAATATAATTGCATAGTGGTTCTTAAGGGATCGTGCACATCGGTAGCCCTGCCTGACGGTAAAGTATACTTCAACAGTACCGGAAATCCCGGAATGGCCACAGGGGGTACAGGCGACGTGCTGACAGGGATGATTACCGCAATGCTCGCCCAGGAATATGCACCGGAACAGGCCGCCATCGCAGCGGTGTACCTTCACGGTGCCGCCGGTGACCTGGCACTGAGGATTCATTCAGAGGAATCACTCATTGCAGGTGATATAATAATGAATATAGGAAGGGCATTCCGCGAGACCATGTTTAACAACTTCAACCTTTATCTATGACAGCAAAGCCATCATTTAAGAAAACCGCAATCGCCGGGCTTGTTACATTAATATTAATGTTGACAGGGTGCCTTTCGCTTAAAAACGGGCAGCGTTCGGATGTTCTTATCCTGCCGCTGGGAGGAGAGGTAGAGGTAACGGAGGGCAGTGTGGTCTATTCCCTCCCGCTTACAGTGTTTGAAATAGATGTTGTTGCGGAAAGAACCATTTCCGTTCCGGGACCCTACGCCGGATACGCCAGGGAGATGCTGGGTCTTGAAAATGTAATAATGTCGGAAGAGGAGGAATGGACGTTGGAGAATGTCTCTCTAGGTACGGTCGAAGAGCTGGATCCCTCTCAGTTTTATGTAATCCAGGGAACAACGCTGATGCAGACCAACGTGCTCGCACTCAGACGTAGCGGACTGTTACTCGATATCACGCCTGATGTCTATGCTTCCACCAGTTATTCCCACAAACAGGGCGGAACTGATTACTCAGGATTACTGTTCCCAGATCTTGGTGCAGACATCTATACAACAATGAAGACCGATACAGCGTATAAGGTTGTCAGGGCCGACACCGCCTTTATCCGTGTTCCTTACCTGGTTGAGAATAAGAAAAAGCTTACCGTTGGTGAGGAAGCTGCCGCAGCCGCTCAAAAACTTCTTGAACTCAGGGAGGGCAAACACATGATTCTGACCGGAGAAACGAATGTATTTCCCCAGGATGGAGCAGCAATTAACGAAATTAACAGGCTTGACCGCGAATATACAGCCTTGTTTGCAGGGAAAACATGGACCGAGACAAAACATTTCCGTATATGGTTTACGCCCCGGCCATCGATGGCAGGACAGAATACCGTCCTGTTCAACTTTTCTTCCGCTGAAGGTATGAAATCTGCAGGAAACAGTGCCGGCAAGCCCGTCGTACTTGAACTGTTGCCGTCAAACAAAACAAAAGACCTGAATCTGGTTGTACGGCCGGCAGGTTCACAAAAAGAGATGTCAAGGTCTGACAGGCTTTATTACAGGGTTCCTGACGTAGTCGATATCCGGATCACTCAGGGTAATGAAACACTTTGCACCGCCAGAAAACTGGTTTACCAGTTCGGTAACACAGTGACGCTTCCTTCCAATATTATTATAGGAAAATAGAGGGCGGGCTGTTTTATTATTTGACCTTGCCAACAAATGATTTCATGAACTCCTCGAAACTTTCCTTCTGCCAGGTTGTGCCGCCAAAATAAGCCAGCAGCGGTTCAAAATCCTTTGCATTACGGTACCCCGGGACAGGGGTGATTAGCTCGCTCTTTTCAGTGAGGAAGACAACCGTGGGATAACTGAGTTTACCCTGCAGAAGGGCATAGGCAAGCTGATGAGTTTTCCCCAGTTTGCCGTCATTCACAAACGTCCGGTCCTGAAAATTTACAGGGGCGCTCGATTCAGCATCGAATTTTACAGCATAAAATTTTGAGTTGAGTATCTCGGCTATTACCGGGTGTGAAAATGTGTCACTGTCAAGCTTCTTGCACCATCCGCACCAGTCAGTGTAGGCGTCTACAAAAATAGGGCGGGGAGCAGTTTTTGTGAGTGCTGCCGCCTCTTCTATCGAGTACCATTTTACCGGTGCGGTCTGTCCTGAAAGGATAATTGCCGGCACGGCAAACATCAGTACCAGAATAAGTTTCTTCATAATATTGGTGCTGTTAATTATTAACAAAATATTCAGTTAATTATGGCTCAAATATAGCCCGTTCATCAGAATAACCAAAACCGTGCCAGAAAGTTCAGTTCAAACATGACAAAAGGAAAGTGTTTTGGGATGTTTTTTTTATACATTTACGGACCTTAATCATAATAATTAAACTCTGAAAATGGAAAAAATAAGAAAAACCCTTGCTGATTCCAAAGCTGCAAGGTGGACTGCGCTGGCAGTTGTAGCGTTCACAATGCTGTGCGGTTATTTCCTGACCGATGCCATGGCGCCCCTGAAACCGATGCTTGAGCAACAGCTGGCATGGAATAGTGAAGAGTACGGATTTTTTACAAGCGCTTACGGCTGGTTCAACGTATTTCTTCTGATGCTTATAATAGGAGGTATCATCCTTGATAAACGGGGGATACGGTTTACGGGAAAAATGGCGACTATGCTCATGGTTGCCGGTGCAGCTATAAAGTACTATGCCATATCCACAAACTCGCTCGACGGTCAGTTCATTCTGGGATTCAAGTCGCAGGTGCTGATTGCCGGACTCGGTTATGCCATCTTCGGAGTGGGAGTTGAAATAGCAGGTATTACCGTCTCAAAAATCATCGTTAAATGGTTTAAGGGCAAGGAACTTGCCCTGGCTATGGGTCTTGAGATGGCCACTGCACGCCTGGGAACGACACTGGCACTTGCAACCTCGGCACCTCTTGCCAGGTCACTGGGGCATGTCTCGATGCCTATCCTAATTGCACTTCTACTCCTCTGTATCGGCCTGATAGCCTTCTTTATATATGCCGGAATGGATAAGAAGCTCGACGCTTCCATCGCTCTGGCGGACAAGGACAAGGTGGTTCAGGAAGAAGAAAGCTTCAGCCTTAAGGATATCCTTTTCATTCTCCGCAACCGCGGATGGTGGTATATCGCAATACTATGCGTACTTTTCTATTCAGCAGTCTTCCCGTTCCTCAAATATGCCTCGGACCTGATGGTAAATAAATTCGGGGTGGACCCCGAGACTGCAGGACTGATTCCTTCAATGCTTCCCTTCGGAACAATAATCCTTACGCCTTTCTTCGGGAACCTCTATGACAGGAAAGGCAATGGTGCAACCATAATGATAATCGGAGCCATCCTACTGATTTTCGTACACACGATGTTCTCCATACCGGCACTGGACAAACCGTGGATGGCAATATTCCTGATAATCATCCTCGGCATCGGGTTCTCACTTGTGCCTTCGGCTATGTGGCCTTCCGTTCCGAAGATAATCCCTGAAAAGCAGCTCGGAACGGCATATGCTCTTATATTCTGGGTTCAGAACTGGGGATTGATGGGTATTCCCTACCTGATCGGATGGGTGCTGAACAAATATTGCATTACCGGCACTTACCTGCTTGACGGTGTGCCTGTTCCAAGCTATAATTACCAGATCCCGATGATGATATTTACCGGATTGGGAGTGGTAGCCCTGCTCTTCGGCTTCCTTCTGAAGGCTGAGGACAGGAAAAAAGGTTACGGCCTCGAAAAACCGAATATTGTTAAAGAATAATTAAAAACACTTTAGATATGAGTGATATAAGAAATCTTGAACCGAAACTTCTGTGGAAATATTTCTATGAAATTACACAGATACCGCGTCCTTCGAAAAAGGAACAGAAAATGACGGAATACATTGCGAAGTTTGGCAAGGACCATGGTATTGAGACCATTGTGGACAAGGTCGGAAACGTCATACTGCGCAAACCTGCAACCAAGGGAATGGAAAACCGCAAGGGTATAATCCTTCAGGGACACCTTGACATGGTACCTCAGAAAAATTCTGACAAGGTCTTCAATTTTGAGACTGATCCCATCGAAGCCGTGATTGACGGTGAATGGGTAAAAGCAAAGGGCACAACGCTTGGTGCTGACAACGGCATAGGTGTAGCCGCTTCGATGGCTGCCCTGACTGATCCCAAGGTTGTTCACGGACCGCTTGAGGCACTCTTTACGATTGATGAGGAGACAGGCATGACAGGAGCAAAAAACCTGAAGAAAGGTGTTCTTAAGGGTGAAATAATGATCAACATGGACTCGGAAGACGAGGGAGAACTCTATGTTGGCTGTGCCGGTGGCATTGATGTAAGCGCAACACGAAATTACGGTATCGAGAAGACTCCTGCCGGCACCACAGCTTATAATATCACAATTAAGGGACTGCGCGGCGGACACTCAGGTGTTGACATCGCCCTTGCAAGGGGAAACGCAAATAAGCTGATGTTCAGGTTCTTCCAGCAGGCTGAACACGACTTCGGCCTGCGCATAGCTTCATACGCCGGCGGTGACCTTCGCAATGCGATACCGCGTGAGGCATTCGGTGTAATAGTTGTGCCTGCAATGAAAAAGGACGAGTTCGAAAAATTCGTCAAAGGCTATGAAAAGATGTACAGGTCTGAATTCAAGGAGGCTGATCCTGACATCAGTATCTTTGTCGAGCCGTGCAAAGCGCCTGCTAAAGTAATGAACGCTGGTGACCAGTACCGGATCATCAGGGCTGTATACGCCTGCCCAAACGGTGTTCAGAGGATGAGCCAGAGCATGAAGGGGCTTGTGGAGACATCGAACAACCTGGCCATTGTAAGGCTCAGTGACGGCAAATTCGAGGTTCATAACCTTTGCAGAAGCTCTGTTGACACTGCCAAGGAAGCCACAGCGTGGAAGATTGCGGCTGTGTTCCACCTTATTGATGCCAAGGTTGAACTCACCGGCAGCTATCCCGGCTGGAATCCTGACATGTCATCGGATATTCTGAAGACAATGCAGGAAACATATAAGAAGCTTTACGGTAAGATTCCTGAGATCAAAGCAATTCACGCAGGTCTGGAATGCGGAATAATTATGGGACCCTATCCCAAACTTGACACTATCAGCTTCGGTCCGACAATCCGTTTCCCCCACAGTCCGGATGAAAAGGTGGAGACCGAGTCTGTTGGCAAATTCTGGAATTTCCTGCTTGCCACGCTGAAAAATGCGCCGGTGAAGAAATAAGTCACGATAGCAGACATGTACAAAAGGGGCCCGCAGTGCGCGGGCCCCTTATTATTTTACGGTAATCTCCACCAGGATATCATCCTTCATAACATTCTGTCCCGGTTTAACACCTATTCTGGAAACAGTTCCGGTGACAGTCGACTGTATCTCATTCTGCATTTTCATTGCCTCAAGGATCACAATAGATTCCCCGCGCTTGACCTCTGCGTTTTCCCGTACAAGTACCTCGGTTATTTTTCCCGGCATCGGCGCATTTACTACCTGTTTGTCACTCTTTGACACAGATGTGCTCAAAACTTTCTTCCGCTCCAGTGAGATTGGCGTTTCAACAGTGAAGGTATAACTTATGTCATTGAAGAGAATCTCATAACGGTTTTGCCTGGTTCTGACTATTTCAACAGGGTAACGCCTGTTTTTCCAGAGCACATGAACACCGTATTTATCATCTTCACGTAGCTCGATAGTATATTCCCTCTTCCCGATTTTAATAACATTCCTGAGAGGGAGCCTGAATGAATATTTCTTCCCTTCATTCGTCAGGGCGTGCAATTTTTTGATCAAAGGCTTCTGTGGATTCATCATTGCAGCATTTAAAACCGGTTAAACCGTTTATTCTGAAGCCATGGTGTAAGCTCATTACTCTGTTCGAATTTGATATCCTGAGTCCTGTTCTCAAGGTTTTCATCTTTGAACAACTTTGTGGCAAGCCAGGCAGCTATCATCTCTTCATACTCACCGCTGTGATGAAATTTTTCAAGGTCCTTTTCAATGAATGCCGTTGTGAAATCGCCCGACTGAAACCTGTGGTTCCGCATTAACATACGGAAGAAGGGAAGTGTTGTTTTAGTGCCCTTTATCCAGATTTTATCAAGTGCTTTTTTAGTATTGGTTATTGCTTCCCTCCGGTCACGTCCGGTTACAATCAGCTTTGCAATCATTGAATCAAAACTGGCCACTATTGAGGAGCCTGCCTGCACTCCGGTATCCACCCTGATGCCCGGCCCCTCAGGGAAGCTCAGCTTTTCTATTTTTCCCGGCGTAGGGGCAAAACCGGATTGAACATCTTCGGCATTGATCCGGCATTCTATCGCCCACCCGTTCAGTCTGACGTCTTCCTGTTTAAGCTTCAGACGTTCACCCATCGCGATAAGTATTTGCTGTTCAATCAGGTCAATGCCGGTAATCATTTCAGTAACCGTATGTTCTACCTGAATCCTGGTATTCATCTCCATGAAGTAGAAATTCCGGTCTGAATCGAGCAGGAATTCCACGGTCCCTGCAGAATAATATTTTACAGCACTGGCGATCTGAACGGCCACCCGGCCCATTGTCTCCCTCAGGGCAGGGTCAAGTGCGGAAGAGGGGGCCTCCTCGAGCAACTTCTGATGTTTGCGCTGGATTGAACATTCTCTTTCTCCAAGGTGGATGACATTTCCGTGCATGTCGCCAAGTATCTGAAATTCAATGTGTTTAGGATTTTCGATATACTTTTCTACAAACACAGAAGGGTCATTGAATGCCTTTTCTGCTTCACGGCTGGCCATTGTGAACATCTTCTCCATCTCGGAGGGCTGCCTTACAATTCTCATTCCGCGACCTCCGCCGCCGGATGCAGCTTTGATGATGACAGGATAGCCGATCCTTTCGGCGTGGAACAGGGCTTCATCCTCGTTGGCTATGCTGCCGGGGCTGCCCGTTGCCATCGGTATCCTGTTCTTTAGGGCGATCTGTTTGGCGACAGTCTTGTTGCCCATCTTATATATTGCGTCGGGTGAGGGGCCTATGAAAATGATCCCGCTGTCAGAGCACTTATCTGCAAAATAAGCATTCTCGGCCAGGAAGCCGTAGCCCGGATGAACCGCATCACATTTTGTTTCCAGGGCTATTGAGACCAGCTTTTCAACATCCAGAAAGACTGGTATCCCGGCTGACTCTTCGGTTTCATCATGCACGGTATCAGCATATGAAAGGTACATTGCACCCGGTTCAGCCTCAGTGCGGATGGCTACCGTTGCAATACCCATTGTACGGGCAGTTTTCATAATGCGGACCGCTATCTCCCCCCGGTTCGCGATCAGAATCCTCTTTATCTTCTTCATCAGCTATTCATTTCCCTATCAAAATGTCACCCCTGTTTCCTATTGCCTGCTGCCTATTCCCTAATTACAAAGGCATATTGCCGTGTTTGCGCGAAGGCACCTTAACCCATTTGTTGCTTAATGCCGAATAAGCCGAGAGCAGTTTCTGCCGCGTCTTAGCCGGGTCGATCACTTCGTCAATATAGCCTTTCTCGTCGGCAATGAACGGATTTGCCACCTTTTCCCTGTATTTCCTCACCAGTTCCTTTTTCAGTGCAACGGGGTCTTTCGACTCAGCCAGTTCGCGCCTGTAGAGAATTGCTACGGCACCGTCAGGCCCCATTACTGCTATTTCAGCTGAAGGCCACGCAAAATTGAAGTCGCCGCCCATACCCCGGCTGTTCATTACAATATACGCTCCGCCGTACGCTTTACGGAGTATGACAGTTATGCGTGGTACCGTTGCTTCAGCATATGCGTAGAGAAGCTTCGCGCCGTGCCTGATTATCCCTGCATGTTCCTGGTCCTTGCCCGGCAGAAACCCCGGAACGTCTTCAAGGGTGAGCAGGGGTATGTTGAATGCATCGCAGAAGCGGATGAAACGGGCACCTTTGGTTGAAGAGTTTATGTCAAGAACCCCGGCGAGTACTTTGGGCTGGTTGGCGACAATACCAATCGTTTTGCCGGCAAGCCGTCCGAAACCCGTTACAATATTAGCGGCGAAAAGTTCGGATGTTTCAAAAAAGCTGTTCCGGTCAACTATTAAATTTATCACATCACGCACGTCATAGGCCTTATGCGGATCATCCGGAACAATATCGCGTAGCTTTTCATTGACCTCGGGAGTGTTACCTGAATCCGGAACAAACGGCGGATTTTCCACATTATTTGACGGGAGGTAGGTAAGGAACTTTCTTACAGCTATAAGGGTGTTTTCCTCATCGTCATATATCATGTTCGCAACTCCGCTTTTGGTTGCGTGCACCTCTGCACCTCCCAGTTCCTCGCTGCTGATCTCCTCGTTCAGCACTTCCCTGACCACGTTGGGTCCTGTCACGAACATGTAGCTGGTATGGCTGGTCATAAATACCCAGTCGGTCAGCGCCGGGGCATATACTGCTCCGCCTGCCGCAGGGCCCATAATAACCGAGATCTGAGGAATAATACCTGAGGAATTTATAATGTTATTGAATATGATTGCATAGCCGCTCAGACTTGCTATGCCCTCCTGTATCCTTGCGCCGCCGGAGTCGTTCAGTCCGATGATTGGCGCTCCCATCTTGAGTGCCATTTCCTGTATCTTGACGATCTTGCGGGCATGGACAATGCCGAGTGATCCGCCCATGATTGTAAAGTCCTGGGCATAGGCGAATACAAGTCTGCCGTCAATTTTGCCGTGACCGGCAACCACACCGTCTCCGTATGCACTGTCGACCTTCCCGAAATCCACTCCCTGGTCAGATGGGGTGACGTAGGTATCTATTTCCTCGAAGGAACCCTCGTCAAATAGCAGAGTCAGCCTTTCGTGGGCTGTAAGCTTACCTTTGGCGTGCTGTTTTTTTATACGGTCAGGGCTGTATTGCTTTTTAAGAGCTTCCTCACGATGGAGGTATGATTTAAAGTACTTCCCGTTTATATCCATATCCCAGAATTATGACTTTCGGTAATGCCGGTTTTAAAACGGCATGACAAAAATCATTATTTTACCTGTGATATGCAAAACTTTCTTTTCCGCAATTCACATTTCATAATTCGCAAATCGCAATTTGCACATCGCAAATTACTTCACATATTCCCTTATTGCGTCTGCCCACGCCTTGTAAGCCGGATATGTAAGGTGCAGACCGTCAACCGAGTATTTTTCCGGCAGATTATTGTTATCGTCTGCCATTAAGTTAAACAGGTCAACGTAGGTGTAATTATAATCTGCTGAAAGCGCCCGAAGATTGGCATTCAGCTCAAGTATCAGCGCAGTTTTGTCCTTCAGTGAGGCCATTCTGACTGTCGCGTAATTTACCGGTAGTACACTCTCGATGAAAACCTTCGTTGCAGGCGACTCAGCTTTTATTTTGTCAAGGATGAGCCTGTAGGTGGCGGTAATTTCCTGAACGCTTTTGCCTCTTGCAATGTCATTTATGCCAATCAGCAGAAATATTTTTGCCGGTCTAACCCTTGTAATGCCGGGTAGTCTGAGGAGCACTCCTTCGGTAACATCTCCGCTGATGCCTCGGTTAAGACATTTTTTATTCCCGAGTAATTCAAACCATTCCCCTCCGTCGGTTATGCTGTTTCCGAGGAAGATTATTTCGCCCCGTATATCGGGAAGGTTGTCAAACATATTCTTGCTGTGCCAGTAATAGGCAGAAAACCTGGCGCTGTCTGCGGCCGTCAGCTGTGCCTGGCCGGATGCAATTCCCCTGACTGAAGCCAGGATAATGAAAAGAAGGAGTAGTTTTTTCATATCGATAGATTTATGATAACGGACTGCATTTCGGAATACTGCTTTTCCATGCTCTTCAGCAATTCTGTCTGAATGAGTGTTCTCTGCAGATTATGAAGCGGGTACTTAATCTTGTAATAGTTGTCACCGTCAATGAAATCTGTCAGAAACCGCGTAGCCATAGTATAGGTAAGTAGAAGAGGTGCAAATGCGAGATATTCCTTTTCAGTGTCATTGAGGGTTTCCCTGGTCTCTGAAAGGAATCCTTCAGCGTAGGCTTTATAAATGCCAATGTCCATCGCTACTTTTGTGAGATCGCTTTCATCTTCAAGTGCCTTGTTTGATGCAGTGCGTATTGCATCGCCGAAATCGTAGTGCACGTAACCCGGCATAACTGTGTCGAGATCAATGAGGCAAAGGGCTTTGTCGTTGCTGTCAAACAGTATGTTGTTGAATTTTGTGTCGTTATGGGTGATTCTGAGCGGAATACGACCTTCTTCTCCGAGCCTCAGGATGACCTTCATCTGCTCCTCACGGCTGATGATCTCCGCTATCACATTTCCGGCACTGGCAGCCCGGTTTACAGGATCTCTGGCAAGAACCTGATGTAAAGTGTCAAGTCTCTTTTCGATATTATGGAACCAGGGGATAGTATCGTGGAGCGGTTCTCCGGGAAGGTCAGCCAGCATCGCCTGAAACCGTCCCACCGCTTTCCCGCCTTCGAATGCCATATGGGGAGTATCGACCCTCTCATAGGAACGGTGGTCAGAGATGAAAATAAGGAGTCTCCAGAATTCACCCTCCTCTTCCTGAAAGTAGGTTAGGCCGTTTGCCTTCAGGGGAATAAGTGTAAGGCACTCCCTCTTGATATCGCTTCCAGGGATCATGGAAAGTTTCATTCGCTGGTGTGCGGTCACCCTTTCCAGATTTTCCTGAAGCCGGGGTATGTCTTTAAAGACCCTTTTATTGAGTCTCTGCAAAATGTAATCGTCACACTCTCTTTCAGCCGTGGTGATCCTGAAAGTGTCGTGAATATGGCCTGAGCCGAAGGGTTCGCCTGTGAGATAAGTTCCCTCAGCACTGAAAAAGCTGAATATTTCCTTAAGGTTCCGGGTCATATATCAGCAAGTTATCTGCCTTTCAGTCTGTAGCCGTGCAGCGAATAATAGAGGAGTATCAGGTAAGAGGGTATGCAAACCCAGTAGGCTGTCTGGGTCGAGAGGGCGTCGGCCATTTTTCCGTAGACCAGGGGTAACAGGGCTCCGCCCACGATAGCCATGATCAGAATGGCTGAAGCCGTCTTTGTAAACCTGCCGAGTCCTGCCAGTGCAAGGGGCCACATGGCGGGCCATATCAGGGCGTTTGCAAATCCCAGCAATGCAACATAGAGCACTGTAACAGGAATTGTAAGGGTGACGGATTGGAATGTGACAAGGTCCCTGAAGGGCAGGATTATCTGAGTAGCTGCATTGGTGAAAATAGCTCCTACGGAAAACACGATGCCCAGTACCGCGGAGATACGCAGGGCATTTACCTGTGTAAGGAATTTGGGGATCAGAGCTATCCCGAGGAGGTACCCCAGGATCATGCTAACCATCGTCAGGGAAGTGAAATACTTGGCTGAATCCATTGCCACTCCGAGCGACTGACCGTATCTTATTATAGTGTCTCCTGCAATAACCTCGACACCCACGTAAAAGAAGAGCGCTATTGCCCCGACTATCATATGAGGGAAATGCCAGATAGTGGTCTTTTTAATATTTGTCTCGCCAACCCCGGCATCTTCAGCATCTGTGTCAACCTCAGGCAGATTGGCAAACTTAATCAGAAAACCCAGGGCTACCAGTATGACAGCCATAAGAATATACGGGTTGATGACCCGCTGTGCGAGTTCGTCAAGCATTACCCCTCTGGCCGCTGCATCTACAGCTTCTGCGAGCTTAATCTCAAGGGTATGAGAATCTTTGAGCAGATGCGAAGCAAGAATAATAGGAGCGAGTGCGCCTGCGAATTTGTTTGCGATGCCCATCATGCTGATCCTACGGGCTGCGCTCTCCCGGGGTCCGATGATCGTCACATACGGGTTAACAGCTGTCTGCAGGAGAGCAAGTCCCGTACCCTGAACGAACAGACCAAAAAGAAATACCGGATAGCTGCGCATCATGGCGGCAGGAATGAATACAAGAGCTCCGACAGCCATAATCCAAAGGCCCAGTGACATTCCCGACTTGAAGCCTGTTTTCTTCAGCAGGGCAGATGACGGCAGAGCCATTATGAAATAGGAAATATAAAACGCGGTGGTTACAAAATAGGCCTGAAAATCAGACAGCTCGCACGCAGTGCGCAGAAAGGGGATAAGGATGCCGTTAAGCCATGTTACAAAGCCGAAAATGAAAAAGAAAATACCGATTACTGTCAGTGAAATAACATAGTCCTTGCGGCTCATCGGAGCTGTCGTTGCTGTCTGGGTCATGTCTGGCTGTGTTTTTGTTAAAAAAAGGTGGATTTGCGGCTCTGCCTTTGCCTGTAGCAGGGGAAGCCGGATCAAAACTACAATTTTTCACTTTAACTGCAAAAGATAAAAATCAATTGTTTTTTTAGTTCTTAATATTGAGAACTAACAGCATTTCTGCTATTTTTACAGATCAGTTTAATCAGGGTGATAATGAAGATTCGTGAGTCAGTTAAAATAAGGGAACAGATTGATGAAACCGGAAGGGTATTTGAAAAATTCGGGCTGGCGCCAATGAACGGGAGGATACTGGCGCTCTTTACGGTTTCCGATTCTGCCGAGCTGACTTTCGATGAAATCGGTTTATTTTTCGGCGCCAGTAAGAGCGTGATCAGCAATTCAGTAAGCTTCCTGCTGAACAGCAGGCTGATTGACTACAAGACATATAACACGGGCAGAAAGCGTTATTTCTACCTGACCGATAAATTCTTCATAATCTATTTCAATGACGTGCTTGCAGCGATGACTGAGCTGAGGGAGGCATTATACAAAACACTGGCGGGAAGATCTCCCGGGTTTCCCGAGGTCAGCACCCGGATGCTGAAGTGGCTTGAGACCGCAAGTGTGTTTGAAAAACAGATCGAAACAGGTCTGAGCCAGTTAAAGAAGTAGCATCCATCAGATTGTACGGCAAGTTTCTTTATTGTTACAATTACATACGGGCCTGAATCATATGGCTGCTAATTGTTAATTTTGCACCGTAATTTACCAGAATGAAAAACAAGGAAATAATAGAGAAGATCCGCAGCAAGAAAGCTTTTATAAGTGATATGGACGGAGTCATATACCACGGCAACATGCTGTTGCCGGGTGTTCCGGAGTTTGTGGAATGGCTGAAAAAAGAGAACAAGAAATTTCTTTTCCTGACCAATTCGAGTGAGAGGACTGCAAAGGAATTGCAGGAAAAGATGTTCCGGCTCGGAATAGACCTTGATGAAAGTGTATTTTATACAAGTGCGCTTGCGACCGCCAATTTTCTCTCCAGCCAGAGGCCCGGCGGAACCGCTTATATAATTGGCGAGGCAGGTCTTATCAATGCGCTGTACAACGCCGGTTACACAATGAACAACTTTAATCCTGACTATGTGGTTGTGGGAGACACCCGCAGCTACAGCTTCGAAAAGATTGAACAGGCGGTAAACCTTGTTCTTAAAGGTGCCAAGCTGATCGGAACAAATCCTGATCTTACCGGCCCGGTTGAGAACGGCATTATTCCGGCTACAAAGGCTCTTGTTTCACCGATCGAGCTGGCTACGGGCCGGCAGGCATACTTTGTCGGGAAACCCAATCCGCTGATGATGCGTATCGCTCTCAAGATGATCGGATGCTCCACAGATGAGACAATAATCATCGGAGACAGAATGGATACCGATATAATTGCAGGTATTGAATCAGAGATTGATACACTGCTGGTGCTGACGGGTATCTCAACACTGAAATCTGCCGACAAATTCCCTTACAGACCCACTTACATTCTTGAAGGCGTGGCAGATCTGATTCAATAGATAATCCCGTTCTCCCTGTCCGATTCAGCACGAGATTTCACCCCGAGGTAACCGCCGTGATGCCGTTTTGAGTATTCGGCTGCCGTAAACCCTATGTAATTGATCATCAGGGACACCAGGGCGTCACCTATCACAGTCATGACTGTAGTGGAAGTTGTGGGTGTCAGCCCGAGAGGACATACCTCGGGAGGGCCTCCCGTAAAGAGTCCTACGGTTGCTTTGTCCCAAAGTGGGCTCTCCTCGTTGCCGGTAATGACTATCACCGGTATTTGAGGGTAAAGATTATCCTTCAGTTCCAGAAGTTCAAGTATCTCACGGGTGCGTCCCGAGTTGGAGATGACAAGCATGAGGTCATTCTCCTGCAACACGCCCAGATCACCGTGCTGAGCTTCGCTGGGATGCAAAAATACAGAAGGTGTTCCGGTTGAAGAGAAGGTGGTTGCAATATCATGTGCTATCTGCCCGGCCTTTCCCATTCCGCTAGTCACGAGTTTTCCCTTAAGCAGGTGTACATGCTTATTTATCAGTTTGATGGCACTTTCAAAATTATTGGTTACCGGGATGTTTTTAATTGCTTCCGCTTCCGCTGCAAGTATCTCCCTCACTCTTTTCTGCATGACTTCCGAAATATGAACCCAAAGATATTATTTTTACGGATGACTTCAGTAAATTTGTATCTGAACGGTTTTGATCTTAATACTCAAAAGCTTTTTGATTATTGACTTTTTACTTTCGATTTTCGACTTTCAACTTTTGACATTTCGTGTATCCCCATGCCACAGCCATAGGAGCAGACCTGGGACGTTTTTTCGTCCGGACTGCCGTTGTCAGGTTTGACGGCAAGCTGCTGCTGAAGGAGTCATTTCCCCTCAGGGAAAAACTGACAAGGGCCAATATCATCACTTCCCTGAAATCAGCTCTCCGGCACACCCGTGAGCAGGCGGCTTCCATAGGAGTGAACCCCCTCGCAATCGGAGTTTCGGTGCCGGGGTTCATTGACCACGACAGGGGTGTGGTTCTTTGTCCCGGCCACGGCGTAAAAGGCTGGAAAAATGTACATCTCGCCTCAGAACTGAACCGCAGTTCAGGCCTGCCTGTTTACATCGGAAATGATGCCAACCTGATGACTGTTGCAGAACACCGGTTCGGCGCTGCAAAAGGTTACAGGCATGTTATCTTCATTGCGCTCAGAACAGGCATTGGCGGTGGAATAATCATTGACGGAAAACTTTACAGGGGGGTAAACAATGCCGGCGGCGAGGTGGGTATGATGATAATTGACACTGGAAAACCGGGAGATGTTATGAGAGGGATCGGGACCCTTGAGGAGTACGCCTGTGGCCGCGCACTGGTAAAACAGTACCTGTCTGCCGGAGGTGAAACCGGAATGTCAACCTCATTGAGAGCTGCCGATATATTCAGGCTCAGCCGGGAAGGTGATTCCGCCGCTGGAAAAGCAATTGCGGAAAATGCCCGCTTCATCGGAATAGGGCTTGCCAACCTGGTAAGTATCTTTGCTCCTGAAATTATTGTGCTTGGAGGAGGAATGGCTCTGGCCGGCGATGACTACCTGAATGAAATCAAAAGGCAGACTCTCCTGAATTCGCTGCCTGAATGTTCCAGGGGCCTCAGAATCGAGAAGGCTGTTCTGGGTGCCGATGCCTCAGTAATTGGATCTTCCTGGTATGCCCTGAGCAGACTTGACAGAAATCAGACCTGATGCCTGTACCGCTGCTATTGTGCGGGCAGTTATTTATTGTTCTGGTAGTCTAGTATGTACGTGTCATCGTTTCCGGGATCACAACCAGATAATCCGCGGTACCCGTGTATTCAGTGCTGAGGTTTGCCGTATCGGCCTGGAGGACCGTAGAAATTGTTGCCACTTTTATATCAGGTCTTTCCCTTTTCAGGTAATAAATGATGCCCAGGTAGTTGTCAGAATGGTACGAACCGTTGTAATGAATGAATATCTTTCCAGGCGGCAGGTTCTTCAGAATGAAATGAGCCATTGTGGCATCTTTGATTGCCTGTGCTTTCGGAAAGTTTTCGTTGGGTTTGCCACCCATTCCCGGCATCCCGCCCATCTCCATCATGTCCTTGTAGCTTTTTACTTCAGGATCATAAAAGATCGGGAGGGGAGCAATGTAATTTCTTGCCTCTGCAGGCAGCTGCTCAAGCGCATCAAGACCCTTCTTCGAAACAACGGAAGCATATCTTCTCGGCACATTGGTTGCAATAAAGGGAAGGTTGTTTTTCCTTGCGAATTCCACCAGGGGCTTATAATCGGTCTTATAGTTCTTCCAAAGCTTGACTTCCGCTTCGAACTTATCAGCCTCATATGCTGCTGACAGGTACTCATCGAGGAGAAGCTGGTTATCAGCCTCGAACATCTCGGCGCCCTGAACAAGTCTTTCTCCCGCAATCCTGTAAAGATCAGCAGTCACTTCATATTCAAGCCAGTGGGCAATTGGATTGTCGTGCAGTTCACCGAAGAAAACGACATCGGCATTACTGACTGCCTGAAGCATTTTTTCATATTTGACCTTCCTGCCCTCAGAGTCAAAAAGCATGTAGGCCGGCTTGTCAGACCTGAAGGATAGCATTGCAAGTGAGGTAATTATTAAAAGTGCTGAAATTGTCTTCATATGGATTGGTTTCGTTGATTATCTGAATTATGGCGGACCAAAGATATTCTTTTTAAGAAAAAAAAACGAGAAGTTACAATGCTTGAAATATACATGGGCTGTATTTGTAAAATGAAAAAGCCTGACAATCAGGCTTTTTCATTTTACATCGTGATCCCGGAGGGATTCAAACCCACAACCTTCTGATCCGTAGTCAGATGCTCTATTCAGTTAAGCTACGGGACCGTTAGCGGGTGCAAATATAGAAGTTTTTTCGTTTTATTGGTTAATTTTACGGCATAATTAATGCAGTCAGAGACTCTGCCTGCCTGGAGACTTCACAGCAACCCGCGTGCTGGCATAAATATGAAATAAAATGAAAAAAGGAATAAAAATTTTCGGACTGACTGTCGGAGCGCTGTTTATTCTTATTGTCGCCGCAGCACTCATCATACCGTTTGCCTTTAAGGATAAGATCAGGGCAAAACTAGAGTCACAGATCAGCAGCACAGTCAATGCCGAAGTAAAGTTCGAAGACTATAAGGTGAGCCTTTTCAGGGCTTTCCCGAATGTTGCATTTACGGTATCTGACCTAAGTATTACGGGTGTCGGCAGCTTTCAGGGAGACACTCTTGCCTTTGTGAAATCCCTGGACCTGGTCTTTAATCTTAAAAGCCTCTTTTCTGACAATGGCTATGAGATGAAATCTGTCATAATTGACCGGCCGGAGGTAAATGCAAAAGTTCTGAACGACGGTGCGGCTAACTGGGATATCATGAAAGAGGATGAGGCTGAGGTTGAGGAACCGTCATCATTCAGACTGGAACTCAATAAAATCCTGATACTAGACGGACGGATTGTTTATACCGATCTGGAGTCGGACATGAGGGCGGTGCTCGAAGGTCTGGAAGCACGTATTTCCGGAGATATGACTGCTTCACGGACTGACCTGATAACGGATATCACGGTGAAAAGTGTTTCCTTCATCATGGACGAAATAAAATACCTTTCGGAAGCTACAGCCAGTCTGAAGGGGAACATTGACACACAAACTGATTCCCTTATATTCAGGTTTGCAGACAACCAGCTTAACATCAATGACCTGGGCGTAAACTTTTCAGGCCTCGTGGCGATGCCGGAAGATGATATTACCACAGACCTCATTTTTGGCACAAGGGAAGCTACTTTCAAATCGTTTCTCTCACTGATCCCTGCAGTTTATATGTCGGGTTACGAGAAATTGCAGGCATCCGGAAGCTTTTCACTGAACGGGACTGTCAAAGGGGTGTACAGCTCGGTTGACAGCACAATGCCCGATGTAGGCTTCAGGCTGCTGGTCAGCGACGGAACGGTTAGCTATCCGGATCTTCCTGAAAAGATCACGGCAATAGCCATTGACGCTGACGTCGCAATGGACGGAACGGATATGGACAAGACCACGGTGGAAGTAAACAGGTTTCACTTAGTTCTTGCAGGCAATCCGTTTGACATGACAATGAATCTCAGGACACCTCTAAGTGACCCTGAAATTAATGCACGGGCCGTTGGAAAAATCGACCTCGCCAAACTTAAGAATGCCCTGCCTCTTGACAGCATCTCACTCAGCGGACTGTTTGATGTCTCCCTTAACCTTGCCGGGCGTCTTTCGATGATTGAGAATAAGAAATATGACCAGTTCAGGGCTGACGGAACCCTCGGAATAACGGGGATGGCTGTTGAAATGCCGGATCTTCCCGCAATACGTATTGATAACGCCTTGATGACTTTCAGCCCGGCTTATTCCGAATTAAAACAGCTTATGATTAAAGTTGGTGATAAGAGCGACTTCAGGCTGAGCGGCAGACTTGAAAATTATATTCCCTGGCTGCTGTCAGACGGAGTAATAAAGGGAAACCTTTCCCTCTTCTCATCGGTTGTCGATCTTAATGAGATCATGGATAAGATCCCTTCAGATACCACGGCTGTAAAAGACACCACAGCACTTGCAGTCTTTAACATTCCGCGTAACATAGAATTTGCATTCAACGGAGAGATTGGACGTCTGTTCTTTGACAGGCTGGAGGCAACGGAGGTCAAAGGCAACCTGACAGTTCATGACGGTGTGGTAAACATCCGCGAAACGGGTATGAAGGCCCTTGGAGGGATGATACTAATGAATGCTGAATATGATACCCGAGATACGCTGAAGCCTTCTGTAAAGGCCGATATGAAGATCACTTCGATAGGGATAAAGGATGCCTTTTCGGCATTCAACACAGTTCAGAGACTTGCTCCGGCCGCACAGGGACTTGGAGGCAACCTTTCAGCCGGCTTTAAGTACGAGAGCCTGCTGGGGATTGATTTTATGCCTGTACTTGCATCAATTACCGGCGGAGGAACTGTCACTTCTGAGATGGTCCAGTTGCTTGAATCAAAGACTTTCGACCAGATGAAGGGGGTGCTTAAGCTTAATTCAGAATACTCAAACATTATAAAGGATGTCAGCGCTGCCTTCACAATCAGTAAAGGCCGGGTGTTTGTCAAACCGTTTGACACAAAGCTCGGCAATATTAAAATGAACATTTCGGGAGACCAGGGGCTCGACCAGACGATTAATTACCTGGTAAAGACTGAAATTCCGAGATCTGACCTGGGCGAATCTGTCAATGCCCTGATCGGCACCCTCGCGGCACAGGCAGCACTGCTGGGGGTGACCTATGTCCCCTCTGATATTATAAAAGTGAACCTGAAAGTGGGAGGGACGTTCAAGAAACCGGTGATAACACCTTCATTTACGGGAGGGGATGCCACCAGCACTGTAACTACAGTGACAGAAGCAATAAAGGAACAGGCAATTGAAAAGGTGAATGAAACCGTCAGGGAGCAGGCTGACAAGATAATCAAGGAGGCGGAGGAGAAGGCGAAGTATATGCGTGACGAAGCCGCCTCAGCGGCAAAAACAATTCGTTCCGAAGCTGACCTGCGGGGACAGAAACTTGTGAAGGATGCGGAGTCCAAAGGCCCGATTGCTGTGCTCGCCGCAAAAAAGGGAGCGGAAGCCCTGAACAGGGAAGCTGAAAAAAGGGCGACTCAACTTGAAACGGAGGCTAACACCAAAGCTGACCGTATAATTGCCGGGGCAAAGACCAGGGCGGACGAAATGCTTAAGTAAATAACCTCATCATCGTACCTTGCTGAGAAGGGGCCATGAAGGCCTCTTTTTTTATGTGACAGACGGAGCGGTAACATTTCTGTAACCATTTTGTATCCTTTTCTTAATCAGTTTTTTATCATTCTGTAACATTTGAGGGGGAGATTTGCAGCATAATTTATTGTCAAACCATTTCCATGAAAAAGCTAATTACAATACTTATTCTTACTGTTACTATCGCCGGAAGCAATCTGTTGCTTTCACAGGCGCTGACGGGCAAGATATCAGGGACCGTCAGGGACCGGAAAACAGGAGAAACTATGCCCGGAGTCAATGTTGTCATCGAGGGGACCCTCAAAGGAGCTGCAACAGGAGCAGACGGTGAGTTTACAATCGATGGAGTGCCCGGGGGAACTTACAATCTGAATTTTACTTTCATCTCCTACGAACCCCTGATGCTTCGCGGGATTGAGGTAAATCCCGGCGTTACCACAGGGGTAGAAGCCCTGATGGCAGACGCATCGATAGAATTGGGTGATATTGTGGTCGTCGCCACAAAAAGAAATGACAGTGAAGTATCTGTCATGACAAATATAAAAAACAGCCCGGTAGTTGTATCCGGCATATCGGCACAGCTCATCGGCAGGACACAGGACCGGGACGCCTCCGAAGTTGTAAGACGGCTTCCGGGAGTGTCGATTGTGGATGACAAGTTTATCGTTGTAAGAGGACTGTCATCGAGGTATAATAATGTATGGCTGAACAATTCTTCGGCACCGAGCCTTGAAGCAGATACCAGGTCATTTTCATTTGATCTCATCCCTTCATCGATGATCGAGAATATATTTATCCTCAAGTCGCCGACAGCCGAGCTTCCGGCTGATTATTCGGGAGGATTTGTAAAGGTATCAACCACAGGCATCCCCTCAGGTAATAATTTCTTCTTTTCATACGGTACCGCCTACAGGCAGTACTCTACTTTCAACGATTTCAGAAAGGAAAGCGGCAGTTCCACCGACTGGCTCACCTCAGGAAGTGACTTTCGTAAACTGCCTGCCAGTATGCCGGGTCATCTCGACCAGTATGAGAGTGCTACAAATCCGGAAATCCGTGACAGGGTAACCAGCATAGGAAGAAGCCTGAACAATAACTGGGAGGCTCTCAGAGGATCAGGACTTCCTGATCAGAAACTGTCTGTCGGAGTTAACAGAAGGTTTGAAAAGGGAAGCTTCATCGCGGGGAATGTCACATCACTTACATACAGTTATTCCAATGCTTTTAACGAGATAGAAAATAACAGTTATTCAATTTACAATTTCAGGTTTGACACTCCCGGAATTCTTGATGAGTTCACAGACAAACAGTATAAGACAAATGCCAGGATCGGTCTTCTGCACAACTGGACCGTCTATCCGGTCAACGGTCTGAAAATTGATTTCAGGAACTTCTTCACACGCACGGCTCAGTCGTCAGTGACGCTCAGAGAAGGCAGAGAATGGTACAACAACGGAAGATACATCAATTCCGGTGAGATGAAATACAGCAACAGGCTTATTTATGCAGGTCAGATCGGTGCTGAGAAGATATTCAATGAGGGCAAAACCATAATCGATTTCACCGGGGGTTACTCTGTTTCTGTCAAAGATGAGCCTGATCTGAAAAGGTACAGGTATATCAGCAATGACGGTGATGCATCACCCTTTGTAATTCTTTTTGGTAACAATCCTGATCTCTCATCTGTATCGAGAATGTGGCTGAATCTTAGCGAAAAGAATTATTCCGGAGCCCTGAACTTTACCCGTAAATTTAAAGTAGGGAATATTGAGTCTGAGTTTAAAACAGGATTTTTTACCGAGAGTAAGTCCCGAGTATTCAATGCCCGTAATTTTGGCTATTCAATTTCACATGATGCTTCTGCCTTCTCTATTACATCGCGTCCTGTCAGCGAAATTTTCAATCCTGAAAATTTAAACCTGACTGACGGAATCAAACTTAAGGAGATTACCGCCCTTTCTGATTCATATAATGCCAGTAGCAGTATCCTGGCAGGCTATCTTAATCTGAGACTCAAATTCAATGTCCGTACAGATCTTTCATTAGGTCTCAGGATTGAGAAGGATATGCAGGAACTTTCAAGTTTTAAGCAGGGAACGACAACCCCGGTGCTTGTAAAACGTGATACGGTCAATCTCTTCCCCTCTGCCAATTTCGCATATAACATATCTTCCCGGAGTCTTCTGAGGTTCACCTACGGATTATCAGTCAACAGGCCTGAATTCAGGGAGATGGCTCCGTTTTACTACGTGGATTTTGACCAGAATGCAGGTATATACGGAAATGAAAATATTAAACAGGCATATGTCCACAACTTTGATATAAGGTACGAGTTGTACCCCGGAAACAATGAGACCTTTAATGTCGGGATTTTTTACAAGAACTTCAGTAACCCGATAGAGGTAACAATAACGGGTAACAATCCAACCCAGTTTTCATTTGACAATATCAGTTCTGCATACAGTTACGGACTTGAAACAGAAGCACGCAAGTCGCTTGAATTCATCCATTCCGGTCTTACCAATTTTACAGCCGTCATAAACCTTGCACTTATCAGGAGCTCGGTTGCATTTGACAGACCTCTGCAGGGACAGTCCCCTTACATCGTGAACTTTGCCCTGTTCTACCAGAATCCTGATAAGGGGTTCATGACCAGCATAGTATACAACAGGATCGGCCAGAGGATCGTGGCCGTTGGCAGACCGTCGCCGAACAGCTGGGAAAGTATTCCTGACATCTATGAGATGCCAAGGAACGAAGTGGATTTATCACTGAGCAAAAAGTTCGGTGGCAAGTTTGAATTTAAAGCCGGTATCAAGGATCTTTTCGGTGAAAAGGTTGTCTTCCGGCAGAATGTAAAGACCGTTGTTGACATGTCATATTACGGAAGCGACGGAACAAAGGCATTTGACAGGTCACAAATAACAAAATCATATTATCCGGGCAGACAGTATACGCTTGGACTATCACTGAAATTCTGATAAAAGAACTAAATAAACAATTATCTGCTATGAAAACAAATTATTTTATCAATTCTGTAAAGACACTTCTTCTGGGGGCATTAGTGCTCACTGCGTCATCGTGTGAGAAAGACATTCCTGTTGAATCTCTGTCACTGGACAGGCAGGAGGCAACCGTGGCAATTGGAGCAACGGTCAGTCTGCTGCCAGTAATTGACCCTCTTGACGCAACAAATAAGAACGTAACATGGAGCACAAGCGACGCAACCGTGGCCACCGTAAATGACGGTATTATCACAGGTGTTGCCCTGGGAACAGCAACAATTACCGCTACTTCGGCCGAGAATGTAATGTACCACGCAGAGTGTTCCGTAACCGTCGTGCCCTCAACCGGACAGGTTATAACTGTCTCCGGAGATATTACCGCTGACACAAAGTGGTACGCTCAGGCGAAATATTTGCTTTCTGGCTTTGTCTATGTAAAGAACAATGCCGTCCTGACAATTGAACCAGGCACCGTAATAAAAGGTGTTTCCAACTCAAAGGCGACTCTCATAATCGAGAGAGGTTCAAAGATTATGGCTGCAGGTACTTCCAGCAACCCTATTGTCTTCACGTCTGACAAGCCTGCAGGGCAAAGGGCTACAGGCGACTGGGGCGGTCTGGTCATCTGCGGCAAAGCTAAAACAAACAAGCATGACAACGGTGCCGGCATAGGGCTTACTGAAGGCGGTATCGGGGCTGAATACGGCGGAAACGATGACAATGACAACTCGGGAGTACTTCAGTATGTAAGGATCGAGTTCCCCGGTATTCCCCTAACTTCAACATCGAACAGCGAGATAAACGGCCTGACCCTCTATTCGGTGGGAAAAGCTACGGTGATGGATCATATACAGGTTTCATACTCTGGTGACGACTCTTTCGAGTGGTTTGGAGGAAATGTCAATCTTAAGTATATTGTTGCACTTGGCGGTCTTGACGACGGCTTTGACACTGACAACGGATTTAGCGGGAAGATTCAGTTCGGTCTTATCATCCAGGATCCTCTGAAATCAGACCAGTCCGGATCAAATGGCTTCGAGAGTGACAATGATGCTGACGGATCGCTGCTGACACCTGTCACAGCACCTGTATTCTCAAATGTAACAGCATTGGGTCCGCTTACAGTGACATCAACACTGCCAGCCGGAACAAAGCATGAAAAGGCACTGCACCTCAGAAGGGGTACGATGACATCCGTGTACAATTCGGTATTCGCCGGTTTCCCGCAGGGGCTCTCCATAGACGGCCAGAAGGGCAATTCACCTTCACGGGCTGATTTGAATGAATTGCAGATTGAGTATACTGTTCTTGCGGGGATGACTGACAATTATGTTGAAAAGACAGGTACTGTGGCTACACCTTACACTGTGGCTCAGCACATAGCCTGGTTTCAGGCAGCCTCAAGGCATAACGCCGATAATCTGTCCCTGGCCGATGTGATCGGAACATCCCTGGTAAATCTTACCTCTCCTTCACTCTTACCAGCGACAGGATCAGCGCTGCTTTCAGGTGCTTCATTTACAAATACAAGACTGACTGATACTTTTTTCACTCCTGTTGCATTCAGGGGTGCATTCGGTACAGAAAACTGGACATCCGGATGGTGTAACTGGAATCCCCAGACCACCGTTTACTAGTCCTTTTGATGGTTTGACAACCCTTTTTAACCGCAGGTTTACCGGATAACCTGCGGTTTTTTTGCATAAAAAAAAGGCTGCGAACTGCAGCCTTTTCCGTAAAATATATTTCGGATTAGAATATCTTTTCCTTGATACGTGCTTTCTTGCCTGTAAGGTTACGAAGGTAGAAGATGCGAGCCCTGCGTACTTTTCCGTACTTATTGACCTCTATCTTGTCAATGAAGGGGGAGGCAACCGGGAAGATCCTTTCGACACCTATGTTACCTGACATTTTACGAACTGTAAACGTTTCGGTATTGCTTGTGCCTGATCTCTGTATAACCACTCCACGATACTGCTGTATCCTTTCCTTGTTACCTTCAACAATCTTATAATGAACTGTAACGGTGTCTCCGGCCTTGAATTTCGGATACTCCTTCTTTACAGCATACTCTTTTTCAACTATTTTCATTAAGTTCATCGCGCGAAAAATTTGTGTCTCTACTGGTTTCAAAATCGGTCGCAAACTTACAAATAATTTTTTTATTATCTGCAAAATAAAGCCGGAAAATAGCGAATACTTTCAATGTCCCGAGGTCCCGGTCTGTTTCAGCTTTTCACCTGCATCCCTGACCACTCTTTCATACCACTCCTGCGGGTAACCCGGCTGTTTGAGCTGGGGAACAACATATTTGTATCCTTCCTTAGGTTCACTTTTGGTCTTCACATTACCGTCCATATACTTGGTAAACAGGAATTTGTAAAATTCCCTCCACTGACTTACGGTGCTGTTTCCCGCATTTACCGAATAGTTTGTGATCAGCGCCGTGGCTTTTTTGGGAGACTTCTTATACATTGCTTCGGCAGTCTTATCAAGTGCGGCAGTTTCTGCAATGTATTTCTGCTCAAGTTCCCTTTGTTTTGCCTGAAAATCATCAATCATGAGGCTGGTACGGGTATAAACGAAATTGGTGACCTCGTTGAATACCCAGAAGGCCGCATTGACACTGTAAGTCATTATGTCTCCGTTGCCAACAGCAAAAGATTCAGGTACAGCTGTTATTCCGCAATACATCGGGGTGTAAACGGTATAATATGTATCATCGACACCGAACCAGAAGATCCCGCCGACCGGGTCAGGTAGCCAGCTGCGGCTCTGGGCCACGAAGGAGAAACCTGTCTGCTGTGTCGAGATTGCCCTTTCATTGATATAGGTCACACTGTCAACAGTGAAGCTCATAGGCCTCCAGCGTACTGTGCTGAGATACGGACCGGCACCGATATCCTTTGTCATGTCCATGGGGGTATTCTGGTAATAGTCCCTCATTAGTCCTATCACATCCTCCACGCCGAGCTTTTTGTCAGGCTTGATCCATAGTGGCATCCTTTCAGAAAGGTCATGACCCATTGCATACTCCACGTATTTTCCCATCGAGCTGTTAACCTTGTTGAAACCTGACCAAATACGTGCATCACAGGCACGTGCACCGCTGAAATCAACGGGTGCAAACACATCGCTGAAACTGAATTCTGCATCTTTTCCGCTGAACCACCCAAACTGACGGGCCAATCCAATCATGTCATCGGAATAAACTGTTTCGACTTCGGGATTGAAGACTTTGTCGATCTCCTTTGCGGTTATAGAGGTCTTTCCGTCTGAGAGAGGAAAGGTCTGTATCCTTGCCTGATTGGCATGACCTGATATGTAACCGTCAGGTATCCTGCGGGCTACGAATGCAAGACCCTTTTTGCCCGGACCTTTGCCGATAAGTTCCATTATCCAGACCTCATTGGGGTCTGAGATGGAGAACGATTCTCCTGAACTGCAATAGCCGTATTTTTCGGTAAGCGTAATCATGGTATGGATTGCCTCCCTGGCGTTCCTTGAACGCTGGAGGGCAATATAGATCAGGCTGCCGTAATCGATGATTCCCTGAGGATTACCGAGTTCGCCTCTTCCGCCGTAAGTTGTCTCACCGATGGCAAGCTGAAAGCGGTTCATGTTCCCTACGACTGAATAAGTGGCTGGAGCCTGTTCAATTTTGCCCAGAAACTTACCACTATCCCATTCGTATACATCAAGCATGGCACCTGCCTTGTAGACCATCTCAGGCCAGTAGTAAAGCTCGCCGTACAGAACGTGCGAGTCAGCCGAGTAGGTGATCATTGTGGAGCCGTCTTTGGTAGCCCCCTTGGTAATCAGGAAGTTGGTGCAAGCCCTTGCTTTCTCCGCGGTAACCCACGAGAGCAGCAGCAAGGTTAGCATAAGTGCTGTTATCCTTTTCATAATTATAATTGTTATATGTTAATAAATTGACAGAATAAATCAGTATTCTCCGTTAGGATTTTGTCCCGCTGACCGGAACAAAGGTCAAAAATAATATCTTTGTTCAGATTTCAATACTATAAAGAATCTTAATTACAGTTCTTATCCTGTCAGCATCGGCAATTCTGGTCGAATATTCAGAAATTATCTGTGAACCTCCCATCGAGATGCCTTTCCGGCGGAAAGTCATCAGGCTTTCTTCGGTCCGGCGTCCGGACAGATGAAATTCTTTGGCACCCGTTGAACCGGCCAGGACAGCAATATTGTATTCATCGATGCCGCTGCCGGGCATAATGATAATCCTGTCACCGGCATTTTCAACAAGGTTTTTTATTACGTTTACTCCGTCCACCGCTTTGCGGGCCTGACCTGAAGTAAGTATACGTGTTGCACCGGCTGTGATGATGTCATGGAGGGCATTGAGGGGATCGCGGCACAAATCAATTGCCCTGTGAAAGGTGACACTCATCGGTCCGGCGTATTCGACAAGCAGTGCAGTACGCTCAAGATCGATATTCCCGTCGCTTCTCAGGATTCCGGTCACAATGCCGTCAGCCCCGGCTTCTCCTGCAATTTCGATGTCTCTCCGCATAACTCCAAACTCTGTGTCGGAATATAGAAAATCGCCTGCCCTGGGCCTTATCAGAACGTTTAATTCAATGTCGGTGTTCGCCCTGACGGAATTTATCAGACCAAGGCTGGGGGTTACACCTCCCTCGGACAGGGCAGAGCAAAGCTCAAGCCTTGCCGCACCCGCATCCTGTGCAACACAGGCAGACTCAACAGAGTCAGTGCATATCTCAATCAGAAACGACAATTCTTTGTTTTCAGGTTTTGAAAGTACAAAATATTTAGGTATTATTGCTTACCAAAAAACAGCAAAACTTATGAAACCTACATTATTGGTGCTTGCTGCCGGGATGGGCAGCAGATACGGCGGAAACAAACAGCTGGACCAGGTTGGACCATCAGGAGAGACTATTATCGACTATTCAATCTATGATGCAAAAAGAGCCGGATTCGGTAAGGTGGTTTTCGTAATCAGGAGAGATATAGAGGAGCAGTTCAAGGAGACATTCGTAAGACGTCTTGAGAACGTAATTGAAATTGACTATGTCTTCCAGGACCTGGGTAATCTTCCTGACGGATTTTCCGTACCCGAGGGCCGCCAGAAACCGTGGGGAACCAGTCATGCCATCCTGGTCACTGAAAATAAAATCAGGGAACCTTTCGGGGTAATAAATTCCGATGATTATTACGGCGTAGATTCATTCAAAGTTCTTTATGACTTTCTGACCCTTGACACCAATGACACCAACTATTGCATAGTGGGGTACCGGCTCGGCAACACTCTTTCGGATCACGGACAGGTAAACCGGGGCATCTGCTCCGTAAGTAGCGGCGGTCTTCTGGAACATATGGTTGAAACCAGGGGTATTGAAAAGAAGCCAGAAGGCATTTTTGCACCTGACTCCCAGGGTCGTATTCATCAGTACACGGGGGAGGAGATCGTTTCAATGAACCTCTTCGGATTCAAACCTTCCTGCTTTAAATATCTGAACCTCGAGTTCAAGTCTTTCCTCAGAGAAAGGATCAGCGATCTGAAAGCTGAACTTGACATACCTACCTCACTGGATAAATTTGTAAAAAAGGGAGAGATTACGATTCAGATTTTAAGAAGCGACAGCCACTGGTTCGGCGTGACTTACCGCGAGGACAAACCGTTTGTTGTAGAGAACATACGGAAAATGGTTGATGCAGGAATTTACCCTGAAAAGCTCTTCTGAAAAGAAGATCACCAGGTAAAATCAGTCTTCAGTGTGGTGGTATTGCCGCGGTTGTCTGTGACGTTCAGCTCCATACGGTGAAGACTGCCCTGTTTTATCCTAGTACTGTCAAACCGGTAAATCAGCACGTTGTTTTTGGTATCATATTCCGTCAGTGCCCACGAGCCGTCAATAACTGTCTCGTAGCTTCTTATTCCGGAGAAGTCATCCGTTATTGTAGCCGAAAAGGATTTTCTGCCACTGAGATCAGAACCCTTTGCAAATGAAGGGATTACCTTTGGAGCTGAGGTGTCAGCGCTTACTGTATAATCACCAAGCGCTCTTACCTCAGCCGAGACAAAGCCGTAACGGAAATCTCCGCCTGCATAGCTTTTTTTACCGTCACGGCTGACTTTCGCCAGGCACATTTTTGCTTCCTGTCCGTAAAGTACCGTATCGGGCCGGATGGAAATCCTTATGAGGTCGTGTATAGCTACTGTTTCATCATGTACAGAATGTACAGGAGAGAGATATTTTCCGTTCCCGCTTCTGACGCTGTAATTGAAAAACACCGTATCATAAAAAGCAAGGTCCGGAAAGTGAATCCTGATTCCGTCAGCAGTGAAATCCGAGGCTTTCCCCCACGGGAGCACCTTACTGCATTTAACCTCAGCAGCTTTAACGGGAGGCGTGGAGAGAGACCTTACACTGAAGTTCAGATGTGATTTATTGCCGGCTGCATCGGTCACATTCACGGTAATCTTATGAACCTTGTCGTCATTGAACCTTAATACACCTCTGCGGATTACACCGTTGTACATCGAGAGCCTGTTGCCCGGCTGAAGGAAGGTTTTGTGAATGTATTCATTATCCCTGATCCTTGCCCGGTAGTCGGTATGACTGTTGATATACCTCGATTCACTGAATGAAAATCGCTTTGCAGTGAACCCGTAAACCTTTACCGAGTCTGCAAGGAGGTCTATTGAGTATACACCGCAACGGTTCTGGCTGTTGTCAAAGCTGTCCCAGGTTTTAATGCCAATTCCTATTGCGCCGTATACAGTCAGGGGCGATTGCGACACAATGCCAAACCTGCCTCCCTGGCCTGATGTTTTAAGTGAAAGGGGGTTATGGCTGTTGTTAACCGATGACCCCGCGGTAAGGGGATAAATGACGACCCTGTCAATAACCGGCCTGGTTTTATCGGCAATTCCGAAATCGAAATTCAGGGGATTCACGGGGTTCTCGGTTGAAGACTCCCGGATTTCAAAGTGGAGGTGCGGTCCGGATGACCCTCCGGTATTGCCCGACCAGGCGATAAGGTCACCCTGCTTTACCCGAAACTGGTCACGTGAGGGGTAAAGGGTGACTGTGTAACTCTTCTGCCCGTATTGACCGTTTTTGATATACTCCTCAATGTCAGGCCTGAAGCGGTCAAGGTGTCCGTAGACAGTTGAATATCCAAAGGGGTGTCTGAGGTAGACTGCTTTGCCGAAGCCGGAGGGACTGATGCTGATTCTGTAAATGTAACCATCCGCGACTGCGGAAACCTCCTTACCGATGGCACCGCCGGTCTTGTAATCGAGGCCGGAGTGAAAATGGTCGGCCCTGAGTTCCGCAAAGCTGGCTGAGAGAGAAGGAGTCTCTTTCAAAGGACTGATAAACAGGTTTTTATCTGCCTGCTGGGCATTCAGAAATAATCCGGCAGTGCAGGTAGTAAGGAAAAGTATAATTCTTTTTTTCATTATTAATCGGTAGCAGGCTGCAAAACTATGTTTCAATGTCAAACGGACAAACATAATGGTTAGTTTTTTTTGAAAACGTGATAAAATATGTTACTTTTGTATTTAAGGATGATCATTATGAATGCTGGGGGATATGAGGAGTATCTTTTGCTGAAGAGGTCTGTTGAGGCTTTGATTGAAGAGCATGAGAAGCAGGGATCTCTGATAACGGGGCTTGAAACCGAACTGTCGGTTTTAAGAACCAAACTGGCGAAAAAAAATGATGAAGTAAAGGAGCTTCAGACAAGATATGAAAGAGCGAAGTTCTCCGGAGCAATCCTGGGGAATGGAGGCGATGCCGGAACGGCAAAGAGGAGAGTGAGTGAACTTGTGCGGGAGATAGATAAATGTATTGCTCTTTTAGACAGATAATATATTAAAATGGATGATAAACTTTCGATCAGGGTTAATGTGGCCGACAGGTATTATCCGTTAAAGGTGGAGAGTGAAAATGAAGAGCGTATCCGGAAAGCAGCCCGGATGATCAACGAGAAGGTGCTTCAGTATAAGCAGCGGTACGTTGACAAGGATATCCAGGATTTTCTGGCGATGGCTGCCCTACAGTACGTGATCAGACTCATTGAAATTGAAGAAAAGGAGGGTGACACGAGCCTTGAAGAAGGGTTGAGGGAGATGAGTGAAAAGATCAGTCTCTGTCTGTCAAAGAAGTAATAATCGTTCTTTAAAATAGCAAAGATACTGCCCGCATTGTTTCTCTATTCATTTTGAAAACTCAACAATTTGTACTTTGGAGTTAATCTTGGCTTGCCAGGAACAGGCCTCACCCCGATTCGTCGGGTTCCCGTTAATCCGGGACGGTGGACGTTTGAGGCAAGACAGAAGCTCCAGACATGTAGATATGGGGTTTTTTTAAAAGTTAGGGAAACTTTGCGGGTTTTTTTATAATCAAAAACCGAAAATTATGATATCTGGAGTTATAACTACCGGGCTGGTCGCTGCAATAAGCGGGGCAGCCCTCATTGCGGGAACAGGCCTGTCATACTACCTCTGGCAGGTCCTGCTGAAAACCAGGCGCAAAAAAATCATCTCCGAAGCTGAGGCAGAGGCGGAGGTAATCAAGAAGGAAAAGATACTGCAAGCCAAAGAAAAGTTCCTGCAGCTGAAGGCTGAACATGAGAAGGTAATAAATGAAAAGAACAACCGGATCAGCCAGTCGGAGAACAGGATCAAACAGAAGGAGATGGCTCTTTCCCAGAGGCTGGAAGAGACTCAGAGGAAGAAAAACGAAGCTGATGCCATAAAGGAGAGCATGTCACAGCAGGTTGAAATGCTCGAGAAGAAAACCGAGGAGCTCTCGAAAATGCACCGTCAGCAGGTGGACCAGCTTGAGACAATATCAGGTCTGTCTGCCGAAGATGCACGCAATCAGCTCATGGAATCGCTTAAGGAAGAGGCCCGCACAGGAGCCATGTCCTACATAAACGAGATCCTTGACGATGCCAAGATGACCGCCGCAAAGGAAGCAAAGCGTATTGTGGTCATGGCAATTCAGAGAGTGGCAGCTGAAACTGCAATTGAAAACGCAGTCACTGTTTTCCATATCGAGTCTGACGAGATTAAAGGCCGCATAATAGGCCGCGAGGGACGAAATATACGGGCTCTGGAGGCTGCCACGGGCGTGGAAATCATTGTGGATGACACTCCTGAGGCGATAGTTCTTTCCGCTTTTGACCCGGTCCGCCGTGAGATAGCCAGGCTTGCTCTTCATCAGCTGGTGACTGACGGACGCATACATCCTGCACGCATCGAGGAGATAGTAGAAAAAACGCGCAAACAGATAGAAGAGGAAATTGTTGAAATAGGAAAACGCACTACCATAGATCTGGGAATTCACGGTCTGCATCCCGAACTGATAAGACTGGTCGGTAAGATGAAATACCGTTCCTCTTACGGTCAGAACCTTCTTCAGCATTCGAGGGAAGTTGCCAACCTCTGCTCGATAATGGCCGCTGAACTTGGTCTTAATCCCAAGATCGCCAAGCGCGCCGGACTACTGCATGACATCGGCAAGGTGCCTGATGATGAACCGGAACTGCCACATGCAGTACTGGGAATGAAACTGGCAGAAAAGTATAAGGAGAAGCCTGAGGTAATAAATGCCATCGGGGCACACCATGACGAGACAGAGATGAGCACTCTCATCGCTCCGATAGTGCAGGTTTGTGATGCCATTTCAGGAGCCCGCCCGGGAGCACGCAGGGAAATTATAGAATCATATATCAAGCGTCTTAATGAGCTTGAGTCGGTAGCACTCTCTTACCCCGGAGTTACAAAGACCTATGCAATACAGGCGGGTAGGGAACTGAGGGTTATTGTGGGAGCCGAGAAGGTCTCAGACAAGGAAACAGAGAATCTTTCATTTGAAATAGCCCGGAAAATTCAAAATGAAATGACCTACCCGGGACAGATAAAAATTACCGTAATTAGGGAGACCAGGGCCGTTAACTACGCGAAATGAAAAAGCTGAAAGTTCTTAATATCGTTGGCGCCAGGCCACAGATAATAAAAGCCTCCGCAATAAGCAGGGCTATTGCCGGAGAATTCAGTAAGGAAATTGAGGAAATTGTTGTTCATACCGGCCAGCACTATGACCGTGAGATGTCCGAGGTGTTCTTTGACGAATTGGAGATCAGGAAGCCCGACCATAATCTTCAGGTGGGATCGGGCAAGCACGGCCGGCAGACAGGCCTGATCCTCGAACGGATCGAGGATGTGATAATAAGTGAAAAGCCTGACTGTGTAATCATTTACGGAGACACAAACTCGACACTCGCGGCTGCCCTTGCAGCCGCGAAACAGCATTTTCCGGTGGTGCATATCGAGGCAGGGATGAGATCCTTTAACAAAGCAATGCCAGAGGAGCTGAACCGGATCATGGCTGATCATGCTTCAACGCTTATGTTCGCTCCCACGAACACTGCATTCAAAAACCTGATGGCAGAGGGTTTCAGGCCTGAAAACATCGCCCCTTTTAATCTTAATAATCCGAGGATCTGCCTTACCGGAGATATTATGTATGACAACTCCCTTTTCTACGCTGATCTGGCAATGCGGAAGAAAAGCGAATTCCTTCACAAAATGGGACTGGAGGAGGATAAATTTGTCCTGGTCACAATTCACCGTGACATGAATACGGATGACCCGGTACGACTTTCTGCAATTTTCAAAACCCTGAAGGAAATCGGAGCGAAAAACAATACTGTGATGGTCATGCCACTTCACCCGAGGACCATGAAGGCGCTCCGCGACAGAACGCCGGACCTCTGGGATGAAATTTCAGGTACAGATCTGATAAAGGTTATCAGGCCTGTTTCATTCCTTGAAATGATACTCCTGGAGAAGAATGCGAAAATGATAGCTACCGACTCCGGCGGTGTTCAGAAGGAGAGCCATTTTTTCTCAAAACCCTGCATCTTACTCCGTAATGAGACAGAATGGGTCGAACTGGTAAAAAACGGAACCGTCAGGCTTGCCGATGCTGATCCTAAAAAGATCACTGAAGCATGGGATTACTTCATGAACAATAAGGAATCACTGCAGTATCCTGGCTTTTACGGTGACGGAAAGGCTGCCCGGGCAATCCTGAAAGAACTGCTGGAAGTCTTCAGAAGCTGAGACCGTCAAGGACCTTCCTGGCAAGATCTTTTACGGCAGGCTGGTAATCATTAAGGAATTCTCCAGTGACCCTGTTTCCGATTACCACGCACAACGTCAGGGCCTTGTGATTCAACAGCTTTGACAGTCCGTAAATGGCAGAGCTCTCCATTTCATAATTCGTGATTTTTTGTCCCGCGACCTGAAAAGCAGTAATCCTGTCATTCAGTTCGATGTCAAACGGTTCAAGCCTCAGACGGCGTCCCTGAGGACCATAGAATCCCGGAGCCGAAATCGTTATTCCCCTGGGAAAATCAGCACCTATACTCTCCAGCAGCGACGGATCGGCATCGACAACGTAAGGATAAGCAAGAGTATCCGGCCATTCGAGATACTCTGTCAGTGCATCGGCAAAACGGTGATCCAGGAACCATTCATATCCTTCATAAAAGTGTATCAGACCGTCAAAACCTACAGCTTTACCGGTAGCAATAACGGATCCTGCCGGTATGCCTGCCTGCAATGCTCCTGTGGTGCCAATCCTGATGAAGGTGAGGGAACGCGGGTTTTCATTTACCTCCCCGGTCTTGAGATCGATATTGGCAAGCGCATCAAGCTCATTCACAACAATATCGATATTGTCAGTGCCTATTCCGGAGGAGATAACAGTGATCTCACTGTCACGGTATGACCCTGTCACCGTGGAGAATTCCCTGTTGCTCTTCCTGACCCTTACAGAATCAAGCATCTGTCCGATCATTTCGACTCTTCCGGGGTCACCCACAATTATGATCTTTTCAGCAATGTCTTCAGGAAGAAGGTGTAGATGGAAAATCGATCCGTCAGGATTGGTAATAAGTTCTGTTTGCTTCATCGGGTTTGAATAATGAGCAGCAAAAATAGTAAAAATGTAAGGCGCAACTGCTGCGAACGCCGGCAAAAGTTGGCTGTTAATATTTGTTAATTGCCTGAAGAATGGCTGCCGGTCACTTCATGTAAGGTATATTTGCCATCACTAACCTCAAATCATATTTAATGGATTCTGCAAAATCACGTCAGTTTGCCGGAAAAGCGACAGCTGTTATCGTACTGCTATTATTTACTTTCTTTGGCAGTGCCGGTGCGCAGGAAACTCAGGGTGTCGGTCTTCAGAAGAAAATAATAAACGCCGTCCGGGCCGTTTCGGTACCGAAGATTGACGGTGTGTCTGACGATGTGGCATGGCAGAACGCGGCCATGGCGACTGACTTCGTCATGTACAATCCGTATAACGGGATTCCCTCAAAATACAGGACTGAAGTCAGGGTCCTTTATGACGACGATGCCCTGTATATAGGAGCAATGATGTTCGACTCCGCACCTGACAGCATTTTTACTGAGCTCGGACCAAGGGATGCAAGCAATATGAATGCTGACAATTTCTATGTCGAAATATCTCCTTTCAACGACGGTCTCTACGGTGAGCAGTTTAAGGTCTATGCCTCAAATGTTCAGGCAGACATAAAGCTGAATTCAGGTGAGGATGATTTCCACAGGGAGGACACCTGGGATGCAGTGTGGGAGAGTGAGACCGGGGTTACTTCCATCGGATGGTTCGCAGAGATAAGGATACCCTATTCAGCGCTGAGATTCCCGAAATCTGAAACACAGATGTGGGGTATCAATTTCTTCAGGGAGGTAAGAAGGACCCGCGAGACGTCATCATGGAGCTTTGTCACGAAGGAATACGGATCATCGGTTTCGCATATGGGCGGTATGAAGGGCATAACAAATGTTACTCCCCCTCTCAGGCTTTCACTTATTCCTTATGTCTCCGGGTACATTGAGAACAATTCCGATCAGTCCGGCGTCGCAACCTCCTATAATGGTGGACTAGATATTAAATTAGGGCTTTCCGAAAGCTTCACACTGGATGCCACGCTAATACCGGATTTCGGTCAGGTGGAGTCTGATGAGCGTATCCTTAATCTTACGCCTTACGAGGTTAAATACAATGAGAAACGGCCGTTCTTTATGGAGGGTACCGAACTCTTCAACAAGGGAGATATTTTTTATTCCAGAAGGATAGGAGGTACCCCCCGTCTGTTTGATGATGTCTATGATTATCTTGAAGCCAACGAGGCCATCACACGTCACCCGTCAGAAGTTCAGCTGATTAATGCGACAAAAATCTCCGGCAGGACAAAAGGCGGTATGGGCATCGGTTTTTTCAATGCAGTTACTTCTCCGGTTTATGCAGATGTTACAAATACCTTTACTGAAGGGACAAGGAAAATAATGATTGAACCGCTTACCAACTATAACATGGTTGTGCTTGATCAAAGTCTCAAAAATAACTCGTTCGTAAGTTTTTCAAATACAAATGTGATCAGGGCGGCGGAGAAAGATGAAAATTTCTATACGGCAAATGTGACAAACCTTCAGACCCTTTTGAAAACCAACAATAAACTGTATTCTGTGTCGGGAAGCGCCACACTCAGCCAGAAATACTTTAACGGGGCTGACGCTGATCTCGGTCATGCGCTCAGTTTCAACGCAGGAAAGACCGGAGGGGCTTTCAGGACTGATTATAACTTTTCGATGATGAGCGACCGCTATGACCCCAATGATATGGGGTACCTGCGCAGAAACAACGAGTTGGAACACTCGCTTGACTTTTCATATAACACCTATGAACCCTTTGGGAATATTATGTCTACCAGGAATTCTGTCGAGCTGAATTATGAGCAGCTTTTCAATCCCAGGGGGTTCACCTCAGCCGGCATTGAAGTGAGAAGTATGATCATATTGATGAATTACTGGTCAATGTCTTTCGATGCAGCGCTTACACCTTGGGGCAAAAATGATTATTTTGAGCCAAGGCGCAGGGATATGTCAGTCTTTTACCATAGGCCTGCGGCGATGCAACTCGGTTTCCGCGGTGACACCGATAAAAGCAAGAAGTTTTATATTGAGACATTTATAGAATATTTCAGGAGTTGGTCAGATTATGACCAGAGAGCCTTCGGATGGGCTCTGCAGCCTGAATATAAGATAAGCCGCAGATTTTCGTTCGGTTACTCGCTGGAATATTCGAAGAACCTTAATGACATAGGCTATGTAGACAGAATTATTTTCCCGTTTCCTGAAGAAACCATTTTTGGGAAGAGGGATGTCACGACAGTTACCAACACTCTTTCAGGAGCCTTTATCTTCAACGCAAAATCCTACCTTACCCTGAGAGGCCGTTATTACAGGTCAAAAGCCGAATATGACGGTAATTATTATCTCCTTCAGTCTGACGGAAGCCTTAGCGGTACAATTTATCCGGGAGAAGCAAATGTCAATTCAAATTTTATGAACATTGACATGGTCTATACCTGGCGTTTCGCACCCGGAAGCGAGTTATCTCTTGTCTGGAAGAATGCCATCGCCTCCTCGGGAAGTCTGATTATAAACAACCCCTTTGACAATCTCCGGGATCTGCTGGGGATGCCTCAGTCAAACAGTATTTCTTTGAAAATTTTGTACTATCTTGATTACCAGAATTTCAAAAAGCTTTTCTCATCTAAATAGCAATATATCAAAATGATACAGAGAATTCAGTCTGTTTTTATGCTTGCAGTAGCTGTGCTTTCAGGGCTGCTGATGGCAGGTGATCTGATAATTCTTGACAACGGCACCGGTACTCTGTTTTCAGTGAGTTTTGCCGGTCTGGGTGAGGTTGGAGGGAAGCTCCTTCAAAGGCTCTGGCCACTCTCGGTAATTATTGCCCTGGTGCCTGTGATGGCTCTGGCAGCGATATTCCTTTATAAGAAAAGAAGCCTCCAGATGAGGGTAACGATGCTTATCCTGCTCCTGTCCATAGGTACAATCATCCTGGGAGCCTTTTATGTTTTTATGTTTGACCGGAAAATAGAGATATCCCTGATCTGGAAAGTCAAAGCCCTGTTCCCTCTTATCTCAGCAATTCTGGCCGGGCTGGCCTACAGGAAAATTCTGCAGGACGACCTGCTGGTAAAATCCTACGACAGGCTCAGATGATCTCCAGCCTCTCCTGGTCTGTGATCTTTTCACAGTAGTGACATTTCAGGGCTACCGGTTTCTTTGATACCACTTTAAACCTTGTCGTGACCTTTTCAAAGTTGGTAATGCACTTGGGGTTCATGCATTTTGCAATTGCACTTACTTCATCAGGAACCTCCACCACGCGCTTTTCAACAACCTTGTAATCCTTGATTATATTCAGTTTTGCCTGGGGTGCAACGAGGGCAATTCTGTTTATATCATCATCCTGAAAGAACTTTCCCGCAATTTTGATGATTGCCTTTTTACCATCGGTCTTGCTCTCGAGGTTGGTGCCGAAAGTGATCTGGTTCTTTATCCTGTCGAGGCCAAGGATCTTTATTACCTTGAACAGCGTTACAGCGGGTATATGATCTATGACAGTGCCACTTTCAATGGCACTGACAAGTAATTGTTTCGGATCAGTCATCTTTTTCATTGCAGTTATTTTATGCCAAGTAAAGTGCAGATGATGGCCTGCCTTGTGAAAACTCCGTTAAGTGCCTGCTCGAAATAATAGGCCTTTTTATTCGAGTCGACATCAGGATTTATTTCATTGACCCTGGGGAGAGGATGCAGGATTCTCATACCCGGCTTCGTGTCTGCAAGCATATAGTCATGAAGCACATATGCATTTTTGACTTTCTCGTATTCCATCGGATCAGAAAAACGCTCCTTCTGGACCCTGGTCATATAGACTATGTCAGCCTTGTCGAGGACACTGTTGAGATCAGTGGTCTCGCGGTATTTAAGACCGAGGTTATCAAGGTAAAGCTTGTATTCATCCGGCATCTTGAGCTCCTCGGGGGCTACGAAATTGAATGAGGTGTTCCATCTTGACATTGCCATCATCAGAGAGTGAACGGTACGGCCGTATTTCAGGTCACCAACCATACATATATTAAGATTTTCAAGCTTTCCCTGCGTTTTCATTATAGAATAGAGGTCAAGCAGGGTCTGAGTGGGATGCTGGTTTGCGCCGTCTCCTGCATTTACTACTGGTACGGTAGAAATTTCGCTGGCATAGCGTGCACTCCCTTCGATCGGATGCCGCATTACAATAAGGTCGACATAGTTATTGACGGTGCGTATGGTGTCATTGAGTGTCTCACCCTTGGTCACGCTTGATGTCGAAGAATCGGTGAACCCGATGATCTTTCCCCCGAGCTTGTTCACGGCACTCTCAAAGCTCAGCCTGGTGCGTGTTGACGGTTCGAAGAAGAGTGTTGCCACGACCTTGCCGCGCAGAATATCCTGAACAGGATTCTTCTCGAACGCCGCGGCAAGCTTCAGGATCTTCTGGATCTCAGCAGTTGAGAGATCATCAATTGATACTAAGCTTCTGGTTTTCATTAATATATGTGTTTATTGACCTGAACAGAACAAAGTTATTACAAGAAGAGCACAGTTAGCACGCCTGTTAAAAAGTATTGAAAAGTAAAATGTTCAAACTGTTTTCAGCCAGCTTGCAGTGAGTCCGTCGATCTTCCGGAGTCTTTCCGTAATCCTTTCCGCTGCCGACGACCTCACTGATATCTCCACCGAACAGTCATTCCCGTAGCTGTGGGCGGCCTGGCTGCACTCTTCCTCCTTGAGCACCCTCATCACGTCATTCATGGCCAGGTAAGGAAATTTTACGAGATATGTCTGCATCACCGTCTTTTCAATAATCCGGGCATTTGACAGCGCATCTTCAGCCGCCGAACGGTAGGCATTTATCAGGCCGCTGACCCCAAGGAGGGTGCCTCCGAAGTACCTTATCACCACTATCAGTATGTCTGTAAGTTCCCGTGAGTTAATCTGCCCCAGTATCGGCCTGCCTGCGGTTCCGGAAGGTTCCCCGTCATCATTTGCCCGCCAGCTCTGCCTGTCCGGGCCGAGTACCCAGGCATAGCAGTGATGCCTTGCATCGTGGTATTCCTTCCTTAACTCCTCGAGTTTTTCCTTTATTTCCTCCTGTCGAGAAACCGGGATAACAACCGCGATGAACCTGCTGCCGCGGTCTTTGAAGAGACCCCGGGCGTCAGATGCAACGGTTTTATATGTATCAGAAAACAACATTTCCTGTCCGAAGTGTCATATTATTAAAAAACAAAAAGCACCTTCGCACTCTTAAAGAGCGTTATAATACCCATGATTATCAGGACAATATATACAATCGTTGTAAAAGTCTTCTGGCTGATGTGTTCAACAAGCCTGTCACCGGTATACAAACCTGCCAGCAGCGCGGGTACAGAACACAGTGCAAGTATTGCAGTCTCCTTTCTGATCAGTCCGGCTATGAGGTAGAAGACAAGAGCATATGTGACTGCAAAAAGAATGAAGACCGAAATGATAGCATTGAACTTCTCCTTCGGGGTCTTCATAGACGAGAGAATAATTGCCACCGGAGGCCCCGTTATTCCTGTCGATCCGGCAAGAATTCCACCGAAAATACCGGACAGGGTCAGGGCTGACTTTTCGGATCTTATTTTAAAATTCAATCCCCTTGCAAGGAATAAAACAATGAAAAGGATCAGGATGCCCCATATAAGTTGAATATATGCCGGATTTACAAATTTTAATATAAGAGTTCCTGCAGCCACTCCCAGGCCTGTGAAGATTGCCATTGAGCCCAGTGGCTGTCCCTTGATTAACTTCCTGGAGCGCCGGTAATAAAGAACTGAAAAAACAAGGTTCACTATTGCGATGAATACAGCAGTATCTGTGACAGGCATAAAGAACTGGACCAGTGGCACAGCCACCAAAGCGAGGCCGAATCCGGTGAATCCTCTTACCACACTGGCGAAGAAAATGATGCCTGATATGGCTAATAATGTCGGGACTGTAATCACATTACTCCTTATAAATTGCGATTTCCCTGAACTCTTTTGCAAAGCATCTGATCTCGCTGTCCCAGCGTGATATCTCTTCATGAAGGGACGACCCGCTCTGAATTACTTCACGCATTCGGCTGTCGCCTGCAAGGATGTCAAAAGGCATCATGCGGTATTCATATTCATAAGGGGGAGGATTAAAGGTAAGGCTTTCTTCAGGGGAAGTTCTGATGATTGCATCAAACAGGTGCAGGGCTGTTGCAACAGGCCTGTAAACAGACGGATCAGTAACATGGATCTGTATTCCCCTGCAATACTGACCGGTATATTTGTTGAAGGTAGGTATAAAATCATGCATGCGGAATGCGCAACCCGGCAGTTTCCTGCTGCGGAGTTCACTGAGCAGCTTCTCGCCGTTGATATACGGTGCTCCCGTCAGTTCGAACGGTATCACGGTGCCACGGCCTTCTGAAAGGTTCAGGGCTTCTGCAAGAACAGTTCCGGGATAGACAATGGCAGTCTCCGTACCGGGCATATTGGGAGAGGGGAGGACCCATGGCAGTCCTGTCTCGCGGAACAGGGAATTACGTTTCCAACCCTCCATCGCGATTACTTTCAGGTCACAATCCGGTTGGTATTTGTACTTTATCCATAAGGCCATCTCGCCAATTGTCATCCTGTGGCACATTGGTATTTCAGCTCCTCCGACGAATGTAAAATATTCATTTTTCAGCACCGGCCCGTCGCACTGCAGGCGGCCTATCGGATTGGGCCTGTCAAGGATATAGACAGGTATGCCTGCCTCTGCGCACGCTTCCATGCACAGCTTGACGGTCCAGATGTAAGTATAAAGTCTTGCCCCCACATCCTGAAGATCGACCACAAGGGCGTCAAGGCCTTCAAGCATTCGCGGAGAAGGTTTACGGTGTTCACCGTAGAGGCTGTAAACAGGTATCCTCAGTACCGGATGCATTGATCCTTCCCATTCGATCATATTATCCTGTGTTTGCCCGAAGATTCCGTGCTGCGGCCCGAAGAGGGCACCCGGGGTGCAGCCTGAGTCATGGTTAAATACCTCGGTGATATACCTGAAGTCCGAAGTGATGGCTGAGGCATGACACAGCAGACCCGGTTTTCCGCCTTTCAGGGCTGAGGGCATTTGCCTGCTCACAACATCAAGACCTGATTGCACTTTCATTGTGTTACAAAATTATTAAAAAAGAGATGCAGTCAGTCACAACAGTTAAGTGGCCGTGAGTGTTGTTTTTATATGATTATATTTGGAATCTGTAAAACATCACATATGAAATATCCGCTTTTCTCAGTTCTGACTGTGCTCACACTTGCTCTTGTCTCCTGCGACAGAGGGCGCCAGCTGGACATTTACGGAACGACAGACCTTCACGGCATGCTGCTTCCATTTGATAACACCGAAGGAACATCCACGAACAGGTCTCTCTCGAACGTGGCATCCCTGGTTGAATCCAGAGGAAGTGAAAACATTGTGCTGCTTGACAACGGCGACATCCTCCAGGGGGATCCCCTGGCATATTACTATAATTTCGTCGATACATCGGTTACTCACATTGTGGCTGATATACTGAACTATCTTCGTTATGACGCCGCCTCGGCCGGAAACCACGACATAGAAACCGGACACAAAGTCTATGACCGCGTCAGAAGTGAGTACAAATTTCCGCTCCTTGCTGCCAATGCAATTGATAATAAAACCGGCAAGCCTTATTTTGAGCCATACACCGTTATCAGAAAAAAAGGTTTTAAGATTATTGTTTTCGGACTTATTACTCCGTCTGTTCCTAACTGGCTGCCCGAGTCTCTCTACGAGGGCATGCGCTTTGAGGGGATGATTGAAACAGCCAGAAAATGGATGCCGGTCATGAAGGAGGAGAAGCCGGACATAATAATCGGACTGTTCCATTCAGGATTCGGAAGAGAGGATAATATTGAAGATGACGAAAACAGTTCGCTTGCTGTGGCCGTAAATGTTCCCGGATTTGATATTGTGATGTGCGGGCACGATCACAACCAGGAGAACAAAACAATTAAAAACAGTGACGGCACTTCGGTCCTGATGCTTGACGGCGGAAGCCGTGCCTCGGTGTTGATGCATGCCAATGTATCATTCACAGAGACATCTGACGGCAGAACAGAAAAAACACTCACCGGAGAACTGATCCCTATGGAAACACTGGCTGAGTCATCCGCCTTCAATGAGCGGTATAAAAGCGCCGGGGAAACCCTCAGGAAATACACATCCGAAGTCATAGGCAGGTCAACTGCTTCAATCACCACCCGCGACGCCTATTTCGGTCCTTCTGCCTTTGTCGATCTTATACATCAGATACAGCTTGAAATCACCGGAGCCGATATATCTTTCGCCGCTCCACTTTCTTTTGACGAGAGGATAAATAAGGGTGACATCCTTATAAGGGATATGTTCAGACTCTACAGGTTTGAGAACTTTCTGTATGAAGTGAAAATGACAGGCAGTGAAGTCGATAATTACCTTGAACATTCCTACGGATTATGGCTTAATACAATGGACAACAACGATGATTACCTGCTAAAATACAGGACCAGGGAAGATAATTCACTGCAGCTTTCAAACGGTATGGCAAGGCTGAGAAATGCTTCCTATAATTTCGATTCAGCGATGGGAGTCAGCTATACTGTCGACGTTACCAGACCTGAGGGAGACAGGGTAACGGTTTTCTCACTTGCAGACGGTTCACCCTTCACGGCTGATTCAACTTATACGGTGGCCGTCAATTCATACAGGGCGAACGGCGGCGGCGGGCATTTCAATGCTGCGGGAATAACGCATACAAAACTGGACTCACGGATAATTACAGCCACAAGCCGTGACCTGAGGCATTATATGACCGAATGGATAAGGGAAAAGGGGGAAATAGATCCTGCACCGCACTCTGCCTGGAAGATTATCCCTGAAAAATGGGTTTCGGAAGCCAGAAGCCGTGAAATGAAAATCCTTTTTAATGATAATTAATATATTAAACTATAATACTCAGATTCATATGAAGAAGTTTTTAATATTTACCATTTTGGCCGTAATACTTGTTTCTTTTACGTCAGCAAAGAAAGAGAAGGAGCGGCCGGTTAACCTCATAATATTCATCGGTGACGGTATGGGAACAGAACAGGTCTACGCGGGTATGACCTGGTCAGGATTCAGTATGACCTTCCCTGCCTTTCCTGTGTCCGGTTTCAGCATTACATATTCGGCAGACAGGTACATTACTGACTCTGGCGCAGGCGGAACAGCGATCTCAACCGGAGAGAAGACTAATAACGGAATGATTGCAGTGAGACCTGACAGTACAGAGCTCACAACCATATTTGAACTTGCCAAAGCCAAAGGTATGTCAACAGGCGTTGTTTGCACCAGTCCTGTTACTCACGCAACCCCTGCATCATTTATTGCCCATGATAAATCAAGATCAGATTATAATGCCATTGCCGTTGATTATCTCAAGGGTACTGCTGATGTCTTTATCGGAGGGGGAAAAGATCATTTCACAGGACGTAAGGACGGGAAGGATCTTACAGCAGATATGAAGGCGATGGGCTATGAAGTGGTATATACGCTCGACGAATTAAGAAAAGCCTCCTCTTCTCGTATTGCAGGACTGCTCGCGGGAGTTGACATGCCATCAATTGCAGGAGGCAGGGATCCTGAATACCTTGCTGTTGCTACGGCTAAAGCCATCGAGGTGCTTTCAAAAAACCCAAAAGGATTTGTACTTATGGTTGAAGGGTCACAGATAGACTATGCCGGTCATGACAATAATACAGACAATATTATTAAGGAAGTGATTGATCTGGACAGGGCAGTGGCTGTGGCTTACGAATTTGCCATGAAATCAAAGAACACGCTTATTGTTGTTACTGCAGACCATGAAACCGGAGGCATGACAATCACGGGTGGCAATGTTCAGAAAAAAGAAGTTACAGCCTCATTTTCCACCAAGGGCCATACAGCCGTAATGGTACCGGTCTTTGCTTTTGGCCCGGGTGCGGGAGCCTTTGCAGGCGTTCAGCAGAACACTGAACTGTTTGATGATTTTGTAAATCTGCTTTCCCTGAAGAAAAATTAGGATGTCAGGGGATTTAAATAATAATGACGGCTCGAAGCTGCCCATTGTTGAAGAATTCTATTCGATCCAGGGTGAAGGATGCAATACGGGGCGGGCAGCCTACTTCATCAGAGTGGGAGGGTGCGATATAGGGTGCAGCTGGTGTGATACTAAATATGCGTGGAATGCCGATCTTCATCCCATGGTGGAGATAGGGGGAATAATCGAAAATGTTCTGCAGTCCGGTGCTGATTCAGTAGTTGTCACCGGGGGAGAGCCCCTGATGTGGAACCTTTCATCGCTTTGCAGCGCACTGCGCGGTCACGGAATAAAAACTTTCATCGAAACATCAGGTGCATATCCCCTTAGCGGCAGCTGGGACTGGATCACCCTTTCGCCCAAAAAAGGAATGTCCCCTGTGCCTGAGATATGGCTGAAAGCGGATGAACTTAAGGTGATCATTGAGGATGGCACTGATTTTGAGGATGCAGAAACGTACAGTCTGAAGGTGGGCCCGCAATGCCGCCTGCTTCTGCAGCCGGAATGGAGCCGGTATGAAAGAATGATTGGAGTCATTGCAGAATATGTAAAAAAGAACCCGCGGTGGGCCGTTTCCCTGCAGGCTCATAAATTTATGCACATTCCGTAAATGAAGCTGAAAAGCATTCTGATATTGCCGCTCATTTGCCTGTTATGGATTCCTTCCGTTTCGGGACAAAACTTTCACACTAAATCAAACCGGGCATTGAAGTATTATGACCTCGGAAAGAGAGATTATGACATGCTTTACAATGATCGGGCTGAAAAGTCACTTCTGGTGGCAGTTTCAGAGGACAGTAAATTCTATGAAGCACATCTGTTACTGGGGCAACTTTACAGTGACGCAGGAGAATGGGAGAAAGCAGTCAGACATTACCGTAATGCAATTGCAATTGACTCGCTGTATTTTACCCCTGCACTTTACAGTCTCGGAAGGGCTGAATTGCGCACAGGACGATATGCAGCGTCGAAGGCTCACCTGGAGGCATATCTCAAACAGCCAAAAACTTCATCAAAACTGCGTACAGATGCAGCTACGCTGATATCAAACTGCATTTTTGCCCTTTCTTACTCCGGTAATATTTTCAGTAATAATCCCCGGAGCGTAGGCGATTCTGTCAATACAGTCCTTGATGAATACTGGCCATCGGTTACCGGTGACGGCTCTGAACTGATCTTTACACGTGAAGTAAAGAGAGCCGGGGGATACGGCCGGGACAGGCAGGAAGATTTTTATATCAGCCGGTGGTCTGACGGGTACTGGGGAAGTGCAAAGAATGCCGGTACTCCACTAAACACGGCAGGCAATGAGGGTGCGCAGTCAATTGCCTCAGACGGCCGCTCAATGTATTTTACAGCCTGTGACCGGAATGACGGCCATGGCCGTTGCGATATATATTATTCTGCATTCGACGGAAAGAAATGGTCGCCAGGGGTAAATGCAGGTTCTCCCGTAAACAGCCCTTATTGGGAGTCACAGCCCTCCATAAATGCAAACGGACGAATGCTTTTTTTTGTGAGCAACAGACCCGGTGGGATTGGAGGGATGGACATCTGGTACTCTGTCGGGAAAACCAGCGGCAAATGGAATATTCCGGTTAATCCCGGAAAAACTGTGAATACTCCCGGCGATGAATTCTCTCCTTTTATTTACTTTAACGGGAAAACTCTCTATTTTTCATCCAATGGCAGAGAGTCGTTCGGAGGGTTTGACATTTATTCTACCACTCTTAACCCTGATTCGACATGGTCTGAGCCCGTAAACCTGGGCCCTTCGGTAAATACTCCCGCTGACGAGACAGGCCTGGTAATTGAGTCTTCAGGTTCCAGGGCTTTCTTTTCTTCAGTAAGAGAAAAGGCGATGGGGAAAGACATATTTTATCTCGACCTTCCTGAAAATGTGCGCCCTGAACCGGTGTCATACCTGAAGGGAACAGTAATTGAAAAAAGTACCGGGAAACCGCTAAAAGCAGCATTTGAGCTCACAGACCTCACGAATAAACAAGTGGTCATTGCTTCACAAACCGGTAATGACGGAGGGTTCTTTGTCTGCCTTCCTTCCGGGTGCAGCTACGGACTTAATGTTTCTGCAGACGGGTTTATGATATATTCAGAGAACTTTGATTTTGAAGACGGATATTCGTCTGCGGAACCGTACCGCAAGACCATCAAACTGAATAACATCAGGAAGGGAGAGTTCATGAGGATGTACAATGTTTTCTTTGATACAGACTCATGGAAGCTGCTGGAGTCATCAGCCCCGGAGCTTGAAAACCTGCTTGAATTCCTGACTGTGAACGGCACAGTGGTGGTTGAGATTGGCGGACATACTGACTCTGACGGAACCGGGGAACACAACCAGGTACTGTCGGAGCGCAGGGCTCTCTCGGTTAAAGAGTACCTCGTTAAACGGGGCATAAGTCCTGCCAGAATTTTTTCACACGGTTACGGCGAATCAAGTCCTGTTTCAGACAATGAAACGCCTGCAGGAAAGAGACTGAACAGGCGGACAGAGATCACAATTCTCTCAGAGGGCACAAACTGAGAGAGGGGGCTTGCGGCCCCCCTGTTCAGACATTAGCCAGACAGCTAAAGATTCCGGATTTTCAGATTGCAATCCGGTTTCCTGTTTCGGTATTGGAGAGAATTTTTATCCCTGAACTCTCCTTCACCGGAAATGATATAAAGACTGACGTTCCTCCGGCTTCGTTGGCTTCAACCCTGATGGAGCCATCCAAAGCCGTTATTAAATTTCTGGCCAGGATTAAATTCATAGCGGAATATGTGTCCTGACTGTCGGTGTACAAAAACTCAGGATTGTCGGAAAGCAGCAGTTCTCTGCTTGAGGATAAACCCTGGCCAGAATCTTTTATGTAGTAGGTGATTTTACCTTCTCTGTATATGCACCCCAACTTTATAAACCCTGAAGAAGTATGGTCAAGTGCATTTCTGAAAAGGTTTTGAAGTATTCGGCTGATTCTTGAAAAGTCCATGCGAAGCATCAGCTTTGCGGGAAGATCATCTTCCTGGATCAGGATGACATTATTCTTATCCCTCTTCCTCATAAAAACCCTGAATTCTGAGGCAAGGGTTTCAAATGCTTTTCCTGCATCATAAACTTTATGATCTTCTCTGACGGTTCCTGTTTCAAGTGCAGCCGAATCGAGGAAGTTTTCAAAAAGCCCGATCAACTGTTCACAGGACATAATAATCTGTTCTGAAAACTCATGTTTTTCTGCATCACTGAATCTACGGTTGTTGATCAGATATGAAAAAGCAACAATAGCGTTCATCTGTGTCCGTACCTCGTGAGATACTCCTGCTAATATGTCAGGTTTCTTTAACATCTGATTGCTTTTGTTTTGCCCGGATCCAGTGGTCAGACCAAAATCTTTAGAGGTATTCCGAAGAATTTCAAACATGGTAGTTATCTACAGGTTATACCTTAATTAAGCCTCTTTGCCAGCTTTCTGGCTTCTTTGTTATATCTGCTCTTTGATGCGGCAATCAGCTCAAACTGCCTGACAGCCCTGTCTGTCTCACCGGTCATCATATAGCAGAGACCCAGGTACCATGCAGCATCTTCCAGGTACAGGTTGTCATTCTGCTGTAAAACTTTGGTAAATGAACCACTAGCAGCAGGATAGTTTTTAACTTCCATATTGGCCATACCGTGCATGAATACAGATTCCATATTATTCTGTTCGGTGCTCAGGACCTGCTCCAGGTAAACAATAGCCTTCTCATATTCGTGAGCCTGGTATGATTCAAGAGCATTGATCATCAGCGTATTATTGACGGCGCTTATTGACCTGACAGATCCCGGTGAAACATATTGGGTATAGTATTTATTGTATAGCTGATTGCCGGAATACTGCTTCAACGGGAAGTATAGTGCAGCGGAAATCAATCCTACAGCGGCAACGGCTGCTGCATACTTCGAAACTTTAACGGCTGTCCTGCGCAACGAGCCGGATGAACGCCTTTTCATTTCAATTGCATTGAGCTTGCCCCTGAGCTGGAGTGTACTTCTGTCAGCCAGTATCTGATTGGTACGGCGCCTCAGTTCCACCTCCCGCGCGAGATCCTTATTATCTTGCATTTCGCCGAGCAGCCATGTCTCCTCAGCCTTGCCTGCTGACCCCCTGAGATAATTCTCAACGGTGTCATTGATGTTGATGGTCTTCATACTGTATATATTTTATTTTTTTTCAGACTTCAATCATATGAATTTTAATCAGCTGTATTACAGCAACATATGTAACTCTTATCTGTTACTCCGGGTGTGACCGCCAACATGAGCTCACGTTCGCTTAATCAAACCAGAGGACCTGCCTGACGGCAACAGACCTGTAAAACGGTTTTTCAAAAACTACAGCCTTTCCAGCTGTATGATGAAACTAAAATTCAATAATTACCGGGGGACGTGTCGGACCGGTTTCCGGCATAACAGCAACACCATTTCCACCGCGCACATTAATCATCTCTTCATTTGAAAGAACGAATTCTGCAAAAATTTCAAGTTTCAGGGTTTTCATAATCTTAAATTTATAATTTATAATTCAGGGTTTTTATAATCACTCTACATCGTACATGTCAGAAACTGCCTGTTTGTGACACGAAAAAATGAACTATTTTTAAAATATTTTACAAGTGACTGATATTCAATGCGTATAAAATCAAAAAAAAATGCTTTTACGCAATTATTGATTTGTTTTCCTATTTTTGCGTCGGGAATGAAAGAAGAATCTTGCTGATGAGGCGTTTTTACCAGACTTTTTACCTTTGTGCGTTTTTTAATCTCCTGTTTCAAGGGGGGTACTGCGCCTCGTTCCAGGATAAGGACGTTGCAGAACTCCTGCGATCGCTTACAACCGAACTTCAGGCTGCACTGGAAAACAGTTCTGAGCCGGACCGGGGAGAAATGTTAACCGCAAAGATTGATGAAATCCTGGCCCGGAATGAAATCAGCGACACACTCCTCCTTTCTGAAGCACACTTTCTGGTTGGGGTGACGATGCTTAACAACAGAAGATACAGCCAGGCGCTGAACCGGTTCACGGTGTCGGCACATCTCAGGGAAGCAAAAGGTGTTAAAGACAGGCGATACACACAATGTTTGAGTAACATGGCTGTAGGCTGGTTCAAGGTAGGAGATTATTCCCAGGCGATCAATATTGGAAAACAGGCAATGAAACTGAAAAGGGAAGCTGCCGGATCTGATTCATCGTCACTAGCTTCAAATTACCTGAACCTGTCAAGCATTTACCTTGAGCTTAACGACTCAAAGAGAGCCATTGCTGCTGCCGAAGCCGGGCTTAACATATCGCGTGACAGCCATGGCAGGGTGCCTGCATTGGTGACTGCTGACCTCTACCAGGTAATCAGCCTGAGCCTGTTGCGTAATTCGGAATTCACAAAAGCACTTGTCTACTCGAAGGAAGCTCTGAGGCTTTATGATCTTGACAGTCAGGCCAGCGAGTCCAAACAACTGATGCTTAATACAACGGCTCAGCTCTATATCCGCCTTAACCAGCCGGAGGAGGCGGAAAAATATATTCTGAGAGGATTAAGGCAGATAAACAGAGACAACCTGTCAGACAATTACCTGCTTTACATCAATTATGCAGACTTTCTGGCTGAGAATGGACGTTCGCAGGAAGGAGAGAAGGTTTTGGAGCAGGGTTTAAAAATGGTTCAGGAGGCTTTTGGCGGTGACAGCCGTGAGTACTATCTGATGCTTGCCGCCAACGCCTCATTTATTCATAAGGCAACACACGACAGCGGCCGGGCGCTTGAATTATACAAAGCCTGTTTCACCTATTTCAATTTCCACCCCTGGGATATTTCCGTGAAGAGATCAATACTGGCCGACTATGCCCAGGCGCTGACTGATGTAGGACAGAACCTGGAGGCACTGGAAGTACTGGATGAAGTCCTCGGCACATCTGAAGTAATGATTGATCCTGAAGAATGGAAAGTCAATGATTCCGTCGGGGCTGAATTGTCACAGATCACTCTTCGGGCACTTTCCTTAAAGTATAAGGCACTGAACACACTTTCTGCCGAGACCGGCAATAAAGGGTATACTATCCAGGCCATTGAAACCGGCAAGGTTCTGATATCACTGTATGACCGGTTAAGGCTCGGGATGAGCGAAGAGGAAAGCCGCAATCTGCTCAGTGCCAATGCCCGTGAATACTATACCGGAATTATATCCAACTATTATTCACTTTATAAGATTGACCCGGATCCTGCGCTTCTCGAAGGCGCATTCGAGTATGCCGAGAGAAGCAAGGTGGCTGGGTTCCTGGCTTCAATCCGGGAAGTCAATGCAACGCGTTTTTCAGTTCCGGAGGATCTGGCGCTCCTTGACACTGATATCCAGAACCGGATCGGCCTGTACAGAGAATTTATCAATAATGAAAAAGCAAAGGTCCAACCGGATTCCCAAAAGATAGTTACGTGGGAGAAAATCACATTCAATCTTCTGAGATCCAGAGACTCGCTGATTACAATTTTCGAAAACAGGTACCCCGTCTATTATCAGCTTAAGTTCAAAACTGACATAACGCATGTTGAAAAGGTCAGGAAAGTCATTGGGAATGAGGCCAACCTGCTGAGCTATGTCCTGACCCAGAATAAACTGTTTATTTTCGTGGTTAACCGGCGACACACCGAGGTGATAACCCGTGATGTGGACTCATTGTTTTACTCACGGCTGCTTCGTTTCAGGCAGATGCTTACTTCGCTTCCTCAAAAAACGACGGTGCGGGAACCGTTTAATGAATATATGGATCTGGCCTATGAGCTTTACAGCATTCTGCTTGAACCTGCAGTGCCTTATCTCAAAGGAAACAAAATTGTCATATCGCCTGACAACATACTCTCATATCTGCCCTATGAGACCTTGATTACATCACGTTTCAGAAGTGATGAACTGCTTTACCGTGATGCTCCTTTTGCCCTTAAGACGTACAGGTTCTCATATATTTACTCGGTTACCCTTTCTTCCGAGACATTAAAGCGAAGCAGAAGACTTGCCAATGACCTTATTGCTTTTGCCCCATCGTATGAAGCAATGGAAATACCCGATTCGCTGCTGATGCTATATCCCAACCTTCGCGGAAGGATTTCTGAATTGCCCTATGCTATTGGTGAGGCTCAGGATGCCGTTGACCGGTGCGGAGGCAGGGCTTTTTTGAAAGGTGCTGCAACCGAGGAGACATATAAAGAATATGCTGCAGAATTTGATATTATCCATCTTGCGATGCATACCCTGGTTGACGATGAACGTCCCTCTTATTCGAAGATGGTCTTTGCGGGGAACCGTGCAGGACCGGATGACGGATTCCTGAACACTTACGAGGTCTACGGCATTCCGCTGGACGCAATGATGGTGGTCCTGAGTTCCTGCAACACAGGGTCCGGGATTCTTATGACAGGAGAAGGCATTCTGAGTCTGGCAAGAGGCTTTCTGTTTTCGGGAAGCAGGTCAGTTGTGATGTCGATGTGGGAGGTGGAGGACTATTCAGGGTCTGCTGTTGTAAAATCCTTTTATCATAATATTAAAAGAGGTCTTGCGAAGAGCGCTGCCCTGCGAAGCGCCCGTCTCGACTTTCTCAGAGATGCGGATCAGGCCAGATCACATCCTTATTACTGGGCTACCCTCGTTGTTTACGGCGACGATTCTCCTCTGTATTTCAGCAGGATAAGACTCTATTCGGCACTGATTGTCCTTCTGTTTGCGGCGACTATTCTGACGCTTCTTGTCTACAGAGGCCCAAGATCCTGATACTCAGGGTCTGTCTTGATAATCTGCATCAGAGCTTCCTTGCACAGGTACTTCTTGCGGCGGGCGTAGGCTTCGCTTTTCATACCCATTTTACGAGCAATCTCTTCATAACTGTGCCCGTCAATAAACAGGTTCATTACCATCTGACAGTCCTCCTGCAGCAAGGCAAACGACCTCGACACTATCCGCTCCAGAATTGCACTGTCTGCATCTGCCAGGTCTCCTTCATCTGAAATATCGGATTCCAGGACGCTGACCCGCGACTTATACCGCAGCTGGGTGTTCCATATGTTTCTGGCAATACCGAAAAAATAGCCTTTCAGATCGGAAGTCAGGGTGAACTCGCCCCCGGTGACCTGTTTGAAAAGAACAACCACCGTCTCCTGAAGCACGTCATAAACGTCATCATCCGAACCGCTGTTCTTTCTGAGGTGATCTCTCAGCATATCATAATAGGCATCATAGAGGTAGGTCAGCATCTTATTGTCCTGCCTCCTGATTCCATCAATGATGTCGATGTCCGAGTACTTCTTGAATAAGCCCAAGCAAACTGTTTAATTGGCAAATATAGTATTTCCGCGGTCCGTTGACACCGAAGGCCCTTCATCTCTTTTTCTCTCTGAGTGCGGAAAGAGGTCTGCAAAATATGGATATATTTACGCTGACAAACCGTTTTTACAGCCTGTTATGCCGTTCCCCTTCGTGAGACAATATGATGCAATGGATTGCGGTCCTGCATGTATCAGTATGATATCGCGGTGGCATGGCAGGTATCTTTCACTTGAAACAATAAGGACCAAGGCCTGGATAACCCGCGAGGGGGTGTCGTTCCTTGGCCTGAAATCAGCCGCCGAAAGCCTTGGATTCAAAGCAATCGGGGTGAAGATACCCTTTTCGAAACTGTCGGAACAGGCCCCGCTGCCTTGCATAGTGCACTGGGAACAGAATCATTTTATTGTCGTAAATAAGATAGATAAGGGGAAAGTTTGGGTCTCTGACCCGGCTCTGGGCCGTATTCGCCTTACCACCGGCGAGTTTCTGAGGGGATGGTCCGCCGGTACCGCCGGGGAGCCGCCTTCAGGAATGGCCCTCTTCCTGGAACCCGGGTATGAATTTACAAAACTGAAAAATGATCCGGAGCCGGGTAACGGACTCAGGTTCCTTCTTCCTTACCTCAAACCCCACGGGAAAAAGATAGCCCTGCTTGTACTCGGCCTGGTTGCAGGCAGCCTTATTCAGCTGGTCTTCCCGTTTCTGACGCAGGCAATTATAGATAAAGGTATAGCAAATCATGACCTCAGGCTGATATACCTTATATTGCTTGGACAGCTGGCATTGATTGGCGGACGCCTGGTTGTCGAATTCGTGCGCGGATGGATACTGCTCCACCTGGGAACCAGACTCAACATCACAATTGTCTCCGACTTCCTCAGGAAGCTTATGGCCCTGCCCATCGCATACTTTGATACCAGGCTGAATGGTGATATTCTTCAGCGGATTGACGACAACAACCGGATTGAAAGTTACCTCACGTCATCAAGCCTTGCTATTCTTTTTTCGTTCTTCAACCTCGTGGTCTTCGGTGCCGTGCTCGCCTTCTACAGTATTCCCGTACTTTTGATTTTCCTTGCCGGCACCATCCTCTACCTGTTGTATGTCAGCCTCTACATGCCCTCCAGGGAGGTTCTTGACAATATTAGATTCAGGCAGATGGCCGATGCGGGGAACAAGATGATAAACATCGTCAACGGAATGCAGGAAATAAAGCTGGCGGGAAATGAGAAGACCAACAGGCAGGAGTGGGAGGCATTGCAGCTTGACCTCCACCGGACAAGGGTCAGGGGCCTGAAGCTTTTCCAGTTCCAGGCTGCAGGGGGTACCCTGATTCATGAATCTACCAATATTCTGATAACAGTCGTATCAGCCACATCAGTTGTAAACGGCACAATGACCCTGGGGATGATGCTTGCCGTACAGTTTATTATAGGTCAGCTTTACGGACCGGTCTCGCAGATTATCAACTTCCTGCGTGCCACACAGGATGCGAGGATCAGCCTCGAACGCCTGGCGGAGGTGCATGCCATGGAGCCTGAGGAGGGGAGCGATGTTACGACACATAAAGCAATGCCGGATGATAAAACAATCAGTATAAAAAATCTCTCGTTCAGGTACGAAGGCCCGGGCTCTCCTTATGTTATTAATGAACTGAACCTGACTGTCACCCCCGGCAAAGTCACGGCAATTGTAGGTGAAAGCGGCTCCGGCAAGACAACCCTGCTGAAGCTGATGATGGGATTCTACGTGCCTTCGGCAGGAGAGATAACGGTCGGAAATGTCAACCTCACAGACATAAAGGTGTCGGCTCTCAGAAAATCCGTCGGGGTGGTAATGCAGGAGGGATATATCTTTCCGGACACTATCCTGGCGAATATTGCACCCGGCGAGGAAGATCCGGATCAGGAAAGACTTTACCGGGCAATCACGCTCTCGAACCTGGGAGAGATTGTTGAATCGCTGCCATCGGGCCTGAAAACCAGGATCGGTCCCGGAGGACATGGCCTGAGCCAGGGCCAGAGACAGCGAATCCTGATTGCAAGGGTTGTTTACAAAGAGCCTCAGATTGTTCTTCTTGACGAAGCTACAAGCGCCCTCGATGCATCAAATGAGAGGCTAATTGTCGAAAACCTGGCTTCATTTTTCAGAGGAAAAACGGTAATAGTCGTGGCTCACCGTCTTAGCACGGTCCGGAACGCCGATACGATACTTGTTCTTGAAAAAGGTGCCGTGACCGAATCCGGTACCCACGAACAACTTGCAGAAAAGAAAGGCACTTATTACAGGCTCATTAAAGACCAGCTTGAACTGGGGCAGTAAAATTTACTGCTGATTTATTTCCCTGAATAAGGTTCATAGTCGTCAGGCTGCCCTGAAAGCCCCGTTTTCCTGTCGGAGCCCATTTTTCCGCCTGTTACGCCCGCACTTTTCTTTTTTACATATTTCAAATAAAGGCTGATGCCTGAGAAAACAAAAATGAAAGCAAACAGCAGGATGTCTTTCTTTTCCATCGTGATTTGATCTGAAATGATTTCCCAAAAATAAACTAAATGTGCGTTCGCTCATACGGCAATGAGATTAAAATGGACTAATGGTTTGACTTTTACCAATAATCCATTATTTTCGTGGTTTGAAAAATGGGGAGGTCGCAGGAAGCCTCAGTTATTTAACGCACTGATCTAAAAGGATTAAAGATGATTACCAAAAATCCGGTAAACTCTGTTCAGGATGAACAATTCGATGCTGAAGACAAGGCACGCGAATCTACGGGAGAAGAAACTACTACTGAATCCGGTGAAAATGAACCGGAAGAAGCCATTGCTGAAACTGTTGCTGAAACCGAAGCCGAAACTGTCACCGAAGTGGCTGAAGTTGTCTTGGATGAAGTAACTGAAGTACCTGTCATTGAAGCTGGAGCAGCCGACACTTTCACAGAGGAAGCAGACAACAATACTGAGGAAGAAATTGCTGCCGGTGCTGGCACCGGGGATGCAGACAATACAGTTGAGGAAGAAGAGCCTGTTAACTACGATGAAATAATCCTGCCTCAGGTGGATTATTCAGGGTACTCGAGAAAAGAACTTGTTGAGACCCTGATATTAATTGTTGACAACAGGCCGCCTGCAGAGATTTATGATGATGTGACCAGGATCAAGGAACTGTTCTATAAGAAGACAAAGGTCGAGTTTAATGAGAAACGCCTCAACTTTGCAAAGGAGGGAGGCAATATTGACGAGTACAAGCCTGAATATGATGAGCTTGAGAACCAGATAAAAACGATTCTGGAAAAATACAGGACGAAAAAGAACGATTTCAATAAGGTCCAGGAGAGCGAGAAGCAGGAAAATCTCAGGCGTAAGCATACAATCATAGAGAAGATTAAGGAGCTCATCAACAGGGAAGAGGCGATAAACAAGACTTTCCAGGAATTCAGAAACCTCCAGAATGAATGGCACTCCATCGGGATTGTTCCGCAGTCAGGCCTTAAAGATCTGTGGGAGAGCTACCATCACAGCGTAGAGATATTCTACGATTATATAAAAATTAACCGTGAGCTGAGGGATCTGGATCTGAAAAAGAATCTGGAAGCCAAGATTATACTGTGCGAAAAGGCTGAAGAGCTGCTGATGGAGCCGAATGCAGTCAATGCCTTCAAATTTCTTCAGGAATACCACAACCGGTGGCGCGAAATTGGACCTGTGCCGCACGAAAATAAAAATGATGTCTGGGAACGCTTCCGCGAGGCTACCTCGAAGGTAAACAAGAGACACCACGAGTTTTTTGAGAAGCAGAAGGACGAGCAGAAGACAAATCTTGACGCCAAAACTGCCCTTTGCGAAAAAGCTGAGGAAATAGCCAAAAGTGAAATACTCACCTTCGCTGATTTCAGGGAGAAGTCGGATGTAATTCTCGAGTGCCAGAAAATGTGGAGAACTCTGGGCTTCGCTCCCAAAAAGTACAATAACAAAATTTACCTTAGGTTCCGGTCAGCATGCGATACGTTCTTCGAAAAGAAGCGTGCATTCTTCGCTGAAAGCAAAGATGTGCAGGTCAAGAACATGCAGGCCAAGACTGAACTCTGCATGAAGGCTGAAGCTCTCCAGGAAAGCTCTGACTGGAAGGAAACCTCCGATATCCTTATCAAACTGCAGAAGGAATGGAAGGAGATCGGTCCGGTCCCCAAAAAATATTCGGAAAAGATATGGAAGAGGTTCAGGAAAGCCTGTGACACCTTCTTTACCCATAAGTCAGAATACTTTGCAGGAAGAGATACCTCCTATGAGGATAACCTGGCCGTCAAACTGGCCCTGATTGCCGAACTTGAGTCATTTGACCCGGGTGATGACATGAAAGCCGGCTTCGAGAAGCTGAAGGAAATTCAGAAAAAATGGACCGAGACGGGCTATGTACCTTTCAACAGGAAAGAGGAGATTGCCACAAAGTATAAGCATGCTCTCAACAAACAGTTCGACAGGCTTCAGCTTGACGATGAGGATAAGAACATCCTTAAATACCGTACCAGGGTTGACAGTGCAAAATCAGACCCGAGAGCCGCCCGCAAGGTCAGGAATGAGAGGGAAAAGTTCTTCAGCAGGATAAAACAGCTGGAAAGCGATATAGTGCTCTGGGAAAACAACATTGGCTTCTTTGCCAAATCCACCAATGCCGACACAATGATCAGAGAGGTGGAGGAGAGAATAGCTGATGCAAAAAGAAATATCAAATTGCTGGAAGAAAAGGTGAAGCTGATTGACAAATCGATGCTTGAAGAATAGTAAATCCTTTTCATAGTCATTTAATTCAAATTTTCACTGTTGTGGCTGAAGTAAAGTATGTTTTTGTGACCGGTGGTGTAACATCATCGCTTGGAAAAGGGATCATTTCGGCATCACTTGCGAAATTGCTTCAGGCGCGCGGCTATTCTGTCACCATTCAGAAGCTCGATCCGTACATCAACATTGATCCCGGGACACTCAACCCGTATGAGCACGGTGAATGCTATGTCACCAGTGACGGAGCCGAGACAGACCTCGACCTTGGACATTATGAGCGCTTCCTTAACGTACCTACATCACAGGCCAACAACATCACTACAGGTAGGATTTACCAGTCGGTGATAAGCAAGGAGCGAAAGGGGGACTACCTCGGAAAAACGGTCCAGGTCATTCCCCATATTACAGATGAGATAAAACGAAGGGTTAAGATTGTAGGCTCGCAGGGAAAATTTGACATCGTAATAACCGAAATCGGAGGAACGGTAGGCGATATCGAGTCGCTTCCCTATATTGAATCCGTGCGTCAGATGAGATGGGAGCTGGGCCCGCAGAACTGCATAGTGATCCACCTTACCCTGGTCCCTTTCCTCTCCGCATCCGGCGAGCTGAAGACAAAGCCGACACAGCATTCGGTGAAGATGCTGCTTGAGGAGGGTATACAGCCTGATGTTCTGGTTCTCAGGACAGAGAAGAATCTTACTGAGGATGTGAGGAGAAAAGTGGCGTTGTTCTGCAACGTCGAGGCCTCTGCAGTTGTTGAATCGATAGATGTGTCAACCATATACGAGGTGCCTGTCAGAATGCAGGCGGAAATGCTTGACACAACAGTATTACGTAAGCTGGGACTGCCTCCGGGCCATGAACCTGCGCTTGATAAGTGGAATGAGTTCCTTCATAAGCTTAAAAATCCCTTGCACAGTGTCAGGATCGCGCTTGTAGGCAAATATGTGGAACTGGCTGACGCGTACAAATCCATTTCTGAATCGTTCATCCATGCGGGAGCAGAGAACGAGACTGCCGTGGATCTGGTATATGTGCATTCCGAGGAGATCAGTGAATCGAATTATGAGGAGACACTGAAACAGTTTGACGGTATCCTGGTGGCTCCGGGTTTCGGCTCAAGGGGTATAGAAGGCAAGATTTTTGCAGCGCATTACGCACGCACCCATGAAATTCCCTTCTTCGGCATATGCCTGGGAATGCAATGTGCCGTGGTGGAATTCGCCCGTAACGTGCTGAATTTTGAAGGGGCTCACACGACCGAGATCAACCCCAAAGCAAAATATCCTGTCATTGACATAATGGAGGAACAGAAGAGCGTAACAGAGAAGGGCGGAACAATGCGTCTGGGATCCTACAAATGCGAAGTGTTAGACGGATCAGAATCCTATAAGTGCTACCAAAAGGAGGAGATATCCGAACGGCACAGACACAGGTACGAATTCAACAACAAATACCTTATCGATTTCAGAAATGCCGGTATGATTGCTACGGGTGTCAACCCGCAGTCGGGACTCGTTGAAATAATGGAAATACCTTCTCACCCCTGGTTTGTAGGTGTACAGTTCCACCCTGAATATAGCAGTACCGTCCTTAAGCCTCACCCACTTTTCGTCGGATTTGTCAAAGCGTGTATAAACAGTAAATAAATATATTTATAATCCTGATGGACAAGAACACAATCACAGGACTCGCACTGATCTTCGCGATCTTCTTCGGGTTCAGTATATATAATAATCAGAGAACCGGGAAGATCTTCAACAGTGAGATTGCAACGGCAGACTCGCTCTATGCAGCCGGCAATTTCGGTGAGGCCAGAGACGCTTATATTACTGCCCTGGGCTACAGGCCGAAGGATCAGAAAGCGATTGCGAGACTGACTGAGCTGAACGGTAAACTGGGGTTTACAACCCAGGTTCAGACTGTAAAACCTGACTCTACCATTGCAGATACAGCTGTAAAGAAAGCAGAGTCCCTCCCTCAGCAGGATATCGGGGCATTGGGAATGTTTTCAGGCAGGGTCTCGGGTGAAGATAAATTCTACACTATTGAAAACAACAAGCTGAAACTTACAATCTCAGCCAAGGGCGGCAGGATCTATTCAGCGCTTCTGAAAGACTACAGAACGCACGATTCACTTCCTATTGTACTGTTTAACGGCGACTCTACTGTATTCGGCTATAACTTTTTCACCCCTGACAACAAGGCAATACGAACCAACGATTTATATTTCGAAGCTGAAAATGCAGAGGACCCGATCGTCGTGACAGACACACAAAAAAGCCTTAAGATGAGGCTCATTGCCGATAACGGTGCTTCCATCGACTTCGTATACACTCTTTATCCTGATGAGTATATGACTGACTTTGAGACAAAGCTTGTCTCGATGGGTTCAATCATACCGCCCAATACCTCATCGCTGGTATTTGACTGGAAGATGTATGTGCCTCAGCAGGAGAAAGGGCGTCAGAATGAAGACACCTATACCGGGCTCAAATATAAAGTATACCAGGAAGCCGCAGAAGATCTTTCACTGAGACAGAAAAAGGGAACGGAGACCGCCAGCCTTCTTAAACTTGACTGGATTGCTTATAAGGACCAGTTTTTTTCGACTGTTGTGATTGCTGACGATTTCTTCCTGAATGCCACGGTTAATTCAACCAAGGCAGATCCGACTTCAAAATTCCTGAGATTTTTTGAGTCGGAAATTGGTGTGCCAATTATACAGGGAGAGACTCCGGGCATTAAGATGAAACTCTATTTCGGTCCCAACAGTTTTACAAGCCTGAAAAAGTACGATATGGGGCTGGAGGAGCTCGTTTTTCTGGGTCGGAATATAATAAGATGGATAAACCAGTATGTGATAATACCGATTTTCAACTTTCTTGACAACTTCATTGTCAGTTACGGACTCATTATACTAATACTGACCCTGCTGATAAAAATAGTACTCGCCCCGCTTACACACCGTTCTTTCCTCTCCCAGGCCAAAATGAGAATTATGAAACCGCAGGTGGACGAACTGGCCAAAAAATTCCCGAAGCAGGAAGATGCGATGAAAAAGCAGCAGGCTACTATGGAACTGTACAAGAAAGCTGGTGTAAGCCCCATGGGAGGGTGTCTCCCCATGCTCCTGCAGATGCCTATCCTGTTCGCCATGTTCCGGTTCTTCCCGACATCCATTGAGCTGCGTCAGCAACCGTTTCTCTGGGCTCACGACCTTTCGACATACGACTCCATTATGAACCTGCCTTTTACAATCCCTATGTACGGAGATCACGTGAGTCTTTTTACACTTCTGATGACCGTTTCGACGATTATCTCCACTAAAATGACCAATCCGACAGGGGGGACAGAGCAAATGCCCGGCATGAAGGCGATGATGTACATGATGCCGGTGATGTTCATGCTGATTCTGAATAACTTCTCCGCAGGACTAACCTATTATTACTTCCTGGCAAATGTCATTTCAATTGCCCAGACTGAAATATCAAAAAGGTTTGTCAATGAGAAGGACCTGATGAAAAAGATAGAGGAGAACAGGAAAAAACCTGTGAAGAAATCTTCCTGGCAGGCGCGGCTGGAGGCAGCGTCCAAACAAAAAGGCTACAAGCCTGCAAAAAAATAAACCTTACGAAAGGCTGCCTCACCGCAGCCTTTTTACATTTCAAAAAAAAATATGCAAATATGACTGTCAAACATATTCAGCGTAAACTCTTTTATCTAAATTAGCTATCTAAATCTTTGTTAAAATGGGGAAGAAATTAAAAAACAAAGACATAGCCTCCAGGCTGGGTCTTTCAGGAACACTTGTTTCGCTGGTACTAAACAACAAAGCTGATCAGCACGGCATTAAAAAGGAGACTCAGGAAAGGGTCCTTGCCGTTGCGAGACAGATGGGTTATTTTAATGAGGTGGCTGCAAAGGGGGAAACTGCCGCCGTTGAAGATAAACCGGGAATTATCGGAATGATAGTTCCCTCGATGAGTGACCCGTTTATTTACGAGATAACTCCTTACCTGCAAAAGGCTTTTGCAAGCATAGGACTGGGCTTCTCAGTTTTCACCCGCGATCCTGATGATCTGCGTTTCAGCCGTCTTACGCTGTCGCTTAAGAAGTTCTTCAGCGGAATGATACTGGTGGGTGATGCCGCCGATGACCACATTGTAAGAACACTCAACCGCGATGAATATCCTCTTGTACTTCTAGAGAAGAATATCAAAAGAATCAGACTGAATACGGTCTGCTCTGATAAACTTGCCGGCGCCGGCAGTATGACCGGACACCTGGCCGGACTCGGATATAAAAACCTGCTTATTGTTTCAGGTGAGGGATCGGCGGGTTCTGACAAGGAGATGCTTGATGAACTGAAAAATGCCACCAAAAAATCGAAAGGATTTGCCGACGTGCAGTTTACAGTCGCCCGCATCCCGAAAGGTCTGGAAAGTCTGGAAATGGACCAGATTGAACCGTTCCTAAGGCCTCCTCACCGCACGGATGCCATCATTGCCGTTACCCCGGAACTGGTCTTCCCACTGTTAATGGCTCTGAAGGAGAAAAACATACGGGTACCCAATGATGTAGCTCTTGTTTCAATGGATGAGGGAATAGGGTTTGACCTTCTGACTACCCCCGTCACAAGACTCAGAAGACCGCTTTCAGGTATGGCGCTTAAAACCGTCAATACCATATGGTCTGAAATAAAAAACCAGGGTAAGAGCAAATACAAGCGTCAGGTGAATCTGACTCCTGAGCTTGTTATAAGGAGCAGTTGCGGCTCTTACCTAAAATAAGCAGTAATGAAAAGGTTTCCCCTGTTGCAGGTTATCCTGCTGACGGTCATACTGGTCTCTTGCAGGAGCAATCACCTGATAGGAGACAGGTCCTACAGGGAGGCAGTCCAGAAGGACTATAAAATCAGAAGTGAGCGTTACGGGGAACGCAGGAGCGACCTTTTCTCTGCCGTGGAATCAGCAGCAGATCGTCAGCAACGTGAGGCATTGCAGTTCATGCTTGCATATATGCCTCTCAGTGATATTGCCTTTTATGAGCCGGAATTCCTGAAAGCAAATATTGATGCTGCACTGAGTACAAGGAAGGAAATGACATGGGGTGCGACCGTGCCTTATGAAATTTTCCTTCACTTTGTGCTGCCGCAAAGAGTCAATAATGAAAATCTAGACTCCTTCAGGCTGGTTTACAGCGAAGAGCTTAAAAGGAGGATTTCAGGGCTCGATGCGGGGTCTGCCGCGCTGGAGATTAACCACTGGTGCCATGAGAAAGTGGCATATCAGCCTGCCGATACCAGGACATCAGCTCCGATGGCAACAATACTATCAGCCCGGGGACGCTGCGGTGAGGAATCGGTTTTTACTGTCTCAGCCCTCAGGGCTGCCGGACTTCCGGCACGCCAGGTTTACACTCCCCGATGGGCTCACAGTGACGATAACCATGCATGGGTGGAGGTGTGGATTGATGGCAAATGGTACTATATGGGCGCCTGTGAACCGGAGCCTGTACTCGACCGTGGATGGTTCACCGTGCCTGCCACCAGGGCCATGCTGGTCCATACAAAGGCTTTCGGAAGATACGACGGTGAAGAGCCGCTGGTGAAACGCGAGAACCTGTATGCTGAAATAAATGCCCTCGGAAAATATGCCGCGACAAAGAATCTGAGAGTCCTTGTGGCAGATGAAAACGGTAATCCGGTGTCCGGTGCTGATGTCGATTACCTCCTTTACAATTATGCGGAACTTTACCCCATTGCTTCCCTCATGACAGATGACAGGGGCACATGCAGTTTTACCACCGGAATAGGCAGCCTGCTGGTATGGGCGCGTACGGGAGAAAAGTACGGTTACGGATATGTGGCTCCCGGCACTGACAGTATCACTGTTACTGTATCAGCTGATCATCCGCCGGACCTGCTCCCGCTTGACTGGAAAGCTCCCAATACAGGTCCTGACGCTGCCAGCCCTTCCGATGAACTTAAGCGCGAAAATTCCTCCAGGCTCGCCCGCGAAGACGACCTCAGGATGGCCTATACCAGGTCATGGCTCGAAAGTGTTTCTATAACTGACCTTGCCGGCCAGACACAGTCTGACAGTGCAGAAATTTACAGGGTGCTTAAAACATCGATGGGCAACTGGCGAAGCATCATCTCATTCCTCAGGCAATCCGGCGTTAAAGCAGAACTGGCCCTCCGTCTTCTTGAGACAGTTTCAGAAAAGGATCTGCGTGACACCCCGGCTGTAATTCTCACGGACCACCTGAATAACGCCCCGGAAAATATCAGTGGCTATGATCAGGGATTCTTTGATGAATGGGTGCTTAACCCGAGAGTTGCAGAGGAAATACTCTCGCCGTTCCGGAGTGAACTCAAGCTGGCCTTCCACGATGAAACCACAGGAAAGTTTGCTGATCCGGCTGAAATAGTCAATTGGATTGAATCAGCCATAACCCTTGATGATGCTGAAAATTACTACAGTACCCCACTGATACCCTCAGCGGTTGAAAAGTTGAGAAACTCCGATCACCGTTCACGGGACATATTCTTTGTGGCTCTTTGCAGAACCGAAGGCCATCCGGCGCGTCTTGAGCCCGGAACCGGCAGACCACAGTATTTTAAGGCCGGGAAATGGACCGACGTTTGGTTCAGCGACACCGTAAGACCCTCAGCGGGAAAAAGCTATGTCACCTTCACCTCGGATGATTCAAACCCGAAGCCTGAATACCGGATTCACTTTACGCTTGCACGTTTTGAAAACGGAAGGTACCGGACACTTGAATTCGGGGAAAATGTCGGTATTGAAGAAATGCAGAAAAACATTCCGCTGGACCCGGGAAAATATATGCTTGTCACCGGAAACAGAAACGAGTCGGGAAATGTGCTGGCGGAACTTGCCTTTTTCGGGCTTCTGCCGGATGACAGTACTTTAATTCAGGTCAGGTTAAGGAATGAAGAAAAAGAGGCACCTGTGAAAGGGAAAATCGATACAGGCAGGACCATAACCCTGGCGGACGGTAAAATGGCACCCCTGCTTATGATAAAGGAAAGGGGAGTTGTTATTCTCTGGATTGACCCCGGAACAGAACCCACCAGACACATTTTCCGCGACCTGCCCCTCCTCAGGGAGGAATTCGATGAGTGGGGAGGATATCTACTGTTTATGCTCCGCGGGGGAGCGGAAGGGGATTCATTCAACCCGGCAGACTATTCCGGGTTGCCTCAAAATGCCATTTTTTGCCTCGATGAGAATCACGAGTTCCTCAAGTCGGTCTGGTCAAATGATTATACCGGAATAAGATTTCCTGTTGTCATTTACGCAGACAGCGCCGGGAATATCCTGTTCTCCTCCCAGGGTTACCGGATCGGTATCGGGGAACAGATACTTAAAAAGATTAAATAGGACATATTCAATGAACAGAACCGTTCTGTTGCCTGTTATTGCGGCAATTATTACTTTATCCTGCCAGAGTCCGGCAGAGAAAGATGTGACAGCCTTTGTAGATCCGTTTATAGGCACTGCTGCACACGGCCATGTTTTCCCCGGTGCCGCCACCCCCTTCGGAATGGTTCAGTTGAGTCCTGATAACGGCACTTCAGGATGGGACTGGTGCTCGGGTTACAACTATAGCGACACTGTAATTGCCGGGTTCAGCCATACACACCTGAGCGGGACTGGTATAGGGGACCTGTGTGACATCCTATTCCTCCCTTCAATGAATGAATTCAACATTGCTCTGCCCGACTCCGCGGCTTCCATAGCTAAACTCAACCGCAGCACCTTCTCCCACAGTATGGAACAGGCCAGGCCCGGCTACTATTCAGTGGTTCTTGATAATGGTGTTGACGTTGAACTGACTGCCACCCCGAGATGCGGCATCCAGAGATACACCCCTTCTGCGGGCGGCAGAATGCAAATTCTGATTGACCTGGGGTATGCAGTCAACTGGGACAGACCCGTAGACTGCAGCATTTTATGGGACGGTAGTTCCCTTTCAGGTAAGAGGATCTCTGCAGGCTGGGCTGAGAAGCAATACCAGTTCTTCTGCTCGGAATTCTCAAAAGCTCCCTCTTCTGTTACAATGATAAGCAAGGGTGAGGTCATTGAGGGTGACAGCGCAAAAGGCAGGAACATTGCCTGCCTGCTCGGGTTTGATGTTGACATGGGAGAAGAACTGGTAATTAAGACCGGTATCTCGGCTGTCGATGTAAAGGGGGCATCCGGCAACCTGAAATCTGAAATGCCGGGATGGAATTTTACCGCCGTTGCTGCCGAAGCACGACAGATGTGGCAGAAGAGGCTGAATGTGATAGATGCTTCCTCGGCAGACCAGGAGACAAACAGGGTATTTTATACGGCACTTTACCATTCCATGATCGCTCCGAACCTCTATTCCGACTCTGATGGCAGGTACAGGGGTACTGACCTTGAAATACACACTGCAGAGGGCTTCACCAATTTTACAGTCTTCTCGTTATGGGATACGTACCGCGCAGCTCATCCTCTGTTTACGCTTACGGCCCCGGATCTTCTGCCGGACTTCATAAATACAATGCTGAATATTTACCGGGAGCAGGGAAAACTCCCCGTGTGGTCACTTGCTGGCAACGAGACAAACTGCATGATCGGCTACCATTCTGTGCCCGTAATAGCCGACGCAATTCATAAAAAGATCCCGGGATTCGACTATGAGCTGGCATTCGAGGCTTCAGTGGCGTCGGCAAACCTTGACTTCAGGGGCCTCAGTCATTACCGTAAATACGGATATGTTCCCTCTGACCTCGAGAATGAGTCAGTTTCAAAAACACTCGAATATGCAATTGATGACTGGTGCATATGGCAGATGGCTGAAGATCTGGGCAAACAAGAGGTGGCGGACCAGTTTCTTGGAAGGTCAAAGTATTACCGCAATCTCTTTGACACGTCACTCTTCTTCGTTCGCGGAAAGATGAGCGACGGGAGCTGGCGTACCGGTTTTGACCCTCTGTATTCCCATCATACCAATTCCGATTTCACTGAAGGGAACGCCTGGCAGTACACATGGCTGGTACCTCACGATGTTGACGGCCTGATAGCCCTTTTCGGAAGCAGGGAATTCTTCCTGGAACGTCTGGATTCCCTGTTCAGGGTATCAGAAGGTGTAAGAGGAGAAAACTCCTCACCAGACATCAGCGGACTTATAGGGCAGTATGCCCACGGTAATGAGCCGTCACACCACGTGGCATATATGTTTTCCGCGGCCGGGGCTCCGGAAAAAACAGCAGTGACCGTACGCCGTATAATGAAAGAGATGTACACCGGTGAAAAGGACGGTATATGCGGTAATGAGGACTGCGGTCAGATGTCAGCCTGGTATGTCTTTTCTGCAATGGGATTCTATCCAATGAATCCTGCAGACGGGAAATTCATCATCGGCAGTCCTGCCCTTGACAGGGCTTCAATTGCACTGCCCTCCGGGATAAAGTTTACGGTCATTGCAGAAAACAATTCTCCGGGCAAGGCGGTGGTTGACAAAGTATTCCTGAACGGCCGGCCTCTTGACCGCAACTATATTACATACAGTGAAATAACCGACGGTGGAGAGCTGAGGTTCATTATGAAATGAACACCTCCCGCCCGTATTGTTGATAATTATCATTGTGCCCTGTAGCCATTATTCTTACCTTTGTTACATTCTGGTGCTGCTAACGATTTTTCGTTTGCAGTGAAAAGGGAACCCCGTGTGAATCGGGGACAGTACCCGCTGCTGTGAAGCCCGTTCCGCCAATTGGCGGATCATTATTTCCGGAACCCCGCCACTGTCGTTAATCAAGACGGGAAGGCCCGGTAAATAGGGACAAGTCAGAAGACCTGCCAGAACGTTTCCGTAAATTGGAGCTTTCGGGGAAAAAAGCAATGAGTTATAGAGATATAATCTATAGATCCGCGTTCGTACACCTCAGCCATAAAAGGCTGGCCGTAATCCCCGTATTCCTGTGCCTGACACTGATTTCTGCCGGCGGCCAGGATATGTATTCAGAAGACACAATTACAATCGGTGCAGTAAGAGTCACAGCCTCACCCTCCATAAGGCACATTCCATTCAGCACTGCAGGAATTGACAGCCTGTCACTCTCAAATTTTCGCTATGACGACCTGGGAAGACTCCTTCAGTCTACAGCCCCATTCTATATAAAGGAAACCGGTAACTCCGGCCTTTCCTCTGTGATAATGCGCGGATTGTCAGGAAGCCATACAATGGTTCTCTGGAACGGCATTCCGGTTACAGGCTCTAATACCGGAATGGCCGACTTTGCCCTGATCCCGGTACTTTCCGCATCATCGGTACTTGTCACGGGAGGGGGTGCCGACCTTGAAGAGGTATCAGGAGCAATAGGAGGAAAGATTGAACTTATGTCTGAACGCCCTGAAAATAATGGAATGGAGGCATCTCTTGCAACTTCGGCAGGAAGCAATGACGATTATGCAACAGCGCTGGCAGTAAGGACCGGAAATGAGAAACTGTCAGCCAACTTCAGCATCTGGGGCAAAAAGTCCGGGAATGATTTCCTTTTCACCAATAAGGATGATCCGGGAAGACCTTCACCGGAAAGAAGAGTCAACGCCTCATCAGCCTCAGCAGGCATACTGAATGATCTGTTCTACACGGGAGTCAGATCGACTCTTTCCCTGCATTTGTGGTATAACCTGTCTGACAGGGAGTTGCCGGGGCCCGTGACCACTTTCCAGCAGAATTTCAGGGAGACACAGGATGACAGGTCACTGCGCAGTGCATTGCGTTTTAAAACAACGGCCGGAAAGTTCTCACTTGAAATCATATCAGGACTTATAAAAGAGGCAAATTTATATAACAATGAGACGGCAGGAATAAGTGGAAATAACAGAACAACGGCATTCACCTTCCGAACCGGAATTAAATACAGGTTCAGCGATGACCTGGAACTTGGCCTGAATTTTGGAAATGAGTATCAGGCAGCACGGTCTCTTTCATATGAGGAGAGGAAGAATAGAAACCTGTTCTCGTCTGTATTGTCAGCGGTTTATAATCCCTCAAAGCGCCTGAGACTGACGGCTCAGGCAAGGCAAATACTCAGGGAAACTTCATTTGTGACTCCTGAATTTACCGCCGGCGGTTCATTCCTTCTGTCAGGTGACGGCAGCAGCATCATCAGGGCGAATTTAAGCCGTAACCTTAAAATGCCGACTCTGAACGATCTTTTCTGGAATCCGGGAGGTACTCCCGGGCTAGATCCTGAAATGAGCACGGGAGCAGAACTGGGCTATTCATATAATGCTGTAACAGCATCCGGAGTGCATAACTCGGCTGACATCACATTACACGCATCTGCGGTAAAGGATTTAATTCAGTGGGTGCCCGGGGTTTACGGCTACTGGACAGCCGAAAATATCAGGGATGTAAAAGTATCCGGTCTCGAGGCCAGACTTAGAAGGAGAGTCCCTGTCAGCAGCGGAACCCTAACATTCGGATCCAATTATTCACTTACACGTTCAGTAGTTGCTGCTTCAGGTATTCTGAATGACAAAACTGTGGGAAAACAGCTGATATATACCCCCGTTCATCACCTTTCGGCTGACGTGTCTGTAAATTATGCATTTCTTAACGGAGGCCTGAGGCTTGTCGCAGACAGCAGGCGTTTTACCACCGCTGACAACAGCGAATGGCTGCCGCCGTCATTCCGTCTGAACGCTGACATAGCGGCTACTCTGCCCGTGAAACAGGCATCGGTCAAAATCGAACTTTGCGCTGATAACATCCTTAACGCAGACTGGGAAAGTGTGCGTAATTACCCGATGCCCCTGAGAACTTACAGGATCAAACTTATTCTAACGTTATTTTCACAACAAAAAACCGCAAACCCATGAACCGTCTTATCAGAATTATTGCCTTCATTGCTATCATTGTGTCATCATGTGAGATCCTGAGGGATGATCCGGAACTGCCTATCCCTGAAGGACACGGCGCCTTCATTCTCAATGAGGGAAACTACCTGTCAGGCAACGGATCTCTTTCATTTTACAGCCTTGAATCGGAGAAAATCTATGACAATCTCTTTTCTGCAAGGAATGAGCGCCCTCTTGGGGACATCCCAACATTCATGGCCGTCGACGGCAACAGGGCTTTCATCATAGTGAACAATTCAGGCACTGTAGAGGTGATTGACCTTAACACGATGGAGAGCCTCGGTACACTTTCCGGTATCATTTCGCCCCGCCAGATGGTCATCCATGAGAGGAAAGCATATGTAAGCTCCCTGATGTCAGACTTTATCTATATAGTTGACACTGACAACCTGGTTGTCACAGGTACGGTCGACATCGGATGCAATTCCGAAGCTCTCGTGATAGCCGGAAACAGACTATTTGCAGCCAACTGGTCCGGCGGAGATAAAATAGCTGTTGTCAACCTCACCGATAACACCGTTGAAACTGAAATTAATACAGGACTGGAACCGGAGAGTATGGTGCTTGACAGGAACAACAGGCTGTGGATTCTTTGTACGGGAGGTTATATGAACGAGGAGATCCCCCGGATCATGAAAATAAATGCATTGACACTGGCTGTAGAGGATGAATTGGCATTTCGGACAGTCTCGGACAATCCGTCGTCGCTCACAGTAAACAGCGGAGGTGACACCCTGTATTACATCGATGAGGGAGTGCGCAGAATGACAGTCACAACCGCTGCTCTGCCTGAGACCGCCTTCATCAGTACCGGTGGAAGGCTGTTTTACAAACTGGCTGCCTCGCCCTGGAACGGAATGATAATGGTAACAGATGCCATAGACTGGCAGCAGAAGGGAGATTTGCTGATCTACAACAGGAACGGAATACTGGTTGATACTGAACAGTGCGGAATAATTCCGGGATTTATGCGTTTTAAGGAATAGGATTTATTTTAATTACTTTTATTGCAGCAATAATCAATTGATGCGGAGCTGGATCTATTTAACCGTTGTATTCATTTTTGGCTGCAATACTTTGGTTGCGCAGACGGAGTTTCCTTCCGGCAAACCGCTGTTTCCGTCTGTAACATCATGGTATGACGCTTCAGTTGATCAGTCACAGGTTGATCTGATGAGGTCACTCGATCAGCCGAAGGATCAACCTTTGCAATTTGCGCTTCCGGTCCCCGTCTCGCTCAATCCATCCAATGCCGGCTTCACCGTACAGAAAGGCGGGGAGACTGTATGGATTATGGCAGTGGCTTCAAAAGGGGCATTGTCTCTCAATGTAATTCTGAGCCCCTTCAACCTGCCCGAAGGAGCTTATGTCTATATTTATGACGAAAGCCGTGAAGTTGTCAGGGGAGCCTACACCTCTGGAAGCGGAAGAGGCATTCTGCCAACGCTCCCTGTGCCGGGTGACAGGATGGTCATCGAGTGTCACTTCCCGGGCGGCACGATTCCGGGTAATGCAATAGGAGTAAGTCAGATTGCCCACGACTTTGCCGGTTTCTTCAGGCTGACATCCTCCAAAGATATTTACTATGGGAACGCGGGCGGCTGCGAAGTCGACCTGAACTGCTCTACAAACCAGAAATACCTCCTCACATCCCGTTCTGTGTGCCGCCTTCTGGTGGCAGGAACGGAGCTCTGTTCAGGAACACTCATTAATAATACAGGAAAGGATTACAAGGCTTATGTACTCACGGCCCATCACTGTGTTGAAACTGAAGGGAATGCTCTCAGCACCATTTTCGTATTCAATTATGAAAGTCCGTGGTGCGACGGACCGGACTACTCGAGGTCGCATTCCATCTCCGGTTCAATTCTGAGGGCAACAAATACTGATATCGATTTTTCCCTGGTCGAGCTTTCATCATTTCCCTCACTGGTGATAAGGCCTTACTTTTCCGGATGGGATATTACTGCAACGGCACCGGGAAACACCTATACAATTCATCACCCTGAAGGGGATGTGAAGAAAATATCCGTGGACGACAATCCTCCTGTATCCGCATCCTATCCTGTGAGCGGGTATGCTTCCTTCGGTTTCTGGAGGATACTCAGGTGGGACCTTGGCACCACTGAGGCGGGGTCCTCAGGAGGAGGTCTCTTTGATCAGAACAGCAGGCTCCGCGGAACGCTTACCGGCGGTGCTGCAAACTGTGCGAATCCGGAAAATGACTATTATGCCAAGCTGAGCAGGATGTTCAGCATTTCCACTGTGCCCGCTTCGAACCTTAAGCCCTGGCTTGATCCCCTCTCTACCGGGGCAACAATGGTCAGCGGTCGTGATCCCTATGCCTGGAACATTTCAAGGGCTGACACCCTCCTTAATATACCTGCCGGCGATCCCGGTCAGACGGAACTTTATCCGTCTCCGGGTTACGGATATTCAACAGGCACAAACAGTGACAACCTGATAAAGTACGCAGAGTATTTTCCTTTTGCCGGAACCGCGGAAATAGCCTGGATCCGTCTGAATATTGCCAATACTGTTTGGATAAACACTGCTGATTCTGTAAGAGTAACCCTGTGGGAAGGTGGGGTTGTACCCGGGTCAGCAATTGCTTCGAGGCTTATTAAACTTCAGGAAGTCAGGGATAATTTCAGTCTGGAGGTAGATTTCGGCAGGACTGTTGCTGTAAACGGATCTTTTTATGCAGGTTACACTGTCTATTACAAGACCCCTCCGGGTACTGCACAGCCCCAGTTTGCCGTCCGCCACTCACAGCCTTACATTCAGCCAACCTTAAACACCGCCTGGTTTTATAACGGTACTGCGTGGAAGCCATTTACCCAGCATCCTTCGTTCCCGATGGCAGTTTCGCTTGATATTAACGTGATAATGGTTGAAAATTCGATACTTAATGACATAAATGATCCGAATGTACCGAAACCCGAGTCGCTGGTCTTTCCCAACCCGTTTAGCGGAAGCGTCTCATTCAGCATGCGTGATTCAGCAAGGGTAACATCGCTGACCATATATGACAACAAGGGAAGCGTGGTAAGCGCCACACATTACAGCAATATTTTTCCGGGCATTCTTACCATTGATCTTCCGGCTCTCGCAACAGGGGTCTATCACTATATCCTAAAAAATGATTCTGAGACTCTGAGCGGGACAATTATAAAAATTGACACTGACTGATGAGAGCCTCCGGACTTACCGTTTTCATTGCACTTTTCCTTTTTTCCTGCGGCAACAGAAATGCCGTAAAGGTTGGAAAGACCGGGGGTTCGGGGGAGCCAAGCCTAACTGCCTGCAGGTTCAGGATTGAAACAACGGGTGATATTAACACAGTGAAAATACTCAACCCGTGGCAGGACACGGAATCTACTGAAATAATCTATTACCTGCTTCCGCGGGAAATGATGTTGCCTGATTCCCTTCGGGGGCGCACTGTAATACGGGTTCCGATTGACCGGGTAGTTTGTATGTCGACCACGCATCTTGCAATGCTGAAAGCCCTTGATGCGACGGAGACTGTGGTGGGTATCTCCGGCACAGGTCTTGTTTATGATCCTGAAATCCGAAGGGCGATAGAATCAGGCGTTTTACCTGACGTGGGTTATGAAAATAACCTTGACAAAGAACTCATTGTATCCCTCAGCCCTGACCTTCTCATAGCATACGGAGTAAGTCCGGCATCTGCTGAATACCTCAGGAAGCTGGCAGAAATGGGAGTGACGGTGATGTTCGATGCCGATTACCTGGAGGAACACCCTCTTGCCCGGTGCGAATGGCTGAAAGTGTTCGGTCTGCTGACAGGCAAAAGGGAAATGGCAGACAGCATTATTGCAGCCGTGTCACGGAGTTACACGGAGCTTGCAGACAGCCTGAAAAGGATGATCACCTGCCGTCCGCGGGTATTGCTGGGCTCTCCGTGGGAAGATGTGTGGTATGTGCCGCCTTCCAACTCGTTTGCCGCAAGGCTTGTCGAAGATGCAGGAGGCAGCTATCTTTTCGGCGATCTTGTCACCCCCAATGCTGTGCCCTTTTCTACGGAGTCAGTTTTCAAAAGAGCAACAGAAGCCGACGTATGGCTTAATCCGGGCAGTGCGATCAGCCTCGATGACATTCGCCAGGCAGATTACCGCCTCGCACAACTCCCTGTTTTCGAATCGGGCAGGGTATGTAACAACAACGCCAGGGCACACAGGGAAGGCGGAAATGATTACTGGGAGAGCGCAGTCGTTCACCCGGATATTATTCTCCGTGATTTGGCCTCGCTTTTACATCCTGAATTATTCCCCGGTTATTCACCTTTCTATTACAGAATACTTCAATGAGAATGGCCGGGAGAACAAATATCTCTGTCGCACTGACTTTTATTATTCTGGGACTGCTGCTGGCTTTACTCTTCGTTCTCGATATCCTGATCGGGAGCACAAGGCTTGAAGCTTCCGATGTTTTTCGCTCGCTTTTCGGGCAGGGAACAGCACACGGGGAGATAATAGTAATGCAGTTTCGTCTGCCCAAAGCTGTCACAGCCATCATAGCCGGTGCGGCAATGTCAGTGAGCGGATTACTGATGCAGACGCTTTTTCGCAATCCCCTTGCCGGTCCTGATGTGTTGGGAGTGAGCTCAGGCGCCGGTCTGGGTGTGGCCCTGATGATTCTTACCCTTTCACCGGTATTCGAATTCAGCTCACTGAATCCCCTTCACGGATGGAGCCTCATCATTGCTGCCTGTGCCGGAGCGGGAGCGGTGATGGTGATAATAATGGCTGTATCGGCAAGGGTGAGAGATATAATGACCGTGCTTATAATCGGTATTCTGCTTGCCAGTGCCATATCGTCCGTTGTGAGCCTGCTTCAGTATTTCAGCAATGAGAGCATGCTCAAGACCTACGTTATCTGGACAATGGGAAATCTTGGCAACCTTTCACCGGTACAGGTACGGGTACTTCTGGCCGCCTCTTCCGCAGGTCTGCTTATGGCATTCATGCAGGTGAAACCGCTGAATGCCCTGCTGATGGGCGAAACTTTCTCCAGGTCTGTGGGAGTGAACATGAAAAGGACAAGAATAGCACTTTTCGCCTCCGCAAGCATCCTGGCGGGGAGCGTAACGGCTTTCTGCGGCCCCCTTGCTTTCATAGGCATTGCAGTCCCCCATATAACGAGACTGCTGTTCTCCACCTCAGACCATAAGGTGCTTGTTCCAGGGGTCATCATTACTGGAGCCACCGTTGTGTTGCTGAGTGATATCGTCTCAGCTCTTCCTGGCGGAGGTCATATAATACCCGTTAATACGGTCACCTCACTGATTGGTATACCTGTAGTGCTGTGGATAATTGCGGGAAAAAACATGATGGGACGGAAGATATGATGAAAAGAGGCGATAAAATACTTGTGACCGAAAACCTTTCTGTGGGTTATATGAACCACCGAAGGGCAGCCCCGGTGATGGAGCACATCGGGCTTTCCGCCAGGCAGGGTGAATTAGTGGCTCTCATAGGCCGCAACGGGTCGGGAAAAAGCACGCTGTTGAGGACTCTTGTGTCGCTGCAGGCTCCACTGGCAGGAAGGGTCATTATTAAAGGAAGACCTGCTGACAGCATAGATTCTGCAGAACTGCCTGTACTGGTAAGCTTTACATCCACAGAACCTTTCCCCGGCCATAATATAAGGGTCCGTGAGGTAGTAACCCTGGGCCGCTTTCCGCATACAAACTGGCTTGGTTCACTTACTGATGCAGACCTGAAAGCTGTGAGGGAAGCGCTGGAGGTGACCGGGTTGCTTCCGCTCATTGACCGTAATATTGACAACATTTCAGACGGCGAAAGACAGCGTACCCTTATAGCCAGGTCACTGGCCCAGGATACGGACATTCTGGTTATGGATGAACCGACTGCCTTCCTGGACCTGCCATCCAGATTCTCAATTGTCAGCCTGCTGAGAAAGCTCACGAGGGAAAAGGGGAAATGTGTGATCTATTCTACCCACGACCTCGATACTGCTGTAAATGAGGCTGACAGCATATGGCTGATGGACGGAATTACAATCGGGCAGGGGGCACCCGAGGATCTTGTCCTCAATAAGTCGCTGGAAAAGGCATTCGAAAGCCCGCTGCTGACTTTCAGCCAGTCAGACGGCACATTCAGCTTTCTCAGACCCGGAGCAGGGGAAATCGCCCTGGAAGCTTCCGGGATCTGCAAAAAGCTTACTGCAAAAGCATTGAAAAGGTGCGGTTACAGAATCAATCCTGATGCCGGATTAAAAATTATTGCCGAGGCGTCAGCCACCGGTAATCTGTGGCGTATCACAGGGGGAACCTCGGAGGAGTCCTTCCGGACGATTTATGACCTGGTGAATCACCTTCCTGACCAACCCCCGGAATGAGTGACATATTTCCTGTAATTATCGATGAACGAACCGATATCTCCGACTGCCAGTTTCTTTGCAATTATTTTCTTGTCACTGTCAAGAATATAGACCAGGGGCGTGGATTCTACATTGTAAAAGACATCAAACCTGCTTACCCTGTTGGGATCCCACCCGTTGATCCAGGTCAGGTTGTTGTCAGCAATGTACTTTTCCCACTGCTCCCTTTTATTCTGAGTACATACGGCAAAGACCTCGATACCTGATTTCCTGTTCTGGTCATAGTACTTCTTAAGGAGTGGTGTGGATTCCTTGCAATGGCCGCAATCAGGTTCCCAGAAATAGATTATGGTGAATTCTGCCTGAATATCATAAAGAGAAACAAAATGGCCTGCAAAGGAGTCCATTACAAGATCTGCTCCTTTTTTGCCGATAAGAGTAGGCCTGATCTTTGCGATTTTCGATGAAAGATCTGACACAAACTCCTTCGGGGCCCAGTCAGCATTACCTGACAGGTATATTTTGTCAGCAAGGTGAACCAGTACCGCGTCATGCCCCATAATTTCACTTGTTGCGTACTTATTGAACAGCCAGACAGCAACGTACTGATATACCTCTTTGTTCGCACCGCTCATCTTAAGCACCCTGTCAGCTTCCTTATTCACTGAATCCGGCATCTGAATGACAACCTGGGTGAAGTACTGTTCCAGTTTCCCTGCCAGCACTGGGCTGCGGATTAGTCCGGGCTCAGTAAAAAGAGTATTGTCGAAGAAATGATTCTTGAAATACATGTATGAACGGAGCCTTGCAACGGAATCGGGATTGCTTACGCCGGCTGGCAATACAGGATTTATTGTCTCAACGGGTATCAGAGACCTGACTATGGCTCCCAGCAGGGTTCCTTTGTTGAGATCCGAAACCTCACGGAGGTACTGTTTCATCCTGCTTTCCTGAATTGTCATCTGACTCTCCAGTGTCTTTCTGGCAAGAGTACCGGCACCTTCACCCTTCATTTTGTCGCTTATGACTATGGCTTCTTCCTGTAGGCTTTTCCATCGCTTCTGGTATTCGATGAATCGTTCATTTTCATTAGATCCCCTGAATACAATTGAACCGGGAAGGTCCATGGCATTGCATGAAACATCAAAATGCTGGTCATCCCCAGCAAGAAACTCGAAGTAGGTATTCCCGGGAAACACGATCATATAGACCCCGTAAGGCAGTTTTCCGGTGCCCGAAAACCTGCATTTTCCGGTTATGTCAGTGATTGTGCTGTCCTTAATATACTGCTGATTGCCAAGGTGATAGGCAAGCCTGATTTTTGAATTTGATACACCCTGAACTGTTACACCAATAGAGTAACCCTCCTGGCCGTGAACGGAAATGCAACTGCCGGCCGCGATAAATACTGCTGCCGCCAGAAAATACCTGATAGTCATATTACTGAGTTTGATCATCTCTGTGTTGTCATTATTACAATTTTCCTGCCATGACTTTTCATTTCCGATTTTCGCCTGCTGACATTCGACTTTTAGCTTTTAACTTTCGACTCAAAACTTTAACCGTTCATATCCACCCTGACAATCTCAGCGTGACCTGCATCTGTCACCACCGCTTTCAGAATGAAATTGAACCTGTTAAGGTCAATGCAGAGAAAGAAGTCGGTGGGTGGGCTGAAACTGAGGTTCGCCGGGTCAAAGAAACGTTTCCCTGATCCTGTCCGCAGCGCATTGAGACTGTTGGTGATATCATTTTCCCGTCCCTCGACCATATCTTTTATATACCGTGCGCACAGAAGGTCTTCTTCAGCGCTCTCAACTGCGCGGTAACCCATTGCCACAAGTGTTACCGTTTTCGGTTTTACAAGACTAATATACCTTGCCACTGCCATGGCGTTGACAATTCCGGCGCCGAGGATTTCCGAGGCACCTCGTGCATTCAATATCCCGTTGGTGCCGGCAGTGGTGGTATGTATCATGGTTTTTCTCTCAAGGGTGGCTGTCAGCATCTCCGTAGGGCTGTTGCCGTAATCGAAGCCCTCCGGTTTTTTCTCATTTTGCTCTCCCACCAGCACAGTGTCAGCATGTAGTTGCCGCTTCAGCGAACGGGCTTCCTCAGGAGTGGCTACATCGATAATTCTTTTAATACCGTTGTCAAAAGCATAGCAGGCTACACTGAATGCCCTGAAGACATCGATGATTACAGTTAGCCCATCCGCCTCCCGCGCTCCGTTGATAAACTCACTGATCCTGACATCCATCTGTTTAAATTCAAAGTGTGAAGATAATAATTGTGTTTAAAGATCATTTGCTAATTTTGGTGCCGGGACTAAATCTGTGATGAATGAGAAATCCGTTGAAGTGGTTACGAACAACATACAGAAAGCTGAACAGCGACATCTGGAAAACACCTCTGAATCCGATTTCAGACAAGAAGGTCTACCTGATCAGGCAGTTCCGTATAGTCTATCTCCTTTACAAGAGCCTCAGGACTGACGGCATCTACATAAAAGCATCAGCACTGACCTTTTTTACAATACTGTCGGTCATCCCGATGGTAGCCCTTGCATTCGGTATTTCCAAAGGTTTCGGTCTTCAGGATGAACTAAGAGCTCAGATCATAACCCAGTTCCATAATCAGGAGCAGGTAATGGCATGGATTCTTGATTTTGCGAATAACACCCTTGAGCAGACAAGCGGGGGATGGCTCGCCGGAATTGGGATTGCCTTACTCTTTTATACAGTCGGGCAGCTGCTTTCTTATGTTGAAAGCATTTTCAATTCAATCTGGAAGGTTGATCAGACACGGGTATGGTACAGGCAGATTACAGATTACCTTTCTATTATTATCCTCGTGCCTGCACTCTTTGTTGCTTCCAGCAGTGCAACAGTGATGGTAAATACGAGGCTGAGTGAGGTACTTGAAAAACACGAGGTCCTCGAAAACATCAAGCCTTTTATCACTTTCCTGTTCCAGCTTACACCCTTTATTCTGATGTGCAGCATCGCTACCGCCGCATTTCTTGTTATGCCAAATACAAGGGTGAGGTTCAGATCGGCTGTGGTGGCCGGGTTGTTCACGGGTATCGCTCTCCAGGTAATACAGATTTTTTATATCCAGATGCAGATAGGTGCGACCAGGTTAGGTACACTGTACGGAAGTTTTGCTGCCATTCCGCTTATGATGATTTGGGTGCAGATGAGCTGGGTAGTGGTACTGATAGGTGCGCAGCTTTCTTTTTACCTTCAGAACATTACCCGTCATGAATTCGAGTTTGACGTACAGACAGTCTCCCTCAGGCAGAAAAAGCGGATTTCACTTCTGATTATGCACACCCTGGTGAAGGATTTTATAAAAGGTGTAAAACCAAGGGGCTCTGAGGATATATCCATTGACCTGAACCTGCCTGCCAGAACCGTCAGAGAATCTCTCATTGCATTGAAAGATGCTACGCTGATAACGGAGGTATACGAGGAAGTGCATGACAAATTTCTTTACCAGCCTGCCACGGATATTAATAAGATGACACTCGCCTTCGTGATGGAAAAGCTTGAGAATTCAGGCTCTACCCACAAAAACGTCATCAATAATTCAGATTACAGAAAGATCGATTCAGCACTTACGAAAATTGAAGCACAGATTGCTGCTTCGGAGACCAATGTTCTGCTGAGGGACTTGTAAACGGCTATTTATTCCGGAAAGGCGACAACCGGTGTCTTGAAACGTATTTGACGAGATCAGGAAGAGAGTTCCAGTTATCGAAGAGATAGTGAGGTCCATGCACTATTATCTGCCGTGTCTCAACATGCTCAGACCAGTAACTCATAAGATTGGATGCTCTGAATACCCGGTCCTCCGAACCGATCAGGGAATAATCCCAGACAAATCCTGTCTCCACAGGCTCCATCATCCTGTTGTAAAGCCACCTGAGCTCGTCCTGAAGGGACTTTTCCGAACGGGTCGGGATTGTATCCTTGTTTGCCTCGTAACGACTCTTTGTCCCGAATACCCGGAGGTAGAACTTTGCCATACTATAATTGGAAATGTTCTCGAGAGTCGATTCAAATATTTTTAAGGGTATTCCGTATTTGTCATCAGCAGCCACCGGAGTTCCATTGATGGCGATTGTAATATCAGGCTTAATGCCCAGTTTGCGGCTGTAATACTCTGCCGCCCAGACCCCCAGCGACCAGCCAATGACAGTTACCCTTCTGTAGGTCTTCATTTCAGGCAGGATAAGAGGCTCGTCAGCAGAATAATTATAGAATAGGACAAAATCAAAATTCTCGTTACAGAGATTGGTAAAGGCTTTCTCGTCGATGCCCCATGTACCAAAAAGAACTATCAGTTCTTTATTGTGCTCAAATCGCCTGAGGAAGGTTTTCATCCGTTGCAGAAAAAAAATAAGAGGAGAGGGTTATTGTGAGACTTTAAGGAACGGGCTTATGAGATATCCCGGAATCTACTGTCTGATAAAAGGAAGTAACCTTTGGTAGTCAGTCAAAGGTCCATGTGAAAGTCAATGTCTGCAATACAATCCTGTTGATTCTCACAAATAACCCTTACTCTCCTCTTTTAAAAGCATAAGCTTTGTACAAATATACAAAATAATATTACATAATGCAAATTTATCCGAAAAAATATTCGAAATCTTTCCGTTCTCCTGAATAGAGGCTGCCTATTTCCTGTAAATCCTTCTTACAGGCACGGTATCAATGAGATACTGATCAGGGGCTTCGATGGAATGAATCCTGTGAACTACTTCCATTCCGTGAGTGACCCTTCCAAAAGCGGCAAATCCTTCCCCGTCACTGTTTCTCATTCCTCCTGCGTCAAGAGCCGGCTGGTCGCCAACCGTAATGAAAAATTCAGATGTGGCGGTGCCCGGATGCCACCTGGCCATTGAAACGGTACAGTCAGAATGCATTATTCCAGTCTGATCAGTCCTCTCGTGAACCACAGGAGGGTAGGTTTCATCCTCCTCATTGTATCTTCCTCCCTGAATGACAGCTATTTTTATGCTGTCACGGGGTTGATTGTCGCTCCTGACAACCCTGTAAAAGCAGGAGTTGTCAAATAACCCGCTGTCAACATACCGGAGAAAGTTTGCAACAGTTGCCGGGGCCTTTTCCGGATACAGTTCTGCGGTGATATCCCCCAGACTCGTCTCAATCACAATTGAGGTGGTTTTCCTGCATGAACCTGAGAGGAGGATCACAGGCATCAGTACCAAAAATAAATATCTCTTCATTCTGTCAGGTTTTTATTACCCGATGATAATGAATATCCCCGGAATTTGCTAATTTTATTGGGAATATCAGTTTTTTTTCTGAAGGACAAAACAGACCTTATATGATACCTGAAATTATCAGCATCAGGCACGACGACGGTTCAGGATTCAGAGTCGGCTGGCTTGATACCGAGAGCAGTTTTCTGCACATCCATCCGGAATACGAAATTGTCCTGAACATTTCCGGCAACGGAACCCGGGTGGCCGGAGATTCCGTGGAGATATTCGATCATTATGACCTGGTCATCTTAGGCCCTAATCTGAATCACTTCTGGAATTTTTACCATGTTGATGACAACGGTCTGGAAAAACAGGCAGTAATGTGCCACTTCAGACGCGATTCCCTGGGTGATGCACTTCTTTCGCAGTTTGAAATGGAACCGCTGAGGCGTCTCCTTGACGAAGCCTCCAGGGGAATTGCCTTCCCGCCAGAGACAGGCAGATCGGCTGAGGGTCCCATGCAAAGGATGCTCACGGAGACAGGCATGAAGAAGATGGTAAGTCTTTTTCAGCTTTTTGAAATCCTGTGCTCGGCAGGCAGATATGAGAAGCTCTCAGGAGAAAAGAATGCCGGAGACAACAGCACTGTTGATTCACGACTGTCTGATATCTGCAATTTTGTCCGGGAGAATTTTTTCAGGCCCATCCCCATAGCGGAAGTATCTGCACTGGCAAAAATGAAACCTCATTCTTTCAGCCGCTTCTTTTCACGCAATACCGGATCAGGATTCGTTGATTATGTTAACCAGGTAAGGACCAACAAGGCTTGTTACCTCCTGAGGGAGACTGACCACCAGATAAATGAGATAGTTTTCGAATGCGGGTTTGCCACTATCTCGAACTTCAACAAGCAGTTCCGCAAGCACTCAGGGATGTCTGCCCGCGATTACAGGGCACAGTACAGATAGCAGCGCCGGCAGACTCCTGTCGATGACATTGACTGCTGTCTGCGGGGTTAAAAGGTTTATCACAGACCTCGGATATGATTTTTCGCATGCCGAAAACCGGATACTAATACTAATTTTGTTTCATTAACAGATAAAAAGTTCGTATTATGGGAATGACAATCACCGAAAAGATCATTGCAGCTCACTCTAAATATTCATCAGTAAAGCCAGGTGACATAGTTGACATCGTCATTGATGCACGTGCCGCGAGGGACTTTGGAGGTGCAAATGTTGTGAAAAACCTTAATGATTTCGGACTCCGGGTGGAAGACCCTGGCAAGACCTTCTTCACCTTTGACTGCAACCCCACAGGATCAGATCAGAAATACGCTGTAAATCAGCATATATGCAGACAGTATGCCAGGGATAGCGGGATAAAGGTCTACGATATAAATGCCGGCATAGGTACTCACCTCCTTATTGAGGAAGGTTACGTCTTCCCGGGGGCTACTGCCGTATCGACCGATTCTCACGCAAACATCCTGGGAGCGGTAGGCGCGTTCGGACAGGGTATGGGTGATATGGACATAGCCGCTGCATGGAACAGCGGAAAAGTATGGTTTAAGGTCCCTGCTTCGGTAAAGCTCAACCTTAAAGGGGAGATGCCGGAAGGTGTTTCCGCCAAGGATGTGATCCTGAACCTGCTTAAGATATACGGCGCAAATACGCTCCTGGGATACAGCATCGAGCTTTACGGCGATGCCATTGACAGGATGTCGCTCGATGACCGCATAACAATCGCTTCCATGGCAACAGAGATGGGAGCCATAATCATTCTTTTTCCTCCGTCGGCAGATGTTATACAGTACTGCCGCCAGAGAACAAAAACGAAATTTGAACCGGTATATGCTGACAGTGATGCATCATATGAAATATCGGCAGACATTGACGTTTCAAAATTTACTCCAATGGTGTCGCGTCCCGGTGAACCCCATGATACCGTCCCGGTAAAAGGACTGCCTGTCACTAAAATTGACTCTGCATTCATCGGAAGCTGTACCAACGGACGCATGGATGACATGCGGATTGCAGCTTCGGTGCTTAAGGGGAAAAAAGTTGCTCCCGGCGTGATACTGAAAGTTGTTCCTGCAACTGATGAGATATGGAATCAGTGCCTTACCGAAGGCCTTCTTGAAATATTCAAGAATGCGGGAGCAATGGTCTCGAATGCCGGTTGCGCCGGTTGTGCGGCTGGGCAGGTAGGACAGAACGGAAAGGGTGAGGTGACAGTCAGCACGGGAAACAGGAATTTTCCGGGCAAACAGGGACAGGGCAGCGTTTACCTTGCATCACCGGCAGTGGTTGCAGCTTCCGCACTGGCCGGGTACATAACAACTCCGGATGACCTGCCGGATCATCCGGCAGTGTTCTCACGCAGAGAAGAGGTTAAGCTTGAGGCGAAGGCTGAGGTTAAGGTTAAGACTGAGGATCGGCCGGATGTTATCAGCGGGAGGGTGTGGATAATTGACCGTGACAATATCGATACGGATATGATCTTTCACAACCGCTACCTGGCAATAACCGACATTCTCGAGATGGGTCAGTACGCTTTTGACAACCTTGCCGGTTATAACGACTTTGCAAAAAAAGCACTGAAGGGAGATATTATCATTGCCGGGAAGAACTTCGGAAGCGGAAGTTCGCGTCAGCAGGCTGTAGACTGCTTCATTTCACTTGGCGTGCAGACGCTTATTGCCAGATCATTCGGGGCTATATACGAACGCAATGCGATCAATGCCGCATTCCCGGTCCTCACTTATGAATCATTTGAAAAAATAGACCTTAAGAATCATGACACCCTGACTGTAAACCTGTTAACAGGAGAGACGACTAATGAGCGCAACGGACTGAAAACCAAAATCAATCCTTTCTATGATGCCCAGTATGAGATTTACAAAAAGGGCGGCCTACTGGGTCAGGTTTAACAAAACGACGAATTATGAAAGCAAAAACCTTTGTTGAGAAGATCTTCGGAGCTCCTGAAGGAGCAATCGTATTCAGAAAGCCTGATATCATCCTTACGCACGATAATACGACAAGCATTTACCAGACCTTTAAGAAAATGGGAGGAGGGAAGGTCTCCGATCCGCAGCAGATGCTTGTTGTGCTTGACCATAACGCACCCCCCGCGGATGCGAAACTGGCGACCCAGTACCAGGATGTCAGAAATATTGTCGGTGAGCAGGGGATAAAAAGGTTTTATGATTCCGGAATGGGCATCTGTCATCAGATGATGTCATATCACGCACGTCCGGGTATGATAATAGTGGGATCTGACAGTCATACCTGCACCGCAGGGGCATTCAACGCCATGGCGGCAGGCATAGACCGCACGGAGGCTGCCGGCATCTGGAAGCGCGGCGAGACCTGGTTTCTTGTGCCCCCTTCAATGAAAATTGAGCTTCGGGGAAAGCTCAGGAAGGGAGTGAGTGCAAAGGACCTTTCCCTTTGGATCATCGGAATGCTCGGATCTGACGGGGCCAATTATATGTCAATCGAATTCCACGGTACCGGCGTATCCACTCTTTCGGTCAGCGAAAGAATGACAGTTGCAAACCTCGCATCTGAGATGGGAGCGAAGAACGCTGTTTTTCCGGCAGATGAGGTGCTTCAAAAATTCCTCGGCAAAAAGGTAAAAGGGGTTTGGGCAGATGAGGGCGCAGTGTATACCTGCTCCGTGATTATAAATCTTGACAAAGTCTTTCCGCTGGTTGCAGCGCCGCATAACGTTGACAACGTAAAATCAGTTGCTTCTGTTGCCGGAACGGCCGTCGACGAGGGACTGATCGGCACCTGTACCAACGGCAGAATTGAAGACCTGCGTACAGCCGCCGCAGTCCTTAAGGGAAAGAAAGTAAAACACGGCTTCCAGCTTCATATTATTCCGGCATCAAAGGACATCTATCTCCAGGCGATAAATGAAGGCATTGTAACAATTATGATTGAAGCACGGGCAAATATCCTCAGTCCCTCGTGCGGACCGTGTCTGGGTACTGGACAGGGCATCCCGGCCAACGGCCATACGGTTATCTCCACTGCAAACCGGAATTTCCTGGGCAGAATGGGGAATAAGGATGCCTCAATATACCTTGCATCTCCGGCAACTGTTGCCGCCTCAGCAATTACCGGAGTCATCACTGATCCCCGAAGAGTAAAGGGAAACGAGGAATTCCCGTTCAACCCTCCGCAGAGTACAACTAACTTCATTCCCGCAGGAGAAACCCGTAAGCTTGGGAATGTCTGGAACTATGCCGACGTTGACAATCTCAATACCGACCAGATGTTTGCCGGCAAGCATACATACAGTGTTATGAGTTCCGATGCATCTGGAATAGTGCCTTTGCTTTTCGCCGATTTTGACCCGTCATTCAGCAGCAATGCCAGGGCCGGTGACATCATTGTTGCAGGTGATAATTTCGGGTGCGGGAGCTCCAGGGAACATCCCTCTGTAGGTCTTGCTCATATCGGCATCAAAGCAGTGATAATCAAATCAGTGAACAGAATCTTTTACCGTTCATCTGTAAACCAGGGGCTGCCCCTGATTGTGCTGAAGGAAGCGGTAGAGGCATATAAACCCGGCGACAAAGTGGAGATTGACTTTGACAAAGGTTTTGTTACTGTGGGAGGAAAGAAATTCAACTTTGAACCGTTGCCGCCTGAGTTGCAGCAGATCATAGAGAAGAAGGGACTGGTCAACTGGATGAAGTCAGCCTGATCTTCATCTGTAAACTGAAGCAGCTTTTCCCGAAAACAAAAAAAGTAATTATATTTGCCGCGGTCTTAAAAGACCGGGAATCGGTTCCGTAGCTCAGTTGGATAGAGCAACAGCCTTCTAAGCTGTGGGTCGAGCGTTCGAGTCGCTCCGGAATCACAAAGTCAATGTTTCTGTCTGGCTCCTGCAATAGGCAGGCTATGTTCAGAAGTGCTGTGGAACTGAATGGAAGGGTAGGCCTCACCGGTTATTTTGAGCATCCAGTCATTCTCGGCAAGAAAAACCGGATTCTCCTCCTTGTCATAGGCTATAAACCAGGCTTTCCTTGTCAGCATCTGGTTAAATTCAGTTTTATTGTCCGAAGTAACCCAGCACGCCTTCACATAAGGCAATGGGCGGAATTCGCACTTAGCCCCGTATTCATGCTCCAGTCTGAATTTAATTACATCGAACTGCAGATCGCCAACAGTGCCGATGATTTTCTTGTTCCCGGGCTGCTGTACAAATAGCTGCGCCAGTCCTTCCTCAGTGAGCTGCCTAACGCCTTTTTCCAGCTGTTTGGTCTTCATAGGATCCATATTAATCACCTCCTTGAGAATCTCGGGAGAAAAACTGGGAATGCCCGTGAAATGCAGCATTTCACCTTCTGTTAGTGTATCGCCGATTTTCAGGTTGCCGTTGTCATACAGCCCGATAACATCGCCGGGAAAAGCTTCCTCGATAGTGCTTTTGCTGTTGGCCATAAACGATGCAGGGGCTGCAAAACGCATATTTTTGTTCAGCCTGGTGTGATGGTAGAGTTTGTTCCGCTCAAATTTTCCGGAACATATTCTGAGGAAAGCCAGCCTGTTCCTGTGCTTGGGGTCAAGATTGGCGTGGATTTTAAAGACGAAACCGGAAAGTTTGGGTTCTGCCGGAAGTACCACCCGTTCCAGGGTTTTGGCTTTGGAAGGGCAGGGTGCGATTTCAATGAACGACTCAAAGAGCTCCGGGACTCCAAAATTGTTCAGTGCGCTGCCGAAGAAGACCGGTGCGAGGTAACCTTCGCGGTAAAGGCTCTCACTGAAAGATTCGAACATATCTCTTGCAAGGTCAATCTCCTCCCAGAGCCGCTTAAGGTTGTCCTCACCCACAAATTCCTTAATCTTCGGGTCTTCCACGTCATCAGTATTCAGCAAAACCTCCGAGATTGTTGATTTTTGAGGACTGTAAAGCTGTAAACTCTCGGTTGTAAGGTTAAAAACACCTTTAAAACGGCTTCCGTTGCCAATGGGCCAGGTGAACGGAGAGGTAGCTATTTTCAGCTCATCCTCCAGTTCCTGAAGCAGATCAAACGGGTCTTTCCCCTCCCTGTCCATTTTATTGATGAAAATCATCACGGGTGTGGCCCTCATACGGCATACTTCCATTAGTTTCCGTGTCTGTTCCTCAACACCCTTTGCACTGTCGACAACCAGGATCACACTGTCGACTGCAGTGAGGGTGCGGTAGGTATCCTCGGCAAAATCCTTATGGCCAGGGGTATCGAGTATATTAATCCGTCTTCCCTTGAAATCGAGAGTCATAACAGAGGTGGATACCGAAATACCGCGCTGTTTTTCTATTTCCAGGAAATCTGATGTGGCCGTTTTCCTGATTTTGTTGCTTTTTACCGCGCCGGCAACCTGAATGGCTCCACCGAACAGCAACAACTTTTCAGTCAGGGTTGTCTTCCCGGCATCAGGATGAGATATTATTGCGAATGTCCTTCTTCGTTTTATTTCACTGTTTAAATCCATAGATTGAATCCTTGGTATGTAGTTGCAGAAATATCATTATTTAAATAAGCCCGCAAAGTTAGTAAAAATAAGAAAGACCGGGGTGCACACACCGCCGGTCTTCACTATAACCAGTCAGAAATAATTAGTCTACTTTAATGAGTTTTTAGCTTTTTCATACCACAGGAACCAGGAAAGCCTGTAGAAACCGTCTGGTACATTTTCGGCACTCTGGTCAGTTACCGGAGGAGTGACAATAAGGAGGTCGTTGCCAGCCTGCCAGTTTGCAGGTGTCATGTGCTTGTTTCCATCAGTAGCCTGAAGGGCAACAACGGTCCTGATCAGCTCTTCGGTGCTCCTTCCGATATTCATCGGATAGAAGGAAACCGACTGAACAATATTATCAGGGTCAATTATGAAGACACCTCTCACAGCCTTGGTACTGTTTGAAACAGCCTGAATCATTCCGTACTTTTTCGCTACCGCAAGTGATTCATCATCAATGAGCGGGAATTTGATCTTCTGGGGCAGCCTGCCTTTGAATTCTATATCCTCAAGAGCTTTCTTCCACTGAACATGTGATTCAAGCGGATCTGTAGATACAACGACAATCTTAGTATTAAGCTTGTCGAATTCATTCTGGAGATTTGCCAGCTCCAGCAGCTCGGTGGAGCATACCGGGGTAAAATCCTGAGGATGACTGAATAAGACCTTCCATTTCCTGCCATAATCCGTCGGGAAATTCAATGTGCCGCTGGTGGTTTCAGCGGTAAATGAGGGTGCGACATCACCGATTAACGGGATCTTGAAATTTCTGTCCTCCTTCTGCTTCTCCTGCGACCAGATTAAGGAAGCGGAGAAAACCAGTACTGTGAATAAAAAAATCTTTCTTTTCATAAAGCTCTCATTTATTATTATTATTTAGACTGAATAAAAACAAATAACATTTATTTGATTATTCTTGTTCACCATATTTGGATGATATTTCTGAATTATTAACCTAACTTTCTGACAGATTAACCAATTATGACCGGTAAAATGAACAAGAAACAGTGGTATGAAGCTCTTTTCGAGGACTATGCAAAAAAATATGACGCTGAAGTCTTCACCCGGAGGACCAGCGGAGAATGCGATTTCCCCAGCGAGATTACCTGACTTCTTAACTCGCTCGGGTTCGGGAAAATTGATATCTTCGGAGCAAAACTGGGAGCGTTTTCCAGAAACGACACCCTTACCACTGAAGATTTTGAAATGCTGGTGACAGCTGAAAAGAATCGGTGAGTGTTATTTTGTCCTGCCCCTTGTCACTTACTCAGGACTCCCTGAAGGTACTCAACAATTCCCGCACCAATGTGTTTAACAAAAGGATAACAAATACTAAACTCATAAATATGGCATTCACCTTACAGTTGGGAGACAAAGCTGTGTACTTCAACCTGCCGGCGACAGACGGAAGAAACTACTCCCTCACCGATTTTGCAGACAGCAGGTTTCTGGTAGTTTTCTTTACATGTAACCACTGTCCTTACGTTATAGGCTCAGATGAGGTGACAAGGGCTACAGTTGAAAAATTCGCTCCTCAAGGTGTGCGGTTTACAGCAATAAACTCAAACAGCGAAAACACCTACCCCGAAGACAGCTTTCCAAATATGGTTAAGCGAATGGAAGAACACCGCTTCCCGTGGCTCTACCTGTATGACCTGGATCAGAGCACAGCGAGGGCTTACGGCGCATTGCGCACACCTCATTTTTTTGTTTTTGACAATGACCGCAGGCTGGTTTATACCGGAAGAGGAGTTGACTATCCGAGAGATGCATCAAAAGCAACCGTGAATGACCTTGACAGGGCACTCACCGAACTGACATCCGGAATTCCGGTAACTGTTCCCCTGACTAACCCCATCGGATGCAATATCAAGTGGGACGGAAAGGATGCGCACTGGATGCCCGCCGACGCATGTGACCTGGTGTAAATGGGTCTGAAGGCCTGATTCGCCAGCCGGCTGACTGAGGGTCTGATGTTCAGGGTCTGAAAGTCTAAGGTTTACCTATCTGCAGGGGTCAGGCAATGTTAAATATGTCGAAATTTTAGGTACGTTTACGGATCATTTCCGTGACATGAAAAGGATTGCAGCTATTCTCACCGTTATTGCCCTGTTTTCAGGCTCCTCAGTCAAAGCCGTAGCAGTTGACAGCACAGATGTTTATCTTCTTACCTGTGCACCGGGTACAGAAAGCTACTCTGTTTACGGCCATTCAGCCATCCGGATAGTCATCAGGGGACAGAATTTCGACAGGGTTTACAACTGGGGTCTATTTGACTTCTCCGCACCCAATTTTGCCTTCCGCTTCGCTAAAGGTAAACTTGACTATATGGTTGGAGCATACGGATATGACCTTTTCCTGAATGAGTACCTTTCAGAGGGCAGGTCGGTATGGTCCCAGAGGATTAACCTGACGAATACCGAAAAGGAGAAGCTCTTTGACCTTATCAATGAAAACCTGAAACCTGAAAATATTAGGTACCGTTACGATTTCTTCTTTGACAACTGTGCCACACGTATCCGTGATATAATTGAAAAAGCCGCCGTTGACACTGTCATATACGCTGAAAAGATAAAGCGACAGACTTTCAGACAGCTGATCGACCCCCGGCAGCAGGTGCTTCCGTGGCTCGACTTCGGAGCGGATTTTCTGCTCGGGTTGCAGGCAGACCGCAAAGCGTCATCTTCTGAAGAGATGTTTCTGCCGATGTACCTGATGGAAAATCTCTCCTCGGCCCGGGTCATCCGAAACGGTAGTCAGGTGGAACTTTTGGGGCCACCTGAAACAGTTATTGATTTTACTGGCGCCGTTCTGGAGAAAAGCCAGCCCTGGATTCCCCAGGCGTTACTCTATGCGGTACTCCTGTTTGTTGTCCTGGTTACCTTTGTATTCGGTTCACCGGGTCTGGGGCTCGCTACTGACATAATCATCTATGCAGTTTTTTCACTTCTTGCCATTCTCCTGATTTTTTCCAACTTTTTCTCGGAACATGATGCCATGCATTATAATCTTTTAATCGTGGCTATAAATCCGCTAATTCCGGCGTTGCTGGTTTTTATCCTGAGAAGAAAGAAAGCTGTAATTCTGAGCCGCACTGCACTCACTCTCGCCCTGCTCTTTTTTCCTGCCGTCCTGATTGCCGGACAGGGAATAAACCCCGCAATAATACCTCTCGTACTGATACTTATGGTGCGTCTCTTCAAGCACTGCGAGTTCGGGAAGAGCATTTAACACATCTTTAACATCATTTAACACCATTTTTTAATATCACTGGTGATATTTGCGGATGTTTTTGCAAAACGAAAACAACATAATTTCATACCATGGAACATACAACCGACATCCGGATGCTGAATGAGAAGATCGAAAAGGAAAGCGCCTTTGTGGATCTCATAAAGCAGGAGATGAACAAAGTCATAATCGGGCAGCGGCATCTGACCGACTCCCTGCTCATAGGACTGTTGTCAGACGGACATATACTTCTTGAAGGGGTGCCCGGACTGGCAAAGACACTTGCAATAAAAACGCTGGCATCAATTGTTGACACGAAGTTCAGCAGGATTCAGTTCACGCCTGACCTGCTGCCTGCCGACCTCGTGGGAACGATGATTTACAGCCAGAAGAAGGAAGAGTTTGTTGTGCGTAAAGGTCCGCTTTTCGCCAACTTTATCCTTGCCGACGAGATAAACCGTTCTCCGGCAAAGGTCCAGAGCGCACTGCTTGAGGCAATGCAGGAAAAGCAGGTAACCATTGGCGAACATACCTATAAGCTGGATGAACCTTTCATGGTCCTGGCAACTCAGAACCCGATAGAGCAGGAGGGCACATATCCGTTGCCGGAGGCGCAGGTAGACAGGTTTATGCTCAAGGTGGTGATCACCTACCCCGACAAGGAAGAAGAGCGTCTGATCATCCGTGAAAACCTTGCCAGTGTATTCCCCTCAGCATCCGCTGTCATCAAACCTGAGGATATTCTGAGGGCTCGAAAGGTTGTAAAGGAAGTATACCTTGATGAAAAGATTGAAAACTATATTCTCGACATAGTATTTGCAACACGTGAACCAGCGAAATTCGGTCTGGCTAAATTCTCCCCGCTAATTTCCTACGGTGCTTCACCAAGGGCGGGCATCAGCCTGGCCATCGCGTCAAAAGCCTATGCATTCATTCGGAGAAGGGGCTTTGTGATTCCCGAGGATGTAAGGGCCCTCTGTGCCGATGTGCTGAGACACCGCATAGGCCTTACATATGAGGCTGAGGCTGAAAATATTACACAGGATCAAATAATTACAGAAATACTGAACACTGTTGAAGTACCGTAGCAAAATGCGAAGATGCCTTTACATGCTGATGCTTCTTTTCTCTTTTACAATGGCAGGGGCCCAGGATTTTATAGGCCTCACCGAGGAAAAGATAGGGGAGATCATGTCAACCGAAAATCCGGGAATGGATCTGGATCAGAATTACAGGAACGTTCAGTTCCGCTATTTGAAATATGTTTCCGGGGGCGGCGATGAAACCTGGCTGATTTTTATCGGTGAAAACGGAAAATGCAACGGAGTAAGGATCACATGTGACAGTGCTGCCGTTGCCGGAAAGATAAAGGAACTCGGGAGGCTATACAAATCTGCGGGTGAAAACCGATGGGACTTTCGCAGCAGGGGAGATGAAATAAGAGTCGATCTCAGGAATGAAACTTACTTCTTTACAATAACCTACAGGCGGACAGATAAAAAGGTCATAAGTGGAAACGACAGAGCTGCTTAAAAAGGTCAGGAAAATTGAGATAAGGTCTCGTGGACTCACACGGCAGATCTTTGCCGGCGAGTATCACAGTGCCTTCAGGGGACGCGGCATGGCATTCAGCGAGGTGCGTGAGTACCAGTTTGGGGATGACATAAGAAGTATCGACTGGAATGTGACTGCAAGGTTCGGACATCCCTATGTGAAAATATTCGAGGAGGAACGGGAGCTGACAGTGATGCTTGTTGTGGATGCCAGTGCCTCCGGCGACTTCGGAACCGTCACTGGGACCAAGCGCGAAATTATGACTGAGATTGCCGCTGTCCTGGCTTACTCGGTAATTGCTAATAACGACAAAGTGGGACTTATCCTTTTTTCTGACAGAGTCGAGAAGTATATTCCTCCGAAAAAGGGAAGAGCGCACATGCTCAGAATCATAAGGGAACTGCTGACATTTACCCCTGTTTCCTCAAAAACATCGCTCGGAGAGCCGCTCCGGTTTCTTACCAATGTCATCAGAAAGAGGTGCACAGCATTCATACTCTCGGACTTTATGTCTCCTGCTTTTGAAGAAGCCCTGAGGATTGCCTCCGGAAAGCACGACCTGGTAGCGCTGAACATTTCAGACAGGCGTGAAATAGAGATCCCGGATCTGGGCTTCATAAGGATTTCTGATCCCGAGACCGGGGCGGAAAAGTGGATTGACACCTCTTCGGACAGAATCAGGAAAGAATATGCCAACAAATGGAAAGAGCATGACCGGACCGTAGTCAGCAGCTTCAGGAACTGCGGTATAAACATGGCGGCAATAAGTACCGGCGACGATTATATCAAGCCTCTGATCTCTCTGTTCAAACACCGGTAGAAAGATGAAGAGAACGATAGCCCTGGCAGCGTTTTTATCATGCTTCTTCCTGTTGGAAGGACAGGATATTACCGTCACTTCAGCTCCGGACACATCTGCAATTTACATAGGAGATCAGATACACTTTAAAGTAACCGCCTCATTGTATGGTAAGAGTGAAGTTACCCTTTCCGCCGCTGCAGACACACTGTCGGAAAAGATCATAATCCTGGGCAAACCCGGAAGGGATACTCTGACAATGGCTGACGGCAGCAGGGCAATTATTGACGATTATCTCATCACTTCATTTGAGGCTGGCACTCATACTATACCTCCGTTCTATGCTGAAATTGCATCGGGTGACACTGTCCTGAGATTTTATTCCGGCTATTCTGAACTGGTGGTCAGCAAACCTGATATTATGCCGGCGGATACAACTGACGTGATATTTGACATTGTTGAGCCCAGAAAAGCTCCCCTGACATTTAGGGACATCCTTCCCTGGATAATCATGGCAGGCATGATGGCCCTGATTGTATGGTTGCTTGCAAGGTACCTCCCCAGGAATCCGATAAAGAGACTGATGAAACCGGCGCCGCCTGCAGAACCCTCTCATCTCATCGCCCTGCGCGAACTGGGCAGGCTGAGGGAAGAACAACTTTGGCAGAAGGGTGAGATAAAGGAATACTATTCACGTCTCTCGGAGATACTGAGAAGATACATCTACGGCCGGTTCAGCATTTCGTCACCTGAGCTTACAACCGAAGAGACTGTAAGAATGTTGCAGCGTGCAGCTGTGCTCCAACAGTCTGAGATGTCGGTGATAAAAGAGATACTCTCCGTTTCTGATATGGTAAAATTTGCCAGATACGTGCCACAGGCGGAGGTGCACGATAAGGCCTTTGAAAGCTCTCTGAAGTTTGTGGAACTAACAAAAATTCCTGAGGCAGCCCCTGAAGCCGTAGGTGAAGTGAAGAAAGGAGGTTCCGGTGCATAACCTTGTCTTCGAGAATGGCTGGTTTCTCTGGTTTGAGCTCCTCATTCCTCTCCTGGTGACATATTATATCTGGCGGCGGGGAAGAACACACGCCTCGGTGCAGCTTTCCACTGCCGGTTTCTTCGATTCGCAGCAGAAGACATTCCGTCACTACCTGAGACATATTCTTTTCGCCATAAGGCTCGTTGTTCTGGCTCTTGTAATTATAGTGATTGCACGGCCGCAGAACTTAGACAAATGGCAGAGTTCCACCACTGAGGGAATTGATATCATAATGGCGCTGGACGTATCGGGAAGCATGCTTGCCCGCGACTTCAATCCTGACCGTCTGGAGGCTTCAAAGAATGTGGCCACAGAATTTATCAGCGGCAGGCCTTATGACCGGATTGGGCTTACGGTCTTCAGCGGAGAGAGCTACACCCAGTGTCCGCTGACCACTGATCATGCCGTTCTCATAAACCTGATGAGAGAGATAAAAAGCGGCATTATCGAAGACGGAACAGCAATAGGAGTGGGACTCTCCACCGCAATAAACAGGATAAAGGATTCGGATGCGATAAGCAAGGTTATTATTCTGCTGACTGACGGCGTCAACAACAGGGGAGCGATAGACCCTCTGACAGCCGCAGAGATAGCTAAAGCCTTCGGTATAAGGGTATATACAATCGGAGTGGGCAGTATGGGATATGCTGACTACCCTGTACAGACCCCTTTTGGCATGCAGTATCAAAAAATGCAGGTTGAGATTGATGAAGCGTTGCTGCAAAAGATTGCAGTAATGACGGGAGGCGTTTACTTCAGGGCTACTGACAACACCAGCCTCCAGCAGGTGTACAGTGAGATCGACAAGCTTGAAAAATCGAAGATCGAGACAAGGGAGCACAGCAAGAGGGAAGAGATGTTCATGCCGTGGGCGCTGGCTGCCGCTCTCCTTCTGACTGTCGAACTGCTGCTAAGGTATCTCTTCATGAAAAACATGTCATAGAAAGCGGAAGTGATGAGTACATTCAGATTTGCACAGCCTGATATGCTTTACCTGCTCCTGCTGGTTCCGGTTCTGATAATTATATGGATCCTCGGCAACGGGAGAAGAAGGATCGCACGGGAAAGGTTCAGTGACAGTGCCCTGCTTGCCAGACTCTCGCCTGATTATTCACCTGGCCGGATGATACTGAAATTCTTTATCCGTCTTACTGCATTCGTCTTTGCCGTGCTGCTGATTTCCAGGCCACAGTTCGGCTCGAAGCTTGAGGAAGTTAAAAGGGAAGGCGTGGAGGTAATAATAGCTCTCGATGTAAGCAACTCGATGCTTGCAGAGGATATCGCGCCCAGCAGGCTCGGGAGGGCAAAACAGGCAATCGCACAGCTGGTTGACCAGCTGCGCGATGACAAGATAGGGCTCATTCTCTTTGCAGGCGATGCCTATACCCAGATACCGGTTACAAATGACTACCTGTCGGCAAAGATGTTCCTCGAATCAGCCGGACCTGATGCTGTGTCAAAACAGGGGACCTCAATCGGTTCAGCCATAGATCTCGGGATGAGATCATTCTCACCTGCCGGTGACAGGAGTAAGGCCCTGATAATCATTACCGACGGTGAAAACCATGAGGACAACGCCGTGGCCATGGCAAAAAGCGCAGCTGAAAAGGGTGTGGTGATTCATACAATTGGCATAGGGTCGCCTGTCGGATCGCCGGTGCCTGTAACCGTGAACGGCAAAAGGGACTACCTGAAGGACGCAGACGGCAACACCGTAATTACGAAGCTTGATGAGGAGGGATTGGAAAAAATAGCCTCGGCAACCGGTGGAAGATATGTCAGGGCGAACAACACAAGCCTGGGACTGAATGAGATATACACCGATATCGGAAAAATGAAGAAATCGGAGACGGCAGGTGTAATGTATACAGAGTATAACGACCAGTTCCTGGTTCCTGCAGTGCTGATACTTATACTTCTGACAGCGGATATCCTGATAATGGACCGTAAAAACCGTCTGCTCCGGAGGCTGGGAATCCTGAACGGGAAAACAACAGTGTAATGCGATGAAAAGAGGATATAAAGGAAAGATGCTGCTGTTTGGCTTAGTGCTGATAATGACACCGCTGGTAATGACAGCACAGGATGAAAAGGAATACATCCGCAAGGGGAACAGGGTATACAAAAAAAGCGATTATTCAGGAAGTGAATCATTGTACCGCCGGGCCCAGAACCAGGAGAGGTCTACCGCTGATGCCGGTTTTAACCTTGGCGATGCTCTGTACAAACAGGGAAGGTTCAGCGAGGCTGCAACAGAATTTGACAGGGCCTCGGAGGGTTATGAGAATCCGGCGCGCAAGGCTGAAGGCCTTTACAACCTGGGCAATGCCTTCCTGAAGGATCAGAAATATAAGGAAAGCATTGAGGCTTATATAAATTCACTGAAGCTTAAGCCTGACAACATGGAGGCCAAGTATAACCTTGCATATGCTCAGGACCAGCTTAAGAAGCAGGAAGAACAGCAAAAGAAACAGGATGAGCCGCAGCAGGATCAGAACAAGGACAAATCTGATGATAATCAGGATAAGAAAAACGAGCAGCAACAGCAGGACAAGAAGGAGGACCCGCAGCAGGATCAAAACCAGCCTGAACCGCAGCAGGGAACAATAAGCCGTGAAGATGCAAAACGTCTTCTCGAGGCTCTTTCTGCCGCTGAGAAGAAAACCCAGGAGAAAGTACAACAGGAGAAGGCCAGAGGGGCGAAAACAAGAGTAATTAAGAACTGGTAACAGGGCGGGATGAGAAAGATATTGCTTACAACGGGATTACTGATTATCTGTATGAGCCTCATAGCTCAGGAGATTGCCATATCGGTTGATGCACACCCGACAGTTGTGGCAGGACAGGGTTTTCGGATGGTCTATTCCGTCAACTCAACCGACGGACGCTTCCAGCCTCCTGCCTTTGACCGATCATTTACAGTTACAGGCCCCCAGACATCTACAAGCCGTAATGTACAGTGGATAAACGGAGAGGTTTCCACTGTGGCAACCACTACCCTGATATATTATGTTGTGGCTTCGGAAACAGGTAAGTTCACTGTTCCGGCTGCACAGTACATTACAAAGAAATTGACGGTTGCGTCGGCTCCGGTTGTAATTGAGGTGGTGTCTGACGGATCTGCCGCGGCCGGTGCTGCAGGAGCATCAGGGCCTGCGGGCAGTGCCGCCGGTCAGGCTCAGAGTCAGACTGGTCAAACAGCTTCAGGCGGAACGGAGGTCTCATTGCGCCTCATAATGAGTGACAATACAGTTTATGTGGGCCAACCGGTGACTGTAACGCTTAAACTCTACACCAGGATTAACCTCTCGGGTATTAACGATCTTAAATATCCGGATTTCAAGGGTTTTCTTCGCGAAGATATCGAAACACCCCCGCTGAACGCGCTGCAGCAGGAGACCATTGGCGGAGTTGTATACGGTACCGGCGTTCTTCAGAAGTTCATGCTTTTCCCACAGGTGCCCGGCGAAATAAAAATCGATCCGGTTCAGATAACGGCCATGATTCAGCAACGCGCATCCGGAGGTGACCCTTTTTTCAATGACCCGTTCTTCGACAGTTTCTTCAGCAATGTGACAACCGTTCCCCGTACTGTCTCTTCGGGTCCGGTAACTTTAAACGTTAAGCCGCTGCCATCACCTCAGCCGTCTGACTTTTACGGTGCCGTAGGCTCCTTCGCCGTCTCTTCCTCGCTAAACAGGACTGACATTGAAGTCAATGATGCTCTTACATATACTGTCACGCTAAAGGGATCAGGCAACCTGAGCCTGGCAGGCGCGCCGGTTATCTCTTTTCCGCAGGGCATTGAGAAATATGATCCCAAAATAAATATCAGGAGTACAGGAGCCGGAGCAGGCAGCAAGACTTATGAATACCTGCTAATCCCACGGAACACCGGCACTTTTGACATACCACCGCTTTCATATACAGTATTCGACCTGGGTCAGCAAAAATATATCACTTACAGAACAGAAGGTTACAAAATAAATGTCACCGGGAGTACCGGCACCGGTGATGCGGCAGCTTCACCGGCATATATCCCCGGCGATGATGTGAAATACCTCGGACAGGATGTAAGGTTTATCCGCAGTGAGGATCCGGATTTCAAAACCGGATCGTCACCCCTTGTGGAATCCGTATCATACTGGCTGTGGTTTCTCTTTGCGCTCCTCGGTGCAGCGGCAGTATTGCTGGTGAGGCGTGAACACATCAGGCGGAATGCAGATACCACCGGAGTGCGCAACAGGAGGGCTGCCACGGTGGCCCGCAAAAGACTGGTAAAGGCAAACGCTCTGCTTGTTGCAGGAAAGAGTGAATTGGTACACGAAGAGCTCGCTAGGGCTCTCTGGGGTTACCTCGGTGACAAGCTGTCATTACCGATGTCTGATCTGACAAGAGAAAATTGCTACACTGACCTGCGAGGCAAAAGTGTTGATGAAGAGACAGTAACTGAACTTGACAGGATACTTACAGCCTGCGAATACTCCAGATATTCACGAGCGGGGGAAAGCGAAAGTCCTGCCGGTCTCTATAAACGGACTGTTGACCTTATCAGGAAACTAGAAAACCTGCTCACATGAAAAGAATACCCGTACTCGCATTAATGATACTCCTGATGTTGCCGGTGGCATCCGCCCAGACCCCTGAAGTCAGGTTCAGCGAAGCCAATGACCTCTATACTACTGGAGACTTTTCCGGAGCGGCAGCGCTATACAGGAAGCTTTATGAGGAAGGCCTGAGGTCAGATAACCTGTTTTATAATACTGGTAATGCATACTTTAAGTCTGGTGATGTAGCTTCTGCCATTCTCTTTTTTGAGAGGGCAAGGCTCATTTCACCCGCTGATGAGGACATAAATTATAACCTCCAGATCGCCCGCAGCAGAGTGTCAGACATGTTTGAGGAGATCCCGCCTCTCTTTTTTGTCCGCTGGTTCGATTTTGTCTCTTTGCTGACAACCACAAACAGATTGGCAATCATTGCAATCACACTGTTTATTCTATCCCTTGCCACCGGTATAATCTTCCTGACCAAATCAAGAGCCCGTGGAAGACTTATGACATTCTGGCTTTCGGTGGCCGCACTTATTCTGACCCTTATTTCGCTGTCACTGGCACTGAGAAATAACTCACTTGTAAACCGCAATAGCATAGCTGTTGTAATGTGCAGCATCCTGACTGGTAAAAGCGCTCCCGGAGAGGGAGGCAGTGAGCTTTTTGTCATTCATTCCGGAACTACGGTGACAGTTGAAGAATCACTTGGTGAATACTCGGAAATAAGGCTACCCGACGGCACCAAGGGTTGGGTTAAGGATGATTGCATCGAGAAAATATAGTCCGCTGAAACAATTTTTGTATCTTTTCAGCCGGTTAAACGTTTCATTTACCGGCTATGAAAAAAATCCTCCTTCTGATTATTATTGTACTGGCAGTGGTTTCCTGCAAAAAGACTCCCATTGAACCTGAGGGTCCTACCGATGCCCGCGTCTATAACAACACTGACCAGACATTTGACAATGTGACCGTCAATACGTCAGGAGGTGAGTTTAATTTCGGCACAGTTGCCCCGCATCAGTACTCCATTTATCACAGATACGAAAAAGCCTATCCCAAGGCTGATATATCACTGACCGTTGCCGGTGTGGAATATTCAACTCCGCAGCAGGACTACACTTATATGCAATACATGGGACAAATGAAGATCACGTACAGGATCTTCATCCGTAGTCAGGGGCTTAAAGAGCTTGATACTGATGTGGTTGCCGAAGGAGAAATAGAAGGTCTTTAGAGTCCTGGTCCTTATGGAGGAATTCCTTACCGTTTGTCCGCGAAACTGTTACAGCACCTGCTCATTCCGGGTCTTTGTCAAAGACGGGAAAGTAAAGCGTATACTGCCTTACGGGGGGAACCTTGCAACTCCTGAAGGACCGTGCATTAAAGGACTCTCATACCTTGAGCGCGAGTACTCACCGTCACGCATTATCCGCCCCCTGAAACGAAATTCCAATGGAGGATTTGATATTATCACGACTGAAGAAGCGCTTGAGATAACTGCACATAATCTGCTTGAAACCAGGGAACAGGATGGACCCTTATCCGTGCTTCTCTACAGGGGAAGCGGCACCTCAGGCCTAAGCAATGATATTGCATCAGTTTTCTGGAATCTTTTCGGCGGCGCCACAACAACCTACGGGAATTTGTGCTGGCCGGCCGGTCTCGAGGCCGTCAGGCTTACCCTCGGGGAAGTGAAGCACAATGTTCCGTGGGATCTGGCGGAAGCTCAGTTAATTATAATGTGGGGCAAGAATCCGGCCGAAACGAACGTCCAGGAGATGGTCCATGTTGACAAAGCCATGAAAAAAGGAGCGCGGCTGGTGGTTATTGACCCCCGCCGAACCCTTACGGCTGACAAGGCAGACCTGCTCCTCAGACCGAGGCCCGGAACCGACGCCGCACTGGCCCTGGCCGTAGCTCGTGTACTGGTGGAGAGAGAACTTACTGATGCAGATTTCATCGGTAAAAATGTCAAAGGTTATGACAAATATGTTAAGTCACTCGATATTACTCCTGTAATTGCCGGGGAGATAACCGGCGTACCGGCACAGGCAATTGAAGAGCTGGCTATGATGATAGGGCGAACTGATAAAGTGACTTTTGTGGCAGGTTACGGCCTTCAGAGGTACACAAACGGGGGTCAGACCGTGCGGTCAATTCTCTCCCTGCCCGTGATTACAGGAAAAATAGGCCGCAGCGGTTGCGGGTTTAATTTCGCAAATCTTCAGGGGTACATCTATGATGATGAGAAGGAGCCGGTGAGTTATTACCCGGATATTGAAAAAGACAAGCCGTTCAGGCGCCGTATTTCAATGGCAAAATTTGAAGAGGGCTTTTTTAACCTGAATCCGCCGGGAATCAGGGTAGCCTGGATTGAGCGCGGAAACCCGGTTACACAGCTTCCTGACAGCCCGGGAGTAAGAAAAGCGCTTGAATCTGTTCCGTTTAAAGTCGTTGTGGATCAGTTTTTTACAGACACTGCACAGATGGCAGACATCATTTTTCCAGCAAAGGGGATCTTTGAGCAGTCTGACATCGTAAGCTCCTACTGGAATCCGTATGTGCAGTTCAAACCGAAGGTGACTGATACGCCCGGCGAGGTGATGCCGGAAAGCGAATTATATTACAGGCTTGCTGAAAAAATGAACCTGTGCGGTAAGGAAAAGAATCCGATACCGGCACCGGGCAATGATAATTTTGAGAACTGGCTTGCCGGAAGGATAAGTGCATATGACAGAATAACCCTCGATGATCTCCGTACGGGACCGGTAATTCCATCCCGTATTGAGAGTATCGCATACAGCGATATGAGATTTCCTACAGAGTCAGGCAGGATTGAGCTTTACTCTGATGCTGCTGCCCGGAAGTGGGGAGTAAGCCCGTTGCCGTCTTATGTATCACTTGATATCAAAAATGTTAACAAATTGCCATTCAGGCTGATGTCGCCCAATATCGGATCGAGAATCCATTCCCAGTTTGGTAACCTGGAAGTTATTAAGAGTGTGACTTTGACGCCTGCCTGGGAGATTTGTCCGGCAGATGCAGGAAGGTTGGGAATTAAGACCGGTGACATTATAAAAATATCGAACAGCCGGGGTGAGGTCACGGGAACAGCAAGAGTGACAAACCGTGTAAAAAAGGGTAGTGTCGTGTTCCCTAATGGTATATGGCTCGGCGAGGGCGGCGGTGTAAACACCCTTATTGACCCTTTGGAAACTGATATGGGCTTCGGAGCTGCATTTCACAACGCTGAGGTAAATATTGAAAAGGCAAAACGATGAAACGGGGATTTTCATGTGATGCTGCGTTGTGCGTGAGCTGTAAAGCTTGCAGTGCTGCCTGCATAATAGAAAACGGTCTTCAGGAGGGGACACGCTCGGTCTACGTATGGAATGAAGAGGCCGTTATGCCGTTCAGCGTTATCAGCCTGTCACTTGCCTGCAATCACTGCGCCCGGCCTGTCTGCCTGACAGGATGCCCGGCAAAAGCATATACAACGGATGAGAGAGGCGCGGTTATCCACAATGCCGAAAGATGTATGGGCTGCCGCTACTGTACCTTAAAATGCCCCTATGACGCGCCAAAGATCAATAAGGTAAAAGGATATATCGAAAAATGCCACTTCTGTTATGAAAGGGCAGCGGAAGGCATAGACCCGGCATGTGTGACTGCATGTCCTACAGGGGCTCTGAAAATTACATATGAGGAGGACTACCCTGACCATAACCTGGAATGGTTTCCGGAGACGGGCATAGGCCCGTCAGTAATGATCTCCGGAGCGGAAAACCGCAACAAACCATACGTTATCCCGCCGGACCCTGATGAACCGGAACTGCAAGTCCAGGCGCCTGAAAACAAAATTCAAAAGGAGTGGAGCCTGTTGCTCTTTTCACTCCTTGTCATCCTCAGTTCTGCTGCAGCAATATATTCATATCGTGGTGAAAGTCGCCTTCTGAGCGGACTCTCGGCCCTCGGTGCTTTGCTGGCAATGACTGTCTCACTCTTCCATCTTGGCGTAAAGAAGAAAGCCTGGAGAGCCCTCCTGAATATCCTTTCCTCGCCGCTCAGCCGCGAGATTGCTGCATTGATGATTCTTACTTTGGCCGCACTGGCGGATTATTTCAGGCCGGGACTGCTTCCGCAGTTTATAACTCCTGCAGCAGCGTTTGTCACACTCCTTTCGGTTGACCTGGTATATCTTTCCGCCGACCGTTCCAGGGGAATGATGCTGCACAGCGGCCAGGCACTGTTTTCAGGATTGTTTGCTGTCTCATGGTTATCCGGATCTGTTAACGCGTTTATTCTCTTTACATTACTTGCAGCCGGTTCCGTGGTCTTGAGAATCTCATCTTCTGCGAGGGGCTCACTGGTAAGTAATCTGTACTACCTGCGTGCAGCTCTGCTTCCGGTTGTGCTGATACTCATGTATCTGAGCAGGGAATGGGCTACAGCGGCTGCGACTGTCCTGTTCATCGCCGGGCTCGTGGCGGACAGGGCATTGTATTATGACGATTTCAGACCTGAAAATATAAAAGACAGAATATCAGATCACTTTTACGATGAATATGGAAAAGAAAGGGATTAACAGCGCCAGAACTCCGGTATACCGTGATGCCGGATTCGAACTTCCTTCGGCTGACAGGACTTCAGCCGCATTTGCAGCCGAGACTGACCATGAGCGTGAGCCGGAACAGTACATCTATTCACGGTACCGCAATCCTACTGTGGTGTCTGCCGAAGAGGCCATTATGAAAACAGAGGGCTCACAGTGGGCATTGCTGGCCCAGTCCGGCATGGCCGTAATTGATATTGCACTCTCTGTCTTCCAGGAGTCGGGGAAGAAGTCGAGGTGGCTCTTTTTCTCCGAGATCTACGGAGGAACATTATCGTATATAAGCAGTGTCCTTGAGAAAAGGAGAGGCATTAAAGCCGATTTTTTCAGGCCTGAGGGCACTGTCTATGATTACGACCTGCTGGCAAAAACAATTGCGGAGATAAAGCCTGACCTGATATATTTTGAGACTATATCGAACCCTCTGCTCATTGTCGCTGACGGTCGGAGAATTATCCGGGAAGCACAGAAACACGGGGCGAAGGTCATAATAGACAATACCTTCGCTACATCCCTGCTCTGGAAGCCCCTCGAAGACGGAGCAGACCTTGTCATTCACAGTGCCACGAAATACCTCTCAGGCCACGGAAACCTTACTGCAGGAGTGTTATGCGGCAATGACCGTTCACTTATGCAGAAAGCAATCGAATACCGGAAATTTGTGGGTCATATGCTCTCCCCTGATGATGCATACAGGCTCCAGACGCAGCTTGCCTCATTCGGGCTGCGCTTTGCAAGGCAGTGCGAAAATGCTTCCAGGCTGGCCGGGATGCTTCAGGAATCGCCTCATATTGCAGGTGTTCTGTACCCGGGGCTGGAAAATCACGGGACCCACACCACAGCACTTGAACTGCTGGGCGGAAAAGGATACGGGGCAATGATAACATTCGACCTGGCAGGAAAAACAGCTGAGGAAAAGAGAGCACGCCGCGACAGGTTTATTGCAGGAGTGTATCCGGAAATAAGACTGATCCCGACGCTCGGCGATTTTCATACAATCCTGATGCCCGTTGAAGCAGTCTGGGGCGCCAAATATCCTGAACCCGGAATGATAAGGATGTCACTGGGATTTGAACCCTGGGAAGAAATAGAAAGTGTTATCAGACGCGGACTGCAGGCCTGATCACCAGGCTATTGACTCCAGTCCTTTTGCAGTAAACCACTCGTTGCATCTGCTGAAGTGGGAACAACCGAAGAATCCCCTGGATGCCGAGAGGGGTGAGGGATGTACTGTTTTCAATACCAGGTGTTTGCCGGGATCTATTGCTTCGCCTTTTTTCTGCGCATAAGAACCCCACAGCAAGAATACGAGGTTCTCCCGGTCGCGGTTCAGGAGGTTGATCACTGAGTCGGTAAAGAGTTCCCAGCCTTTATTCTGGTGTGACAAAGCCTCATGCGCGCGTACCGTCAGTATCGCATTGAGCAGAAGCACACCCTGGCTTGCCCACCTTTCAAGATTACCTGACCGGGGAACAGGAATGCCAAGATCACGGTTCAGTTCCTTGAAGATATTGACCAGACTGGGGGGGAATACCGTGCCGTCCGTCACGGAGAAGCAAAGTCCGTGTGCCTGCCCGACATTGTGATACGGATCCTGTCCGATGATGACAACCTTGACCCGGTCAAAGGGGCAGAGGTCGAAGGCATTGAAAATCCTGTTACCGGGAGGAAATATCTGCCGTGACATGTATTCTTCCCGCACAAAGGCAGTAAGTTTTTGAAAATATTCTTTTTCAAATTCCTTTCCCAGTTTTTCCTTCCAGCTTTTCTCTATTCTGACCTCCATCGGCGGTTGCGGATTGAATTGTTTTCAGATCATAAAAATACTCACTTTATGTCAATGAGGCCTGACGCAGGGCTTGCAAAATTGTCTCCGGCGGAAGTAAAACTGCAATAAATTGTTTGCATTGAGCTTCTAAGTTCTAACTTTGAAAATCCATAAATAAATGCAACAAATGATCGATCTGAGAAGTGACACAGTGACAAAACCGTCACCCGAAATGCTGAAGGCAATGATGTCAGCAGAAGTTGGAGACATGGTATTCGGTGAAGACCCCTCCGTGAATGAGCTCGAGGCGCTTGCGGCATCGATGTTCGGCACTGAGTCCGCCCTTTTCTGTCCTTCAGGAACAATGACTAACCAGATAGCGATTAAGGTGCATACACGGCCCGGAGATGAGGTCATTTGCAGCCGCATGGCCCACGTTTATCAGTTTGAGGGCGGAGGCATCGCCTTTAACTCATCTGCCTCAGTAGCGCTTATCGACTCATTATCAGGCACATTCACGGCTGATGATGTTAACGGGTATATAAACAATCACGAAGACTCGCACAAGGCCTATACGCGGCTTGTCGAGGTTGAAAACACTGTAAACAGGGGAGCGGGAAGCTGCTGGGATTTTGAAGAGCTGAAGCGTATCCGTGAAGTGTGCGATAAGAGCTACCTCAGCCTGCATCTCGACGGCGCCAGGCTTTTCAACGCAATGACGGTTGACGGAAGGAACCCGAAAGAGTACGGGGCGCTTTTCGATTCGATATCGATTTGCCTTTCAAAGGGTCTGGGTGCACCTGTAGGCTCTCTTCTGCTCGGAAAGAAAGATTTTATCAAACAGGGAGTCAGGGTAAGAAAGGTGTTCGGCGGGGCAATGAGGCAGGCGGGTTTTATTGCAGCAGCCGGGATCTATGCGCTTAAAAACAATTTAATAAGGCTTGAGGAGGACCACCGGAATGCTGCCGCAATTGCGTCTGCTCTGGAGAACTGCCCCGATGTTGAAAAGGTACACTACGGGGGAACAAATATTGTAATATTCAAGGTTGCCGAAGGGTTGACAGCCACGGATTTCCTGAAGAAAATGAAGGAAAACGGTATCCTGGCATTGAAGGTCAGTGCCACCTCCGTCAGGATGGTCACTCACCTTGATGTCAGTGAAGCTGATACGGTTAAGGTGTGCGGGTTTCTGGGGAGATTTACTTCCTGAACGCGAACCAGACGGCTCCCAGAATACAAAGGAACGCGAAGAGATGATTGAGCTTGAATTGTTCGGTCCTGAAACCAATACATAGCCGAGCCTGTTGGCTGGCACCTGGAAGAAATATTCAAAGAGAGCTATACCCCAGCTTATCAGTACAATAGCCGTTAATCCCCAGGCTTCGTGCTTTGAAACATTTTTATACTTAAGATGGCCGTACCAGGCCATCGTCATAAAAGAATTTGAAAAAATCAGCAATACAACCGTCCAGAATCCCTTCATACTTCCTTCCTGTAAACCAGCTTGGCATCATCCGGCCCGTAAAAGTCGCGCAGAATAGCTTCGAGCTCATACCCGTTTTTTGTGTAAAAATGCCTCGTGGGTTCATAGAGAGGCCGGCCTGAAGTTTCTATCCATACAATTTTCCCTCCGAGCTCCTTTATCCTCTCCTCAGATTTTTTTAGCATGAGTGAACCGTAATGTTTTTTTCTGTATTCCTCCAGCACTGCCATCCAGTAGAGATCGTAGGAGTGGACCGAAGATGGATTCGGACCGAAATTGGCAAACCCGATTACTTTTCCGTCCTCGAGAAGACGCAGCCAGTAATAGCCGCTCTTCTCCTGTCCGTTTTCGATGGTCTCATCGGCCAGCGACAGGGCAACTTCAATTTCAAAGTCATAAAAAAATCCTGAGGAGGCGAGTATCTTTTCAAGGACAGGCCTGTCTTCGGGAGTTATTTCATACGATATTTCAGCCATCAGAATTTGCTGTTTAGGTCTTCAACTATCTGTCCTACAAGGTAAGAATGTTCATAACCGGCATAAATGCCTGCCGAGATAAATCCGCTGTCGGGCGAAATGCAGGGATTTGAATTTACTTCAAGTACGTATACATTTTCATCGCTGTCAGTGCGTATATCAACCCTGGCATATCCCTTCAGCCCGAATGTATGCCAGCATCCGAGAGCGGCGTTCCTGATATTCGTTTTCAGTTTTTCACTGAGGTCCGAAGGAAAATCTCTGCGGCTGTTCTCGTACTGGAATGAACCCTCAACCCATTTAGCCTTAAAGCTGACGATTTTGGGCATATCTGCTGAATAGTTATGGAACAGCATTTCTGCCGGCGGCAGAACCTGGGGGCCGTCCGGACCTCCAAGGACGCTCACGTTGAACTCCCTGCCGTCAATGAATTCCTCAATGAACCAGTGCTCGTCATTTTTTTTCTCCAGGATTTCAGGGAGCGTGCCCCGAAAGGTGAAGACAGACTCATCTGTGATGCCAAGTGAACCGTCTTCCCATACAGGTTTAAGAATATACTTCTTTCCCCTTACAAGCCTGTCAGCCTCGGAAACCTTAAATCCTCCGGCAACAGGTATACCGTTAGTCTGCATAATCTTACGGGCAAGCACCTTGCTTGCGGTCACAAAAATGGCCTCAAGCGGGCATCCGGCATAGGGTATGTGATACATATTCAGAAGAGCCGGGATAAAATAGAGTATTTCGCCTTTCTGTCCTACCGACTCCACAAGATTGAAAACATAGTCGTACCCCTCGCCGGCAATCACTGCTATCTCACTGAAGAAGTTGTCAGTAATTCCCCGTTGCGAAACCTGATGTCCTATTTCAACAAGGGTCTCCCTGATAAAATTCACCTGGTCAAGCACATCGAGCTCATCAGCAAGTGCATCAGGTCCCGGTTCATTATATATGATCAGACACTTTTTCATCATTATCTCAGTCCGTAGCGCTCTTTTGCCGATTCCATTATAAGTTTCATGAGGGTATCGTAATCTGTACCGCACATACGCGAAAGAATCGGAAGGTCGGAATGTATCGGGTTCAGTCCTGCAAGCGGATTGGCTTCAATGAAGCATATTCTGCCGGTCCTGTCAGCCCTCAGGTCTACACGTCCTGCATCCACTGCTCCAAGGGCACGCCAGGCTGCAAGCGTAACGCGGTTACACTCATCCCTGTATGTGTCATCGATGAGTTTGTAATCCACAATTCCCTGGTAGTTTTCCTTTACCTCAACCGAATAGGGAAGATTATCCTTGCAGATAACTTCCATTCCTCCTGCAATTATTGACCCTGCTCCGCTACCGGTTACCCCGACCGTAAATTCACGACCGGGCAGGTATTCTTCTATAAGCACCGGCTGTTTGTACTGTTCAAGGAGTTCGTTCACAAGCACATTAAGGTCATCAGGGTTCAAAACAATGCTTCTTGCGGTGATTCCCTTGCCTGTCCCTTCTGCGACCGGCTTAACGAACAGAGGGTAGGTGAGGACCGATGCATTCCCGATGTCTGCCGGTGTCGATGCAATAATGCCCGGACTTACCGGAACGCCTGCAGCGCAGACAACCAACCGGGCAAAATACTTGTTCAGGGATATGCCCATTACCACCGGCCCGCTGAATACATAAGGTATCCTGTACTGGTCAAGCAATGCCGGAACCACTGACTCGCGTCCGTCTCCGTAAAGCCCCTCTGTAATATTGAAAACCATATCCCAACGCCTGCCTGATGCCAGTTTTTCGACAAGTTCAAACACATTTCCAATCCGCTCGGTGTCATAGCCGAGGCGGTTCAAGACGTTTTCAAGCGCAGCAACGGTCTCCTCCTTGTCAAATTCAGCTGTTTCATCCATAGTATAACCGCGCTCAAGATACCATGAGCGAAGGTCATACGTAAGTCCGATCCTCATCCCTGGCTTACTTTTTATTCGGGTAAGTGTATTGCTTCCTCTTGTAGTTCCTCAGAACCCACTTTTCGGGTCCGCTTTCAACGACATAAGCCGGCAGTATTGGGATCTTGCCTCCGCCGCCGGGGGCGTCCACTACAAACTGAGGAACTGCATAACCGCTGGTATGACCCCTGAGATTCTCAATGATGTCGATTCCTGTCTCAATGGTGGTCCTGAAATGGCTTGAGCCCGGGATCAGATCACACTGGTACAGGTAATAGGGTCTTACCCTGATGGCAAGGAGCTTATGCATAAGGCTCTTCATGACAACAGGGTTGTCATTGATACCCTTCAGAAGGACTGTCTGGCTTCCGAGAGGAATACCTGCATCGGCCAGCATATTGCATGCCCTGCTTGTCTCCTCTGTGATCTCATCCGGGTGGGTGAAATGCAGGCTTAAGAAAAGCGGGTGGTACTTGCGGAGCATCGCCACCAGTTCAGGTGTTATTCTCTGCGGAAGTACAACAGGCACTTTGGTGCCTATCCTCAGTATTTCAATATGTTTAATTGCTCTAAGGTTTGAAAGCAGGTATTCTATCTTGCTGTCATTCATTGTAAGAGGGTCACCGCCGCTGATGATCACATCACGGATCTCAGTGTGCTCGGCCAGGTACTTGAACGCCCGGTCCCATTCACCCTTGGTCAGATGCCCAAGTTTACCTACAGAATGAGACCTGGTGCAGTACCTGCAGTACGATGAACAGAACTGGGTAACTGTAAACAATGCCCGGTCAGGATAACGGTGAATAATTCCCGGAACCGGACTGCTGCCCATCTCATCGAGAGGGTCGGCCTTCTCAGCCTCGGTAATGACCAACTCATCACCTGATGGGATCATCGTCCGGCGCAGGGGAGAACCCGGCGGTGAATCATAAATAAGGGACGCATAATACGGGGATATTCTGAGTGGCAGCCTGTTTTTTAACTTGTTTATGGCGTACGTCTCATCATCTGTAAGCACCATAATACGTGACAATGCTTCGACAGATGTAAAAGAGTTACGTAACTGCCAGCGCCAGTCATTCCATAATTCGGCATTTGTTAGGGGGAAGTAGCGGCGTAGGAATTCCGAACTTCGGTTGCTAACTAAATGATCTTGGGATCCGATCTGCGGGAAGATCATGGTACCCGCGCCAGGTTCTTCGTCAGAAGAACAACCCATGAGGGGACTCTCAATTCGAGTAGCCGTCACCTCTTTCCTGTTAGCGTTCATACTTTGGTAAATCGAATTACCTGTTTCTTGTTTGTTAATTATGAGTTTTTAGTTATTAAAAAATCTATAAAATTTTTGTCTAAGGTATTAAATGCATCAACTTTGGTCTCCCTCCAGGGCAAAAGATATCAACACATGAACACCTTATCTTTATATCTGATTATCATTATTTTACTTCTTTATTTCTGCAGTTATTCACTATCATTTTTTTCTGTTTCTACATTAAGCCCGCTTAATGAGGCGCAAACTTAAATCAAAATCTGATATACTGATATTTTTCAGCCAGTATTTTTATTTTTTTTTCAATCATTTCATCCCTTTTCAGTGCGCACAACTGAGTGCATCCCGGGGAGTATTCATTAATTTTATCAGTCAACTTTTCCGCTGTTGTTGTTGCTGCGTGCATTCCTGTATCCGAGGAGGCGTAATACACAAACACCGTGCCATCTTCATTAAAAATCCACCCGTTACTTTATACCACTTTGGATCTTAACAAACTATTATTAATTGTTGAATTATGTCGTTTAACGCCAGAATGGTGAAAATAGTTTCAACTTTGCTTTTACAAACATTATCAGGAGACATATGATGTTCCGGAAATACTCGGAGAGGCAGACGGTAAACTGCTGTCAGTGAGCGGTGACGGCCTGCGAAAATGCAGGTATTTGCTCAATGGTTACATAAAAAAGAGAGCCACGCCGCAAACACTGATAACCGCGCCGATAATCTCGGCTTTAGTGATCTTCTCCTTATAAATTAATACCGAAGGCGCGATAATGAGAATCGGTACGATGGCCATTATAGTTGAAGCTATGCCAGCTTCGGTGTACTTGACTGCAACAAGGGAAAATGAAATCCCCAGGAATGGTCCGAAAACAGCACCGAGTGTCAGTGACTTCATGGCTGCAATGTTCTTCATTGCATTCCTGACAACCCCCCAGCGTCGAAGCACTGTAATTACGAACGAATAACCCAGAACGCCCGCAATGATCCTTATATGCGTCGATGCAAAAGGATCGTAGTCTTCCATTCCGTACTTGCTGAGTACAAGTCCCAGCGCCTGTCCGAGAGCACCTATAAGTGCAAAAAGAACACCTTTGGGAGCAAGTTTCATCGAAATCTTTTCTCCTTTTATCGGTCTGTTGAAGATGGCGGTGGTTATTCCGCCGATTACAACTACCATTCCTGCAAGGTGCATAAGTTCCAGTGATTCGTCCAGGATGAGGAATCCGAAAAAAGCAGCCATCGGGGGCACCGTCGTCATTATGAGCATTGCAAACCTGGAACCGATCAGGGCATATGACTTAAACAGGTAATAATCGCCCAGAACCAGGCCTATCAGTCCCGAGAGCGAAAGCCAGATCCAGTTGTGGCGTGAGGCATCGAGGGGGATAAAGCTGCCCCGGCTTATTAAGGTAAAGGTGCCGATAAAGAAAAAGGCCATTACAAGCCTCATAATGTTGACAGGGATTGAGCCGATTTTACGGCTGGCAGATTCGAAGGCCAATGCTGTCACGGTCCAGAAAAAAGCAACCGCCAGGGCGGCAAACTCGCCGGTATGCCCGGCAATATAATCCATCATCTGCCTTGATTTATCAGGGCACAAAAATATACATTAACTGAAACAGCGCCTCATGGCAAGAGGTGTTTTACAAATATTTATTTAAAACAGTATTTTATAAGCACCGGAGTAACAATCAATACATATTATTAATAGATTTGTCCGGCAAATGAGGAAACAGGGTTTTACATACGGCGGTTATTATTTCCATTTTTACCCGGACAATCGGAGGGACTGAGCAGTTGTATGCATATAAACAGCATAATAAATGAAGAGTCCCGATAATCCGGGACTCTTTTTTTACGATATACGAATTAATAAGGGATGAACACAACTGGAATTAAACCAGCCTTGAGGATCAGTGAAGTAGAGGAGTACTATTTTTCACGTAAGCTGAGGGAGATAAGCGGGATGCGCATGAAAGGCCTCGATGTCATAAACCTCGGGATAGGAAGTCCTGACCTTCCACCCTCGGAAGCGGTCATAGAGGCACTGCATATCAATGCATTAAATCCTGAAAACCACGGATATCAGAGTTATACCGGAATACCTGCACTCAGGAACGCCTTCGCAAAATGGTATAAAGCATTTTTTAATGTCGAACTTAACCCTATGGAGGAAATTCTGCCCCTGGTCGGGTCAAAGGAGGGCATAATGCATATCACCATGGCGTTTGTCAATGAGGGTGATGAAGTCCTGATACCCAATCCCGGTTATCCTGCTTATGAGGCCGCGACAAAGCTGGCCGGAGGAGTTCCCAGGCATTATGACCTTACAGAAAAGACAGGCTGGCTGCCTGACCTTGAAATGATCGAAAGCGAAGGCCTGGACAGGGTCAGGGTAATGTGGATTAATTACCCTCACATGCCAACAGGGAAAAAGCGACCAGGGAATCTTTCAGCCGGCTGGTCTCCTTTGCACTGAAACACAACATCCTGCTGTCCAATGACAATCCCTACAGTTTTGTCCTCAATGATGATCCCGTCAGCGTTTTTTCCGCACCAGGATCTATGACTATAGCAATTGAGCTGAATTCCCTCAGCAAGTCTCATAATATGGCAGGCTGGCGTATAGGGATGGTAGCCGGAAATGCAGCCTTCATTAATTCAATTCTCAGGGTAAAAAGCAATATGGACTCCGGGATGTTCCAGCCCCTGCAGGCAGCAGCTGTGGAGGCCCTGAATTCTTCTCCGAAGTGGTATAAAGAGTTAAACTCCGTTTACAGAAGACGCCGCATTGTGGCTGAAGAGATAATGACACTGCTTAATTGCTCATTCGACCCTGACCAGTCCGGATTATTTCTCTGGGGCCGAATTCCGTCAGAATTTAAAGACTCTGAAGAGCTTACTGAAAAACTGCTTCAACAGACAAATGTATTCATTGCTCCCGGTAAAATTTTCGGAAGCAACGGAGACAGGTACGTCAGAATTTCACTTTGCTCAAAGGAAACCGTCCTGACGGAAGCAAAGGTCCGCATCAGGAAATTAACTGAGAATGCATTATTGTAACTCTAAACTCTGAAGAAAATGGATATTTGTATTGTCGGTCTGGGTCTTATCGGAGGTTCGCTTGCAAAAGGTCTGAAAAGCAACGGATTCACCGGGAAGATAATTGGTGTTGAATCCAGCCCTCAGCATTGCACAATTGCGATGTACAGGGGTCTGGCAGACAAATTCATGCCACTCGGTGAGGCAGTGAAAGAATCGGACATCATAATCCTTTGCGCCCCTGTCGACACTAACTGCAGGTTGCTTCCGGCGATACTGGATGACATCAGCGGGACAGGCAAAATTGTTACAGATATGGGGTCTATAAAATCGGATACTGCAAAGGCTGCCTGCAATCATCCGGCAAGAGGCCGCTATGTCTCAGCCCATCCGATGGCCGGAACAGAATATTCCGGTCCCGCGGCAGCGACTGATATGCTTTTCAACAACAAGGTAGCGATTATCTGCGATCCGGAACTGTGCGATGAGGATGCACTGAATCTTGTGACTGCACTTTTCCAGTCCCTTAACATGCATATCCAGTATATGAATTCGACTGACCACGATATTCACGTTGCTTATGTGTCACACATCTCTCACATCACATCATTTGCCCTGGCCCTGAGTGTACTGGACAAGGAGAAGGATGAAAAGAACATACTCTCGCTTGCGGCAGGTGGCTTTGAAAGTACCGTTCGCCTGTCAAAGAGCAACAGCGATACATGGGCACCGATCTTTACCGGCAATTCCGTTCCGATACTGGAGGCGATAGACACCTATATCGAAAAGATGAAACTCTTCAGAAAATATATTAGTGAAAAGGATTCCATATCACTAAGGGCACTAATGAAATCGGCCAACAGCATCGAACGGATCCTGAAATAACCGAAGTAACTATGAATTAATAATTAAATATAGATAAGAAGATGACTTCAGTAAATAACCAGATTATACCGTTGCGGGACTGGAAAATATTCAAGGGGAGGCCTCTGTTGATTTCCGGCCCCTGTAGCGCCGAGACAGAGGAGCAGGTAATGACTACGGCCCGTCAGCTGGCCGTAGGGAAGCGGGTGGATGTGTTTCGCGCAGGTATCTGGAAGCCGAGGACGAGACCGAATTCCTTCGAAGGCATCGGTACCGAGGGGTTGAGGTGGCTCAGGCAGGTTAAACAGGAATTCGGCTTACCGGTTGCCACTGAGGTTGCTACTGAGAAACACGTTTTCGAGGCCCTGAAATACGGAATAGACATTCTTTGGATCGGAGCCCGCACCACGGTCAATCCGTTTGCAATGCAGGCGCTGGCAGATGCCCTGGAGGGGGTGGATGTGACTGTCCTTATTAAGAATCCCATAAATCCGGAGCTCGACCTCTGGTTAGGTGCAATAGAAAGAATTCAGAAAGCCGGCATTACTAAACTCGGTGCCATTCACCGGGGCTTTTCCTCCTTTGAGAAAAGCGCATACCGCAACCAGCCCAAGTGGCAGATACCCATTGAGCTGCGTCAGCGCCTGCCTGACATTCCCCTTATCTGCGACCCGAGTCATATGGGAGGAAGCAGAGCTTTCCTTCTCGATCTGTCCCAGAAATCTATGGACCTGAACTATGACGGCCTGATGATCGAGACACACTTTGACCCTGAAAGGGCCCTGAGCGATAAAAGGCAGCAGATCACTCCGGATGAACTTACAGAACTGCTTGATAAAATAGTACTTAGAAACCCGGATTCGGATGACAACAGCTTTCTGAATTCAATTGAGGAGCTCAGGAGCCAGATAGATATGTATGACGACCAGCTTTTTGAGATCCTTGAAAGCCGGATGAAGGTTGCAGAAACAATCGGCAAATACAAAAAAGAGCACAATATCACAATTCTTCAGACCCAGCGGTGGAAAGAGGTTGTAAATAAAACTGTAGCCAAATGCGCCGGCAGCGGACTCACCGAGGAATTTATTTCAACAGTACTCAAAGCCATCCACCAGGAATCAATTAACCGTCAGATGAAAGTGATGAATGAATAATAACCGCGTTCTTTTGAATGCTAAAACGGAAGATTTGTCATGATTAAAACTATTCATCGGTCTGAAGTCACGGGCACGGTCAGTGCGACACCCAGCAAGAGCCTGACACAGAGGGCTATTGCGGCAGCCCTGCTGGCGCATGGCAAAACGGTAATAAACAATCCCTCTTTCTGCAACGATTCGCTTGCAGCAATGAAAATGGCTGAAGAACTTGGTGCTTCTGTCTCCGCAGGTGAGGATTATATCGAAGTAAACGGCTCATCCGAAGCACTTTCAGAAGTTTTTCTTAACTGCGGCGAGTCAGGCCTGGCGCTGAGGATGTTTTCGCCCGTTGCAGCATTGCTGAGCCGCACGTGTACTTTAACCGGTGAGGGGTCACTGTTGAAAAGGCCTGTTTCGATGATAACGGATGCCCTGTCTCAACTCGGGATGGCAGCTGAATCTGACAAGGGCTTCCTTCCACTTATCATAAAGGGTAACCTGAAGGGAGGAAAAATTGAAATCGACGGTTCCTCCGGATCCCAGATTCTCACAGGCCTTCTGCTTGCTCTTCCTTGTGCAGAAACAGACTCTGAAATAAATGTGCTGAACCTGAAAAGCAAACCCTATATCAGTCTTACCCTGAAGATTCTGGAAGATTTCGGGATATATGTTGTAAATCACGGTTACAGACGGTTTCTAATCCCCGGTAAACAGGTCTATGAAGCGCGGAACTACTGTGTTGAGGGCGACTGGAGCGGCAGCTCATTTTTACTGGTGGCAGGGGCTCTTGCCGGAGAGGTCAGGGTCAGAAACCTTCAGCCGGGAAGTTTACAGGCTGATATTGCTGTTATTGAAGCCCTTAAGCTTGCCGGTGCAGAGGTTATCATTGAAAGTGATTCTGTAACAGCGCTAAACAGAGAATTGAGATCGTTTGATTTTGATGCCACAGATTCGCCTGACCTGTTTCCTCCGCTGGCCGCACTTGCATCAGGTTGCAAGGGGATAACCAGGATAAAGGGGATCAGCAGGCTTGAACATAAGGAAAGCAACCGGTCTCTGGCAATTGCAGGGGTCCTCAATGGATTGGGCATCAGTACCCGGGTCTCAGGCGATGAAATGCTGATTGAAGGCGGTGCAGTTACCGGTGCAACAGTCTCATCCTGCGATGATCACAGAATAGCCATGATGGCTTCTGTTGCTGCACTTACAGGCCACGGCAGCGTGACTGTCACAGGGGCTGAAGCAGTCTCCAAATCATATCCCGGTTTTTTTGATGACCTCAGTAAACTGGGGGTTAAAATAAGCTAAGCCTGATTATTTGAGCGTTGCCTGTAACGAGGTCGAAAAAACTTCCTAAATTTGATTGAACCTTAAATCAAAAATCTATGGATGCAAAAATGAAAGCCATCATTTCTCACCTCTTCGGGATAGGGTGGGTTATCGTTCTTATCCTAAATATGAACAATAAGGAGGAATTTGCCAGCTATTATATCCGGCAGAATCTGGGCATCATAATTATCAGTTTCGGTCTGGGATTTCTCAATGTAATTCCCATCCTTGGTCAGGTAATATGGGTGATAGGGGGGATAATTTTGTTTGTTTTCTGGCTTATGAGTCTTATATGGTCAATTCAGGGAGATACCAAACCCATTCCATGGGTTGGCACCCTGTTTCAGGATTGGTTCAAAGCTTTCTGATCTGGTTAAGCAGCATTGGTCAAAGGGTGCCTGTGCACCCTTTTTTTTCCGGATATTGATTTCCTGTCAGGAAATACAAGCTATAATGATATCTTTGGGTCGTTTTGAAACAAACAGGGGCCTGAAGCCGCAATTGAGCAGGATAGACAAGATATTAATGAACTTCGCTCCGATAGATCTCGAGGGGATGAAAGGTGTCAGGTTCATGAACAGGATTGATACAAAGTACCTCTTTTCGGTACGTAAACTTCATGATTTGCTGATCAGTTGCGCCACAGACTACAAGGTGCTGGAGATCAATCATCAGCGCCAGTTCAATTACAAAACTGTCTATTTCGACACTCCCGAGTTGCTTTTCTATTATCAGCACGTTACCGGTAAACTCAGCAGGTACAAGGTAAGGATCAGAACCTATGAGACAAACGGGCTTACGTTCCTGGAGGTAAAACACAAGTCGAACAAAGGCAGGACATCCAAGACCAGGATAGAAAAGGAGAACGGTGACCGGTACGGTGATCATAAATCCCAGAGCTTTCTGAACGAGCTTGTGTCGCCCGAAGCCAGTTCACTTAAGCCTGTCATTGCCACAGGGTTTACGAGAATAACCCTTGCCGGTCTGGATGCTTCCGAGCGCATCACTATCGATTTTAATCTTGCATTTAATAATTTCAAAGGTGCAAAGGCAGAGTTACCCTTCCTCGCCGTTGCTGAAATTAAAAGGGACAAATCACACGGTAATTCGGCTTTCGTGCAGCAGATGAAAAAAATGGGACTGCACCGGAGCAGCTTCAGCAAATACTGTGTGGCAATGGCTATGGTAAATGATGTACCCAAACAAAACACACTGAAACCCAAGCTTCTGCTGTTAAATAGAATAAAGGATGAATATGACAGGTACAGTGCTGCCTCAGGGCAATGATGCAATTACCGGAATGCAACTGAGTCTATCCGGATTACCTGAACTGGCAATCAGGTTCGGGATCAATCTTGTTGTGGTGCTTTTGCTTGTACGATGGCTTTATTATTCGGCATCCAGGAGAAAGGACTATCTATTCACATATATTCTTATTTCAAGCGTCGTATTCCTCCTTTGCTTCCTTCTCGAGAGCGTCACACTCCAGATAGGGTTTGCCCTCGGGCTTTTCGCCATTTTCGGGATAATAAGGTACAGAACTAATCCAATGCCTATCAAGGAGATGACATACCTTTTCCTCGTCATAGGTATTTCGGTTATAAATGCACTAACCAGAGGAACCGGGATGGTTGAAATCATCTTTGCAAACGTGGTGATATTACTGATCACTTTCGGTCTTGAAAAAGTCTGGCTTCTCCGGCATGTATCCTCCAAAACAATAATATATGAGAAGATAAACCTCATTGTGCCTGAGAAATACAGTGAACTGATTGCTGACCTGAAGGAGAGGACGGGTATCACCGATATTAAAAAGGTAGAGATAGGAAAGATAAACTTCCTGAAAGATACCTGCAGGATGATTGTTTATTACGAGGATAAGAACAGGTCCATGAATATGGCAGACATTAACGGAAACATAACCGACGACAATGATGAGGATTAAAAATCTGTCGCTCTTAATGGCTGTTCTTCTTCTTCCGGCAGGACTGAAGGGGCAGAAGAGTGACTTCGGCCTCTGGTATGAATTAAGTGCTGAGCGTGAACTGGTTAAAGGTCTGAGAATTGAAGCAGAGGCAAGCCTGAGAACTGATAACAATGCTTCGCGGGCAGAGTCATGGTATTTTGAACCGGGACTGAGGTACAGGTTCAATAAGTATTTTGCAGCAGGGATATATTATCGCTTCATTGAACAGGTTGAAAAAGACGACAGATTTCATGCACGCCACCGCTGGTTTGTGCAGTTAAAAGGCGACCTGCCTGTAAACAGGTTCACTTTTTCCGCCCGGTACAGGATTCAGCAGCAGTTCAGGACTTATATCAGGGATCCGGATGATGAAATACCTGTATGGTCACACAGGCTTAGGGTTGAACTGGATTATGACGTGAAGTCTTTGCCCCTTAAACCCTATATCAATGCAGAGATATACAATCAGGTGTTTGCAGGGGATGACATAAAGGTCGAGAAAATGAGATATATGGCAGGGGTGGAGTATACAATAGCCAAAAGACACACTGTTGGCATTGAGTATGTCTATCAGGACAGTAAGGTTTCAAAGCCTGCCTGGGTTAATGCTGTTTCCCTGAATTACGCGGTGAAACTCTGAAAAAAAAATCCCGTCTACCTTGATGAGACAGCTGTGGGACGAAAGGCTGTTGCCCTCGATAAATAACGTGTCCTGGCTTCTTCAGGATCAGCTCCGACTGCAATATATATTTTTGTCCTGTGATCAATTACAACTTCCTGCATCTTCGTCAGATCAGGCGATTCAAAAGTTTTTTGTTTCTTCTCATACATATAATTATTCCTCTCCATAAATGGATCTTTTTATCCCAGGCATTTCTGTTACAATTTATAACAGTAAAACCAATTAGGATTATATTTCTACAAGATAACAAAAAGTTTCTATAAAAGTTAAAAAATCGAGAATAATAATAAAATATTTTTTGAATATAAATAATTAATTGTAACTTGCGCCCGTAAATTAAATAACATCATGAACAAAGGAACAGTAAAATTTTACAATGAATCCAAAGGATTCGGATTCATTAAAGATGCAAATTCACCCAAAGAGTATTTTGTGCATTCATCGGGTCTTATCGACAGGATCAAGGAAAATGACGAAGTAACCTTCGATTTGCAGGAAGGCAAAAAAGGATTAAATGCAGTAAATGTTAGACTTGCGTAGTTAATAATATTAAGGACATTTAACAGCTTAAGTCCCGCCGAAACGGCGGGACTTTTTTATTTTCTTTGAAAAGAGGGGAGGACCGATGGCAATAATATGCCGGCTGAAATACCAAACTGTCAGGAAGTAGTTTTTTCCTTCCGCGAACAGAAATATGTCAGTCCGTTCAGGTCTGTCATACTCACTAGCCGCAGGCCAGAATCCTGAATAATGTTCGAAACAGACCTTCTGGTAAGGTAGGTGTTCGTTCTGGCATCAATCAGGCTGTACATCCTGTTTATAAACGGTATTCTTGAATCTATGCCGTTTTCATAGGCATCTGTCCTTTCTGAAAGACTCTTAACCCGGTTGTGATATTTTTCGGAGAAACCGTTTTGGGTTTTGTTGTCAACAAAGGACCCGACAAATCTGCTGGCATCCGGCAGAAGGAAGAATATGTTTTGCAGAAAGCCCTTAAGATCCCTGACATTGTTAAGCTGTTTGAGGTTTAAGATTGTTTTCACCCCGATGAGATCCTGTGCACTGTAATAATAATGATGTGCAGAAGGAATTACAAGCAACCCGGATACATCCGAAACCCCCAGTTGATTCAGATATCCGAACAGATCACTGCGACTTTCAACAGACATTTCGCTAAATAACTGGCTGTTAGCAGTATCAGCCAGGGCTGACGACTGCCGGTAAACCATATTGTGAGTCTCGCTTCTGATATCAGAGAGCCTGGCGGAAATAGTTTCTGTATTCATTTGAACAAAGGTCGGAATCTCCGGCCTAGTAAGCCTTACATAACTTTTGCGAAATATTATAATATTCACACATCTGGCGGGCAGAATATCAAAAAAAAAGTCCCGCCGGAAAGGCGGGACCTAAAATCTTAAATGTTATATAATGGATAAACTAAGCTAGTTTAACATTTACTGCATTTAATCCTTTTTTGCCTTCCTGCAAATCGAAGGTTACTTCATCATTCTCATTGATAGAATCTTTCAATCCTGATGAGTGTACAAAATACTCTTTTGGTGAATTTGCATCCTTAATAAATCCAAATCCTTTGGATTCATTGTAAAATTTTACTGTTCCGTTATTCATTATATTATTTTAAATTAACCTGCGCAAGATACGAATTATTATTGGCATCTGTCAGATTTTTTTCATTCTGCGGGACTTATTACTTCTTTTTCGTTTTTATTTTGATTTTGAAGATGGCCAGATCCGGCATGGTGTCGCCTAATAAGAAACCCCAGGGCTTCATAGGCTCAATATGATCAAATATTAGTTTGACAATGGCCGTAAGAGGAATTGACAGAAACATGCCTGTAATACCCCACATAGCACCAAATGCAAGCACAACGATTATTGACACCAGTGCATTGATCTTCACTTTTGAGGCAACAATCTTGGGTACGATGTAGTTGTTGTCTATCAACTGGATGAAATAGTAAGCTGCCAGAACGTACATGGCATACCAGGCTGATGTTTCAGTGACGAATGCCACCATCATCGGCAATGCCACTGCGACCAATCCCCCGATATACGGAATTACATTGAGAAGTGCTCCGATAATGCCCAGAAGGATGGCGTATTCTATTCCAAGTATCATGAGAGCAGCAGAATTCAGGGTAGCCATTATTGCTGCTTCTATTACAAGTCCTGTGAGGTAGCCCTGAATTACTGTCTTTATTTCGGTAATTATTCCGCTAACCTGAGTCCGGTTGTTTTTACCAAATAGTCTGCGAAAGAATTCAAGGAGAAGAGGCTCATAGAACAGTAACATGAAGACATAAACGGGAATCAGAAACACTAACACTACCCCTGTTCCAAGCTTTGCAAGAGTATGACCGAGTGAAGTACTGCTAGAATTGAATACCTCGGCTTTGGTTTTTGTGATCCAGTCAATGATTTTTTGTGAACTTATGTCGAAATACCCGGATGCCCATGCAACAGTATCATTGAGGGTCTCGGTAAATTTTTCAACCAGCACCGGCCATGATTCACTGAAACGACTTGCCTGTGATACAAAAAAAACACCTATGGCAGCGATGACCATAATGGCAAGAATCATGGTAATAATTATTGCCAGAATCCTGTTGACTTTTATTTTTACCAGGAAATGAACTACAGGGTGGAGTACTATTGCAATAATCACTGACAGGACAATAGGAACAATTATACCCCTTCCGATATATAACATATATATCAGTGCAAGCATCCCGATAAAGAAGAATGATGCCCTTGCATAAAACGGTAACTTCAGTTCATCGTCCATTTGGTCAAAGGTAGTAGGCTTAATTTCAGGCCATATCTGCCTTTTTGCTGAGAAAACGCTGAATGATGCTTTGTCCTATTGATTTAACAGCATCCGGATTCCTCACAAAAACCGAAGTGACGCCGAACTGCAGGACTGTTCCCAGTAATTTTTTTAAAGCACCTCCCGTTGACCGTACAAGAGTTTTATTCGTCAGGTAACCGGCTGTCAGGCCAAGTGTTGTGCTTAGTATGTTACTGATTAAATCAGGTGATGAGGTAACATCCTTTATAGTGCTCCTGATCAGGTTCACCGGTTTTATGCTTTCAACAATAATGAGGAATTGTTCCTTTAGCAGTTGCCCGTTGACAGCTTGTTTTTCTTCAAGTTGCCGGATTGCATCTTTCAACTCTCTGGATGAGGATATGTTTTGCATCTAATCCTGTTTTAGCACTTGTTTGATAATAAAATCTCCCACAACTTTTCTGAACCATTTGTGCATAAGGAAATACAGAATACATCCGATTATCCCATAAAACCCTGCTACAGCAAAGAATCCGTACCACGGTTTGCCGAGCAAGCTACCCAGCCAGAGAGCCAGGCCAATCGTTCCCATTATGAAGAAAACGGAAATAATGATCAAAAAAGTCCCGTTCAGAATCAATGATGAGGTTAGCTCTGCTGTTTTATCCAGCGCCTTCAGTTTTAATAACTCGAAGCTTGTTTTACCATATTCTTCACCTTTTTCCAAAAGGGACTCTAGTGGATTATTTCCTCTTTCTTCCATAATAGAATGTGTTATGAAGTTTATTAGCTCGTGGCAGATTTTATGTCATTCCTGACTGATTCTGCTTTTGCTTTCACCTTTCCCACATCTTCCTTAACCTCTTCCAGCTTTTCGTTGACATTATCAAGGAACTCATCGAATTTCTCAGTCAGTTCTTCTTTAAGGTCATTGGTTTTTGACGAGATTTTTTTACGGGTTACAGATCCCTTATCGGGAGCAAATAAAACCCCTATTAAGGCCCCTGCAGCTGCACCTGCCAGGATGCCCAGGAGTACTTTCCCGGTGCTCATACCCTTTTACCCTGTATAAGCCTGAATATTACAGCAATGACTGCAATTACAAGCAGAACGTGAATAATACCGCCGGCATGAAATCCGACTAACCCTATCAGCCATGCTATGACCAATATTACTGCAACAATGTAAAGTAAATTTCCCATGATTTTAATTATTAAATTGTATTTATAAAACTGTTTGAATCTCTTATTAAATGTAAGTCCCGCTTTAACGTTTATTGATTGATTCTTTTCTGTATTCTATTCATAGCCGCTTTTGATGACTGTTGAGATCATCTTGAACCGCTCATTTGCCTTTACAATGTTTTTTGAATGAGCCGGAATTATTATCGATTGCCCTGTTGCAAGGAAATTGGACTCCCCGTCGATTACTATTTCTGCTTTGCCGTCTATGACCTGGGAAAAGGTGTCAAACGGGGATGTTTTTTCTACCAACTCCTCTCCGGCGTCAAATGCTTCTGCTGTAACATTTCCGGTAGACTTTTTAATAATTGTCTTGCTGATAACGGAATTGGGCACATATTCAATTATTTCAACAATAATAAATGCTTTTGACTTTGTAACTTCCCTGGTTTCCATCTTCGAGCTTTCAGCGAACCAATGCCGTGCTCATTTCAAAGTTTGATTTGAGCATGAATTTTACCCGGCTCCGATCCTGCCATCAGGCTACAAAGATGGGCATCTTCAATCCGGAAAGTCTTACAAAACTCAGGGATTATATTACATCATTCACACATTACTCTGAATCTCAAACCTTCTCTCCCTGACCTTTCTGTAATGGGAGGGAGAAAGGCCGGTAGCAGCCTTGAACTGGCTGGTCAAACGCGCAATGCTGCTGTAGTTTAACTGGTAGGCAATCTCGTTTAAATTCAGTTTGTAATAGACCAATAGTTCCTTTACCCGCTCAATTTTGTGGGCCAGAAAGTAATTTTCAATTGTCTGGTTCTGAATTTTTAAAAAAAGCGCGTTCAGGGTGTCATAGTCCTGATTGAGCTTACTACTTATTATATACGGAATATTATAGTCAAGCCTTTCCTCTGAATAATGTATCAGGTCAATAATTATTTTCTTGACTTTCTCTACCAGGGTGGCTTCAATTTCATCCACCAGTTCGAACCCCGACTTTTTCAGTCCTCGGTCCAGTTTATAAAGCTGGTCAGGGGATATACCTTCCTTAAGTCTCACTTCACCGAATCCGATAACAAACTTATTGAGCCCCAGTCTTTCCAATTCTGATCTTACTGCCATCTTGCATCTGATGCAGACCATATTCTTAATATACAGTGTCATGACTTCAAATTATCCTGTTAAACCCTGGTGGAGGCGTGCGATACCTTTTCCTTATAAGCCGGGCAATTATTTACAGGCATAAAGTTCTGCCTTTGATTCAGATGGCTGTTATATTATTTTCGGAAAAGATTATATTATTCACACATTTTCAAGCGCATTACGATGCCTGTGCTTGAGTTGCTTGAACTGGGAGGGTGTTAATCCCGTAATTCTTTTAAACTGGCTCGAGAGATGAGCCACACTGCTGTAGTGGATTTTAAAGGCTATTTCTTTCAGATTGAGTTCGTCATATACAAGCAGCTCCTTCACTCTCTCAATCTTGTGATTGATTAGAAATTTTTCTATGGTGGTGCCCTGTGTCTCGGAAAACAGGTTGGCAAGATATGTATAGTCGTAGTTGAGTTTTTCGCTTAAAAAATCGGAGAGGTTTATCTTCAGCTGATCCTCCCTGTAATGAACAAGCTCGATAATAATGACCTTGATCTTTTCAACGAGCATGCTTTTCTTATCGTCCAGCAATTCCAGGCCCGATTTTTTTAAAGATACATCCAGGTTTTTCTTCTGTTCCTCCGAGATATTAACTGTAAGGTTTGCCTCCCCCAGATCGACACTGATGTACTCCAGTCCGAGCTTCTCAAGCTCAGCTTTCACCACCATTTTGCAGCGGATGCATACCATATTTTTTATATAGAGCTTCATAATTATGTAACACAATCCGGGACTGCCTTGCGTCCGCTAATATAATCTTTTTTGTTCAAAAATGGAAAACGCGGCTATATTGACCGATCTAAACAAGACTTTTACCGCATTTTCTGAATGACCCAATTAGAAATTATAAGTGTGAATTATATAAGTTAATTAAAGAATTATATAACAATCAGATAACCACCGTCATTTACCTTTATGCCACAAAGATTTACACTAAAACGAGAAAGAAATGAAAAAGATTATTTACTTAATGTTCCTGATGATTTTCACATTAAGCGCATCAACAGCATTTGCAATTAAATCTGACCCAAAACGGGTATCAGACAATAATGCAACTCCGGTTAAAACCGAGAATAAGTTGACTGAAGAGGAGATGTCCAGGCTAAAAACACGGGTTGAAGAAATCCGTGACATGGATAAAGAGAATCTCACCACCTCTGAAAAAAAGGACCTGAGACACGAACTTAAGGGGATCAAGGAAAACGTAAAAAACAACGGCGGTTACGTCTATGTAGGTGTTGGAACCATCCTTCTTATTATCCTTCTGGTTATCCTTTTGGTTTGATCTGATTGATCACATGTTAATGCCCTCTACCGATGCAAATTCATTTTACCAGGATATATATTTCAGGGTTCTAGTTTAGGGTTAGGGTTTGTTTTGGAAACACACTGGCAGACCTGGCTGCCAGTGTTTTTAAATAATAAATCAGATAAAGATGTACAAAGAACACGATGTTTTTGGCTTGAATCCGGTGCCTCTCATGGGCAGCGGATTGCATAACGGTCCTTATCTGAACGCCGTTCCGGCTCTGATAAAAATTATGAAGGAGGAAAAGTCCTGGAAAAAGGGAGACCTTAATACTATGGTACTGCTACGGGACCCGGACAAAAAAGTCATTCTGACTGTATTGCACGAAAGGACTGAAGTCAAATCCTTTCAGTCGGATGATTCAGTGACATTCCATGTCCTGGAGGGAAAATTACAGCTTCATATCCGGGGTGGCTCAGTTACAGTGAACAGCGGAGAGGTACTGACAATGAATGAAAAAACGAAATACAGCTTTGACACCCCTGAAGAAACAGCGTTTCTGATGACAATGCAAGCGGGAATCTGATAATTCTTTAATTTTAGAATTCCTGCCTGGCAGAAAGGTTATACGCATAATAATCCCTGAAGAACCATTACAATGATCCTCCTGATTAAATATATGAGAAGTGAAAGATGCTGCTCCGTAGTCAGAGAGGAACTGAAGAAACTTGGACTGCCGTACAGGTCAGTTACAATAGGAGAAGCTGAATTATCAGAAAATATAACCGAAGAAAAGCTGCAGCGGCTTGACAACGAGCTCATAAAGTCAAAACTTAAAATAATCCGGAACAATAAAACCCTTCTCATCGGAAAAACCAAGGAGGCAATCAGCCAGCTTGTCAATTCTTCAGCGACACTCGAAAAGCCGGATTTATCTGAATACATAACCAAAACAGTCAACCACGATTATATCTCCCTCAGCAGGATTTTCCTGGAAGAAGAAGGCATTACGGTCGGGAAATATTTTATAAGACAGAGGATAAAACGTGCAAAGGAATTGCTGACAGGCAAAAAAGCCAGTCTGAGTGAAATTTCCTATATGCTGTTTTATAGCAGTGTGGCACATCTTTCAAATCAGTTTAAGAATATTACCGGTTTTACCCCGCAGCAATTCAGACAACGCAGGGAAAAGAATTGCGCAAAATCTATAACTGAGTGAACATTATCAACTCCTTACGATCTTCACTATTATCTTCCCCGGACAACGGTCGCCTGCACCTAATACTGATTATTATTCTGACAGTCTTCACTCTTTCTCCGGAGGCCTCCGGTCAGGAATATTTTCAACAGGAGGTTAACTATAAAATTTCTGTGCACCTGGATGATCAAAAGCACGTATTAAATGCTTTTGAAACAGTGGATTATATCAACAACTCCCCCGATACGCTCCGCTATCTCTGGTTTCACCTGTGGCCGAATGCCTATTCTGATAATAGCACTGAACTGGCGAAACAGCTGATCAGCACCAGGGGTAAGGAAAGGCTTTTCAATGATCCGGAACTGAAGGGATACATCGATTCTCTGGACTTTAAGGCAGACGACAGGGCTGTTCAATGGTCCCTGAGCAGGGAAATGCCTGACATCTGCCGTATAGAGCTTAATGATCCTCTCAACCCGGGTGACACAGTCTCGATAACAACCCCGTTCCGTGTCAAAATACCCAAAGGGGTGACTTCACGACTTGGTCATTCCGGGCAATCATACCAGATTTCCCAGTGGTATCCAAAACCCGCGGTTTACGATAAATCAGGCTGGCACCAGATGCCTTACCTGGACCAGGGCGAGTTTTTCTCGGAGTTTGGAAGCTTCGACGTGAGTGTGACCCTGCCTGACAATTATACGGTAGGCGCTACCGGAGACCTACGTGATGAAGGAGAATCGGCAAGACTTGATGAGCTGGCCGTCGATACCGCATGGAAGAATATCTACCGTTACGGCGAGTCCCCTTTTCCTCTTTCATCAGATCGTATGAAGACACTCCGCTATACTGCCGGGAATATCCATGATTTTGCATGGTTTGCCGACAAACGGTTCCATGTGATTAAGGGAGAAGTGTTGCTGCCTCATTCCGGAAGGGAAGTGATAACTTATGTGATGTTCACTGACCGGCAGGCTGTGCTCTGGAAAGATGCACTGCAATACGTTAACAGCTCAATCCGCTATTTTTCTGAATTGATAGGCGACTATCCCTACGGAACCTTCACAGCAGTGCAAAGCGCCCTTAGCGCAGGAGCCGGAATGGAGTACCCGGGAATTACCGTGATCGGCCTTGCCGACGACGCCTATGCCCTCGATGAGGTTATTGCCCACGAAGCATGTCACAGCTGGTTCTACAGCGCTCTTGGATCAAATGAACGCCGTTACCCATATATGGATGAAAGTATCGTCAGTGCTTATACTGTAAGATATATGAATAAGAGGTATCCCGGCAAGAAGCTCTGGGAAGTCTATGTGCGGAACCGGAAAATGACAGAATTCTTCCATTTGGAACATCTGCCTGTGGCACGAATGGATGAAATTGAGTGGCTGATGCTGGCACGAAGTAACTTCGAACAAAAGATCAGCCTGCAGGCTCCTGACTACAACTCCTTGACTTACAGTCTTATAATTTACGGCAAGGCGGCAACAAGTTTCAACTACCTCCGGGCTTACCTGGGAACCTCACTGTTTGATTCAACGATGAGTCATTATTACACTGAATGGAAGTCCATGCACCCGGGTCCTGATGACCTTCGCGCTGTTTTTGAATCGCGAACCGGCAAAGATCTCTCCTGGTTCTTCACCGATCTGCTGGGCACCGTAAAGAGGCTGGATTATAAAATCATAAGTGAGGAGGGCGGGCGGCTGCTTGTGAAGAACAAGGGAGAGCTTGTGTCACCGCTTATTATCTCCGGTATGAAAGGCGACTCAGTGCTTTTTGAGCAATGGGAAGAAGGTTTTGAGGGAAGAAAATCAATTACTCTTCCGCCGGGCGACTATTCGGAAATAAGGATAGACCCTCTTCATCTAATGCCTGAGTTATACCGGCTCGACAATAACATTAAGACCTCAGGCATTCTCAGAAAAACAGACTCCTTCAGGTCTCAGCTTCTTTTTACACTGATTGAGGATCCAGACAAACCGACCCTTGTCTATATCCCGACAGTCAACTGGAACCGTGAGAACGGTTTTATGGCCGGTGTGGCTCTCCATAACGGATTCATATTACCAAAACCGGTGGAATACCTGGTAATCCCGTTTTACGGATTCAAAAACTCCGATCTGGGAATGTTCGGCAGGGTTTCATTCAACCTGACACCTTATGACAGCTTTGTAAGAATGGCTACCCTCTCTTTGGAGGGATCTCAGTTCGGAGCTCCCGGCAACCAGAACTTCCATAAGGTGCAAACAGGAGTTCATCTTTTTTTCAGGCCTGCCATGATTAACAATCCTTTGAACCAGAAAGTCTATATCAATTATGTTGCCGCCTCTGACCTGTCGCGAATTCTGCTTCAGGAAAAGGCAAAGATGAGTTCATATCTTCAGTTCGGCTATGTTCTGGATAAGGATCTAATAATCAATCCGTTTAATCTATCGGTTTCACTTGAAGCCGGCAAATCATATCAAAAGACCGGTATTGAATTCAATTACAGACAAAGCTATTACGGAAGAGAGAACGGTTTGGATATGAGACTATTTGCCGGGGTGATGCTGAACAACAATACTGAACTTCAGTATTATTCCCTGGCTGCCGGAGGCAGGAGCGGACGCGAGCAGTATCTTTACGGAGGGACCTTCCCCGGCCGGTTCAATCCATTTCCCGAATCGTTCTGGTCGAGGCAGATGACACTTTCAGAGGGAGGACTGATTTCACCTGTAAATGACAGCCTTGGATACAGCAAATGGCTGATATCTCTCTCTTTCACATCCAACCTGCCGGGAAGAGCCGGCAAATTACCGGTCAAACCCTTTGTCAACCTTTTGCTTAATGATCACGGCATGGCCACAGAAAATCAATCGCCTTTGTTTTTCGAAGCAGGGCTCAAGGCAGGCATATGGGATCTTTTCGAGATTTTTGTACCTTTGGTTGTCTCCGGAAATATCAGGTCAGTGAACGGTCAGTTCAAGGACAGGATCCGTTTTGTTTTCAGGCTCGATTCATTTCAAAAATCAAAATTGAAGACCGGGTTTGCAATCTGAAATCTTCGCGGAACGCCGGGGCGAAAAGTATTTATATGAATGCACCGGCAGTAGAAATCACTGAACTCTCGAAATTCTACGGAAAAGTAAGAGGCATCGAAAATGTCAGCCTGGAAATAGGTGAAGGAGAGATATTTGGATTTATCGGACCCAACGGAGCAGGTAAATCCACCACTATAAGGTTATTGCTGAACCTTATCTTTCCAACGCGGGGCAGTGCCAGGATATTGGGAATGGATTTTATAAGGGATACCAAAAGGATAAAATCCCTGACCGGATATGTTCCTTCTGATGCCAGCGCGTATCCTGACATGACAGTAATTGAATTCCTGACCTATTGCACCCGGTTCTTCGGGATGCGAAACGGGGCAGCCCGGATAGGTGAACTGTCAGGGCTTTTTGATCTGGATCTGAAAAGGAAGATTTCAGGGCTCTCCATGGGAAACCGCAAGAAAGTTTCAATTGTTCAAAGCTTGCTGCATCATCCTGAACTATTGATAGTTGATGAGCCAACTACCGGCCTTGACCCGCTAATGCAGGAAAATTTCTTTGAACTTCTGCGATCGGAAAACAGGAGGGGAATGACAGTCTTCTTTTCCTCCCATGTGCTGAGCGAGGTTCAGATGCTGTGTAAACGTGTCGCCATAATTAAAGAGGGACGAATTGTCCGGATTGAGGATATCGAAACGCTGAGAAACAGGCAACTTAAGAAGATCCAGGCCTCGTTTGAAAGTCCAGTAACCCAAAAAGACCTTGATCTGGAAGGCATTAGTGAAGTGAAAGCGGGGGCCGGGAGTTCACTTTCATTCATCTGGTCGGGTGATGTCAATGCCCTTGCCGCTTTCCTGGCGAGTAGGAAGATGTTGAACCTGACCATAGAGGAGCCTTCACTGGAAGAGATTTTCATGCATTATTACAGGCAATAACGGTTGGTAAAATGAATATGAACCTGTTTCTGAAGGAAATGAAACGGAATGCCGCAAGCCTTCTGGTCTGGATGCTGTTGATAACGCTGCTTATTTCTGTGACAATGTCGTTCTACGGCACCTTTCTGGAGAACCAGTCGAAGATACTGGCCATGATGAGCATTATTCCCAAGGGAGCACTTCAGTTCAAGGGGATTTCGAATTTTGAAGATCTTATGTCGGTTCTGGGCTTCTATTCGGCAAATAATGTAATCTACATGATGCTGCTCGGCAGCATTTATGCCATTGTTCTTTCCTCCGGAATACTGCTGAAGGAAGAATACGGAAAAACTGCCGAATTCCTCCTGACGTGGCCGCTTACAAGAAGAGAAGTTTTCATCAGCAAACTTGCCGTTGTAGCGGTAAACATTCTGCTTTTAAACCTTATCACGGCTCTGACCGGACTGGTGAGCATGGAAATTGTGAAGAAAGAACAGTTCAGCGAACATGCATTTCTGGTGCTGTCATTCTACACCCTGCTGCTGAATTACCTGTTCTGTGCGATCGGGATATTTTTATCCGCCCTTGTTAAACGACCAAAGCCTGTAACCACATTCAGCATAGGACTGGTACTTATTTTCTATTTTGTTTTTACACTTTCAAAAATCACGGAAGGAGCCTCTTTGACAGGCTACCTGAGTCCATTTAAATATGCCGATGTGAATGCAATCAATCCGAACTATCAGCTGGATCCGCTGAATCTATTTTATTTTGTCGGGTTCACCCTTTTGTTTACAGGTCTCGCTTACAGGTTATATATCCGGAAGGACATATATACCTGATTCCCCGTTTTCCGATAATTTGACTTTTTCCGGATTTGCAAAAAATCAAAAGTTGCAGAATAAGAACCGTTATGTACTTTTACGGCAGGGAAAAATAACTGACTTAACAGGCGAACACCATAAGTGTATTATGAAAAACTGGAACACAGATCAGATCAGCAATCAGGAAGGAAAAGTGATAATCGTAACCGGGGGAGGGAGCGGGATAGGTCTTGAAGCTGCGAAAGCTCTGGCTTCAAAGGGAGCGGAGGTCATTCTCGCAGTAAGGACAGTTGAAAAGGGTGACAGGGCTGCCGCTGCTATCAGGGAGGTCAGTCCTGATGCAAATGTATCGGTCATGCATCTCGATCTGGGTGACCCGGGTCTTGTAAAACAGTTTACAGATCAGTTCAAAAGCCGGTACAACCGCCTTGACATCCTGATAAACAATGCGGGTGTTATGGCGTCTCCGTATAAAAAGACAAAAGAGGGGTATGAACTTCAGTTCGGCACAAACCACCTTGGGCATTTTACGCTCACCGGATTACTGATGCCGCCGTTGCTTGATACTCCTGACTCCAGAATTGTCACAGTCAGCAGTATTGCCGCAAGAAACGGGCAGATAAATTTTGAAAATCTCGACGGGTCAAAAAGATATAACCCGATAATTTTTTACCGGCAGAGCAAATTTGCAAATCTCCTCTTTGCCGTTGAACTTCAGCACCGTCTCAACAGGAAGGGTTCAAAAACGATCAGTGTCGCCTGCCACCCCGGAATTTCAAATACCAACCTTGTGTCAAGAGGATCCGGAAAGGAAACGGGATGGCTGCTCAGACAGGCGATGAAACTGGTGTTGCAGTCGGCGGAGATGGGTGCCCTCCCGACACTTTTTGCTGCCACCAACCCTGATCTCAGGGGAGGTGAATTCATCGGTCCTGACGGCTGGGGAAACCACCGGGGTTATCCGATAATAACAGGAGAAGAATCAAAGATCTTTAAGCAGGAAATTGCCACCAGACTCTGGGAATTTTCCGAAAAGGTGACTGGTGTCAGATTCCCGGTCTGAAGTTGCAGCCCCTGTAGCCTGGATGTTGCCTCAGGACCTAAGAAAATACTACCTTGTAGACACAGGTCTTGTCCCCTCGTCTGACTGATGATATGACAGTTGTTTGTTATCATCCCGGATTATAGCATTGCTGTCCGTTTTAATACCGTTGTCTGCAGAAAAACCAACAGATGCGAATCCACATAAACAGGCCCCTGACAAACAAGCCTTTTTAAAGAAATCCTTTCTGGTTATTTGCATCGTTTTATTAATTGATTTTTCAAATATATACCTAAACGGTAATTAATTGTTCTCCGGAGACTATTAATTGGATCGTTTCAAAAACATTTTCAATACTTTTGTGTTCTGATTATAATGAAAAAGGCAACCGCCATATTACTTGTTCTGGTAATCCTTCTTGCCGGATTTCAGGCTGTGATCTCCGCTCATTTCTGTGGCGGCAGGATTGCTGACACCAAAGTTTCTCTGGGCGGAGTCATTGCATCCTGCGGGATGGAAGGCACAGAGGAATCCTGCCCGATGCCCGGAAGCAACATGAACAGGCATTGTTGCGAGGATCAGATTAATATTGCAGGTATTGTCAATCACTATACAGCGCCTTCTTCAGAGCCTGACAACAGCCTCAATAATATTTCGGATATCCCGTTCATTCAGATGCACGGATTTTATCCTGTATCGAATTCATCCGCAACGGCTTTCACAAGCTTCTACCCGCCAGGGTATGGGTTAGCAAACACCGTCAGCCTGGATAAAATCTGCGTTTTCCGGATTTGATTTTTTACGATTCATCTCTCATTTCCTACGGTCTAACTGCACTGTTTGAAATGTTGCATTATTTCTTCTGTTTAACAATCGTGAAATTTCAAAAAGATGAAAAAATTGAAAATATTTTTTGTTGTGATATTTGTTCTGGGAATGGCCTCCGGCGCCTCGGCACAGACCGGTGACCAATCAAAAACGGCTGCTTCAAAAACTGATTCCTTCAAGGTATGGGGCAATTGCAGCATGTGCAAGGACAGAATCGAGAGCATAGTCAAAGAAGCAGGCGCCACAGCAGCTTCATGGGATTCAAAAACAAAGTTGCTTTCTGTAACATTTGATCCCTCAAAAACGAACAGGGATTCCCTGAGCAAAAAGATTGCCGCTGTCGGACATGATACTGAAAAGTTCAAAGCTCCTGACGAGGTCTATGCAAAACTTCCGGGATGCTGCAAGTATGAAAGGAATAAATAGGACAGTTGCAGTCAGCTGACTGCTTTTGTAAATATCCGGCAGGCCGCCGGAAATGTACCGTCATTTCTGGCGGCCTGCTTTAATTTCAATTCAAAATGAGAACTGTAATATCATGTTTAACAGACTTGTAAAATATTTTCTTGAAAACAGGCTGATAACCTTCATACTCCTCACTGCATTTGTTGTGATGGGACTGGTTACAATGCCGTTTCCGCTGAGATCCGGGATTATTCCACGTAATCCGGTTCCCGTCGATGCCATCCCTGACATCGGGGAGAACCAGCAGATAGTGGCAACAGAATGGATGGGCCGGTCCCCGAAGGATATCCAGGACCAGGTTACCTATCCGCTTACCACAGCCCTGTCAGGTATACCGGGTGTTCAGACTGTCCGCAGCACCTCGATGTTCGGAATGTCATTCATATACATCATCTTCAAAGATGATGTGGAGTTCTACTGGAGCCGCTCCAGGATACTTGAAAAACTGAGTTCGCTATCCCCCGGCACCTTGCCTGAAGGGGTGCAGCCGACCCTTGGTCCAGATGCCACAGCTCTGGGCCAGATATTCTGGTACACGCTTGAGGGACGTGATCCGGAGACAGGTAAACCGAATGGGGGATGGGATCCTCAGGAGCTTAAAACGATACAGGATTTCTATGTAAAGTACAGCCTTTCGTCAGCTGAAGGGGTCGCCGAGGTGGCTTCAGTGGGCGGATTCATTAAAGAATACCAGGTCGATATTAATCCTGATGCCCTCAAGGCCTACAGTGTGTCGGTCATGGACGTAATGAACGCCGTTCAGAAAAGCAACCTCGATATCGGTGCTGAAACCGTTGAACTGAATAATGTCGAATATATTATCCGCGGGCTGGGGTATGTCAAAAGTCTTGAAGATCTCGAACTGTCAGTTGTTGCAGTCCGCAATAACGTACCCGTGCGTATTAAGGATGTGGCCCGCGTTAACTTCGGCCCGGCGCCCCGGCGCGGAGGTCTTGATAAAGACGGTTCGGAAGCGGTGGGTGCTGTGGTTGTTGCCCGGTACGGCTCAAACCCGATGGAGGTGATTAATAACGTAAAGGATAAAATAAAGGAAATTGAGTCAGGTCTGCCTCAAAAAACGTTGACCGACGGGAGCGTCTCCAGAGTAACAGTGGTGCCGTTTTATGACAGGACCGGACTCATAAAGGAGACTATCGGTACACTTGAGTCAGCTCTTTCCCATGAGATTCTCATCAGCATCATCGTTATTATTGTGCTCGTACTAAATCTCAGGGCCTCTCTTATCGTCGCCGGTCTTCTGCCGATAGGTGTTCTTATGACGTTCATCCTTATGCGGTTCTTTGGAATCGATGCAAATATTGTCGCATTGTCAGGAATTGCAATTGCTATCGGTGTGATGGTCGATATCGGAATTGTGGATGTGGAGAATATTCTACGGCACCTTGAAATGCCAGAGAACAAAGGTATCCGCGGTAAAAAGCTTATGAGGGTGATCTATGAGGCAACAACGGAGGTACGGGCTGCGGTTGTTACTGCCATTGCCACAACAATCGTAAGTTTTCTTCCGGTTTTTGCGATGCAGGCCCAGGAAGGAAAACTCTTTCACCCACTGGCCTGGACGAAGACTTTTGCACTCGTTTCGGCATTCACACTGGGTATTGTCGTTTTGCCGACCCTCGTCCATATTTTATTCGACATCCGCTTCGACAGGAAAATGATCAGAAAGATATGGAACGGAGCACTTATAATTGCAGGGATATTTTTCGCCCTGTTATGGCACACATGGCCAGTACTGGCTTTGACAGCCATTGGAATAAACAACCTTCTTGACTACAGGTGGCCGGAGAAGCGAAGTAAATTTCCAAACTACATAAATATTGCAGTAACGGTACTTGTTGCATCATGGTACCTCTCGGTTGAGTGGCTGCCACTGGGCGCCCATAACAGCGAATTTGTCAACTTTATTTTCGTGGCGGCAATAATCTCGGTCATTCTCCTGGCACTGATGTCAATGGTACATTTTTACGAGAGTATACTCCGCTGGGCTCTCGCCAACAAGTGGAAATTCCTGATGATCCCCGCCTTTACCCTTGTATTCGGCCTTCTGGTATGGCAGGGCTTTGACACCATCTTCCGCTTCATTGCAACAGGGGCGGAAAAGGCAGGATGGAAGGGATTTCGCCAGACCGCTGCCTGGCAGAGTGCTGTGACGACCTTTCCCGGCACAGGCAAAGAATTCATGCCTTCGCTGAACGAAGGATCCTTCCTTCTCATGCCCACAAGCATGCCTCATACGGGTATTGAACAGAACCTTAAGTATGTCGAAACACTCGATAAAAGGCTATCTGCAATACCCGAGGTTGAAGTGGCAGTAGGTAAGTGGGGTCGGGTAAACTCCGCCCTTGATCCGGCACCTGTCCAGATGTTTGAAAATACAATCAACTACCGGTCCGAGTTCATCCTCGATGAAAACGGTCACAGAATGAAATTCAGGACTGACCGGGACGATAACTTTGTCCTGACAGATAATTCGGTGTATAACCCCGGAAAAAATACTTTCAGAGCCATTCCACGCGACAGTCTGATCCCCGACAGTAAAGGCGAGTATTTCCGTCAGTGGCGGCCGGAGATCAGGAATTCCAACAATATCTGGAATGAAATAGTCAAAGTAACTGAGATTCCGGGACTGACCTCCGCTCCCAAACTGCAGCCAATTGAAACCCGCCTCGTGATGCTGTCAACAGGAATGCGTGCTCCGATGGGACTGAAGGTTTACGGACCAGATCTCAACTCTATAGAAGAAGCCGGAATGACATTTGAAAAGGCACTTAAGGAAGTACCTTCAGTAAAAAGTTCAGCTGTCTTTTATGACCGTGCCGTAGGGGCCCCGTATCTCGAGATCAGACTTAACCGGGAGGCGATGGCACGCTTCGGAATGACCGTAAGTGACGTGCAGGAGATACTGCAGGTTGCGGTGGGGGGAATGACACTCTCGACGTCAGTGGAAGGCCGCGAACGGTTCCCGTTAAGGGTGAGATATGCACGCGAGTTGAGAGACAACCCCGAGGATCTGAAACGTATTCTGGTACCAGCAATGAACGGAGTACAGATTCCATTGGGAGAAATTGCTGAGATTGATTACACACGTGGAGCCCAGATGATAAGAAGCGAGAATACTTTCCTCGTAGGGTATGTCATTTTTGACAAAACAGAGGGAAAAGCAGAGGTTGATGTGGTGGAGGAAGCAAGCAGGATTATTAAGGATAAGATGGATTCCGGGGAGATCAGCCTCCCGGCCGGCGTCACTTATAAATTTGCAGGTAACTATGAGAACCAGCTAAGGGCAACAAAGAGGCTGGCTCTGGTTATCCCTGTCAGCCTACTGTTAATCCTGCTGTTGCTCTATCTCCAGTTCCGGACAGTAACTGCATCACTTATCCACTTTTCAGGGGTATTTGTTGCGTTTTCCGGCGGTTTCATAATGCTTTGGCTCTACGGGCAGGACTGGTTCATGAATTTCTCTGTAGCACATATTAATCTGCGTGACATGTTCCAGATGCACACGGTCAACCTGAGCGTGGCTGTCTGGGTGGGCTTCATTGCCCTGTTCGGGATTGCAACGAATGACGGCGTTCTGATGGGTACATATATTCACCAGGTGTTCGAAGAAAAAAATCCGTCGACGGTGCATGATGTCCGTGAGGCAGTGGTGTATGCCGGCAAGAAACGTGTCAGGCCTGCCATGATGACCACGGCAGTTGCCGTAATTGCACTGCTGCCTGTGCTTTCATCAACGGGAAAAGGGGCTGATATAATGGTCCCGATGGCGATCCCTGCTTTCGGTGGTATGATAATCCAGGTAATGACAATCTTCGTTGTGCCCCTTTTTCAGGCAATTTGGAGAGAAGGTGCCGTTAGGCGGAAGATTCAGGCTGCTGTTCAAACTAACAATTATCAAACGGAAAATGAAAATGACAGCATATAAAAGGATAGTGATCAGCGTGTTCGCAATGGTTTTCTGGCTGGCCGGCTACAGTCAGCAGTATCCTGATTCACTGATAATATACCTGGAGATTTCTGCAAAGAACAATCCTTCAGTGCAACAGAAGTTCAGCGAATATAAGGCGGCACTGCAAAAAGTGCCCCAGGCAGGCGCCCTTGCGGACCCCGAGTTAAGCCTGGGCATATTTCTTAAGCCAATGGAGCTAATGAACGGAAAACAGCTGGCTGACATTAATCTTATGCAGATGCTGCCCTGGTTCGGGGTCCTCAGGTATGCCAGAGACGAAATGAGCCTTATGGCAAATGCGAAATTCGAGCTCTTCCGTGATGCGAAACTCCAGGTTAGTTATGATGTGGAGCGCAGTTGGTATGAGCTGTTTAAAGTCAGAAAGGAGATCACCGTTTCAGAAAAGAATATAGAAATTCTTAAAACGATTGAACGGCTTGCCCTTGTGCGTTTTCAGGCAGCTCCAACGGGAGGTGCCTCAGCAATATCGCAGGCTGCCCGTATGACTTCAAACTCTTCACAGAACATTGGAGCCGGAGGCACTTCAGGAATGCAGGGGATGGGCGGCAGTCAGGGTAATCAGGCTTCAACCGCATCAGGTCAGAATGCCTCTTCCATGCCTGCAGGCTCAATGGGCTCACAGTCAGGTGGGTCAGGACTGGCCGATCTTTACAGGGTAATGATTGAAAGCGGGGAACTGGAAAACAGCCTGGCCTCACTGAAGAGTCTGGAAAGGTCGCTTCTCGCACGGTTCAACAGTTATCTCAACAGACCGTCTCTGACGCCGGTTTTCACAGGTGATGCCCTGCCGGTTGATTTGCTCTCTATGCCGCCGGTTGCCATACCGGACACTATCATGTCAAAAAATCCCATGCTTACAATGCTGGATTACGAAGGACAGGCTTATGAAGCAAGGAAGAACATGGTGACCCGCATGGGTTATCCGATGGTAGGCCTTGGTGTAAACTACTCTGTTATTAACAGGAGCGAAATGTCCGCCTCCTCAATGAACGGCAGGGATATGATCATGCCTATGGTATCAGTAATCTTGCCTGTTTACAGGAAGAAATACAGGGCCATGCAAACCGAAGCTGATCTTCTCAGGACCATAGCATTACAAACCCGGCAGTCCGTTTCCAATTCATTACAGTCGGAGTATTATCAGGCATTGCAGATGTATGAAGATGCACAGAGACGGGTCAGACTTTTCGAAAGTCAGTATCAGCTGGCGTCAAGATCGCTTGATCTCATCATGAAGAGTTTTGCAGTCTCGGCATCAGGACTGACTGATATTCTTCGCGTGCAGCAGCAGACACTCGACTATGAACTGAAACAGGTGGAGGCTTCGGCTGATCTTAATACGGCTCTTGCCTGGCTGAAAAGACTCATGGCTAATTCACAAACAGAGAAATTCTGAAAAACACAGTAAAATGAAAAAAATAAAATATTTATCGAATAAATACCTGAAATACAGCCTTGTACTGATAGGCGGCATTTTGATCGGATGGATTGCTTTTCATCCTGCACAAAAGACGGAGGATAATCACGATTACTCTGCGGAGACGGTTCAGGAATCGATATGGACCTGCTCAATGCATCCCCAGATCAGAGCTTCAGAACCGGGTAAATGTCCTCTGTGTGGCATGGACTTGATCCCGCTTGCCCAGGGTGGAACCTCAGCCACAGACCCTGATGCCATCCGTCTCAGCAGGGAAGCTGCCCAGCTGGCCAATGTTATCACAACGGTGGTAACCCGGAATAAGCCTGTCAGGGAAGTGCGCCTGTACGGTAAGGTTCAGGCTGATGAAAGATTGATTCAAAGCCAGGTAGCGCACATTCCGGGCCGGATTGAAAGCCTCAGGGTTAATTTCACTGGCGAACCGGTGGCAAGAGGGCAGGTCCTTGCCAGAGTCTATTCTCCCGAACTTGTTAACGCCCAGCAGGAGCTGCTTGAAGCTGCAAAAACGAAACAGTTGCAGCCGGCCATCTATGAAGCCGCGAAGCAGAAACTGCGCCAGTGGAAACTGACGGATGAACTGATTGCATCGATTGAAGCCTCAGGAGAGGCTCAGACAACAGTTGACGTAGTATCGAATACAAGCGGTATTGTGACATCACGCCTCGTAAATGAAGGAGATTATGTCTCGCAGGGAACTTCGCTCTTTACAATTGCTGACTTGTCACGGCTCTGGGTGCTGTTTGACGCCTATGAGACTGATCTTCAGTATTTAAGCAAGGGAGAGAAGATTTCTTTCACCTTTCAGGCGCTGCCGGGTAAGGAATTTACTGCAAATATTGCTTTTGTTGACCCTGTTATTGACCCGGTTACAAGAGTAGCGAAAGTAAGGGTTGAAATCGGAAACCAGTCGGGTAAACTGAAGCCTGAAATGTTTGCCACCGGGATTGTCTCGTCAAACCTTGCAGAATACAGGGAGAATGTCATTATTCCGCGGTCAGCGGTTTTATGGACAGGAAAGCGGTCTCTGGTCTATGTTAAGCAGCCGGGGAGTGATGAACCGGTCTTCAAAATGAGAGAAATAGGTCTTGGACCGATGCTTGGGGAGAGCTATGTGGTCATGGATGGCCTGACTGAAGGTGAGGAAATAGTTGCCAGCGGCACATTCAGTGTGGATGCTGCTGCACAGCTTGAAGGCAAGCCCAGTATGATGAATACTTCCGGAGGTCAGGCCGCCTCCGGTCATGATCACGGCAATATACAAAATATGCCGGCGAATTCAGACCCGCAGAATAGCCCTGAATCGCAGGATATGAAAGATATGAAGCATGAAATGTTTGAAGTCTCGGGCCTCTGTGAAATGTGCAAGGATAGAATTGAGACAGCGGCAAAATCGGTAAGGGGAGTAGCTTCAGCAACCTGGGAAAGCAGTACAAAGCAAGTACATGTAGATTTTAACGGTGCTGTAACCTCACTTTATGCCATCAGGAAGGCAATTGCAGCTGCAGGCCATGACAACGGTAACTACAAGGCACCTGATGATGTATATAACAGCCTTCCGGCTTGCTGCCTTTACAGAAAATAAAAAAAGATGGAAAGTGAAGAAAAAATATACAGAAGGGCATTTCAGTTAAGCCTGTTTACGATCTTCTATAATGTCGCCGAGGGTCTCATATCGGTCATCATGGGCTTCAGTGATGAGACCCTTGCCCTGTTTGGCTTTGGAGTGGACAGCTTTATAGAAGTAATGTCAGGGATAGGCATAGCAGTAATGATTTTACGCATCAGACAGAATCCTGAAAGCTCAAAAGAAAAATTTGAAATCAACGCGTTAAAGATCACGGGAACTGCATTTTACATTCTGTCTGTGGGATTGGCGGCAGGTGTGACAGTCAATATCATCACCGGGCATACACCCGAAACAACTTTATGGGGCATAATCATTTCAGTGATTTCAATCATCGTCATGATCTGGCTGATGAATGCCAAAAAGAAAGTCGGTAAGAGATTAAATTCCGAACCCATTATCTCGGACAGCAACTGTACCAGGGTCTGCGTTTACATGTCTGTTGTGCTGCTGGCTTCAAGCCTCATTTATGAAACTACGGGATTTATTTATGCCGATGCAATCGGCGCAGCAGGCCTGATATATTTTTCAGTTTCCGAAGGGAGGGAAGCCTTTGAAAAGGCGAAGGGTAAAGCGTGTTGTTGAAAGAATATTTACTATAATTGCAGTCAAATCCCCTGACGGAGTGATTAAGAGAAAATCAGCCATACTGCTATTAAGTGTCTCCAGCCTGTTCTTGCTGGTACACGGTGCTGTCCCTCACCATCATCACGGCAGTGCGGTTTGTTTTATTCAATCTCACTGCATTCCGCAGAATACGGATCATGATCCTGGATCCACCGGTCATTCACATGATAATAAAACTCCTGCCGGTGAGGATAACTGCATCTTAAACCAGGTCTTTATTCCGCCAACAAGCCAGGTAAGGTCGGAATTAAGTCAGCTTTCTGCTTCCGGTGATTTCTCCGGGATAATTGATTCCTTTTCCGCTGTTCTGACAGAAGACATACACCTGCCGGTTCTTCAGAGTTTTGAAGACGGCGGCCAACCCCCTTTCCGAAATGACGGTCCTCACCAGGACGTCAGTTGCCACAATCTGCGGGCACCCCCGACTGTTTAAATTTTAATTTACCGGACTTGCCGGCCTATGACAGCAGTATTATCATACGGCTGACTGTCTGTTACTTGCGTAATATTAAAATTTAAACAAATCGTACAATGAATTTCAAAATATTTTTCTTCCTCCTGTCGGCACTGGCTGTTACCGGATGCATTAATGCCAACAAAAAAGATACGGCAGGTGAGGCTGAAATCCAGGATAAGCCTAAATTCCGATATACTGCATACAGCAAAGACTTTGAGCTTTTTGCCGAAGCGGATCCTTTTGTGGCAGGGGAGAGCGCCAACATCCTGGCTCATTTTACCCTGCTGAAATCCTTTGGGCCTCTTGATTCAGGTACCGTATCTGTCAGGCTGACAGCAGGCGGACAGGAGTTGACTCAAATACTTAACAATCAGATCAGAAGAGGTATTTACAGCTTTGACATTGTGCCTTCCGCCACGGGCAGCGGAATGCTGACATTTGAAATAAAAACAGGTGACGGTGCATATTCCGTGGAGATACCGGGCATAACCGTTTATTCAAACGTAGAAACTGCGCATGAAGCAGCTAAAAAAGACGTTTCATCTTCAACAAACACAATTGTCTTTACCAAGGAACAGTCCTGGAAAATTGACTTCAGTACGGCAAGTCCTGTTATCGAACCGTTCGGACAGGTAATAAAGACCACCGCACGGATTGAGTCTGCACCGGGAGACGAGTTCATAGTTTCGTCAAAGACAAACGGAATTGTAACTGTCGGTAGCGGTATCTTTGCTGAAGGCATGGCAGTCTCTGCAGGACAAACAGTATGCACTGTAACCGGCAGCGGTCTTGCGGACAACAATTCATCAGTAAGGTTTGCTGAAGCTAAAAACAACTATGATAAGGCCAGGGTTGATTATGAGCGATCGGCGAAGCTTGCGGTCAATAAGATTGTTTCGGAAAAAGATCTCCTATCCGCCAAAACCGAATATGACAATGCAAGGGCTGTTTATGAAAGCCTGAAAAACAATTTCACCACAGCCGGGCAGAACGTAACAAGCCCGGCGACAGGCTTTGTAAGACAGATATTTGTAAGGAACGGTGAATATGTCGAAGCCGGACAACCGGTATTTGTTATCTCCCGTAACAAATCACTGATCCTCCGTGCAGAGGTTCAGCAAAAGTACGCTTCGATGCTTTCATCCATTACTTCAGCTAATATCCGTGATATTGCTGAAGATATGTCGTTTACTCTTGAACAGTTGAACGGAAAAATAGTCTCATACGGACGTGCTGCCAACAGCGACAATTACCTGATCCCGGTCACCCTGCAAGTAGACAATACCGAGGGTTTTGTACCGGGCGCCTTCGTTGAACTTTACCTTAAGACGAAGACAAGCGATCAGGCAATGACGGTTCCGGGTTCATCTCTGCTCGAGGAACAGGGGAAATATTTCGTGTTGGTGCAGATAACCCCTGAACTGTTCGAAAAACGTGAAGTAAGGTTAGGCGCCACCGATGGCATTAAGACAGAAATTGTTCATGGACTTGCTGCTACGGAACGGGTTGTTACCCGGGGCGCGGTGCTGGTGAAACTTTCACAGGCTTCAGGCGCATTGGATCCTCACGCTGGACACGTTCACTAAACACCGGCATTCATGATAAACAAGATAATAAAATTCTCACTGGACAATAAGTTCCTGATACTCCTGCTGTCAGTTGTGCTGGTGGTATTGGGCACAAGAACTGCAGTCAATATGGATGTGGATGTGTTTCCCGACCTCACGGCTCCCACGGTGGTGGTTATGACAGATGCCCACGGAATGGCGCCGGAAGAGGTTGAACGGTTGGTCACTTTCCCTATCGAAACAGCCATGAACGGAGCGACAGATGTTCGCAGAGTACGCTCGGCGTCGTCACAGGGCTTCTCTTTCGTATGGATTGAATTTGACTGGGGAACAGATATTTTCAAGGCACGGCAGATAGTAAGTGAAAAACTGATCAGCGTGACTTCAGCAATGCCTCTCGGGGTGGGCCAGCCCACACTGGCACCGCAGTCTAGCGTAATGGGAGAGATATTTTTCATCGGGATGCAGGCGGACAGCACCAGCATGATGGATCTCAGGACCATTGCTGAGTGGAATGTCAAACCGTTACTCCTTGCAACCGGTGGTGTTTCCCAGGTAACAATAATAGGAGGCGATTACAAGCAATACCAGGTTCTTGCCGATCCTCATAAAATGAAATTCTTCGGTGTTTCGTTCTTTGAACTGGCAGATATCTGCAGGGGGATAAGTGGCAACTCTACAGGGGCACCTATAAGGCAGTACGGAAATGAGTATGTGGTAAGGGGAATCGCAAGGAGTTCAGACCTTGAGACACTTGGAAACTCTTACATTAAATCTGTCGGCGGAAAGCCGGTCAGGATCAGTGATGTGGCTGATGTCGTCATAGGAAGCGGAACAAAACTGGGCTATGCATCTGAAAATGCAAAACCTGCAATCATTGTTTCCGTCTCCAAGCAGCCCAACACCAACACCCTTGATGTCACACAGCGAATAGAACAAAACCTGCTGTCACTTCAGAAAACCCTTCCTCCTGATGTTAAGCTGGATACCAGAATTTTCAGACAGGCGGATTTTATTGAAACTTCAGTTCACAATATAAGGGATGCACTGCTGGAAGGAGGTCTTTTCGTTGTTATCATACTGTTCCTTTTCCTTGGCAGCTTCCGGACAACCGTCATTTCCCTGGTTGCAATTCCATTATCACTTCTGGGGGCTGTACTTGCAATCAAAGCACTGGGCCTCAATATAAACACAATGAGTCTTGGGGGGATGGCTATCGCGATAGGAGCTCTGGTGGATGATGCCATTATCGGGGTGGAGAACGTTTATAAGCGTCTCCGGGAGAACAGGCTGAAGCCTTTAAACGAAAGAGAACAGTCCTATAACGTTGTGTATGACGCTTCACGGGAGATAAGATCATCGATTCTAAATGCAACGCTAATTATAATTGCAGCCTTCATACCTCTGTTTTTCCTTTCCGGTATGGAAGGAAGAATGCTGCAACCACTAGGTATTTCTTTTATTGTTTCGCTGTTTGTTTCCCTTGTGGTGGCAATGACGCTGACACCTCTTCTTTCATATATGATGCTCACCGGGGAGAAGTACCTGGCGAGGAACGAGAAGGAAAAATGGCTCGTCCGCAACTTGAAGTATTACTATGAGAAGTCCCTCGAATGGTCTCTCAGGCATAAACGACTGGTTGTTTTTTCAACGCTGGGGTTGTTTCTGGCAGCTCTGGCAGTGGCATCCACAATGGGTAGAAGCTTCCTGCCTGAATTCAATGAAGGATCACTGACACTTTCGGTAATTACAAAACCGGGAACATCGCTGGAAGAAAGCAACAGGCTAGGTAACCTTGTCGAAAAAGAACTATTGTCAATCCCTGAAATATCCAGTACTGCCAGAAGGACCGGCAGGGGCGAGCTTGACGAACACTCCCAGACCGCCAACAGCGCTGAGATTGATGTAAACTTCCAGCTGACTGACCGAAAACGTGAGGATTTTCTGACTGAGGTACGTGCGAAACTGGCAGGAATTCCCGGTATTGCATCAACAGTGGGACAACCACTGGGCCACAGGATTGACCATATGCTTTCAGGAACACGGGCAAATATTGCAATTAAGCTCTTCGGATCCGACCTGAACACAATGTTTGCACTGGGGAACCAGGTAAAAAACTCTGTTGTTGGTATTGAAGGGCTCGTTGACCTGAACGTCGAACAGCAGGTTGAGATACCGCAGATCCAGATCAGGGCAAACCGTGATATGCTGGCAGTATACGGCATAACGACAGCTGAATTCAATGAATTTGTAGACATCGCCTTCGGAGGCGAAAAACTGGCTGACATTTATGAAGGACAACGTAGTTTCGAGCTTGTTCTAAAGCTGAACAGAGACTACACAGAGACCATTGAGGGAATACGTGCAGCACTTATCGATACTCATGACGGAAGGAAAGTCCCCCTTGAGCAGGTTGCAGAGATTGTATCTGTTTCAGGCCCTAGTTCAATAAGCAGGGAGAATGTGCAGAGGAAAATTGTCATCTCGGCAAATGTGGCCGGTCGCGATCTCCGTAGCGTGGTAAGGGAGATTCAGGAAAATATTAATCAGAAGATTGTTCTGCCTGAGGGTTACCGCATCGAATACGGGGGGCAGTTCGAGAGTGAGGCCAAGGCATCACAGACCCTGATGCTTACTTCTTTGCTGGCTCTGTTCATTATCTTTTTACTGCTGTTCCAGGAATTCAGGAATTTCAGGCTTGCCGGGGTTATACTGCTGAACCTTCCTCTTGCACTTATTGGCGGAGTGTTCGCAATATGGATCACTTCAGGGATACTCAGCATACCTGCGATAATCGGGTTTATCACACTTTTTGGTATAGCAACCCGTAACGGCATCCTTCTGGTATCCAATTACCAGAGCCTGCTGCATAAGGGCGTTTCGCTTCACGATACAGTCACCAAAGGTTCAGCTGAAAGACTCAACCCTATCCTGATGACTGCGCTAACGGCAGCGCTTGCGCTTATTCCTCTTGCACTCAGGGGCGATCTTTCAGGAAACGAGATACAGAGCCCCATGGCAAAAGTGATCCTCGGGGGACTGCTGACCTCCACATTACTGAATATTTATATCGTGCCGATCGTTTACAGTACCCTTACAAAGCGCGGAATTCTTAAAAATGACAATGTATGAAACCCGGAAGTTTTTCATTGATAATAACACTTATCTGCCTGACGGCATTGACTATCAACCTATCAGGTCAGATCACAGTTGACAATGTTCTTTCAGAAATTGAAAAGAACAATTCCTCGCTTGCAGCCATGCGGAAAAATGCGGATGCTGAAAAGCTGGGCAACAGAACCGGGCTTAACCCGGAAGATCCTGCCGTGGAGTTCAACTACCTGTGGGGCAGTCCTGTTGCACCCGGCAACCGCACCGACCTGAGAGTCACTCAGAGCTTCGATTTTCCGTCGGCATACTTTTACCGCAACCGGATCTCTGAATTGAAAAACAGCCAGGCTGAAATGGAATACGTGAGACAGAAAAAATCAATTGTGCTCGAGGCCAGACTTATATGTAACGACCTGATATACAGTAATGCACTAAGAAATGAGCTTAAGAAGCGAACGGATAATGCACAGCTCATAGCGGACTCATACAGGGAAAAGTTCAATGCAGGCGATGCAGGAATTCTTGAATTCAACAAAGCGCAACTGATCCTGGTGAATCTGACCAAAGACTATGAAGCAAACGAAATTGCAAGAAACTCACTTTTATCAGAACTGACGAGGCTGAACGGAGGAACCCCGGTCAGCCTTGACGACACCCTGTTTCTGGCAGAGGCTGTTGCAGCGGATTTTGAGAACTGGTACAGCGAGGCTGAGGCAAACAATCCGCTGTTGACCTGGGTAAGGCAGGAGGTGGAAGTGAGTCAGGCGCAGGAAAAACTTAACACTGCCATGAGTCTTCCAAAGCTGGAGGGGGGCTACATGAGTGAGAAGACACTGGGGTCAGAGTTTCGGGGCATCACTTTCGGCATTTCGGTTCCTATCTGGGAAAACAGGAACACTGTAAAATATGCAAAGGCCCGGACTCTGGCCCTGCAGAGCGCTGAGAAAGACTCCAGACTCCAGTTTTACAATAACATGAAATTACTTCACAGCAAGGCTGTTGCTCTTTCGGCCGGTCTGGAGGATTATAAGGACCAACTCCGGCTATACAGCAATGCTGATTTGCTTAGAGAGGCTCTTGACGGAGGTGAAATCTCACTTATTGAATATTTCTTTGAACTTTCAATATACTATGAAAGTGCTGATAACCTTCTGGCAATGGAACGTGCCCTGAACAGTACCGTTGCAGAACTGAATTATTTCAGGAGGTAAACCCTGAAGCTTCCTTCACCGGCATCTTCCACCCAGTGCAGATATCCGAGGCTCAGCGTCTTGTCAAGAAGCGGAGCAGGGATGAACGGGGCAATTATCAGGAGTATCTGATCCTTTTCAAGCCGTTTCGCAGCTGCAAGAACTTCGTGAACAGGTTGCTCGCCGCGATTGAGCATCTCCCTGATATCTATGCTGCTTATCACCGCATCTTCCCTGAACCATGAAGGCTTCGCTGTCGTATACTTTTGCCCGCCCTCGTTGATGATTGAAATTGCACCCTGTCCGGCCTTTGCCCTCAGCCTGTTTACCATTTCCTCCACATTCAGTCCGCCTACAACGGCTGCCTGTCCGATATTTGTTATCCGGGCAATAGTCTTTCTCAGTACCGGGTTCTTGAGCTTCCTGAATTCAGGTGCCAGAGCAATCAGTGTTTCCTCGAGTTCAGGGTAAGCCTCAAGCAGGTCATAAATCTTAGTTTTGGGTGTAATTATCAGCTTATCCATGCTTCTCCTCCGCATTATCCCTGTATGAAAGTATTCTCTGCTCGCCTTCCAGCTTCCTGTGTCCTGTGAGGTCCTGTGAGACCTCCAGTGTGCCAAGGTATTCACCGTTAGTGTCCTTCAGGGCATAGTATTCGATATAAATAAATTTGCCCTGCATCTGGATCCAGAAGGGCGCATGCGATGCTTTCCCTGCCTTGAAGTCCTCAAGGATCTTTTCCACTATGTGGACACTTCCCGGAGGATGGCAGAGCCTGACGTCACGGTTGATTATTGAACGGCTGCGTGCAAAGATGCGGTGACTGCCCTGGGTGAAATACTTCACCTTGTCATTCTTATCTACGAATGTCATGTCAAGCGGTACCGTATTCAGTATTGCCATTATCTCACCTGCCGTGAAACTGCCGGAGGGGAGTTGTATTACCCCGTTCTCGCCTGCGATTCCGTTCACGCCGGCAGTGCTGTCATCAGGGGAAGTGCCTTCAGGCCTCCATTCAACCTGCGGATCATAGAGGGTAAATCCGAATTCCAGGGTCTGTTTATGTATTTCCCACCACTCTTCCTCAGTCAGAAGATCCATGCTCATAGGAAAAAGAATGTCCTCCTCCTTCTTCGTCATGTCTTCAAGCCCCTTAAGAACCGGGACAAAAAGGAGGTCTACAGCATCAGTAAGGTCACTCCTGGTCAGTGCGTCATTCCGAAGTATTTCCAGGCATCCTTTCAGCTGTTCCCTGATCTCGTCATGTTTTCCCCACATCACTTTCGGCGGTCCGGTGATCTCATTCTTCTCAAGGTAGGGGAAAAGCAGGTATTCTTTACGGCGGTAATGCTTATCGACATCCATAAGCTCGATGAAGGCTCCCAGCAGCCCATAGGTGTAAGTTCTAAAACCTTCTGTATCAACTGCGTAAAGTGTGCCCAGTATCGTTTCAGCCTTGCGTATGACTTTAAGGAGTTCCCTGTTTTCCTGTTTGAACACATCCACCGGATGTCCTTCAGGTATATCCGCGGCACCGCTCACGTCGATATGCCCGTCCAGGACCTCGCCGTGTACATCGCACAGCCTCAGCACCTCCGATTCGGGAAGCCCTTCGGATATCAGTTCCTGTTCAACCTCTACGACTTCGCCATAAGGAATGTCACGGAGGGTTTCCACCAGTTCCCGGCGTATCTTCTCAGGCGACTCGCCTGCATGAAGCTTCAGGATAAGCTCTTTTAGACGCTCTTTCCTGAACTTTGAATTATTGATAAGTTCGCTCATATGATTATGTTTTAATTTATCTGAATATTTTGTACAAGTTATTCATATTTAGTGACTTCATTCGGCTGCTTCCGGTATTTTCTCCTCCATAACATATATCCGCTTATGACCACCGTTATGCCTGTCAGTCCGGCCAGCGGCACAACCAGAATATATAAACCGCCCAGAAGGCTGTTGAATATCCTGCCGGTATGGATCTCAAGGGAGACACTCCATAGAGATATCTTCGATTCTTCCCGGATGTTGTCCGGCATTTCGGGAAATGTACCATTATGGCCAAGTGGCAGGATACCAAGGTCATAATCTGAGATGTATTTTCTTCCCGAGCCGTCAGTGATCATCCCTGATATCTTGTAGTCGCCCACCGGACGTCCCGAAACTTCCAGATACTTTTCCCCGGTGATAAAGTTATAAACCTCAGGGTCGGAGGGATGCCAGAGAAAGAGACCCATGAACGATCCCACAAGGTACCCTTCGTCACTGTAAGGCTCGAGGGCATTAATGCCCATAACGCTTACAGGGGGTTGAACTGCCATGTGAGCAGGTCTTTCCCCGGGCTCGCTGAAGAAATATATTCCTTCAGAAGTCGAGAGCAGGAACAGTTCTTTGTCACTGTCGTACAACAGGTCCCTTAGTTTGTCATGCCACGGGTTAGGCTGGTCAAGGTTAGAGTTTATAACTGGCCTTACCTTCGACGATGCAATTGTGAGAAGGAGCGGGGGCCTCAGAAAGATACCGGTGAAATAGAGAATGATCAGAAAGACGAAAAACCATGCACCAAGTTTGTTATGCCATTTCAGCGACCACTTATTGATCGTGCTTAACCGTGCCACACTCCTTGTTTTCTTCGATCTGCTGACAATCCACCCCGGAAAAAAGAAATATATCATTCCTGTCAGTGAAAGAAAGACAGTCAGTGCACCAAGCAGATCGACAAAAACCTTTCCAGGCAGACCGAGTATTTCGCCGGAGTGTATCTGCCAGACGGTCTCGAAGAGCCCTACCTCGTTGCGAAAGCCCTCCGGAGCCGGCAACTGCTCACGGTTCAGATGTGTGGCTACTTCTGCAGAAAATCCGGAATAGAGGTATGAGCGGCTGAGGGCATAGAGAGTGTCGTCCCTGCTTTCTAATGCTGTAAACCTTTTATCCCCCTTACCGGTACTTATAATTTTCCAGGAACTGTCGGAAATGTCAAAAGCATACAGACCAAATAGGGTAGCGGCATACAGTCCTCCGTCATCACAGCGGTGAATATCAGCCACCTTCCGGTTGTCGGTGCCCCTCGGGAACCCACGGTTTAAAGATCTGTATCCGGTGAAGGTGCTGTCTGTTACCCATACGCCTATATTACCGTATATCAAGATACTGTCGCTGTTAATCTCAAGATTTCCCTTGACTGCAGCGTTGTTCCAGTTCCTGTATTCATATTCTTCAGGCAAAACGGTTCTCCGCAGATCAACTCCGGAAAAGAGTTCGCGGTGATTCATAAACGTTCCTGTAATGCCGTAATAAAGAAGTATGAATGAAATTATCAGTCCCGGCCACCTGTGCAGCTTCCTGAATATTCCGTATTTCTTCTTTTTCTGTTTGCCTGTATTGTCCTTCATTGCGGGGCAACCGGTTCTGATTCCATTTTCGTGACAAATATAACAAATAATACTATAATAAGACAATTTAGTCCTTTTATAGTAATCTTCTTGAAGTTCTTGGAAATTCAGGTGCAGGGAGACAGCAGAGTTACCCGAATATAAGGGTGAGTACAGTGTATTTGAACAGCAGACCGGTAACTGTATAAATGACTGCATCCTGGATGCGGTGCTTAAGCATGCCTGCTGCCAGAGTGATTACCGGAGAGGAGAGGGGCAGTGCATTGAATACGAAAATTGCAATGTTACCGTATTTTCTGATCCTCGATTCGGCTTTTTCATATCTCTGTTTGCCTATAAACCGGTCAATGATTTTTTCGCTGAGTAAAAAGCCAATCAGGTAATCAATGGACTGGGATAAAATTGCAGTACAGATTGCCAAGGCATTAAGCACCCAGACGTTTACATCACCGGAGAGGTAATAGATGAATGCGATCTCTACGGGCATGAAAAGGAAGAAGAGGTATCCGGAAAAATTGATGATTCCAAAGGAGAGGAGACCATGGTCACCGGCGCCGTAATAGATATCCCTTCCTATCGTCAGAGAGGCGATTGTAACGGCGGCAATTACAAGCAGAGCTGTGACAGACCACCTCGCAATATCAGCTTTTTTCCATTTTAGCCGCACTTCCCCTGGAGATTTTTAATAAATGTACTGAAATATCCTTACCTGCCAAATCAGGTCACCAATTTCACCAGCGCGAAAAGGGATTGTCCTTGAGGGCAGAGTTATAGTACCGCCGTTCGCCTGTAATTTCCTTGCCAAGCCAGGCGGGCATATCAACATATTCATTTTCCGAAGCCAGTTCAACTTCAGCTATGATCAGTCCTGCGTTATCTCCGGTGAATACATCAATTTCAAAAACATGATCTCCGTGCCTGACCTCATATCGGGTTTTCTCAATTATACCGGGTTCGCATATTTTAAGCAACTCTTCAGCTTCAGCAAGAGGGATCTCTTTTTCCCATTCGAACCGTGTGGTTCCTGAGTCATTTCCAGAACCCTTTACGGTTATGAATCCCCTGCCGTCCTTCAGGCGAACCCTGACGGTGTGTTCCGGAATGGATGACAGATATCCCTGGATGATTCTGAAAGCCTTACCTGCTTCATTCCTGAATTCTCCCTTTACCAGAAATTTTCTTTCGATTTCGAATGCCACTTTCTATAAATTTTCTGTTCTGTGTCCGGAAGAGTTAAAAGGCCCGTGGCGCCACGATTCAGATTACTTTCCGATACAGAAGTTCTTAAAAATATCCCCCAGTATTTCATCTCCGGTGATCTTTCCGGTAATCTCCCCGAGGTAATATATCGCCTGACGGACATCCGTCGCGATAAGCTCCGTCGGAATACCGTTGCGGAACCCCTCCAGTGCCCTTTCCAGGCTTGCTGAGACATTAATGAGTGAGTGCCAGTGCCTGGCGTTGGTAACAATCAACTGCGGCGATTTCAGTCCTTCCGTTTCAACAGACCTTATCAGATGCTGCTTGACATCTTCAATACCCACAGACTCCCTGGCTGAAACAAAAAGGGGAACAAAACCTCCGTATTCCGTAAGGAATTCCCTCAGACTGCCGGTCTGACCCGTTGTAAGGAGATCTGTTTTGTTTATCAATGCAATGATCTTCGACCCGGGAACTGCCTGAATATTCTTTACGGAGTTGTAGAAAGCAATTATCTCATCTGGACTGTCTGTGGCTTCAGTAACCGCAAGCACAACCTCAGCCTGGCTCAGCTTCGACAGGGTCCGTTCAATTCCCCGGGCTTCGACCTTATCTTCAACCTCTGCTTCCCTCAGTCCGGCGGTATCTATGAACCTGAAAGCAAGCCCTCCCAGATGAATTACCTCCTCAATGGTGTCACGCGTGGTGCCGGGGATCTCTGAGACTATCGCTCTCTCTTCCTGTAGCAGAACATTCAGTAAGGACGATTTCCCGACGTTTGGTCTGCCGGCGATCACTACCGGGATCCCTTTTTTTATTGCATTGCCAAGCCGGAATGACGAGGCAAGAGTATCGACAAGGTATTTAATGCTGATAATGGTTTCTGTCATCATGAACCTGTCGGCGAACTCGACATTCTCCTCGCTGAAATCAAGCTCAAGCTCTATCAGCGCTGCAAAGTGTAAAAGTTCCTGCCTCAGCTTTTCAATTTCAGTGGAGAAACCTCCCCTTAGCTGGGTTGCCGCCAGTCTGTGTGCCGCTTCGGAGTCCGAGGCAATGATGTCAGCTACGGCTTCCGCCTGGGAGAGGTCCATCTTGCCGTTCATGAAGGCACGCATCGTAAATTCACCCGCATTTGCCGGAACGGCGCCGGAGGTTATCAGGAGTTCCATAGTCTTTTCACGGATGTAGTGTGAGGCGTGACAGCTGATCTCAACCATATCCTCACCGGTGTACGAGCGGGGAGCCCTGAACAGGGAAATAATTACTTCATCAAGGAATTCATTTGCCGAATGGAGGGTCCCGAATATAAGGGAGTATCCCTTCGCACTCTTAATATCTATCTTATCATCAGCAGGTTTAAAGATATTATTAACTATGCCGATTGCATCAGGACCTGAAATCCTTATAATTGCAATAGCTCCGCCTCCCTGGGTGGCAGGGGCACAGATTGTGGTATCTTTTTGAACCATATTATTCACTACGGCCCAAAGATATTAAACATAGGGTTCAGAACAAATTAAGACCAGTATAATTCACGCTGAAGTACCAATAATTCAGGCAGCTACCTTGCCAGATTCCCGACCTCGAAGGTATTTTCAGGTATGACTGCCGTGGTGTTAATATCATTGTAGACTATCCGGGAGCTTCTGCCGTTAAGAAGGTTTGTCGCCACCATCTCAGTCATTATATAACCTTTGCCGCCTCCGACCGGCCGGGAGGCAAGAATCTCAATAGTGCGATAAAGGGTATTGTCATAATTATAATACTCGATCTTACTGATCTTAAGATCCTTTTTTCCGAGGCAGGTCACCTTGCGGCCGTAGCCGTACTCTTCAGCCTTTTCCTCGTTTACAGGCTTGCTCTCTATTATCCACGAGTCCCCGGAGCCGGACAGGGACGTGTGTGAAATCCTGAAGTCCGAGAGAGCCGCCGTGGTCATGTCTGCATTTGAAAATTCGGAGCTCATAAAGCTTTTCCCTTTTTCCGTGGAGACAATGCGCCTGGTCTTTTTAAGTGCGGGAAGGTAGACCCACATTTCATCCTGGGTATCCTCGTTGTCTACTATAAGCATTGCAGTTCCACGGACATCGGCAGGCTCAATGAACCTGACAAGTCTCTTTTCAGTCCCGCCCGTGGTCTTTGAAACCATGCTGATCGTCCTTACCCTTGTGGCACCGTTCTTCTCATAAATAGTAAGGGTCATTGTCGACTTAAGAGCAGCAATCATTGTGAGATCACGTCCCTTTTCCATTATCTCTACAGGATCAGGCTGTTGTTGACCCGTGACTGCTGCGAAGGTGAGAATCAATATTGACAGTAATAACATCTTTTTCATTTCTTTTCATTTTATTGATTTTGCGACTCAGGTCCGCTTCGATGAAAGCCGGTTTGTATTTCAGCAGGAAGGCGGGTATGAAAATAATTGCGAACAGCAGGCAGGATCCGATTGAAAGGAGAACCATGTAACCGAAAAACCGTATCGACAGGAAACCTGAGAAAAAGGTAGCTGAAAAACCTGCCATTACGCTCAGAGCATTTATTATAATACTCCTTCCTGTTGTGGCGTAAGTTATAAGGATTGCCTCGCGGTGGCTGAGCCCTTTCCTCAGCTCGCAGTTGTAACGCCACATATACTGTATTGTGAAGTCCACCCCCACACCTATCATTATTGACGAGAGCAGGGCAGTGGCGGCGTCAATGGCTATACCGGCAAGGCCCATGAAACCGAATTGAATCAGTATCGACGCGGCCAGCGGGATTGATCCGGTCAGCCCACCCTTAACCGATCTGAAAATAATCGAAAGGAGTATGAATACGGTAAGCAGGGCAAACAGTAGCGAAGTCAGCTGGCCCTGGATTATCTTCCGGGCGAAATCAGACATTATTATGGCATAACCCCCGACTGTCACTTCTGCAGGAAAGTCAGCTGTAAAGTGTCCGATATCTTCACTTAAAGCCAGAATAATATCATTATCCGGTTTCGAGAGTCTCACGAGTATATGGGCAGCGGTGTTCTCAAAATTCATCAGCTGTTTGAAATCGTCAGGGTCGCCGCTCATGTTGTAAAGTTCAAACATTTGGGCAATTGCCTCTCCCGATGCAGGTATCATGTCATATCCGGGCTCACCCGGTTCATACAGGGCCTTGCTCATCTCCCTGACCACTTCGGAAATTGAAAACACGTTACCGACACCATCAGCAGTCTTCAGGTGAAGTGTCAGATCATCAATGGCGTTCATCACGCCAGGATCCTTAATCTCTCCCTTTATCATTATTGATATTGTCTGGGATCCTCCGAATTTTGAATTGATGATTTCAGATGCCTTTCTCACAGGGTGTTTATGAGGAAAATAGTTTTCCTGATTGGTTTCTGTTCTGAGAAGGAATATTCCCATTGAGATGAGAAGCGTCAATGCAAAAGATACCGACAGGACGCGGCCCGGCCATCTGATGACCGTTCTTGAAATACCGCCAGTAATCCTCTGGAGAAATACTCCCGGATCATTTTGTCCGGCGTCGGTTTTTCGGATGGGTTTTATAAAAGAAATCATTGCCGGAATAAACAGGAGACTCATTGCCAATGCTGCGGAGATACCTATGGCAGCCAGCACCCCAAGCTGACGGGCGGGAATTATAGAGTGGGCGAGTAGGCCGAGTATGCCTGCTACGGTTGTCAGACCGCTAAAAAGTATCGGCATGTTAAGTGACCCGGCAAGCCGGTGGAGTATTTCCCTTTTGTTCAGAGATGTTTCGGAAGCTGTCAGTTCCTGGTACCTGGTGACAAGGTAAATACCGTAATTGTTGGCTACGGATATCATTATTATCGGGACAAGGAGACTGATTATTGAGATCTTCCACCCGAACACCGGAATGAGACCCATGCTCAATGCTGTTGAAAGCACCACGACAATGAATGGCATGAGCACACTCCTCCAGTCTCCCAGTGTCACCTTCAGAAGAGCCAGCATGATGACAAGGGCCAGGGGAACAAGCACCACTGCATCACGGTTGACATCTTTAATTATATACCTTCTGATATACGGTAAGCCCCCCGTGAGTGTCGCAGCGTCACCGCCGGAAGATTCAATGATTGAGTCTATTTTTCCGAGAGTAACACTTTCAGGAACACCTGGATTAATTGTGCCGGTAATAGCTGCGGTTGTAAAGTCTGAAGAAATAACAATATCACGGGCAAACTGATTTGAGAGTATATTTTCCTTAAGCTCCGCTGTCTCCTCCGCAGTTACTGGAATTTTACTCACCAGAGGATCAACCATCATCATGCCCCCTTCACCCCGAATATCACGTGCCGTATATAGGGAGTTGACAGTTTCCAGCCCTTCAAGTCTTTTGAACGCCCTGTCCGTTTCTTTAAGCTGCCTGAGGTCGGGTCCGGTAATTACCGAGGAATCTGTAAAAAGAGCCACAATCATATCCTGTACACCGAATTGCTGTTCAATTGAATCTGTGGTCACCCGTGAAGGCATTGACCGGGGTATGTAATTGCGTATCTCCGGATCCGTCTCAGCCGATGGGATGAACAATCCGAAAACGGCTCCCAGTAAAATTGAAACTGAAATAATAACCCATCTGTATTTTAATATAAAGACTGCCATTTTCTTAAAAGTCTATTCTCAATGAAAAATATACTGCATTCATGAATTCGTCAATGATGTCATACAAACCGCCCGCAGATCCTGAATAATACTCAAGTCCTGCAGACAGGGCCACTCCGTCAGCAGGTTTGTATTTCAGTGAAGGCAGCAGTACCAGGTCATAAGATGTGAAATTGTATATTCCTGACAGCGAGGGTATCAGCCTGGCGTAGAATGTCTCCGCTTCAATTCTTAAGCCAGCGGAATGATAATATTCTTTGAGCTGATTGTTGTAGAGCCTGTTGAATGCTTCGGTCTGCATCCTGACATATTCCACAGGGTTGAATCCCGGCGTCGCATACAATGCCGCAAGAGCAGCAGGATCTGATTCCGGACCAATTAGAGGGGGATAAGGCGCCTCATAAAAATCAAGCACCTTTTTTCCTGAGTATTCAGCTGTTATGCGAAATATCCCCGGTGTCCAGTCCATCCCTGCCACCCACTCGATCTGGGGAAAAGGTATTTCTTCATTTCCGGCCTTTTCCTTAGCGGGTGCTGACCAGGCAAAAGTACCCCTGGCGACGACCGCGGAAAGCACGGCATCAAAGTCGATACCGGCACTGGTTATAATACGGGGCACACCCTTTATTGTCATCAGCGGACTCATCGGATTTGTAAAATCTGTTGACAACAGTGACAGTCCCGGCATCAGGTCAGGACCGTGAAACCACTGAAGCCCGGCGTCAACGCCTTTAAGAAAAAAGTCAGTCCGGATTCCGTATGAAGCATATCCGTTACCGGATTGCAATCGCAACGGCAGGTCAAGAGAGATACCGTCCGGCAGAGCGAGGGGAGCGGTCATTAAAACAGATGGATTCCAAAGGGGGGCCGAAATAAAAGTGAGTTTAAATGAAGGCGTTGGGGTAAACACAATTTCGGCCAGCAGGTTACCAAGGTCAGCATCATCACGTTCCGGGCTCCGGAAAGAATAGTCGGTCGGATTGAATCTCGAAAGGGGAGTGAAAAAGTCTGATTTTCCCCATTTGATTATCTTCTTCCCCAGCGATACCCCGAAAAGCCTGTTATAATAAGATCCCCACGCCTCGCGCAGGTAAAAACTGTTGATCTCTTCACCGTACTGCTGTCCGGTTCTGAACCTCAGGTCGGCATAGCCTCTGTAACTGTTCTCATCTGACGCCGAAAGGGTGAGCGCTGCATCACCGAAGATTGCATTTACATCGTGGATATAATCGCCCGTACTTATAAAAAGGCCGCCTCTTATGAAACCTCCCGGTGTGAATACCTTTTCCTGGGCCCGCAGGACAAATGCAGGGAGTATGAGCAAAAAAAGTAATGGCCAGCGCTTCATCTGAATCTGTTTTGTACAAAGTTCGTAAAGCGGATGGAGGTTGCCGACCGGACCGCTCAGGCCGGACAGGTTAAAAACCCCGGATTGGTTTGCGCCGCCCGGCTGACACCCTGATATTATGAAAACAGGGCCTCCCTGTACTGACTGGGGGTCTTGCCGGAAAAGGTCTTGAAGAAGGAGTTGAAGGTCGATTTTGAATTGAACCCCGAGTCGAAGGCGATGGCAATAATTGTATAATGCTGGTATTTTGCATCACTGAGGCGGGAAATTACCTCCTTAACCCTGTATTCATTTATGAACGTGAAGAAGTTCCTGCCGTGTTTTTCATTCAATACCTCGGTGATATAATGCCTCGGGATGCCGGTGCTCCTGGCAAGGTCATGGATTGTAAGGTGACTGTCGAGATAGGGCTTCTCCCTATCCATGTATTCCAGAAGTCGCTGCAGGTATTCCCCGGCCTGGTCATCCCTCAGCCCGCTTCGAGCATATTTACCATACACTTCGGCTTTCTCCTGAGTATCGGCTTCGTTCTGAGCAAATACATCGAATATCACCGGCTGCCGTATTGCATAGAAGCTGTATGCAAATGAAAAAAAAGTGATAAAGATGAAGACTGTAATATACGGATCGAAGGGAAGGAGTCCTGCTGCCATTTCAAATCCTCCAAGTAAAAAGACAATCAGGTATCCGATATAGAATGTTGCCGAGAGTATCTTCAGCCAGTTAAGCGTCATCTTCGAGGGGGTGTAAGAGACGATATCACGGAGCCTCGACTGGTGATGCCGGATCTCCAGGAAGGAGAGGATGCTGTATCCGGTTATGGAGAGGAAAAAGCTGATACTGTATACTATCCTCAGTGAGATGAAATTGTCAACTACGAAGAAGCCTGTGAGGTCGTCAAAAATAGGTTTAGCCCTGAAAATGACTGAAACTGGAAAGAAACCGATAAATGGTATAAAATGCAGGTAGTTCCATAGTGAAAACCTCAGGTAGGGATCAGTCTGATGCCTTACGTACAGATAAAGAAGAGGCCCGTAAGTGAATGAAATAAAAGGAAAAGAGTACATTTCAAGCACAGTCCTGTTTATGAGTGCGAAGATCAGTTCAGTGCAGAGCAGAAAAACCCATGCTGACATCAGACGGTTGGAGGTATTGAACGGCCTTCGTGTTGCAATCAGAAGCCCCGCAAAAAATGACTGCGCAATTCCAATATACAGTATGGGCTCGATGAATTCCATCAGGATGACAATTATGAGCAAAATTAGTAAAAGGAGAAAAAAAAATTTACTTTTGATTTAAAGGTAATAAAAACAACCATATCAATATGAGTGTACTACTCTCGGCAAAATCAAAGGTTATCGTTCAGGGCTTCACCGGCAGTGAAGGGACCTTTCATGCAACACAGATGATTGAATACGGAACAAAAGTGGTGGGTGGGGTCACCCCCGGTAAGGGAGGACAGACTCATCTGAATCTTCCTGTCTTCAATACTGTCCGTGAGGCCGTCGCAGCAACCGGTACGGATACATCAGTCATTTTTGTCCCTCCGGCATTCGCTGCTGACTCCATCATGGAAGCAGCGGAGGCCGGTATAGGGCTGATAGTTGCGATCACTGAAGGAATACCTGTTGCGGACATGGTAAGAGTAAAAGAATATGTAAAAAAGTTCAAGACTGTGCTGATTGGTCCCAACTGTCCCGGAGTCATTACCCCCGGGGAGGCAAAGGTGGGCATCATGCCCGGGTTCATTCATAAAAAGGGTTCGGTTGGAGTTATTTCAAGATCGGGCACACTTACATACGAGGCTGTAGACCAGCTTACCAAGGCGGGACTCGGGCAGTCGACCTGTATAGGGATCGGCGGAGACCCTGTAATAGGTACTACTTCCCTTGATGCTATACAATGGATGATGGATGATCCTGATACTGAAGCCGTTGTGGTGATTGGGGAAATAGGAGGGGTGATGGAGGCTGATCTTGCATACTGGGTCAGGGATCACGGAACAAAACCGGTAATAGGGTTTATAGCCGGACAGACTGCTCCCAAGGGACGCAGGATGGGTCATGCCGGCGCGATCATAGGCGGTAAAAATGACACTGCCGGGGCAAAGATGAAAATCATGGCCGAATGCGGGATTCATGTGGTGGAGTCTCCTGCCGAGATAGGGATTACAGTGGTAAAAGCCCTGAAAAAATAATTTTCTATATTTGTGCCTCAAAAACGGATGGAGGATCCATCTTACCAAACAAATCAAATGATGAAATTACTGGAAGGAAAGACCGCTGTTATCACAGGAGGATCACGCGGTATAGGCAAAGGTATAGCTCTCAGGTTTGCCGGTCAGGGGGCAAATATAGCGCTTACAAACATCGTTGACAATGAAGAATTTGCTGCTGCGGTCAGAGAGATAGAGGCGCTTGGAGTGAAGGCAAAGGGATATGTTGCAGATGCTTCGGATTTCAAAGCTTCGGAAAAGATCATTGATCAGATAGTTGCAGAATTCGGAACTGTCGATATTCTTGTAAATAATGCGGGAATTACCCGCGACACGCTGCTGATGAGAATGACGGAGGAGCAGTGGGATCAGGTGCTGACAGTCAATCTGAAGTCGGTATTTAATATGACAAAAGCTGCCATCAAACCCATGATGAAGCAGAGGTGCGGGTCAATAATCAATATGAGTTCAGTTGTAGGGGTTACCGGTAATGCCGGACAGGCCAACTATTCGGCTTCAAAGGCAGGTATCCTCGGTTTTACGAAGAGTGTTGCCAAGGAGCTTGGTTCAAGGAATGTGAGATGCAATGCCATTGCACCGGGATTCATCCTTACAGAGATGACGGATAAGCTTCCTGAAGACGTAAAGAACGAATGGATATCAAAAATTCCCCTTCATAGAGGAGGCACTCCTGAGGATGTTGCGAACATAGCGCTGTTTCTGGCCTCAGACCTGTCGTCATATGTTACCGGACAGACAGTTAATGTCTGCGGCGGCATGGTGATGTAAAATTATTTTTGAAATTAATTTATTTATTATATTTGCACCGGCAGGGCGCTATTCCCTCAAGCACGAGGAAATGCAGCGAGACATAATTATTCCACACTTATATCTTATGCGCCCTGCTTTTTTCATTATATATGCCTCCTTAGCTCAGTGGTAGAGCAGCTCACTCGTAATGAGCAGGTCGTGGGTTCAACTCCCATGGGAGGCTCGGGGGGTCATGCGGGAGTAGCTCAGGGGTAGTCCGCCAGTCGGCGGATCCCAGGCTGAGGGGTGAATTGGAAGTTAAATAGGCGGGAGTAGCTCAGGGGTAGAGCATCAGCTTCCCAAGCTGAGGGTCGAGGGTTCGAATCCCTTTTCCCGCTCAAACAAAGAGGCTGGGCAAGCAGCCTTTCTTGATTCAGGTTTCAGAACTGCTTCAGGACTGCTATTCTTTTTTCGATAGGAGGGTGAGTTCGGAACAGTGATGAAAGTGAGAATGAAGGTCCCTTTTGTTCAGTTTCGCCGGGATTCTCGATGAACAGCTGAGCCACGTCGTGGCGCTCAACAGCCTCAATCCGCGGGTCTGAAGATATCTTTTCAAGTGCGGCAGCCAGTGCCAAAGGTCTTCTGGTCATCTGCGCAGAACCTGCGTCAGCCATATACTCGCGCTGTCTGGAAATGGCGAACCTGAAGATTGTTGAGAGCAGGTAGCCCAGGCCGGCAAGAAGAAGGGCGATCAGCACCATACGACCGTCCTTTTTCCCACGGCTGCCGCCGCTGAACCTCATTGAACGTAACAGCGCCTCAGTAATAAAAGCAAAAATACCCACGAAAATTATTGATACTATCAGCAGCCTCACATCACGGTTCCTGATATGGGTAAGTTCGTGGGCGATAACAGCTTCGAGTTCCTCATCATCAAGCCTGTCTATTATGCCCCTGGAGAGAGATACCGTAAAGGTCGATGCGTTTATGCCGCTGGCAAAAGCATTCAGCGAGTCATCATTTATGACATTGATTTTTGGCATCGGCATGCCGCTGCCGATGCACAGGTTCTCAACAAGATTATAGATCCGCTTGTTTTCCATCCGGCTCAGGGGTACAGAGCCGGTGGCACTTTCAATCATTTTTGAATGAGAGAAAAATGCAATTATAAACCAGAGGAATATCCCGACGGAAACCCAGGGTATTATCTGCATAAAGGACCGGTTGGAATTTGCAATTCTGTATTCAGCCTGCGGCTGAACAAAGTAAACGAACAGCCACACCAGGCCGAAAACAACCAGCGGGAAAAGAATCAGCAATAAAACCGATTTGAAGTTATTGGTCCAAATCTGCGTATTAAGACCGACGTATTTCATCTGGAACTAGAATTTTAAGGTAGGCGTCTCCTCAGCCTTCGTCCTGTCAGCTCCCAGATCATACATGGTCTCACGCCTGAACCCAAACATACCGGCAAGCAGGTTTGAGGGGAATGTCTCAACGGCGTTATTCAGTTCTTTGGTTGCGGAGTTGAAGAACCTGCGGGCTGCAGCGAGCTTGTTCTCAATGTCCGATATCTCTTCCTGCAACTGTATGAAGTTCTGGCTGGCTTTAAGATCCGGGTATGCCTCCACAGCCACTCTCAGGCCCTGAAGGGCAGAGGTCATGCCGGCATCAGCGGCTATCTTCTCATTGATCCCGTTAGCCTGTAGCGCCTTTGCACGTGCATTTGTAATGTCAGTAAGCACAGTGCTCTCATGCTTCATATACGCTTTCACAGCCTCGACAAGCTGAGGGATCAGATCAAGTCTCTGCTTCAGTTGCACATCGATGTCAGCAAATGCATTTTCGCGGTTATTCCTGAGTTTAACAAGCCTGTTGTAGAGTCCGACGGCAAAAAGAGCCACGACGACCAGAATAATAAACAATCCGATTAACATGTCAGTATGTTTTAGTATTTGTTCTGCTAATGTACAATAATATCACAATCAGACAGCATCATTAAATAACCGCTAAATAAGAATCCGATTTACAATGAACCTGCCATATCATAAGGGGCAGGACCGGATTATCCATCAACAGGTGTCAGCTGCACTGACCCAGAATTAGCCAGATGATGATGAAAACCGCTACAGTTCCGAGACATCCGCCTCCAAGTTTCCAGGCACCGACGCCTGATATCAGTCCTCTTAAGAAATTATTCATCAGATTATTATTAGTTTCCAAATATACAAAATCTATATCATACTGATAAATCGAATCCTGCAAAGTTGGCCGGGGGGGTTGTTTAAATCACCTGAGATCATTATTTTCACAACTTAATTTAAGAACAGGATTTTGTCCGCATTCTCTCTGCTTCAGCCAAATGAAAGATAACGCCGGAAAACCTTTAAAAAAACTGTACTACGGTGCCGGTTCACTTCTGTTGATGGTGCAGGAAACACTTTTCCCGCCGAAAAACAGGAATCATAAGCAGATACCTGTCATCATAAATAACTTCAACAGGCTGGAATCTTTGAAGCAGCTTATTGCTGCCATGGAAGTAAGGGGATACAAAAACATATATATAATTGATAACCTCTCAACATATCCGCCACTGCTCGAATATTACGATCTGTGTCCGTACCCGGTTTTCAGGCTTGAAAAGAATATCGGCATCAACGCCCTCTGGATCTCAGGCATCCATAAGAAATTCAGGGGGGAATACTTTGTTTACACTGACTCCGACGTGGTACCGGTAAAAGAGTGTCCTGAAGATTTCATGCATGTTTTTCTGAATGCCCTGAAGAAGCACAGGATGGCAAGGAAGGCAGGTTTTTCACTGAAGATCGATGACCTCCCTGACTGCTATGCAATGAAGGAGCAGGTAATTGAATGGGAGAGGAGGTTTTTTGAAATTAAGGTTGACGAAGTGCTTTTCCGGGCGCCGATAGACACCACCTTTGCCCTTTACAGGCCGCGCGCCAGACGTCGGCCCGCAAATTTCCACGCGCAGATGTTCCGCACTGCCTGGCCTTATATGGCACGGCATATCCCCTGGTATGTCGACAGCCGAAATCCCGATGAGGAAAACCGGTATTACATGGAACACTCGCGTGTGCCAACAAGCTGGACCAGCAGGGGACATAAGGTAATAAGCCAGAAATAACCCCGCAGAAACCCCTGCCTTTAATTCTTAATTGATAAATTTCTTAATTTTTAATCTCTCCCGGGTAAATTCCCCGCAGCTTGCTGCGGAAAAAGAGTCCAGAGCTTGCTCTGGGGTAAATACCCATTTATTTCTTATCTGTCACCTGGATCCCATTCCCTGTAAAACTGCTCCAGGTATGTCAGCATGAAAGTATGGCGCTCTTCAGCCAGTTTTTTACCGGTTGGGGTGTTCATGATATCCTTGAGCAGCAGTAGCTTTTCATAAAAATGGTTTACAGTACCTGAAGAAGGAGTTCTCCCTCCGCCAAAATTCCCGGGACCGGCAAATCCCTCCCGCGGGTCATAGATCTCCCTGCCTTTATAACCGCCGTAATTGAAGGCCCTGGCTATCCCTATGGCCCCCATGGCATCCAGCCTGTCTGCATCCTGAACTGTCATCAGTTCATCACTCTTCAGAGAACCGGACTCACCTTTGGAGAATGATATCTTCTCATTTATGGATACTACCTCGTTGATTACTTTTTTATCGACCTTAAGCTCACCCAGCAATCTGCGGATCTCTGCGGGACCGTCATGCGCGGCAAATTTGTGATCACCGACATCATGAAGCAGGGCGCCAAGCTCAACAGTGAGCCTGTCGCCACGCTTTTCAGTATCATATATATGCAGCGCCATGCGCACAACCCGTTCGATGTGCGACCATCCGTGACCGCTGTCATATACACTCACAACGCCCTTCACAAACTCTTCCACTGACCTGATAATTCCGTCATTTTCCACCATCCTGAACTAATTTTAATCGGGATACAAATTATTGATAATTTTGTCCGGTCCTTTTATTCCCGGCCAAATAGATATGAACACTGCAGAAATAATAACGATAGGGGACGAGCTGCTCATAGGTCAGACCGTCGACACCAACTCAGCCTGGATGGGCGCCGAACTGAGCCTTGCCGGTATCAGGGTAAACCGCATCACTTCAATATCAGACAACAGGGAGGAGATAATCAGAGTTCTCGACGAATCACTGTCAAGGGCGGATATAATTCTTGTCACGGGCGGACTGGGCCCCACCAGCGATGACATTACAAAAGAGACACTCTGCGGTTATTTCGGAGGAAAAATGGTACTCAGCGAGGAGGTTCTCAAAGATATTACCGACAGACTTCGTCGCCGCAACTTCCCGATGAATGATAACAATCGCAGGCAGGCAATGGTTCCTGATAACTGCACGGTGCTCAGAAACGCCACAGGCACAGCACCCGGTATGCTGTTCAAAAGGGGTGAGAAAGCTGTAATTTCAATGCCGGGAGTTCCGCACGAGATGAAATATATAATGAATGAGCATGTTCTGCCTTTGCTATCTCAGAAAGTGACCGGCAGTGTTATCATACACAAGAATATTATGACCTTCGGTACCTTCGAGGCCCTGCTGGCAGAACGGCTCGGGACATTCGAAAAAGAGCTGCCCGGCCGGATAAAACTGGCATACCTTCCCGCACAGGGAATAATAAAACTACGTCTTACAGCTGCCGGAGATAATTACAGTGAAATAAGAGAACTGGTGGACCTACAGGTGAAGAATCTGTACGGAATAATCCCTGATGTCATCTACGGGGAAGATGAAGTAACACTTGAAGAGATAATTGGTAAATTACTTTCGGATAATAACTTAACAGTTTCAACTGCGGAAAGTTGCACAGGCGGAAGGATTGCTTCATTGATAACATCCGTTGCAGGCAGTTCAGGGTGGTACAAAGGATCCGTGATAGCATACGATAACAGTATCAAAGTAAATATTCTGGATGTAAACGCGGATATCATCTCCGGGCACGGAGCTGTCAGCATGGAGACTGCAACTGCAATGGCAGAGGGGGTAAGAAATCTGACCGGCACAGATTTCTCCGTTGCCGTAACCGGAATTGCAGGGCCTTCAGGGGGGACACCTGAAAAGCCGGTCGGAACCGTATGGATTGCTGTAGCTTCTGAAAAGGGCACGGTGACGGAGAAACAGACTTTCGGTGATGACCGTCTCACTAACATTTCCCGCTCCTCATACAGTGCACTGAACCTGCTTAGAAAGCAGATTATCAACCGATAACGACACTGAATCAAGGCCTGTGGAAAAAAAATGAATGGTTTATTTGTTTAATAGAATAAAAATCACGTATTTTGCGAACCGATTTTCGGAGTTTTTGAGAACCAGTTAAAACTAAACAACAATGTCAAAAGTTTGTCAGGTCACCGGCAAGAAGGCAGTAGTAGGAAACAATGTTTCCCACTCAAAAAGGAGGACCAAAAGAAAATTCATGGCCAATCTTTTTAACAAAAGATATTTTCTGCCGGAAGAAAATAAATGGATTACCCTTAAGGTTTCAGCCGCAGGTATGAGGAATATCAACAAGAACGGGCTCACCTCGGTGCTTAAGGAAGCAAAGGAAAAAGGATTTATCAAAAATTAATAACCGGATAAGAAATGGCAAAGAAAAGTAAAGGCAACAGGGTGCAGGTAATTCTCGAATGCACCGAGCACAAAGATTCCGGGGTGCCTGGCACATCAAGGTACATCACAACAAAGAACCGTAAGAATACCCCAGACCGCATCGAGAGAAAGAAATACAACCCTGTCCTTAAAAAGGTGACAGTTCACAGGGAAATCAAGTAAATAAACAGTGAGTTATGGCAAAGAAAGTTGTTGCAACACTTAAAGTAGGAACCGGAAAATCATTCACCAAATGCATCAAGATGGTGAAATCCGACAAATCCGGCTCATATCAGTTCAAGGAAGAAGTTGTTCATAACGACCACGTTAAGGACTTCTTTACGAAGAAATAAGATCGGGTAATTCTGATCTGACATCACAGGGAGACGCAGAAGAATGCGTCTCTTTTACTTTTATCGCTCAATTGTTCCCAGATGGCATTATTCGGTTTATTTAAGAAGGAGGAGAAGGAGATACTGGACAAGGGCCTGGTCAAAACGCGCGAGAGTTTCTTGGGGAAGCTCACCAGGGCAGTGGCCGGCAAGTCAACAATCGATGACGGCCTTCTCGATAGGCTTGAGGAAGTGCTTATCTCATCGGATGTGGGTGTTGACACTACACTCAGGATCATCGACCGGATATCAAAAAGGGTGGCACGCGACAAATATGTGGACTCCGCTGAACTGAACAGCATTCTGAAGGAGGAAATTGCCGGTCTCCTTGAAGAAAATTTAAGCACCTCAGCCTCAATCTCAAACTCAACTTTTACCTTCGATTCACCGCTGCCTTCAAAACCGTATGTAATACTGGTGGTAGGAGTCAACGGCGTGGGAAAGACCACCACAATCGCCAAGCTTGCATATAATTTCAGAAAAGCGGGAAAAAGTGTGCTTCTCGGCGCTGCAGATACTTTCCGTGCCGCCGCCATTGATCAGCTGAAGATATGGGCTGAAAGGGCCGGAGTACCTATAGTTTCGCAGCAGATGGGATCAGACCCGGCTTCGGTGGCCTTTGATACTGTAAAATCAGCAGTTGCAGCAGGCACTGACGTTGTAATCATCGATACGGCCGGGAGGCTGCACAACAAGATCAACCTGATGAATGAACTATCAAAGATTAAGAGGGTCATGGAAAAGGTTGTTGCCGGAGCTCCGCACGAGGTCCTGCTTGTGATCGACGGGTCCACAGGCCAGAATGCCTTTGAGCAGGCGAAGCAGTTCACCGCCGCAACAGAAGTCAATGCACTGGCTGTCACAAAATTAGACGGGACTGCAAAAGGCGGTGTGGTCATTGGCATTTCCGACCAGTTTAAAATACCCGTCAGGTATATCGGCGTGGGTGAGAAAATGGAAGATCTGCGCATCTTTGACAGGTACGCATTCGTCGACTCGTTCTTCACCCCGTGATCCGGATGAAAAGAAACAAAGTCAACATCGTAACACTGGGTTGCTCCAAGAACCTTGTCGATTCACAGAAGCTGATGAGGCAGCTCGAGGCCGGAGGCTACCGTGTTACAAGCGAATCTACGGATCCCTCCGACATCGTTATAATAAATACCTGCGGTTTTATAAATGATGCCAAGGAAGAGAGCATCGATACAATCATCTCACATGCTTCTGCAATCAAGGAGCAGGGACATGGAAAGCTCTTTGTAATGGGCTGTATGGCTGAACGTTACAAGGATGAACTTGAAGAAACTATACCCGAGGTGAAGGAGTGGTTTGGCGTTAACAGGCCATCCGAAATCATTAACCGTCTTGGACTTGTATACCGTCCCGAGCTGACAGGTGAGAGGGTAGTCACCGGACCTGGTCATTACGCCTATCTCAAGATTGCCGAGGGTTGTGACCGCACCTGCGCCTTTTGCGCCATCCCCGGAATCAGGGGGAAGTATATATCCACCCCTGTTGAAGAACTGGTTGCGGAAGCAGGTTTTCTGGCCTCGGCAGGAGTGAAGGAACTGCTGCTTATTGCACAGGATCTCAGCTACTACGGAATCGACCTGTATGGGAAACAGTCTCTTACCCGCCTTGTTTCAGAGTTGTCAGCTGTTGAAGGGATCGAATGGATAAGGCTGCATTATCTCTATCCGTCGAACTTCCCGATGGAACTGCTTAACCTGATGCAGTCAAACCCGAAGGTCTGCAGGTATATCGACATTCCCATCCAGCACATCTCCGACAAAATGCTGAAGATGATGCGCCGTGCACACACTGCCGCCGGCACACGGTCACTGCTGGAGGAAATTCGCAGAATTCTGCCTGACGCTGTCATTCGCACCACAGTAATAGCAGGACACCCGGGTGAGACTGAGGAAGACTTCAAAGAGCTTCTGGGATTCATTAAGGAATTCAGGTTTGACAGGCTTGGATCATTCCGTTACTCACATGAGGAAGATACCTACGGATATATCAATTACCGCGACGATATTCCCGAAAAGACAAAGGAGAAGAGGGTGGCGAGGATTATGGACCTGCAGCAGACGATCTCCGGGGAACTCAATGAGTCTGCCATCGGCAAGATCGTCAAAGTGATAATTGACAGGAGGGAGGGGATCTTTCATATCGGACGCAGCGCCGGTGACTCGCCCGAGGTAGACCAGGAGATCTTCATCACCGGCGCCGGAAAAATTAAACCCGGCACCTTTATCAATGTAAAGATCACCGGGTCAACTGAATTCGACCTCTATGCCGAGGCGGCAAAAATTTAATCTTCCTTCTTCTCTGTCTCTTCCGGCAGGCTTGCGGTTTTCGTCCGTGAGACCTTAAACGAGAGTTCCTCCTTGCCCTTAGAGTACCCTACATTTATTACTGCACCATCTTTCAGCGATGCTTTAATAATAACCTCCGCCAGCGGATCCTCAAGATACTTCTGAATTGCGCGCTTGAGCGGACGGGCACCGTACTGAATATCGAAGCCGCGGTCTGCAAGGAAATCCCTCGCCTGGCCGGACAGTTTTACGGTAAATCCGAGTGAAGCTGTACGGTCGAAAAGACCTTTTAGTTCGATGTCGATAATCTTGTCGATATCTTCCCTTGAAAGGTGGTTGAACATAATCACGTCATCAATCCTGTTCAGGAACTCCGGTGCAAAAGTCTTCTGCAGCGCCTTCTGAAGAATGCTTTTGGAATAATCGTCGAGTGACGCTTTCTCTTTCCTGGCCGAAGTCTCAAACCCGACGCCGGAGCCAAATTCGGTAAGCTGACGGGTACCGATGTTGGAGGTCATTATTACAATGGTATTTCTGAAGTCGACCCTGCGTCCCAGGCTGTCAGTGAGCTGACCTTCGTCAAGCACCTGCAGCAAAATGTGGAACACGTCAGGGTGGGCTTTCTCGATCTCATCGAGAAGCACCACGGAATAGGGCTTGCGGCGGACCTTCTCAGTAAGCTGGCCGCCCTCCTCATAACCTACATATCCGGGAGGCGCTCCCACAAGACGCGATACGGAGAACTTCTCCATATATTCACTCATGTCAACCCTGATAAGGTTGTCTGTTGTCTCGAAGAGGAATTTGGCAAGCACTTTGGCAAGCTGTGTTTTTCCGACTCCGGTAGGGCCGAGGAATATAAAAGTCCCTATAGGTTTGTTCGGGTCTTTTAGTCCTGCACGGTTTCGCTGTATCGATTTTACGATCTTGCTGATAGCCTGATCCTGACCTACAACACTACCCCTCAGTTCGTGGGCCATCTGAAGGAGCCTGGTGCCCTCTGTCTCTGCAATCCTCTGTACGGGCACACCTGTCATCATGGCTACTACCTCGGCAACCTTCTCTGCATCAACCGTTTCCCTGTTTGCAAGAAGTTCCTTCTCCCATCTTTTCTTCTCCACCTCTATAAGGTCAAGGATATCACGCTCCTTATCCCTGAAGCTGGCAGCACGCTCATAGTTCTGGTTCTTTACGGCGCTGCTCTTTTCCTTCTTGGTCTCCTCCATCTGTTTTTCAAGCGTGAGGATCTTTTCAGGTACTATTATATTTAAGATATGAACCCGTGAACCTGACTCATCGAGGGCATCGATAGCCTTGTCAGGCAAATGTCTGTCACTTATGTACCGGTTTGTCAGCCTTACGCAGGCGATAATGGCGTCAGGGGTGTATGACACATTGTGGTGATCCTCGTACTTGTCCTTTATGTTGTTAAGGATTTCGATGGTCTCCTCAATTGTTGTAGGTTCAACCAGAACTTTCTGGAACCTGCGTTCGAGGGCGCCGTCCTTCTCGATATGCTGGCGGTATTCGTCGAGGGTGGTTGCACCGATGCACTGAATCTCACCCCTGGCCAGGGCAGGCTTGAGCATGTTGGCAGCGTCGAGGGAACCGCTGGCGCCTCCGGCGCCTACGATTGTATGGATTTCGTCAATGAACAGAATTATATTGTCATTCTTGGCAAGTTCATTGAGGATGGCTTTCATTCTCTCCTCAAACTGACCGCGGTATTTCGTGCCGGCAACAATTGATGCAAGGTCGAGGGCAACAACCCGCTTGTTGAAAAGCACCCTGGAAACATTCCTTTTGACTATCCTTAGTGCCAGCCCTTCAGCAATTGCGGACTTGCCAACCCCAGGCTCACCTATGAGGACAGGATTGTTTTTCTTTCTCCTGGAAAGTATCTGTGCCAGACGCTCAATTTCACGCTCGCGGCCTACAACGGGATCAAGACGGCCTTCTTCCGCTGCTTTGGTCAGGTCGATGCCGAAGTTGTCAAGAACGGGTGTATCAGAGGAGGGTTTTGCTGCAGCCGGTCCCTGGGCCTGTTTGCCTCCCTGACCGCCGCCACCACCGGGGAATGTGCCCTCATCATCCTCATCACGCGGAAAATCGGCCTGCGAAGCAGGATTACCTGCCTCAACGGCCTTCTTGACAATTGAATAATCAATATCGAGTTCGGTAAGGAACCTGGTCACCAGGTTGCTTTCATCGCGCAGTATAGCCATGAGAAGGTGTTCAGTGTCTATCACCTTCGTTTTCAATGCTTTAGCTTCGATATGCACCAGCCTCAGTACCCTTTCGGTGCTTTTAAGGAGGGGAAGTATTTCATTGTCGGCCATGGCAACGGGTTTTTCGGCCTTGATGCTCTTTTCGATCGAACCCTTAAGCATCAGCAGGTCAACGCCGTTGTTGAGGAGAATATCCACCGCTACGCCTTCGCCTTCCCTCAATATGCCCAGGAAAAGGTGTTCGGGGCTGATATGGCTGTTGCCCAGCCTGATTGCTTCCTCCTTGCTGTAACCAAGGATATCATTTACTCTCTGTGAGAAATATGCGTCCATTCTGTATTTTTTTGTGGACTTATATGACAATAATGACATTTTTGACTGCCAAAAGTGCATAAACAGCCCGTTTTCAAAGTTAATTCTATTGTTAATAAGTATTGACAATTATCATGCCCAATTTTTAACGCTGAATGTTAACAAATCTACCTGAAAAAAGGCAAAAAAGACCGCTAATTTTCATTACTTTCGGGGACAAATAAAAACAAAGTTATAAAATTTACTAAATTATTAAAAGTCAATCTGATATGTCAGATCAAACAAAGATTATTAGAGTAAATATTGAAGAGGAGATGAAGTCGGCTTACATCGATTATTCGATGTCGGTCATTGTGTCAAGGGCATTGCCTGATGTAAGGGACGGTTTAAAGCCAGTCCACCGCAGGGTACTCTTCGGTATGTCAGAGCTTGGTGTTGCTGCTAACAAGGCTTATAAGAAATCTGCAAGGATAGTGGGGGAGGTTCTCGGTAAGTACCATCCGCATGGTGATTCATCGGTTTATGAAGCTATGGTCCGCATGGCCCAGGAGTGGTCTCTGCGTTATCCGTTGGTTGACGGCCAGGGTAACTTCGGATCCATTGACGGTGACAGTCCCGCAGCAATGCGTTACACAGAGGCACGTCTGAAGCGTATTGCCGAAGAGACGCTTGCCGACATAGAAAAAGGGACAGTGGATTTTGTCCCGAACTTTGATGACACCCTTGAGGAACCTTCTGTTCTTCCTACCCGCATACCGCAGCTCCTTGTTAACGGAGCGTCAGGAATTGCAGTGGGGATGGCTACAAATATGCCGCCTCACAATCTCACTGAATCGATAAATGCAATAATCGCTTTCATTGATGATCCTGAAATCACGACCGACGGTCTGATGAAGCACATCAAGGGTCCTGACTTCCCAACCGGTGGTATAATATACGGCGAGCAGGGCATCAGGGAAGCCTTCGAGACCGGAAGAGGACGTATAGTTGTCAGGGCCAGGACTGAAATTGAGATCACCCGTACAGGCAGGGAGTGCATTGTCGTTACGGAGATACCCTATATGGTCAACAAGGCAGAGATGATCAAAAAGATCGCTGACCTGATCAATGAAAAGAAACTGGAGGGCATATCATATATTAACGATGAGTCCGACCGAAACGGGATGCGCATAATCATCATCCTTAAGAAGGAGATGCCTGCCAATATTATCCTGAACCACCTTTACAAACATTCACAGCTTCAGACTTCATTCAATGTCAATAATATAGCCCTGGTGAAGGGCAGGCCCAAAACACTGAATCTCAGGGAGCTTATTGACAATTTCGTAAAACACAGGCATGATGTCGTTGTGCGCAGGACGCGGTTCGATCTAGATCAGGCTGAGAAAAGGGCTCATATTCTTGAAGGACTGATAATTGCAAGTGATAATATAGATGAGGTAATTGCAATAATCAGAAGTTCGCAGAACACTGACATTGCCAGGGAACGGCTTATGGAACGCTTCAGTCTCACTGAAATACAGTCGCGCGCCATTGTGGAGATGCGTCTGCGCCAGCTGACGGGACTGGAACAGGACAAACTGAGGGGGGAATATGATGAGATCATGAAACTCATTGAATATCTGAAGAATGTGCTTGCCGACGAGAAGCTACAGATGCAGATAATCAAGGATGAGTTAATCGAGGTCAGGGAAAAGTTCGGTGACAAGCGCAGGACAGAGATTGTACCTGCTGCCGGGGAGTTCAATCCCGAAGACTTCTATGCTGATGATGAGATGGTTATCACCATTTCGCATATGGGATACATTAAACGTACCCCGCTTACAGAATTCCGCCGCCAGAACAGGGGAGGGACAGGAGCGAAGGGGGGAGCCACCCGGGACGAGGACTTCATAGAACACCTTTATGTGGCCACAATGCATAATACGATGCTCCTCTTTACACAGAGCGGCAAATGCTACTGGCTGAAGGTTTATGACATTCCTGAAGGAACGCGCACCAGTAAGGGAAGGGCTATTCAGAACGTCATCAACATCGGGCAGGAGGATAGTCTGAGAGCATTTATAAATGTACTTACGCTTTCTGATCCCGAATACATCAACCATAACTTCATAGTGCTCTGCACAAGAAAAGGCGTTATTAAGAAGACGTCGCTTGAAGCATATTCCAGACCCCGTGTCAACGGTGTGAACGCAATTACTGTCAGGGAGGGCGACGAGCTACTCGAGGCAAGGATGACAAACGGCAAGCATGAGATAATGCTTGCGGTGAAATCAGGACGGGCAGTCAGATTCCCTGAATCCACCGTAAGGCCAATGGGCCGGACAGCATCGGGAGTGAGAGGAATAACGCTTTCGGGAGATGATGACATGGTTATAGGTATGATTACCATACTCAATGAATCCGAAGACGTGCTTGTGGTTTCCGAAAAAGGCTACGGCAAAAGATCTTCCATCGCTGATTACCGCATAACCAACAGGGGCGGTAAGGGTGTAAAGACTATCAGTGTGACCGAAAAAACCGGTAAACTGATTGCCCTTAAGGATGTCAGTGATCAGAACGACCTTATAATAATTACCCAGGGAGGAAACATCCTAAGGATCCCTGTAAGTGCACTCAGAGTAATGGGAAGAGCGACACAGGGGGTCAGACTGATAAATATCAAAGAAAATGATTCAATTGCATCCGTAGCTTATGTTGAAGTAAATGAGGAGGATAACATCGAGGAAGCAGAGAATCCAGTACAGGCGCCGGAAACCGAAGAGTAATTTGGCAAATTATTTGAAGAATAGATTCTAAAGTTATAATTTTGAAACCTGATAAATTTCTAAAAGCAAATTATCGAATCATGAAGAAGATCACGTTTGTATTAATGGCAGTAATGATTTCAGTTGCTGCTTCTGCTCAAAAGGGTAAAATTACGGCTGCAGAAAGCTTCATCGCACAGGGAGCTTTTGACAAAGCCAAGGAAGCAATTGAAACAGCTATTGCCAACCCTAAGTCTGCTGTGCTTGCAAAGACCTTTTATGTAAAAGGGAAGCTTTGCCAGGCTGCTTTCGATTCTGGCAATCCTAAGTTCATAGAACTTTACCCTGACATCCTCAATGAGGCTCTCAAAAACTTCGGAATAGCCATTGAGATGGACCCGAAGATGAAGAATATCCTCATTAAGGACAATGCGTATGCGACGCTTGGAAACTCGTTTCTCAATGATGCCATTGCAAAGTTCTCTGCAAAGGATTATGAGGGAGCACTGAAGGCATTCGAAAGCAATGTAAAGATCTCTGAAAGCGATGTTTACGTAGGCATGGTTGACACTCTGGTTATTTTCAATGCAGGCCTTGCAGCATACAATGCAGGCCTGTACGAAGAAGCAATCAAGCACTTCCGTACATGCACGGTTTCAGGCACTGAAGATACAAAACCGTATATCTTCATCTCTGACAGTTATCTGAAGCTGAAAGATACGCTTAGCGCTGAAACTGCACTGACAGAAGGAGTTACCGCATATCCTGACACTCTGGACATAATTCTCCAGGCAACACAGTTCTATCTCGATGCGGATAATTCAGAGAAGGCATTCCAGTTTGTAAACAAGGCCATGGAAAAGGATCCGGGCAACTATATCCTTTATCTTGTCGAGGGCAGCCTTCACATGAAAACAATGGACTTTCCCAAAGCAATCGCAAGCATGCAGAAGTCGCTTGAACTCAACCCGACTCAGTTTGAGAGCAATTATAACATTGGGTTGAGCTACGTTTCAATAGCCAACCAGATGCTGACTGATGCCAATATGATTGCTGACAACAAGGAATACGAGGCAGCCAAGAGCAAGGCCTTCGATAAAATGAAGGAGGCAGTTCCGTTCTTTCTGAAGGCTGAACAGGCTAATCCGACCTCACTTGCAACCCTTGAGTTCCTTCGCGAGATCTACCTTAAGGTCAAGATGATGCCCGAATTTGAAATTTACAAGAAGAAAATTGAAAATCTTCAGTGACTCTGAAGTTGATATTGCAAAAAAGCACCGGCAACGGTGCTTTTTTTTTGGCAGTAGGCAATAGGCAACAGTTAAAGCTGAAGGTGGACCGAGCGTCAAGAAAATGTCACCCGGCTTAACCCCGAAGAGGTTACGTTTTGATTGGGTGACAATATGATAGGTTTCCAGGAAAATGATCAGCCGGAGAAGGGGAGGATCCATTATTTATAAATCCCCGGAAAACCCGTTAAAAGGCTATTCTGATATACTCTATTTAACATAATATTAATTATAGGCAAACGGCTATTTGATTGCATTTTTTATACTTTGCTTATAGGTTCGTATAAACAGCAGCCCTTCAACAAGATAATTGCATCAATTCCGGAAGGTGGTTTCAATTCTGCCCTTGCAGTTATACGAACCGGTAAAAGATTTACGGTCTACTATGAATCACTTTTTACCGGACGACCAGTCGTAATAAGGAATATTCCCTTTATAATGACCCATCACTGTTTCGCCTCCCTGGATCTCACCCCTGAACGAAAACTCATATTCATTTCCTGATTTTGATACGGTAACCTTCCCCGAAATAATATTGATCACGTCTCCGGTCTGAGCATCAAAATTGAGGTTCGTGCCGAAGTTTCCCTTGTCGAAAGTAAGGGCACTTTCCGAAGCCAGCATGTCAAAAAGATAGTCGCCGTTTGCCAACCCGGTTGCCGAAGAGGAAAACATTTCGAAGTATATGGCCTGTCCTGTGCCAACAAGATCGGCCTCAACCTCATCAAATGAAATGCCTGAGGAAAACAATGATACATCAAAATTATAGCCTGCTCCCTCGGTCAGCTGACCGTAAAACTGAATAACACCCTGATTCAGAGGGTATTCTAGACCACCATAAAGAAAGTAGTTACCTTCTTCCTTGTCCTTTGAACATCCTGTGATTCCCATCACTGCACAAATAATGATCCCTGTCAAAATTTTCCCGGCTTTCATTTCAAATTCGGATTGGTCATGTACTAAGATAATCTTATAACTTTTTAAATTTGCATTTCAAATGTAAAATAATTGCAAAAGATTATGCCTCAGATAGACAAATTGACCCTGCTGTTCCTGTCCGACCTCAAGCGACATAATGACAGGGATTGGTTTAATCAGAACCGTAGAAGATATGACGCTGCAAAGCTTAATTATGAGACTTTCGTTCAGGAAGTTATAAACAGTATTACGACTTTTGATCCGATTTTCAGGGGTCTTGAGGCTAAAAGCTGTACATTCAGGATTAACCGTGACATAAGATTTTCCAGTGACAAATCTGTCTACAAGACTCACATGGGAGCATTTATCGTCAGGGGCGGCAAAAAGAACGGAGCCAAATATACCGGTTACTACGTGCATGTTGAACCAGGTAACAGTTTCATTGCAGGGGGTGCACACATCCCTCCCTCCGGTTGGCTTACAGCAATACGTGAAAAAATTGCCGAACGGGGCGGTGAGCTTTTAAAAATCATAAACAACAAGGATTTTGTAGAGTACTTTGGCGCAATCGAAGGTGAGAAACTCAAGAATTCACCAAAAGGATTCCCAAAGGACCATCCTCATGTTGAACTGCTAAAATTCAAGAGTTACCTGGCCGAGAAGTCGTTTACCGATGAAGAGATTACCTCCGGAGAGTGCTTTGCCGGGATTGTTAAGGGATTCAGGACGATGAAGCCGTTCAACGACTTTCTCAATGAATGATCAGCCCAGTTTCTCTTCTTTTCTGATTATCTGATTCCTGCCTTCCCGCGTGTACTTTTTTCTGTTGCGGTAAACCCTTGAAACAGTAAGCCTGTCTGTTCCTGATTCCTTTGTTGCTTTTCTGACGGCGCTTTTATAGGCTCTGCGCTTATCCTTCTCTGAAAGCTGTATCTTTTTTATTTTCATTACTTTACGCTTGTTCAGTACCTTGCTTTAGCTCCGGGGTTTACCAGGAAACCTGGCCACCTTCACATTTTTGTCTGATTTGTGCAGTGAAGTTAAAAAATTGTATCTTTCGCCCTCAACCAAAGAAGTACTTGATATGAAAAAATTGTTATTCGCTCTTCTCCTGGCAACATTCGTTCTCCCTCTTGCAATGGCACAGGGAAAACTCGAGATTGGCAAACCGGCTCCGGAGTGGGTCTTCCAGGATGCCGATAAAAAGGAATTCACAATGGCCTCATGGCCTGGTAAAGTTCTGCAGATCAATTATGTGGATCCAGACGAATCTGATCTTAACGATCCTTTCAATGATGCCATAAATAAGGCAACTGATGTCGATAAGATCATAAATCAGGATCTTTTCAAGGGATTCGGAATTGTCGACACCAAGTCGACCTGGAAACCAAACGGTCTTATCAGGATGATCGCAGGTAACAAGGCCAAGAAATATGACACTACCATTCTATTCGACTTTGACGGTACCCTTCATGAAAAATGGGGAATGCCAAAGGACAGTTACACTATTGTCATTGTAGACAAGAGTCGAATTGTCAGGGCCGTTTACGAAGGTAAAGTGCCTGATGCTGAAATTGACAGCATTATTCAGATGATAGTCAAGCTGACACAGGAATAAACAAGATAACTCATCTGATAATCAACCTGGTACAGGAATTTGAGGTAAAAATCAGCCGGAGTATAATATAACCTGCAAGAATTAAAAAGACCGGCTTCTGCCGGTTTTTTTTGTACCCCCGGGCCTTATTTTCCCGTCAGTCCCTTTTTTTATTGTCCACTATTGCAACTGCCTGTTGTCCGCTGCCCTGGCTTATCTATTTATTCAGGACAAACCTGATCCTTAGAACTCCTTGCTCAAAGTCGCAGGATGATATTGAAAAATCACCGATCTCGGAAGTATTTGGCACGTGCTGGCCGATGCACGGGCAGGCATCAAAGCTGCCAACGGTGATTATCCGGATCTTTTCCCCTGCATTTTCAGGCAGCTTGCCTGTAAAGTACTTTTCATCAGCCTCCCCCCTGCTGACAAGCAACTCCCCTACCGGGATATTCAACTTTATGATCTCATTTACAGTATTTTCCACGGCTGTCAGCTCTCCCCTGGAAAGACATCTCTTTATCCTGTAGTCGCATTTACTCTTTTTCTCCTCGATATGACTGCGGAATGACCTGCCGCATCCAAACATTTTATCCATCACTGAATTCAGTATATGCTCTGCAGTATGCATCGCAGGATTGTATTCTTTGCCAGACATGAGTTATATTTGGCACAAAGTAAATAAAAAGAGATTAAAGTGCCTATAACGGCGGCAGGCAATTGCGCATACGTTTCAGATCTTTTTGAACAGGATAATATGACAAGAACAGAGCGACTGCTGATTATCGGAGGTACCGGCAGGGAGGCCGGCAAGAGCTACCTGGCTGCTCTTCTGATCTCTAAATATGCTGACAGAGCGATCACTGCCGTAAAGATAACTCCACATCCCCACCCCGATTTGACCGGTCTTGCGGTGATTGCCGGAAGCAGTGAATTTCATATATATGAGGAAAGAAACAGAACGTCTGAAAAAGACAGTTCGAGGATGCTCCGGGCCGGAGCCTCGAAAGTCTTCCTGGTTGTCTCCGGGGAAGCCGGGCTGGCCAAAGCCTTTGCCGCGTTAATTCCTTTTCTGCCGGAAGGTGCACCAGTTATCTGCGAGTCTCCTGCACTGCGCCGGTTTATCGAACCGGATCTGTTTATCCTTATGTTGCATTCAGCCGGGTACAATCCTGAAAGGAAAAATATAGATGATCTCCTCCCCCTTGCCGACCTGCGTTTCACTCTGCGGGACCTTGATCACAACAAAGCAGATATCATTGATTTAGATGCAGAGGGCCATTGGTATATGAAGTGATAGTCTGGCGCTATATGTCATAGGTCAGATGCTTACAATATCTTGTAATACACCTGACTTTCGCCTTTTGACTTTCAGACTTTCGACTCTTCAGGCCACTCTGCTTCCGTCGCATCCTCAATATCCCTTCCCATGCTTTTCTTCAGCTGGTTAAGGTCATGCTTCATCGAAGCCACCGTTCGCATCAGCTGTTTTTCCGGAAGGACAGGGTCAGGCAGTTCGTCACTTATGTAATTCACAAACTTCCATATTTCCCTGACATCGTTTACATGAACCTCATAAGGTTCGTAAAGAGGGTTCAGCGAATAAAGGGTCAGTCTGCCGTTTTTTTCGATATTGTTCTCCACAACCTTGAAGACTATGCCGTCACTGACTGTCAGTATTATATATGCTTTTCCGCTCCTGATACCGCGCCAGTCCTGCAGGAACTCTCCGGTCACCCACGATTTGTCCGGTATTGGCAGCATGGAGTCGCCACGCAGCTGGAAAGTGCGGTATTTGCGGTCACGGGAGAGGAACGGCAGATTGAACAGAGGCAGGTCGCCTATGAATTCAGGATCTGCATACCCAGTGGTGTAGCCTGCCTTGGCCTTTTCGTTCACCAGCTCTATGTTTTCCCTGTTGTCAGGAGCGACAGTTGTTGTCAGCACTCTCAGGTTGCTGCCCCTGATATAGGCGTCATACCCTCTTTCAAGCTCGCCCAGCTGGCTCTCTGAGAGATGTGTCAGATCCACCTTCAGCATGGTGTCAAGCGAGATGTTGAAGTAGCCCGAAAATGCCACCAGGGCTTCTATGCCGGGCTGTGCTACTCCGTTTTCATAGCCGCTCAGTGTTGAGCGCTTCATCTGCAGCGCCGAGGCAACGTCGTCCTGCGTACGTCCCCTGCGCCTGCGTAAAAATTTTATGTTCGATGCGAAGTACATATTATGAAAATTGATTATATTGTAATCATTATTTTGATTAAAATTTAATCAAATATAAACTAAGTTTTTGAAACAACCAAGAAAAAATGAAAAAAAAGAGGTTAACATGCCTGGGCCGGGAGGTCAAAAGGTCCTCAGACCCTCAGACATGAGACCCTCAGACATGAGACCTTAAACGGCTTTACCATGGACTCGCGCAGCATCTTACATCTTGATCTTGACACCTTCTTCGTCTCCGTGGAGAGGGTGAAAGACAGTCGTCTCAACGGCCGCCCGGTGATCATCGGCGGCGGTTCTGACCGTGGTGTGGTCTCCAGTTGCAGCTATGAGGCCCGCAGCTTCGGCGTCAGCTCCGCCATGCCCATGAAGATGGCCAGGGCGATGTGTCCCGGGGCCGTATTCATCCGTGGTGACATGGAGGCCTACACAAAATATTCGCGCATGGTCACTGACATCATTGCGGAAAAATCTCCGCTGTATGAGAAGGCCTCTGTGGATGAGCATTATATTGACCTCACGGGTATGGACCGCTTCTACGGGTGTGCGCGGTGGTCGCATGAGCTGCGCAACACCATAATAAAGGAGACGGGACTGCCTATCTCTGTCGGTCTTTCGGTCAACAAGACGGTCTCCAAGATAGCTGCCGGCGAGGCGAAGCCCAACGGCGAGAGGGAGGTCGGGCAGCAGTATGTCATCCCCTTCCTCGATCCGCTCTCCATTAAAAAGATACCCATGATAGGCCAGAAGACCTATCACACCCTTCGTTCCATGGGTATCTCAACAATACACACGCTGAGGGGCATCCCTGCCGAGATGCTGGAGTCGCTCATGGGAAAGAACGGCACCGAAATATGGAAGAAGGCCAACGGCATTGACAATACTCCCGTTATAAGCTACTCTGAGCAGAAGTCGATCAGCACCGAGCACACCTTTGAGCGTGACACCACTGATACGGTGATGCTCAACCAGTTGCTGGTGAGCATGACGGAGAAGCTGGCTTATGAGCTGCGGAGCCATGAGAAGCTCGCCTCGTGCATCACGGTGCGCATACGGTACTCTGATTTCGACACCCGCACGCTGCAGCAGCGTATACCGTACACCTCCTTTGACCATGTTCTCATCAGTGAGGCGCAGAGTCTCTTCCGCCGTCTCTGGCAGCGGCGCATGCTCATCAGGCTGATAGGTGTGCGTGTTAGCGGCCTGGTGCGCGGGGTGCATCAGCTGAACATGTTTGAAGACACCCCCGAGATGATAAGCCTCTACATGGCCATGGACTCACTGCGCGGACGCTTCGGGCGCACCGCAGTACGAAGGGCCGCCGGGGTGATGACCGCCGCGGAGCGCAGCGAGCGCGAGCTCAGAAAGGCGTCAGAGGTGCTTGTTGAAAAGTCCGGGATGGAAGAACGACTGAGAGGATGGCATCACTAAATGGGAAAGGCAGCAGGCAGCAGGTAATAGTGTTACCTTATTAATTAAGACTTTAGACTTTATGGACTTTCGACTATGTATCTTAACTGTCACTCATACTACAGCCTCCGCTACGGAACCGTTTCCGTCGAACGCCTTTCTGAGCTCGCCGCGGCGGCCGGCGTGAAACGCATGGTGCTGACAGACATCAACAATACTACCGGGGTGCCCGATTTTGTGAGAGAGTGCGGCAGCCGCGGCATCACCCCGGCGGCAGGAATAGAATTCCGCAGGGAGAACACGCTGTTATATATCGGCATAGCACGCAACAACGAGGGATTCAGGGAACTGAACGAGTTCCTCACAGACCATAACTTCGCCGGTGAACCACTACCCCTCCGGCCTCCCTCCTTCCCGAATGCCTATATTGTCTACCCTGCCCGGGTTCAGGGTGGTCCTGCGGGGAGTGACAGTGTGAACAGCGCAGGCAGTACGGAAAGCCCGGCGGGGCCCGGCGGCGGCGGGGTCGATCCAGGAGGAGCTGGCATCACGGGCAGCAAAGGGGTTGCAGGCGGTGCCACCGGCTTTGATCCCGCCATGCTGCGCGACAATGAATTCATAGGTATAAGACCTGCCGCCGCCGGCCGACTCATCTCCATGACCAAAAAGCAACAGTCGAAATGTGTCATCCTCCATCCGGTGACAATGGAGTCGGCATCCGACTTCCCCATACACCGCAGCCTGCGCGCCATAGACAATAACCTGCTGCTGAGCCGCCTGGAGCCTCACCAGACAGCCTCCCCCGATGAGATCCTGCTGCCCGGAAATGAGATAACACGCCCCTTTGAGATGTGGCCCCGGGTGACCGGGAACACGCGCAGGCTGCTGGAAGACTGCTCGCTGAGCATAGACTTCACAACCCCGAAAAACAAAAAGATATACTCTGCAAGCAGGTATGACGACAAACTACTGCTCGAGAAACTGGCATGGGACGGCATGAAGTACCGCTACGGGACAAAAAACAGTATAGCCCAGGAGAGAGTAAGGCATGAACTGGAGATTATAGACAAGCTTGGTTTTTCATCTTACTTCCTTATCACATGGGATATAATCCGCTACTCGATGGGCTGCGGATTCTATCACGTGGGACGAGGCAGCGGAGCCAACTCCGTGGTTGCTTACTGTCTGAAAATCACCAATGTTGACCCCATTGACCTGAACCTTTACTTTGAGAGGTTCATAAATCCTAAACGCACCTCACCGCCAGACTTTGACATAGACTATTCGTGGAAGGAGCGCGACACAGTCACCGAGTACATTTTCCGGCGTTACGGTCACCGTCATACCGCCCTGCTGGGCACCATAGGCACCTTCAGGGGCCGCTCCATTGTGCGTGAGCTGGGCAAGGTGCACGGACTGCCCGTTGAAGAGATAGATGCGCTTATTGAGAATCCTTCCGCCACAAACAACCGCGGAGAGATCCAGGATATGATTTTTGAAACGGGAAACAAGATCGTGGACTACCCCAACATGCGCAGCATACACGCCGGCGGCGTGCTCATCTCTGAAGAGCCTGTATGCTGTTACACCGCCCTCGACATGCCCCCCAAGGGATTCCCGACCACCCAGTGGGACATGTACACTGCTGAAGAGCTGGGATATGAGAAGCTTGACATACTTAGCCAGAGAGGCATAGGCCATATAGCGGAGAGCGCCGAGATCATCAAGATGAACCGCGGGGTTGATGTGGACGTACACGCCGTGCAGAAGTTCAAGAATGACCCGCTGGTGAAGGACCACCTGCGCCGCGGCGACGCCAAAGGGTGTTTTTATATCGAAAGTCCCTCGATGCGCGGCCTGCTGCAGAAACTGAAATGTGACGATTACCTGACGCTGGTGGCTGCCAGCTCGGTCATCAGGCCGGGGGTGGCCCGCTCCGGAATGATGCGGCAGTTCATCTACAGGTTCCACAACCCCGGCAAATTCGATTATATACACCCTGTCATGAAGGATCTCCTCAGCGAGACTTTCGGAGTGATGGTGTACCAGGAGGATGTGCTGAAGGTATGCCACCACTTTGCAGGGCTCGATCTTTCCGATGCCGACACCCTGCGCCGCGCCATGAGTGGCAAATACCGCTCGAAAATGGAGATGCAGAAGATAACTGAACGCTTCTTTTCCAACTGCCGCGACAAGGGATATCCCGAAGAGATCACAAAGGAGGTATGGCGTCAGATTGAGTCTTTTGCCGGATACTCTTTCTCCAAGGCACACTCGGCATCCTATGCCGTGGAGAGCTTCCAGAGTCTCTGGCTGAAGGCACACTACCCCCTCGAGTTCATGGTCGCCGTCATCAACAACTTCGGAGGCTTCTACCGAACCTGGGTCTACGTTCACGAAGCGAAACGGCAGGGAGCAGCCATTGAGGCACCTTGCATAAACATGAGTACATACAAGACCTCCATCCGGCAAAGCACCGTTTATATCGGGTTCATTCACCTGTCAGGACTTGAAAACTCTCTCTCACATGAGGTCATCACGGAGCGCGATGAACACGGTGAATATAAGGATCTTAGCGACTTTATCTCACGTACAGGTCCGGGTCTAGAGCAGTGTATGCTGCTGATCCGTTCCGGGGCTTTCAGGTTCACAGGAAAGAGCAAGGCACTGCTGTTGTGGGAGGCACATATGCAGATAAACAGGGGCAAGAGCGAAAGCGCCCGCACCCTCTTTAATCCCGAGCCGAAGAAATTTGCAATGCCTCCGTTTGAACAGTGCCGGCTTGAGGATGCCTACGATGAGATAGAACTGCTTGGCTTCCCGGTGTCAATGACATGGTTCGATATGCTGCAGACAAAGTTCCGGGGCGAGATAACGGCAGCGGGGATGAAGGGTATGACCGGCCGTAAAGTGAAGATGATGGGACATCTTGTCAACGTCAAATATATCAAGACCGTAAAGAGGGAGTGGATGAACTTCGGCTGCTTTATTGACAGTGCCGGAGAGTTCTTTGATACCGTGCATTTTCCACAGACCCTTGCCAGCTGGCCGTTCCGGGGCAGCGGAACGTATCTTATTCAGGGAAAGATAGTTGATGAGTTCGGCTACACCACTGTTGAGGTTGAGAAGATGGCGCGTCTGCCGGTACAGCCTGACCCCAGGTACTAGTTTTCGATGCGCATGGCGCGCGTTATACCCTTGACGGACTGGATCTTCTTTAACACAGAATAGAGAACATTGACATTGGGAACGAGAAGCTCGATCTTTCCTTCAAAAAGACCGTTGTCCATTTTATAGGTAAAGTTCTTCACGGAGAGCTTATACTCCGAGAGAATCTCCGAGATGCGGGCTACAATTCCGAGGTTTTCCACGCCTGTGACCTTCATGGAGGTCAGAAATCCGCGTGAGGCATCCAGACGCGTCCAGCGTGCCCTTACAACACGGTACGGAAAGTTTGAAATCATGTAATCGGCATTGGGACAACTGGCTCTGTGGATCTTGATACCTTCCAGCACTGTCACAAATCCGAAAACGCGGTCGCCGAAAACAGGATTACAGCATTTTGAGAGCTTGTAATCAAGTCCTTCAACCTTCTCATCTATAACCATATAGTCGGACTGCGATGCAGAAGATTCCTCATGCTGCTCAGCGTGTTCGGGAAGTTTCGCTGTCGCAGGGGCCAATTCTGATTCCTCAGACCGCAGCAGCGCCTTTTTTGCCTGGAGAAGGTCTATCTCCCCTATGGCTATTTCAAAATAAAGATCCTGTGCGGTCTTCAGCCCGTATTCTTCCAGAAGCCTGGTAACCGCATGATCACCGTAGGGTATCTTCCAGTTTTTCAGTCTCCTGGTCAGTATCTCTTTTCCTTCCGCCGCCAGTTTCACCTTTTCCTCATTCAGTGCCTGCTTGATCTTCGACCTTGCCTTGTGGGTTATTACGTATCCCAGCCAGTCGCGTTTGGGCGACTGGCTCCTGGAGGTGATCACCGAGACATGGTCGCCGTTCTGAAGCTTGTATTTTAGCTGCACGTTCCGGCCGTTGACCTTCCCTCCCACGCATTTGGAGCCAACCTGGGTATGTATCTCAAAGGCGAAGTCGAGAAGCGAGGATCCTGCCGGCAACTGCCTCACCTCGCCCTTGGGGGTGAATACAAATACTTCATCGGAGTATAATCCCGGCCTTATCTCCCCGAGGAAATCGGCGCCGTCTTTCTCCAAAGCGCCCAGCACCTCGCGCATCTGCGCCATCCAGGCATCGAGGCCTCCCTCGCCTTTGACACCCTTGTACCGGAAGTGAGCAGCAAGACCCTTCTCGGCAATCTCATCCATGCGCCTGGTCCGTATCTGCACCTCAACCCACCGGCCGGTTTGTGTTCCCACAGTAGTATGCAGTGACTCATAGCCATTCGATTTCGGAACAGATATCCAGTCGCGCATCCTGCTCGGATCAGGCTGGTAGAGATCCGTCACCACAGAGTATACCTGCCAGCAGGCAGACTTTTCATTAGCAGTTTCAGCGTCAAGGATTATTCTTATAGCGAAAATGTCAAAGACCTCTTCAAAGGCCACGCCCTGCTTCTTCATCTTTTGCCAGATGGAGTGGATGGATTTGGTGCGGCTCTTTATCTCGTACTTAATCTTCAGTGAATCAAGCCTCTGAGTAAGTGGTTGGGAAAACTCCCTGATAAGTTTATTCCTTGAGTTGGTGGTGCTGCGAAGCAATGTTTCGATCTCGCCGTATTCGGAAGGCTCCATCAGTTTCATTGCCAGGTCTTCCATCTCCGACTTCACGTTATAATAACCGAGGCGATGTGCCAGCGGAGCATACAGGAAGAAAGCCTCAGATGCTACCGGTAATCTCTCTTTTTCAGGCAGTTTAGCGAGGTTGCGCATCATCAGCAGACGTTCTGCAAGGGTAATCAGAATTACCCTGCCGTCATCGGCAAGGGTAAGGAGAAGCTTCCGGAAGTTCTCTGCCTGTCCGGTGAAATCGTGCCCCTGAAGGGCTGAAAGGCGTGAGAGTCCCTTAATGACATTCCTGACTGCGGGGTCTTTCAGTGTTTCGACCTTCTTCCATCCTTCAGTTCCTTCCCTGATACCTGAGAGCAAAGCACAGATGACGGCCGAAGAGCCGAGCCCCATTTCGCAGGCGGCAACACGCGCCAGTTCGCAATAATACATTACAAGCGGCTCGTCAAAATGCTTTTCTTCCGGGGAATATGCAGAAGCTGCGATCTCCACAGCCTCAACAACAGCTTTTTTTTCTGCATCGGTTACAGGTGCAGGAAGGCACTTAATGATAAGCCTCTGCTTGTTGCGTATCAGTACCGATATATCTGGCATCAATGGTTACATCTTTATTATGAGCTGGTTACTTCAATGGTGATTCCGGCTCTTTCTTCATTTCGAGGTAATAGGCATAATCGACAACACCCGGTATGATTCTCTGCAAAAGAGCCGTGAAGCGGCCCTCCCAGGTGAGTATCTTGTTTCTCTTCTTCTTTTTAATTCCCTTCAGCACCCATCGGGCCACGTGCTCCGGAGTCATCATGCTACCCTCCTCCCTGGGTGACGTTCCCTGTTCTGTACCGTTTGCAGTAAGTGCATGTTTCCTGACTTCAGAGGCAGTGAAACCGGGCGCAATTATCATTACATGAAGTTTCTCCTTTAGGTTCTCAATGCGTATTGTCTCCAGGAATCCGTGCATAGCAAATTTTGAAGCCGAATACCCTGTGCGGCCCGGAAGTCCGTGAAACCCTGCCACTGAAGAAACACCCACAATAGAACCTTTGTTCTCCAAAAGGTAAGGGAGAGCATATTTGGTACAGTAAACGGTGCCCCAGAAATTGACGTCCATCAGTCTTTTAAGGACAGACAGGTCAACGTCGCTGAACATTGCCCGCATTGATATCCCGGCATTATTTACGAGGATATGTACAGTGCCGTATTTCGCCACTGTGGTTTCAATGAGGCGGCGGCAGTCTTCCTCCCTGGTGACATCCGTTACGCAGCAGGAGGCTTCAAGGCCTTTTTTCCTGAGTTCGGTTTCCAGGCTGGCGAGCTTTTCGGCTGACCTGGCTGCAAGCATTACCCTGCTTCCGTTCCGTGCAAACTCCCTGGCGATGGCGTTCCCAATCCCTGTGGATGCTCCGGTGACAATGACGACCTTATCTTTAAAAATATTATTCATACAGTTTTGATCTGGACCGATAAATATAACTACAATTAACTGCGGTAGTCCCGATGGAAAAAAAATTGTAACATTGTTCTGTAAAAGTCAGTTTTTTCTTTGTTCAGAAATATTTTTACCATACATTTGCACTCGCAAAAATCAGGTCTGATTCAGTAGCTCAGCTGGTAGAGCACATCCCTTTTAAGGATGGGGTCCTGGGTTCGAGCCCCAGCTGGATCACAAGGCAGCCGTAATGGCTGCCTTTTTTATTTGTATTAATCGTATCCTCCTGCACACAAATCTGCCCCCTCGCTAAAATTGCCCACCGGGCAATTAAAAAGGAGAGGTTTTGCCTCTCCTTTTGCCTTTTCAGTAAGTTTCTCCGGCTATTTTGATAGCACCGGGATCTGTCTGCTGATTGATTCTTCAAGGGAAATCAGTGTCTCCGTACGGGCCACACCGGTTATTGTCTGAATCTTCTCGGTAAGAACCTCACGAAGGTGCTCATTATCGCGGGAATATACCTTGATAAAAAGTGAATAATTACCCGTAGTATAATGACATTCAATTACTTCCGGGATATCCTTCAGTTTCTTGATCACCTCTTTATACTTGCCGGGGTTGTCGAGAAAAAGCCCGATGTATGCACATGTCTTGAACCCGACCATCACCGGATCAACCTTAAACTCCGATCCCTTAATTACGCCAACTCTTATAAGTCTCTGAACTCTCTGATGTATTGCTGCTCCTGAAACATTGCAGTCCCTTGCCACCTCAAGGTAAGGTATCCTCGCATTCTTGGTAATTATGTCCAAGATTTTCCTGTCCAGACTGTCAATCAATAAGTTTTCTGCCATTTTGTCTCTCATTTTTTTAGTTATTGTCTTCTTTTACGGCTATAATTTTACAAATTTAAAGGAAAATAGTCGGGTTTCCAACAAAAATCTCAAAAATCAAGCTGCAAAACTTAACTGATCGTTTACGAAAGACTGATTTAATGATAAGAGGGAACAGATCTACCTGTTAAGGATACCGGTTATTTCAGAAATACTACTGAAATTCTTACGGGCCAGAAATCTGGCTATCCCGGTCACGACCATTTCTGCAGTGCGCGGTTCAATAAAGGAGGCTGTGCCCACCTGCACGGCGGCAGCGCCGGCCATTATAAATTCGAGGGCATCGTCGGTGTTCATTATGCCTCCTATTCCTATCACCGGAATCTTCACCGCCCTGGCAACCTGCCATACCATGCGGAGAGCCACCGGCTTTACTGCTGGTCCGGACAGGCCTCCGGTAACCGTGGAGAGCTTCGGTTTCATTGTCTGAACGTCAACAGCCATACCCAGGAGGGTATTGATAAGCGAGACAGAGTCAGCACCCTCACCTTCAGAAATGCGGGCAAACTCAGTAATATCCGTCACGTTGGGCGACAGCTTTACTATCAATGTTTTGGAATAAACCTTCCGCACTGCTGCAATCACTTCCCTGGCTGATGCCGGATTAGTACCGAAAACCATGCCTCCCATTTTGACATTGGGACAGGAGATATTCAGTTCTATCGCAGGGATGGATTCCAGGAGATTGATCCTTTCAGATAGACTTACATAATCATCTATGGTACTGCCGTTTACATTGACAATAACATTTGTTCTGTAACCTGCTATGCCTGGATAAATGTGTTTTTCAAAATAGTCGATTCCCTTATTCTGAAGACCAACGGCGTTAAGCATTCCTGAAGGAGTCTCTGCCATTCTCGGGTAAGGATTGCCCTCCCTGTGTTCAAGGGTTGTACCCTTGACAATTATCCCGCCAAGAGTGGAAATATCAATAAAATCCTCTAATTCAGGTCCATACCCAAAGGTCCCGGAAGCAGTCATCACCGGGTTCTTCAGAATCATTGCCCCTATTTTTACATTCAGATCTGCCATTTCAAAACACGGGTATTAAATACAGGACCGTCAGTGCAGGAACATACATTGCCGGAGGTAGTCTCTACAACACAGCAGAGGCAAACCCCTATTCCGCATGCCATCAGGTTCTCCAGAGATACTTCACAGAAAATATTCCTTGCCGAACACTTTTCAGCCACGGCTTTCATCATCGGTTCGGGGCCGCAGGAATAGACTTTATCCCACTGATTATCAGTGAATACAGGAAGATCCGTTACAAATCCCAGGTGTCCGGTAGAACCGTCCTCAGTCGAGAGATGTACCACCCCGAACTTTTTGAATTCCTCATGCTCAAGAACCCTTTCCCTGTTGCGGAAACCGAGGGCGAATACCGGCTCAATCCCCGCTTCCCGGATTTTTCGGCCCAGGTAAAGCAAGGGAGCCATTCCGCAACCGCCTCCCGTAAGAAGAACCTTTTCTCCGGGTGAGGGCATAGTGAATGTATTGCCAAGAGGATAAACAAGATTAAGGGTATCTCCGGGATTCAGCCTGCTGAGGCTCTCTGTGCCGCTACCCGCAATCTGAACAAGTAAGGAAATACTGTTATTCAGCTGATCGGCATCATGAACTGAAAGTGGGCGGCGAAGGAAAGTAGAAGGGCTGTCTTTTACAAGTGCCTGAACAAACTGGCCTGGGAGAATGACCGGAAGGGGTGCGGAAGAAGAGAGCGTGAGGACAAAAAACTGCTCGTTAAGCTTCCTGTTCTCTATTACAGTGAGGTCTTCTATCCGCTTCTTCATCAGGCTCTCCTTTGTCTGCAAAATTAGCTAAAATGAGTGAATTTTATCACTCCGGTCTGTATTCACTGAAAGATTTGTCAGAATAAAAGAGCAGTACCCTGATAAGTCGCTTATTTCTTATGCTGACTTCCTGTAATTCCATCTCCTTCGCATCAGGGGCATTTTCCGCCCCTTCAGGGAGATCCGGGCTGACAGGTGTGACATTTATCCCCTCAATGGGTAAAACAGCTTTACCGGCCTCCAATTGTGGTCCTGTGTCGAATAAGCTAGGCTGCGAAACATATTTATTCATTGCCCCCCGGCCAAACAGAAGCCAGTCAGCAGAAAGTGAGGGGTACTTCAGCAGCATTTTAACAATAAAATCGAGACTGGGGTTATTCCTTCCGGACAGAATATGAGAAATTCCTGAAGGCTGAACACCTATTTCCTCAGCAAACTGAGCGTAACTCTTGTTTTCGTTCTGCAAAAACACAAGGATTCTCTCTTTCATGATAATCATGCTTTTTACAAATGTAATCAGATTATAATTTACATGCGTAACTTAATGTTATTTACATTTGTAATTACATGCCTAGTACAGCTATTTATCAAGGCTAAAAATCCTGATACATAGGTTTCACATCGCTTTAAAAGGGCATATACAAACTATTGTAATACTTTACTTTAGACATATATAATCACTGATAGATAGTTATTTATACTATAAATATCATATAATCTAATACCAGGATACCTTATCTAACGTCTCATGCGTAAGTAATAACATGAAATGTTTAATTTAAATACTTGATAAATAGCAAGTTAATGGTTTTATTATTTGAAATCAAAGAATATTTACAAGTCTATGCTTCATGTGATTACATTTGTATATAAATTATGCCATATTAGCCGATACTTGGTTAGTTACAATTGTAAATAGGGCTAAAAACTGTTGTTTACTGTAATTTACGGGAGTTCATTTTATTTGTCACCAGGGGCATTTTCCTGAAACTCCTGAGATTTGAATTTTCCGCCGCCCCTTCCCCGGTTGCCATGAATATCCGATTGTAGTTACATAATGTAAAACATCTTTCGGGCTTCTTACTTTTGATTATCTTCCCGCAGCACAGATTCATAATTCAGTTAAATTGCATTCTGTTTCCGAAATATTGAGTTAACGCATAACAAGAGTTCCAATGACCGGTAAAAAATTCTCCCTGGCCCTGCCTTACCAGATTCTTATCGCCCTTGTCCTGGGTGGTTTCTTCGGGTATCTCTTTCCTGATTGGACTGTATATACCAACTGGATCGGGGATGTCTTTCTCCGAGGTCTGAACATGATTATTATCCCGCTGATCCTCTGCTCAATCTCTACCGGGGTGGCAAGTGTAGGTACTGCTGACAATCTTGGCAGGCTTGGTGCCAAGACCATGGGTTATTATGTTCTCTCCACGCTTGTGGCAATTGTGACCGGCTTTTTCTTTGTAATGCTTATCAAACCGGGCGTGGGTGCTGACCTGGGATTCAAAGTGCCTGTCGAGAATATTTCAGCAATCTCGGATAGTTTCGGGCAGACACTGATTAAGATTGTTCCTTCGAACATATTTGATTCGATGGTTCAGGGTCATATGCTTTCAATAATTTTCTTCGCCGTTATATTCGGCTATTTCATCACAAAAGTCGATCACAAGCCCCGCCTGCTGATGATGGATGTTCTCAATGCGGTACTGGATGTGATTATGAAGATCACGATGTTTGTCATAAAATTCACTCCCCTCGGCATTTTCAGCATTTCTGCCAAAGTCATTGCACAGCAGATACTTATGGGAAACCAGGTAAGTGAAGTAATCAGTCGGCTTGGCTTATACTTCATTACTGTGCTTCTCGGACTGGCTGTTCACGGCCTTATCACCCTTCCTCTCTTCGTGAAATTTCTTGGCAGGGCCAACCCGATCAAGCATTTGAGAAACATGTCGACCCCTCTTCTTACTGCTTTTTCGACTTCATCATCAAATGCAACTCTTCCCCTGTCAATGGAAGCGGTACAGGTTGAAGACGGAGTATCTAACAAGATTGCCAGTTTTACCCTTCCCCTGGGCGCCACAATAAACATGAACGGCACCGCACTGTACGAGTGTGTGGCGGTTATGTTCATTGCACAGGCTTACGGCATCGAACTTACATTCGGACAGCAGATTATCGTCATCTTCACTGCATTGCTTGCGGCGATAGGGTCAGCAGGAATCCCCATGGCAGGGCTTGTAATGATGGCTGTTGTGCTCAAGGCTGTTGGGCTTCCCCTTGAAGGTATTGGTCTGATCCTGGCTGTTGACAGGATACTTGACATGTTCCGTACAGCCATTAATGTATATGGTGACACATGCTGTGCGGTAATAATTGCAAAATCTGAGGGTGAGACCCTTAAAGTATAAAAAAATCCGGACCTGCCGGCCCGGATTTTTCAGGGGATCAATCCCGGAAAAGAAATATTGTCTATAATCAACCGCAGGATCCGCCGCAGCCGGTACTCTTGCTTCCGCATGAGGAGCATCCTCCGGAGTCTGGTCCCATCAGTTCTTCAGCTGTAGCCTCTCTTACTTCAACTACTTTACCTGAAAAATGGAGATCTGTGCCTGCAAGGGGATGATTAAAATCCATTTTCACGAAGGAGTCTCCTATTTCGGTTACAGTTCCGTTCATCCTGTGTCCCTGCGCATCCATCATAGGTACATTGTTGCCGATGAAGCATACCTCAGAGTTAAGAACTCCTTCATCTTCAAAAATATTCCTCGGTAGACTGACAACCATCTCTTCGCGCTTTTCACCGTATGCTTCAACGGCTGTGAGCATGAAATTAAAGGCGCCGCCCTCCCCGAGTCCTGCAATGTTTGCCTCAAATGCGGGAAGAAGTCTCCCGGCACCAAACACGAATGTCATAGGAGAGTCCTCCTCCACGGTTTCAATTACCTTGCCGTCCTTTCCACCTTCCTGTAAAGTATATGCCAGGGACGCAAATTTATTAATCTCAAGTTTCATAAATAATTATTTATTAGTATATTATAATATGTTATATGATTTAAAAGTTGAAGCTCACCCGAATCTCCGGTGAATCATAAACCTGGTACTCTGTATCGGTCAACGCCCACAGGACTGTAAAGTTCATGCTTGACCTCCTGCCTATAGGCTGGGAGATTCCTGCACCGGCAAGGAATGTCCCCATATAAATCCTGTTATTCCCGTCGGGTACAATTGACCAGAATGATCTCTCAAGACTCAGTCCCTGATATTCCGACTGTACGAATATACCGGTATTGACACCGATTGGAATTATATTATTAAGATCCTGAATAAGGGTAATCTGCAGATAGGCCTTTCCTCCGTAAATGGATGTGGCATCAACCGGGTCCTTATAGTACTGGTATGATGGTCCTGCTGCAACGGCAACGCGGGGCAAGACCCACAGGCCTATAATGGGGGACGCCTCAATGTTGGTGATTGTGCCGAACTGCAAACCGAAGGAACCTCCAAAAAAAAGACGTTCAGAAAAGGGAGGACGCTCTTTCGAGGTATCCTGGCCAAATGCCGTAATGCCAATCCATGCTATAAATATTACCGTTATAACCTTTTTCATTGCGTTATTCAGAACTTTTGCGGGGCTACAAATAAAATCAAAATTAGTACATTTACATAAGCTGATCCGAATTTTTTCTTAACAATTTTTTCTAAAATACTGATATTGAAATGAATATAGTTATAACCGGAGCCTCATCAGGCATTGGCAGGGAAGTGGCACTGAAATTTTCAGAAGCATCAGGTAATAGGATTTTTGCACTGGCCCGCAATGAAGCAGCGCTGAAAAGCCTTTTTGCAGGCGCAGTGCACAGGAATATTACCGGGATGGCAGCTGATATCACCGGCACACAATCGTCCCTTAAAGAGCTTAAAAATCGCATTGAGAACGAATTTCAAACTGTTGATATCCTTGTCAATAATGCAGGATACCTGGTAAACAAGCCTTTCATTGAACACAGCCGTGAAGATATTTCAACCATTGTGAGTACAAATTTTACGGGACCGGCAGCAGTAATAAACGCTCTTCTTCCAATACTTTTGAATGGGTCTCATGTGGTCAATATCAGCAGTATGGGCGGATTTCAGGGAAGCATGAAATTTCCGGGTTTGTCGTTTTACAGTGCTTCAAAGGGAGCACTGGCAGTGCTTACTGAATGTCTTGCTGCCGAATTTTCCGGAACCGGCATAACATTTAACTGTCTCTGCCTGGGAGCAGTGGAGACTCAGATGTTCAACGCCGCATTTCCGGGATACAAGGCGCATGTGTCTGCGCCGGATATGGCAGCATTCATCGTAGAATTTGCGGAAAAGGGAAATAAATTCTTTAATGGAAAAATCCTGCCTGTTGCGGTTTCAGTGCCCTAAAGCTGGGGGCAGGGAGCATGGAGCATGAGGCATGGGGTAATTATCTATTCACTTAACCTTTATACTCCTTCACGGTGATGAGACCGGAGACAGCCAATAAGCCGTTAAAAGCCAGAGCCTTAAGCTCATCCTCACCGGGATATACTGAAACCGGTGCAAATTTCTTCACCATCAATGTGATCATTTCAACGTGTACCTTCTGATGTGCCATACCGCCTGTGAGAATGATTGCATCAACATCGCCCTTCAGCACTGCAACCATCGCCCCGATCTCCTTCGCCACCTGGTAAGCAGAGCCTTTCATTACAGCCTCTGCCATCCTGTCACCGCCGGCCGCTTTTGCGCAAATCTCCATGAAGCTGTTGGTGCCCAGATATGCTACCATGCCTCCTTTTCCGGTTATCATGGCTTTTACCTCCTGAATATCATATTTCCCGGAGAAGCACAACTCGGCAAGCTGTCCCGCAGGAAGGCCGCCTGAACGCTCGGGTGAATAAGGTCCGTCACCGTTGAGTGCATTGTTTACATCGATGACCCTTCCCTTACAGTGAGCTCCGACACTTATCCCTCCGCCCATATGAGAAATTACAAGATTCATATCCTCATACTGCCTGTTCACTGAGGCGGCGTAAATCCTTGCCACTGCCTTCTGGTTCAATGCGTGAAAAATGGATCTTCGCTCTATGAGCGGATGCCCTGAAAGCCTGGCAACAGGCTCCATCTCGTCAACCACCACAGGGTCAACGATATAAGCCCTGGCTCCGGGAAGATCCTTTGCAATCTCATCAGCAATCAGTGCTCCCAGGTTGCTGGCATGTTCACCGTTACGGGCATCTGAAAGATGTTGCTTCATAAGGTCATTAACCTCATAAATACCTGATTCTATGGGATTAACGAGTCCTCCCCTGCCTACCACGGCAACTATTCCGGAAATATCAGTATTTTCATCGCCAAGTGCCTTCATTACTAGGTCGTGGCGAAATGGCATCTGATCTATCATTCTCTCAAAAACCTCAAGTTCCGGGGTGCTGTGTCTAAGTGTCTTTTCAAAAACCAGCTTTTCTCCTCTGAACAGAGCAAATTTTGTCGATGTCGAGCCCGGATTTACTGCAAGTATCAGTTTATCATCCATAATTGTCAGTTTTTTTCTGATGCCATAAGACATGCAAGTGCCACGCAATAGTATTTCGAGAGTTCGCTTTCGCTCCTGGACATAAGAACGACTGGTTTCGTGGTTCCGCAAATCATTCCGGCAAGCTCACCCTTTCCAAAGAGCATCAGGCTTTTGTAGAACGGATTGCAGGCCTCCAGTGAAGGAAAAAGCAGTATGTCGGCATCCCCGTCAACCGGTGTGGGTACCCCCTTAATCTTCACGCTTTCAGGGTCACAGGCCAGGAACAGGTCCAGGGGACCGTCCATAATACACGGTGAAATCCTGCCATCTTCGGCCATCCTGCACATCTCCGAATAATCGATTGTGTTGGGGAAATGGTCACTTACCTTCTCAGAAGCTCCTATCAGGGCTACTTTCGGCATGGCAATCCCGAAGCGTCGCGCCATCGTCAACGCATATTCAGCCATTGCTACCTTCTGCTTAAGGTCGGGAAAGGGTATAACGGCAGTGTCAGTGACAAAGAGCAATTTCTTATAAGCGGGAATCTCAACGGCGCATACATAGCTCATCACAGAGCCTGGGGCAAGCAGACCTTTTTCCTTGTCCATTACTGCCTTAAGGAACTTACCGGTACCCACCAGGCCTTTCATGACAATATCAGACTCACCCTCTGCCGTCATTCTGACAGCTGTCGCGGCGGCACTTTTTTCATCATCCGATCCGATAACAGTGAAAATCGAAGGGTCACATCCTGTTTCCCGGCAGACCTTTTCTATTTCGCTGACCCTGCCTATCAGGACAGCTTCGACAAAACCCTCATTTACAGCCCTTTGAAGTGAGCCAACTGTATTATGGTCCTGTCCCCATGCAACAACAATACGGTATTTTCTTCCGGCCATCCGCACCGCGTCAGCCATCTGCCTGAGGCTGGTTATCATTCTATTCGTTTTTGGTGACTGCTGCTGCCAGCAGAATGCTGTCATATTTAGCCTGGTCCGAGTCGCTCCTGGATGTCAGCACGATAGGCACAATTGCACCCAGTATCACAGCAGCTACCTTTGCATGTGCGAAGAAGACAAGCGACTTGTACAGCACGTTTCCTACTTCGATGTCAGGCATCAGCAGCAGGTCAGTATCACCGGCTACATCACTTCTGATGCCCTTGTGTTTTGCGCTGTCAAGGCTTATTGCATTATCGAATGCCAGCGGACCGTCTATGATACAGTGCTTTATCTGGTCACGCTGGTTCATCTTTGACAGAAGAGCGGCGTCGAGTGTAGCCTGCATGTTTTCACTTACCATTTCAACGGCTCCCAGAACGGCAACTTTAGGAAGTTCAACACCCAGCCTGTTCAGGCAGGCTACGGAGTTATTTACAATAGCGATCTTATCCTGGAGGTTTGGCGCAATGTTCATTGCAACATCGGTTACAGCTATGAGCTTGTGGTATGCCTCAACCTCAAATATGGCAATGTGTGAAAGCAGTGAACCTGTCCGGAGGCCCCACTCCTTGTTCAGCACTGCCTTCAGCAATGTCGATGTTCCCACCTTTCCCTTCATGAGAATGTCCGCCTGGTTGCTCCTGACCATTTTAACGGCTATTTCAACAGCCACTTCAGTATCCGGTTCATGGATCATCCGTACTCCAGAAATATCAAGGTTGTTTTCCGAGGCAATGTTCTGAATAGCTTCCTTATCACCTACAAGGATGGGCTCAATGTAGCCATCCCTGGCAGCAGAGATGACCGAAGTCAACGAAGTCTGGTCCTGCGCGGCCGCAAGAACGAGTCGCCTGGTGGGCTTGTCAACAAGGATATCTTTAAGCTCGGATAAGTGTTTAAGGACCATTTTATTCCGTTATTAATTTGTAAAATTTTCAACTATCGATTTTGTATCTGAGGCAATCACAAATTCTTCATCGGTGCTGACAGACATGACAGTTACCCTGGACGAGGGTTTCGAAATCAGGAGATCCTTGCTCTTCATTCCGTGGTTGGCTTCGGGATCGAACTCAATTCCCAGGTATTCCATTCCTGTGCAGATCAGTTTCCGCATGTTGAAATCGTTTTCTCCTACCCCGCCGGTAAAAATCAGGAGGTCAAATCCGTTCATTGCTGCAACATATGCACCAATGAACTTCTTGACCTTGTATGCATACATGTTCAGCGCCAGCTGGGCTTTTGTATTACCTTCGATGGCAGCAAGCTCAAGATCGCGCATATCGGAAGAGAGCTGCGAGATTCCAGCCACACCGCTCTTCTTATTTATCATATTATTTACACCCGTAATGCTAAGTCCCTCCTTTTCAGCAAGGTACAAGAGAACTCCGGGATCAATCTCACCAGTCCTGGTGCCCATAATGAGTCCGTCCACAGGAGTGAAACCCATTGAGGTGTCAACCGAGATCCCGTTGTGAATAGCTGTGATTGAGGCTCCGTTTCCCAGGTGACAGGTAATGATCTTTTGTTTTTCGAACTGCCGGTTCAGAATGTTGCAGGCTTTGACTGCCACGAACCTGTGGCTTGTGCCGTGAAAACCGTATTTTCTGATGCGGTACTTTTCATAATATTCGTACGGAATTGCATACATGTATGCATAGTCGGGCATTGTCTGATGGAATGACGTGTCGAAGACGGCAACCTGCGGAATGCCCGGCAGGAGTTTCTCGCACGAAAGTATCCCTTTCAGGTGGGCCGGATTGTGAAGCGGAGCAAGTTCTCCGCACCTTTCGATATCCCTTTTAACGTCATTGTCTATCAGGACCGACTCCTTAAAGTTCTCACCACCATGAGCTACACGGTGCCCTACGGCCTTTATCTCATTAATATTTTTGATCACCCCGTGCTTCGGGTTGACGAGGGCTTCCATTACCAGGTTGATACTGACAGTATGGTCCGGTATGTCCATTACGATCTTATATGGATCCTTACCTGCAGGTTTATGTGTCAGTATACCGTCATTTATTCCGATGCGCTCGATCAGCCCTTTTGCAAGAACCTCTGAACGGTCACCCATATTGAAAAGCTGATATTTTATTGAAGAACTGCCGCAGTTAAGTACAAGAATCATCATGATGTATAAGTTATTTTTTCATCCCAGCTGCCTGGTTTGCTGTTATTGCAATGACGTTAATAATATCGCTTACCGAGCAACCGCGGGACAGGTCGTTTATGGGAGCCGCCATACCCTGCAGAACAGGACCTATTGCCTGTGCATGAGCAAGGCGTTCCACAAGTTTATAGGCGATGTTCCCGCTCTCCAGGTTGGGGAAAACCAGAACGTTGGCTTTGCCTGCAATCTTGCTTCCGGGAGCCTTCTTATGACCAATGGCCTCAATAAGAGCTGCATCGGCCTGAAGTTCGCCCTCAAACATAAATTCCGGGGCCATTTCCTTTGCCATTTTAGTGGCACTGATAACCTTATCCACCATTGGATGCTTTGCACTCCCCATTGTCGAGAAACTCAGAAGAGCTACTTTCGGTTCCACGCCTACGATGTCCTTCATAGTGCGGGCAGTGGCTACTGCTATTTCGGCAAGTTCCTTGTCCGTAGGATCCGGATGAACAGCACCGTCTGCAAAAACAATAATGCCGTCAGCTCCGAACTCCTTGTCTTTCAGTATCATGATGAACGCTCCGGAAACCACAGAAATGCCGGGCGCAGTCTTGACATACTGGAAAGCCGGTCTGAGAACATCGCCAGTCGTATTTCTGGCTCCGGCAACTTCACCGTCGGCATCGCCGTTTTTTATCATAATAACCCCCAGGTAAAGAGGATCTTCAATCAGTTTTGACGCCTCCTCCCGTGTCAGCCCCTTTGCCTTGCGAAGCTCGACCATCAGGTCGATATACTTCTCCTTCATAGGATGACTGAGAGGATCAATGATCTTAGCCCTGGTGATATTTTTGAGCCCGAACCCGGATGCAAGAGAGCTTATTTCTGCCGGGTTTCCGATAAGAGTAATCTGTGCCAGATTTTCTCCCACGGCAACGTCAGCAGCTTTGAGCGTTCTCTCCTCTGTTCCCTCAGGCAGAACGATCCTCTTGTTATGCTTTCTTGCATTCTCCTTGATTTGTTCAAGCAATTCCATTGTATATCAGTAAATTAGTTTCATTTTATATTCCGGGTTAAAAGTACTAAAAAAGTATAATCTGCAATTGGCTGCTGTATGATTAAAATCAGATTTTTAATATTTTATATAGTTTTTTACTGAAAGGACAAAAAGATTTAGGGCAGACTTCATTCAAATCTCTATTTTTGGAGGATATTCGGAGACCTGATGAAAGATAGGATTATGGTGGCTGCCCTGAAGGAGCTGTCGGAAAATACTGAAGGCGAGATACTGACTGACAGACTTACCACCCTGATGTATTCCACTGACGCTTCGATCTACCGTGAGCAGCCCCTTGCAGTATTTTATCCGCGCAATATAAGTGACCTTAAAAAACTGCTTGCATTTGCAGGAGAACAAAGGGTAGGTATTATTCCGCGGGCGGCTGGAACTTCACTTGCCGGTCAGGTGGTGGGTTCAGGAATTATTGCCGACCTGTCAAAACATTTTACACGCATACTTGAGATAAGCAAAGACGAAAAATGGGTAAGGGTAGAACCGGGAGTGGTACTGGACGAACTCAATGAAGTGCTCCGTAAGGAAGGGCTTTTTTTCGGTCCCGAAACGTCAACCGCAAACCGCTGCAATATCGGGGGTATGATCGGTAACAACGCCTGCGGGCTCCATTCGGTGATTTACGGGTCAGTAAGGGACCATATTTCAGAGGTTAAAGTTCTTCTTGCTGACGGATCTGAAGTTATTTTCGGCAGTGTTTCAAATGATGAATTCGCTGCCAAATGCACCCTGGAAGGACCTGAGGGCCATATTTACCGTGAGATACGCGACATGATGAATGAACCGGGAAACAGGGAATCCATCATGAATGACTACCCCGAACGGACGATCCCAAGGCGCAATACGGCATATTCACTCGACGATCTTCTGTACGGTGAACCGTTCACTCCCGGCAGCGGCCGCCTGCTTAACATTGCCAGGCTTATTGCCGGATCCGAGGGCACTCTGGCGATTGTGACGGAGGCCAGGTTGGAGCTGGTGCCGCTGCCTCCACCGGTAAAGGCACTTGTCTGTGTTCACCTTCGCCACAGAAAAGAAGCTTTCAGGGCCAACCTGATAGCCCTGAAATACAAACCCTGGGCGGTGGAGATGATAGACGACAAGATACTCTCACTGGCTGAGGAGAGTGTCTCCCAGAGGAGTAACCGGTTTTTCATCGACGGCCGTCCCGGTGCCCTGCTGATAGCTGAGCTATGCGCCGGCAGCGCCGAAGAAATCATATCTGCCGCAGCGGCAATGGAGAATGAAATGCGTGCGGCGGAGCTTGGTTATTCCTACCCCGTTGTGTGGGGGGCGGACATTAAAAAGGTATGGGATCTGCGCAAGGCCGGCCTCGGCATACTGTCAAACATGCCCGGTGACGCTAAGCCCATTTCGCTCATAGAAGACTGCGCGGTGGCTGTTGGCAAACTGGGCGATTTTGTAACAGAGGTCGAGAAGATGCTTGACTCTTACGGAAAAGAATCGGTCTACCATGCACATATAGGATCAGGAGAGCTGCATATCAGGCCGTTAATCAACCTCAAGGACAGGGAAGATGCCAAGCTGCTGCGGGTCATCGGGGAAGAAACTGCCCGCATAGTCAGGCGTTACAGGGGATCGATGAGCGGGGAGCACGGCGACGGTCGCCTGAGAGGCGAATTTATCCCCATTATAATCGGAGAACATAACTACCTGCTTAACAAGAGACTGAAGAACTGTTTTGATCCCCTGAATATCCTGAATCCCGGCAAAATCGTTAACACCCCTCCTATGGATACCTCCCTGAGGTATGTCCCAGGAAAAGTTACGCGTGAGCTCAGGACATGGTATGACTTTTCACCGGAAGGTGGAATTGTGAGGGCTGCCGAGAAATGCAACGGCTCGGGAGACTGCCGTAAAAGCAGTGTAATCGGAGGCACAATGTGTCCGTCATATATGGCCACGGGCGATGAACGTCTCACCACGCGTGCACGGGCAAACATAGTACGTGAAATGCTGAGTGCAGAAGAGGAAAATCCCTGGGACAGCAGCGAGATAAACGAAATTCTGGATTTGTGCCTGGCATGTAAAGGATGCAAGAGTGAGTGTCCGTCAGGAGTTGATATGGCCAAACTGAAATCCGAGTTCCTTCAGCACTACAGCGAACGGCATTCTCCTTCACTAAGGACGAGACTGATAGCCAACCTGCCCCGGATCAACTCCCTTTTCTCATACTGGCCGGGGCTGTTTAACTTTTTCGCCCTCAACAGGGTCACATCAAAGGCAATCAAAAGGATTGCAGGGTTTGCCGCCGGGCGCAGTATCCCTGTTCTGGCACCCCTGACATTCAGAAGGTGGCTTCGCAGAAACCTCGCAAAACATAATCCTTCAGCGCCCACAGGTTCCCTGTACCTTTTTATTGATGAGTTCACGAATCACAATGACACCGCTGTCGGAATTGCAGCCGTAAAGCTGCTTACCAGCCTGGGATATAAAATACTGACTGTCAAACATTCGTCAAGTGCCAGGACATATATCTCCAAAGGATTCCTGAGGAAGGCAAGGAAGATGATAATCGAAAATATAGAAGCCTTCTCTCCCGTTGTCTCTCACGAAGTACCGCTTGTCGGTCTCGAGCCTTCAGCCATCCTCGGTTTCAGGGACGAGTATCCCGAGCTGGCCGGGGAGAGTCATAAACCATCTGCAATTAAGCTTGCTGAAAATGTGTTTCTTCTCGAGGAATTCCTGGTAAGGGAATTCGCTGCAGGCAGGATAAGCCGGAGTTCATTCACTGATCAGGCCTCGGAAGTCCTGGTGCATGTTCACTGCCAGCAGAAAGCCATAGCCTCATCTGCTGCGGTTCTTGCGGCTCTTGCATTACCGGCGCAGTTCAAGGTCCGGGAGATTCCTTCAGGATGTTGCGGAATGGCAGGTGCTTTCGGTTACGAAAAGGAACACTTCGATCTTTCACAAAAGATTGGTGAGCTGATTCTCTTTCCTGATGTCAGGTCTGCCGGCACAGCTACCATCATTGCAGCCCCAGGTACAAGCTGCAGGCACCACATAAAGGACGGAACAGGAAGACAAGCACTGCATCCGGCAGAAGTGCTCTACGCTGCGCTCAAAGTCTGAATGTCAAAAGTCGGGAAGTCGAAAGACTGAGTGTCAATCCTCAATTAATCAGAGATTTACACTCGTGCCTATTGCCAACTGCCTGCTGCCTAAATCAAATCAAATGAATCTGCATCGCGCCAGACCGGCATGTCGGCGCGGTATTTTTCCAACGACTGTTTTGAGAGTTCTGCCGTTATAACTCCCTCAACATCAGGATCAAGTGAAGCCAGAACTTCACCCCTGGGACCGATGATAAACGAGTCGCCGGAATAAGATGTACCGTCAGGACTGGTTCCGGTCCTGTTTACGCCCAGGACATAGCACTGGTTTTCAATTGCCCTGGCAACAAGAAGTGACTTCCAGGCATAACTTCGGGCAGTCGGCCAGTTAGCAGAATAAATGATAACATCACTTCCACCCCTGTTCCGCGACCAAACAGGGAAACGCAGGTCATAACAGACCTGCAGATTAAAGTTCAACTCTTTATAACTACATGTAACCTGCTCATTACCTGCTGTGTAAATATTATGTTCTCCGCTTATGGAATGGAGGTGCCGTTTATCGTATTTAACTGTTTTACCTGACGGTGTGACAAAGATGAGGCGGTTGTAGTATTTCCCGTTTTCCTCAATTATCAGTGATCCGCACACAGCGTAATTTCCGGCGGAGGATATTGATTTCATCCAGTTTACAGAGTGTCCGTCCATCGTTTCAGCAAGAGATGCGGGATTCATCGAGAAAGCGGTGGTAAACATTTCCGGAAATGCAACAAGGTCTGTCCCCGCGGGTACCTTTGCAAGCAGTGATGAAAGATGCTCAAAGTTGGCTTCTTTATCCTCCCACCTTAGATCTGTCTGTATTACTGTCGCCTTCATCTCAAAAAAAAACAGGCCTGAGCCTGTTTTGTTTCTGATTTCAGATTATTTTTTTAAAGTCTGACTGTATTCGGTGAATATACCGGTTAGCAAAGGCTTATAGTACAGCCAGAAAAATCTCCTGCCATCCTCCTGTTTATCAGAATACAGCATGCCTTTAGGAATCATAGGGTTTTTGAATTTCGCTGTCCAGAAAGGAACAGAATTTGTTGTAAAGTCGCCTGAGAAATAATAAGTATGCTGAGCAGCCGGTTCCTGAACAACAGCAGGAAAAGATGACTGGAGGCCGAACAGGGTTAAAAGGCTGTCGCCGGCGGGGGTAGTCCTGAGGTTGAACGTTGAAACCACGTTATTGGACCCTGCACTGATAATGTCAAATTCGTTTTCGAAGCTCACTGTTTGAGGCAGTTTAAAGCGTTCAGCATAGGGTTCGGAGGTAATTATTTCAGGTAAGGAGGCGGAAAGGTGTTTACCCTCTTCGAGAACTAGAATGCTGTTATCCTTAAGCAGTACCACTCCCGGTTTGGTGAAACTCCAGGGCTCCATGTACTGTTTTCGGTAAAGGGCTGGCATCCAACCGGGGACACCGGTTGCGTCTACAGTGTCAAGGCTGTTGTAATGCCTGCCCATCCAACCGGTTGAAGTAATTCCGAGAAGTTCCTCCGTCTTATACCGCTCAAGTGCGGCGGTGGGGTAGTCGAACGTATTGTATTCAAGGACCACAAGCTTGTCACGCAGTTTCATCTCTGACAACAACAGGTAATCGTTGTTATTGAGACCTCCGTAGAGCTTCCTCGATCTCCTGGCCTTTTTTATTCCCTGGTACCAGTCATTAAAGAAGACACCGTAAGTATCTGCATAGTATAATGCGTCATTGTTATCAGCAAGCTCTATCAGTTCCGTGAGCCTGAAATCTCTTTTCCTGAACTGTTTTTCCCTGACAGGTCTGAGGGGAAAGAACCCGTAATAATCCTTTTTTGCTGCATAGCTCCCGCCTTTATCCTTTTTTACGAAACGGTTGTTCGTCAGGACATATACGAGTGAATGGTGCCCTGTTCTTTCAAGAGTCGGGACTGTTTTGTCAAGTATGACAATATTCATCGGTTTCTTTTCCTGGAAGGCCCATCTGATGAAGTTCACAGCAGGTAAGGCCAGAATAACCACCAGTATGATTATGGTTATCAGCAGAGGTTTTTTCATAGTGTTCCCAGAATTTGAAAATATTCAAATACTAATTTAGTCTCTTTCCGGAAAGAATTCCCATAAACCGGATTTTAATTGCTAAAAGTATTAATTTATTTCATTCAAAGATAATATTTTGACCGAAAAGATATTTAAGACACTCCCGGACAGGTTCTCAAGTGTATCGGATATTTCTCTCAAAAAACGATAAAAATGATGATTATTGTTTGGGGGTGACAAATAATCCCCACCGGCAGTAAACAACATTGCTTAAAATGTAATAATTTGCACCCGTGTTACAATTATTCGCATATGTTTTCAAATCAGCCTCTTGCAGACCGTTTAAGGCCAAAATCCCTCGATGATTTTGCCGGGCAGGATCATCTTGTGGGCTCTGACGGCGTACTGAGGAAGGTCATAGAGTCGGGCAATGTTCCGTCTTTCATACTCTGGGGCCCTCCAGGTGTCGGAAAGACAACGCTGGCGCGAATAGTTGCGGCCAAGCTTGACAGGGCGTTCTATCAGCTGAGCGCAGTCAACAGCGGCGTGAAGGAGGTCAGGGAGACTATTGAAAAGGCTAAGAGCCAGCAGTTCTTCGGTAAACCGAATCCCATTCTCTTCATCGACGAGATTCACCGCTTCAACAAGTCGCAGCAGGACTCACTGCTGGGAGCTGTAGAGCAGGGAATAATTACTCTGATAGGCGCTACAACAGAGAATCCGTCATTTGAGGTGATCTCTCCCCTCCTGTCCCGGTGCCAGGTTTACATCCTTAAACCCCTCAGTGACGAAGAGTTAAGAGAGCTGATTGCCAGGTCGCTTAAGTCTGATTATTATCTGTCACAATACAGTATCACGGTTAAAGAATATGAAGCGCTTTTAAGGATCAGTGGCGGTGATGCCCGCAAACTTTACAATGCACTTGAACTGACCGTTTCACTGGAGTCAGAGAAAGGTGACGCAGAGATTATCATTACTGATGAAATGGTTCTGGGCCATGTGCAGCAGAATCTTGCGATGTACGACAAGAACGGGGAGCAGCATTATGACATTATCTCCGCATTTATCAAGTCACTCCGTGGTTCAGACCCGAACGCGGCAGTTTACTGGCTTGCGAGGATGACCGAAGGCGGCGAGGATGTAAAGTTCATCGCCCGCAGAATGGTCATACTCTCCGCAGAGGATATAGGCATGGCCAATCCAAATGCACTGCTGCTGGCTCAGGCCTGTTTCAATGCTGTAAACCTTGTAGGATGGCCTGAATCGAGGATAATACTTTCAGAAACTGCTGTTTACCTTGCCACCTCTCCCAAGAGTAATGCAGCTTACATGGCTATCGAGAATGCCATTGCCGCAGTGCATGAACACGGTGACCTGCCGGTACCGCTGCACATTCGCAATGCACCCACCCGACTCATGAAAGACCTGGGGTACCACAAGGGGTATAAATATGCTCATGAGTTTGAGGGTAATTTCATTGCGGATAATTTCCTTCCCGAAGAGATCAGCGGAAAAATATTTTATGAGCCCGGATCCAATCCCCGTGAGGATGAAATAAGAAGGCAGCTCTCGGCAAGATGGCAGAAAATTTATAGATACCGGGATGTTAAAAAGCAATAATATTTCTTAAATTTATAGCATGAAATTCAGTGATCTGAATATTCCGTTTATCAGGTTTGCGGACGGCGGGAATTTTTTTCTTCTTGCCGGGCCCTGTGTTGTTGAAACTGAAAAGATCACACTGCAGGTTGCGGAGCATGTCATCAGACTGTCTGAAAAATACCATATACCGCTGATATTCAAAGCTTCGTACCGAAAGGCCAACAGGTCGCGCCTCGACAGTTTTTCGGGTATAGGCGATGAAAAAGCCTTAAAAGTTCTTGGAAAGGTCCGGGATGCGTTCTCCGTTCCGGTTGTGACCGATATCCATTCGGCGATGGAGGCTCCGCTTGCTGCGCAATATGCCGATGTGCTGCAGATCCCGGCATTTTTATGCCGGCAGACTGACCTCCTTGTGGCTGCTTCCAGGACAGGCAGGGTGATAAACGTAAAAAAAGGACAGTTCCTTTCAGGTGCTTCGATGAGGTTTGCCGTTGAAAAGATCATTGAATCAGGAAATAACAGGATCATGCTTACCGACAGGGGAAACTTTTTCGGGTATAACGACCTTGTTGTGGACATGCGCAATATCCCTGCGATGAAGGAGATCGGAGTGCCGGTCATAATGGATATAACACACTCGCTTCAGCAACCGAATCAGAGTGAAGGAGTCACGGGAGGATTGCCTTCGATGATCGAGACAATCGGAAGATGTGCCATTGCTGCCGGAGCTGACGGCATATTCATTGAGACACACCCTGATCCGCCTACCGCACTTTCAGACGGGGCAAATATGCTCAGGCTGAAATATCTTGAAGACCTGTTGAAAAAACTTACATTAATAAGAACTACAATTAATTCATTTTAAATCACACTTATACTGTAAATTATGAAAAAAATACTCGTGCTTGGAACAGCTATTCTGATGGCATCCTTCTGCGGTGCCCAGACACTTGATGAGATCATTAACAAGAACTATTCAGCCCTTGGAGCGGAGGCTCTTGAAAAGACAAAAACCATCTACATGGAAGGCAGGGCTTCCCAGATGGGAATGGAAATGCCGATGGTAATGCAGATGAAGCAGCCTGACAAGGTCAGGGTTGTCACTACATTCAACGGCATGGACATTGTTCTGGCCTATGACGGAGTTAAGGGATACATGATCAACCCCATGACCGGAGCCACAGACCCTGTCGAATTGCCGCAGGAGCAGCTGGGTGACATACAGCGCTACAATATGTTCCACAATCAGTTGCTTGATCAGTTCCGTGCAGGCAAACTGAAGCTCCTTGGGGAGGAGGATGTGAACGGACAGCCTGCCTTCAAGATCGAGGCAACAGCTGAGGAGGGAAAACCATCATATATTTTCATTGACAAGGGAAGCAGTATGATTGTCAAGACTGTCGCTACGGTAAACCAGATGGGACAGGACTTCGAGGTTGAAACATACACAAAGGAATACATGGATGTCAGCGGAATCAAATTCCCGAAGGTCACCACCTCATTTGTAAACGGTATGGAAGCCGGGGGAATGACCTTTGACAAGGTGGAGATTGACAGGGAAATTGATGATTCCATTTTCACCCTGAAATGACCTTTCCAACGCTATCCCGATAGCAGGTAAAAATGTTAAAAATGCCGTCCTGAGGGGCGGCATTTTTATTTGATCAGCAGGCCTGTAAGCCGGATTCTGTCGGGGTGCGTCATCCTGCAAGAGGGTTTTGCACCTGTTCCATCATTTATCTTGCCCCGCAATTGCTTGCGGGATCGAACGACCTACCCCCCGGCTCGGGCGAGCAACCCTCAGACGCCGGTATACACGGTCTTTCAACCCATCAGGTGTACGGCTTCCGACGTCACCGCCGGAACCGGTGAGCCTTTACCTCACCTTTTCACCAATTCCCCGCATCGCGGGACTGTTATTTTCTGTTACACTGCTATACCCTTTCGGATATCTTCCCGTTAGGAAGGATGGTGCTCTCAGTTGCCCGGACTTTCCTCCCTCCGCCCTGCGGCGGGGAGCGATGGAACGGCCTGCAGGCTGCGAAGGTACGAAATTAATCAACATGGCTATCTCTGCTTCATTCAGAACCTGCTTCATCTCTTCCGGGGAGGTCTCCGCAAAAGTTCCACCGGACACCTGAAGCCAGGGGTCAAAACTAACGTATCCCATCAGATAATGTTTTCTTTAATGTCACGAGGGTCGCCCCTCCAAAGCCATATTTGTTAAAGGGCGCATCCTGATAACTGCATGTTTTATAATGTGTTTCAATAATTTCCCTCAATTCCTGCTTCAGTTTTCCGTTACCTATGCCGTGGATGAAAATTATTTCCCTTATGCCGCTCCTGACGGCGCTGTCAAGTTCAGCCCTGAACCTGGCGAGCTGCCTGTCAACTGCATCGGGCCGGTTATACCCTTCCTTCAGATGCAGGTCAATTTCCCTTATTTTGTTTCCTGAGCTTACAGTCATATTAAGCGTTTGCAATTAACGGGCCGAGAATTTGTGTTAAAATTAGCTATTTTTGGCGCACTGTAAAGCCAATGACGAAAGATCCGGGAAATACCAGAATCGAAGACTTCACCTATGACCTTCCTGATGACCGGATCGCGCGTTATCCTTTGAAGGAGAGGGACTCATCACGGTTGCTGGTCTGGAACGAATCAGTCATAACCGACAGGGTGTTCAGGGATCTGCCAGGTCTCATTGCCCCCGGAAGCTTGCTTGTCTTCAATAACACACGGGTCATACGTGCACGGCTCCTGTTCAAAAAGGAGAGCGGTGCTGCGATTGAAATATTCTGCCTTGAGCCGTATGAGCCCAGCGAAATTTCTTTAAGTCTGTCCTCTCCCTCCGGAGTTGAATGGTTATGCCTTGTGGGAAACCTGAAAAGGTGGAAGAAGGGCGGGCTGACTGCAGTGTTTCAACTGGCGGGTTTTAACCACGAGCTTCACGCTGAGAGAATTGCAGCCTCCGGTGATGCTTTCAGGATCAAATTCGGATGGGATGATCCCCGAATCACCTTCGGGGAGATCCTTGACTCACTGGGGCATGTTCCGATACCCCCCTATCTCGGAAGAGACGATGAAGAGTGTGACAGGAGCAGTTATCAGACAACCTATGCAAGCATTGACGGTTCAGTGGCTGCGCCGACAGCGGGACTTCATTTTACTCCCACAGTAATGGAGGGGCTTGACCGTGCCGGCATTAAACAGGCCGAGGTGACCCTCCATGTCAGTGCCGGCACCTTCAGGCCTGTGAAATCAGTAAAAATCTCGGACCACAGGATGCATACCGAGCATTTTTATATATCAGCTGAAACAATTCAGGAACTTCGCCATGGCAATATTGTGGCTGTGGGCACCACGACAGTGAGGACACTTGAGAGTATTTACTGGCTCGGAGCGGCTATTGCAGACGGAAGGGATGAAGAAATCCCTTCCGTATCGCAGTGGGAGCCATATGAACATGACAGCCTGATAAGTGCTGAAAGCGCGTTTGAACATCTGCTGGAGTGGATGCATCAAAGGGGTAAGGTTAAGGTTGAGGTTAAGACGGACATAATTATTGTTCCGGGGTACCGGTTCAGAATTGTAAAAGGGCTGATTACCAACTTTCACCAGTCGCGAAGCACCTTGCTCCTCCTGGTTGCTGCCCTTACAGGTGCTGCCTGGAAAGATGTTTACAATCATGCCCTTGCATCCGGTTACCGGTTTCTGAGCTACGGCGACTCCATGCTGTTGCTCCCGGAAGCCCTGAACAGCAAATGATTGACCGTTCTGTATTGTTAAGCATATTTATCTGAACCGGCTTATGTTAATTTAGTATCATTTAGCTCCTTAATAATCTGACCTTTGTTTTTCGATTCACACAAAAATGATAATTATCATATCTTTGTCAGCAAAAATTTGGGAAAGATATCTTTGCGGCGGTTCTGAATCATATATAAATATATAAATCCATAAATTATGAGTAACCAAGCCCTTGTTCTCTTATTTTTAGTAGGGGCCATTTTTGTCGGAGTAGTGCTGATCTTCTCTGGTTATGTGGCTCCGCGGTCCTATGCCCCGCAGAAGTTTGACCCTTACGAATGCGGTATTCCCACCAAAGGGACTACCTGGTTACAGTTCAATGTAGGGTATTATCTCTTTGCCATCCTGTTCCTGGTTTTTGATGCGGAGATTGTCTTTCTGTTTCCGTGGGCGGCAGTTATGCGCGAGGTAGGCATGGTAGCCTTCATCGAAATTGTGGTATTCATCTTTATCCTGGGTCTCGGGCTAGCTTACGCATGGAAAAAACAAGCTCTGACATGGGAATAAAAGGTATAAAGAACGAGGAGTTCAAGGACAATGAGACCCTGGCGAAGCTGCAGGAATCAGGAGCAAACGTCTTCCTGGCATCCATTGACGGCGTCATCAACTGGGGTCGCAAGAATTCACTCTGGCCGCTGACATTTGCAACAAGCTGCTGTGGTATCGAGATGATGGCGGCAGGTGCGCCTCGTCACGATTTTGCCCGGTTCGGCATGGAAGTATACAGGGCCTCGCCGCGCCAGGCTGATGTCATTGTCGTTGCCGGCACCATTACAAATAAGATGGCACCTGTGCTTAAAATGCTGTATGAGCAGATGTCGGAGCCCAAATATGTAGTAGCCATGGGTGCATGCGCTGTCTCCGGCGGACCATTCTATCTGAACTCATATAATGTTGTCAAAGGGGTTGACCATATAATTCCCGTGGACGTATTTGTCCCGGGCTGTCCTCCCCGTCCTGAAGCCCTTCTGTACGGTATGATACAGCTGCAGAGGAAAATCGAGACAGAGACAATGAAGTCGAGGAAGAAACGCAGTGAGTCACATAACACTCTGTAGCAAAACATGGAAAAGAAACAACTGGCTGCTGCTGCGGCCTCGCTTGTCCAGGACTCGGTAATCACCGAAGGTCTGCAATTTGTTGAGATAACTGTTTCGCCCGAAAACCTTGTAAAGGTTGTCTCTGCCCTGAAATTCAACAGGGAAACCGCTCTCGACCTGCTGGTATCCCTTACCGGCATGGACTGGGGAACTGACCTCGGGACAGTATACCACCTCAGATCGACAGAATTCAATCATATGCTTGTCGTGAAGACGAAAGTCTCTGACAGGGAAAACCCCGAGATAGACTCCCTCTGCCCGGTTTATAAGTCGGCAGAGTTTCACGAGAGAGAGGTGTATGACCTTCTCGGAATAAAATTCAGGGGTCATCCCGACCTGCGCCGGCTGTTCCTTGACAGCACATGGGGTTTTCCGCTGAGAAAAGATTATAAGGACGACATAAATATTCTAGGCAAGTAGCATATGGAAGAAGCAGTAAAAAGCGTCGTTCCCGAGAACGAAGAGTATGTGATCAACATGGGACCGCAGCATCCGTCGACTCACGGAGTGCTTCGGCTTGTAGTGTCACTGAAAGGCGAGATAGTTCAGAATGTGCAGCCTCACATCGGATATATCCACCGGGGGATTGAAAAAATGTGCGAAAGCATGACCTATCCTCAGATCATTCACCTCACTGACAGAATGGACTACCTGTCAGCCCACATCAATAACGAGGCGGTATGCCTGACGGTTGAAAAGGCCCTTGGCATAGAAGTGTCAGACAGGGTAAAATACATACGTACAATCCTGAGCGAGCTTACCAGGATTCAATCGCACCAGCTTTTCTGGGCCACCTTTGGTATGGACCTCGGCGGACTCACCTGTTTCTTTTACGGACTGCGTGACCGCGAAAAGGTCCTTGACATCTTCGAAGAAACATGCGGCGGCAGGATGATTGTCAGCTACAATGCTCCCGGCGGGCTGATGAATGACATTCATCCCAACTTTCAGAAGAGAACAAAGGAGTTTATCAAATATTTCCGCAAGACCATACATGAATATGACGATCTGCTGACCGGCAACGTCATCTTCCAGGAGCGCACGAAGGGGATCGGAAAAGTCACGCGTGAAGATGCAATTGATTGGGGTATGACAGGCCCTGTGGGACGAGCATCAGGCTTCTCCTGCGATATCCGTAAACACAATCCCTACAGCGCTTATGACAAGGTTACCTTCAATGAGATCCTGTATAATGAGGGAGATACATTCCACAGGTACAAAGTGAGGATGGATGAGATGCTGGAGTCGATGAACATCATAGACCAGCTTATTGATAATATACCCGAGGGACAGTGGACCGAGAAGATGAAGCCGGTGATAAAGCTGCCTGAGGGGGAATATTTCCAGAGTGTTGAGACGGCAAGAGGAGAACTGGGAGTATATATTGTAAGTGACGGCAACAAGTATCCCTACAGGGTCAAATTCCGTTCACCCAACTTTGTGAACCTGGCTCCGCTGAACATAATGTCAAAAGGTTCCAAGATTGCGGACCTGGTAGCCATCAGCGGTTCACTCGACCTCATCATTCCCGATATTGACAGATAACAAAACAGAATCCTGATATGGAGTTTAGTATATACGATTTCTCCTCATTTACAGCATGGATTGACAGCAGTCTCCGTGCTTCAATGTCGCCCGGATGGGCAACAGCAGTTGAGTGGATCATCATCGGTGTCGCTATCCTGCTGTTTTATGCGGTGATAGGGCTTTTCCTGGTTTACCTGGAAAGAAAGGTATGCGCCCTGATGCAGAACCGTCTCGGACCCAACAGGGTTGGTCCCGGCGGTATCTTCCAGACCATTGCAGACCTTGTCAAGCTGCTTTTTGTCGAGCTTGTGCCGATAAAGAATGCAGACAGAATTCTCTTCAACCTTGCACCTTATATTGTCATTGTAGCCTCATTCATGGCCATAGGGGCAATTCCGTTCTCAAAGGGCCTTCAGGCCATCGACCTTGACATCGGCATCTTTTACCTTATGGCCATCTCGTCGATGGGAGTCATAGGTGTGCTGCTGGCCGGATGGGCAAGCAACAACAAGTACTCGCTCATTGGAGCCATGAGAAGCGGCGCCCAGATAGTCAGCTATGAGCTGTCTGTCGGGCTGGCGCTGGTGACAATGGTAGTGCTTGCCGGCACCATGCAGCTCTCGGAGATGGTCGAAGCACAGAGATGGGGCTGGTTCATATTCAAGGGACATATCCCGGCAGTGATAGCGTTTGTAATCTATATCATCGCAGGCACCGCTGAGACCAACAGAGGACCTTTTGACCTTGCGGAAGCCGAATCAGAGCTGACAGCAGGATATCACACCGAGTATTCGGGGATCAGGTTCGCATTTTTCTTCCTGGCTGAATACATTAACATGTTCATCATCGCATCGATTGCTGCAACCATTTTCCTTGGCGGCTGGATGCCTTTCCACATAAACGGGCTCGACGGTTTCAACGCTGTAATGGATTTCATTCCGCCGTTCCTCTGGTATTTAGGAAAAACCTTCGGAGTGGTATTCATAATGATGTGGCTGAAATGGACTTTCCCCAGATTGAGGATTGACCAGCTTCTGACCCTGGAGTGGAAATACCTCCTCCCGATAAATATTTTCAACCTGCTGCTGATGGCCTTCCTCGTATTAAAGGGATGGCATTGGTAATAGCATGAATATAAGAAAGTTATGAATAGTATAACAGAATATTTCAAGGGGATCTTCAACGGCGTAAAGTCGCTTCTTACCGGAATGACAGTCACCGGTAAGTACTTCTTCAAGCCGGGAACCACCCTCACCCAGCAGTATCCGAATAACCGTGCGGAGCTGAAGATGTTCGACAAATTCAAGGGCGAGGTGATAATGCCTCACAATGAAAAGAATGAACATAAATGCACCGGTTGCGGCATCTGCGAGATCAACTGCCCCAACGGTTCAATCGAGATCATCTCAGCCTCAATAATAAATGAGGAGGGAAAAAAGCAGAGAATTATAGACAAGCATATATATCATCTTGGGATGTGCACTTTCTGCGGCCTGTGTGTCAAGACATGTCCGTCGCAGGCACTTGCCTTCGGACAGGAGTTCGAGCATTCGGTCTTTGACAGGACGAAGCTCACCAAAGTACTTAACCAGCCGGGATCAAAACTTATGAAAGGAGTCGAGTAATGGAAGGCAGCCAGATAATGTTCGCAATATTTGCATTGGTGATAATCGTATTTTCGGTTTTCACGGTGACCAGCCGCAAGATACTCAGGGCGGCAACTTCTCTGCTCTTCGTGCTGATAGCAACGGCAGGGCTGTACTTTCTGCTTAATTACCAGTTCCTTGCAGCGGTTCAGATAACCCTTTATGCAGGCGGTATTGTGGTGCTGATAATCTTTTCCATTTTGCTGACGAGTCAGATAAGCCATAAATTTGAGGCGGTTGAATGGAAGAAATCGGTTTTCTCTGCTCTGGCTTCGGCCTTCGGGGCAGTGGTGGTCATAACAACCGTACTCAGGCACACATTCGAGGCCGATCAGGCCATCGCCGCCGAGGTGAACATGAACCTTATCGGTAAAAGCCTCCTGAACACAGGGACTGACGGATATGTACTACCCTTCGAGGTCATTTCGGTTCTGCTGGTTGCAGCAATGATAGCAGCAATCGCAATAGCGAAAAAAGGCGGTCCTCGCAAAGACGTTAATAAAAACAACTAAACCGGAAGAGATATGAATTCAGGCATTCCATTGGAGTTTTTCATTATCCTGGCCACAGTAATGTTCTTTACAGGAGTTTACGGGTTTCTTACGCGCCGTAACCTGATCACGATACTCATGTCGCTGGAACTGATACTCAATTCCGTGAATATCAACTTCCTGGCGTTCAACAGGTATCTCTTCCCGGGCAAGCTTGACGGTCACTTTTTCAGTCTGTTCGTCATCGCTGTTGCGGCTGCCGAAGCTGCCGTGGCCATTGCAATCATAATTAACATCTACAGGAGGTTCAACACCATCAACGTTGAGACCGTGGATGAGATGAAGTACTGATAATCAGAAAAGAGCATAACAATGGCAGATTTTGGATATACTATTTGGATTTTGATAATTCCCTTCGTCACTTTCGTGGTGCTGGGTCTTTTCGGGATGAAGCTCAAGGCGAAGATTTCAGGGCTGGCGGGAACCACGGCGCTGGGGATTGTCACGGCTCTGTCCTACATAACAGCCTTCAGCTATTTCAGCGGCAACGGGATGACCGGCGGCGTCTTTCAGAAGATTGTTGCCTTCAACTCTGTATGGCTCAACCTGACAGACCAGCTGCATGCCGACATCGGATTCCTGCTCGACCCGATTTCGGTGATGATGCTCATCGTTGTAAGCACCGTTTCGTTCATGGTGCATATCTACAGCCTGGGTTATATGAAGGGAGAAAAAGGATTCGAACGCTTTTATGCCTTTCTTTCACTCTTCACATTTTCAATGCTTGGACTGGTAGTCGCTACCAATATCTTCCAGATGTACATTTTCTGGGAACTTGTGGGCGTTTCGTCATACCTCCTGATCGGATTCTATTATACCAAAGATACGGCGGTAAGAGCCTCAAAGAAAGCCTTTATCGTTACCAGGTTTGCTGACCTTGGGTTCCTGGTGGGGATATTGCTTCTGTCATTCAACACGAAGACATTTGATTTTATAGCGCTTACCGATCTTAACGGTCCGGCGATAACGAGTACCGGCGGGGCAGTTTTTCTGGGTATGTCAGTACTGACCTGGTCAATGATACTCATATTCATGGGCGGAGCCGGTAAATCAGCCATGTTCCCGCTGCATATATGGCTTCCCGATGCAATGGAAGGTCCCACTCCCGTTTCAGCCCTTATACATGCAGCCACGATGGTAGTGGCAGGTGTTTACCTCGTGGCCAGGTTGTTCCCGATATACTTCTTCGCAGCTCCTGATGCGCTTAAGGTTGTGGCCTGGGTGGGGGCGATATCATCGCTGTTTGCCGCAATAATTGCTATGACACAGAATGACATCAAGAGAGTCCTCGCCTACTCCACCATGTCTCAGATAGGCTATATGATGTTCAGTCTCGGTGTTTCGGGATACGGCGGCCACGACGGTCTCGGCTTCATGGCGTCAAACTTCCACCTCTTCACCCATGCAATGTTCAAGGCTCTGCTCTTCCTGGGTGCCGGTGCGGTTATTCATGCCGTACACACAAACTACATGACGGAGATGGGCGGCCTGAGAAAATATCTTCCCGTCACACATATCACTTTTCTGATAGCATGTCTTACCATCGCGGGCATTCCGCCGCTTTCGGCTTTCTTCAGCAAGGATGAGATACTTACAGCGGCGTTCCATCACGACAAGCTTCTTTTTGCAATACAGTATGCCGTTGCAGGACTTACTGCATTCTATATGTTCAGGCTCTATTTCTCGATATTCCATGGCAAGGAGAGACAGTATCACCATACACCTCATGAAGCCCCCGCAACAATGACTGTGCCGCTTATTTTTCTTGCAGCAGCATCGGCTCTCAGCGGGTTCATTCCATTCAGCAGCCTTGTTACATCTGACGGTGTACCCTTTGAATCTCACATCGAACCGGGCATAGCAATTCCTTCAGTGCTGATCGGTCTTGTCGGAATAGCAGTAGCCTGGGTGATGTACAAAAAGGAGACCGCACTTCCTCAAAGGATGGCTGATACTTTCAAATCAGGGTATAAATGGGCTTACAATAAATTTTACATTGACGAGCTCTATCTCTTTATTACCCATAAGGTAATCTTCAAACATATCGCCCAGCCTGTTGCATGGTTTGACAGGCACATTGTCGACGGAACCATGAACGGCATTGCCTGGGTAACACAGACAGTATCATTCAAAATCAGAGGCTTCCAGTCGGGACAGCTGCAAAAGTACGCTTTTGTCTTTGTTTCCGGCGTAATAGCGCTGGTCCTGGTTTTCATTTATATTCTCAAATAGGGTTTTGACATTGATAAATATCATATTATGAATATCTTAAGCTGGCTAGTAATCATACCCCTCCTCACAGTTACGGGGATCCTTTTTCTGAAAGATACCCGTAAGGTGAAGCTGGTATCAGCTATCGGGATGTCAATTCAGCTAATAGTCTCGGCAGTCATTGTTTACCTGTACCTGACAGCAAGAAAGGCAGGCAACATGGAGGAGATGCTTTTCGTAAGCAGTTTTGAGTGGTTCAGGACCCTTCACATTTACTATACAGTTGGTGTCGACGGTGTTTCGGTTGCCATGATAGCTCTCACCTCTGTTGTTGTGTTTGCAGGAATCTTTGCATCATGGGAGATGGAAGACCTGCGCAAGGAATTTTTCATATCACTTATTCTGCTTGCCACGGGAGTATTCGGGTTCTTTATCTCCATCGACCTGTTCACGATGTTTTTGTTTTACGAAGTAGCCGTTATTCCGATGTTCCTTCTCATAGGCATCTGGGGCAGCGGACCCAAGGAATATTCGGCTATGAAACTGACACTCATGCTGATGGGCGGGTCTGCCCTTCTCATGGTAGGTCTTATCGGTATCTATTTCAACTCGGCCCCTGACGGCGGTCCGCTCACCTTCAACATACTTGAGATATCGAAAATCACGATACCCATTGCGGCTCAGAGGATCTTTTTCCCGCTTACATTTGTGGGCTTCGGGGTGCTGGGAGCACTGTTCCCCTTCCACACCTGGTCTCCTGACGGACATGCCTCTGCCCCTACCGCCGTGTCAATGCTTCACGCCGGTGTGCTGATGAAGCTTGGCGGATACGGCGCCTTCAGGGTGGCTATGTTCCTGATGCCTGAGGCGGCCAACGAGATGGGCTGGATATTTATCATCCTGACAACAATAAGTGTCGTATACGGTGCCTTTGGGGCCATAGCGCAGAAGGATCTCAAATATATAAATGCATATTCCTCAGTGAGTCACTGCGGGCTGGTCCTTTTTGCTGTTCTGATGATGAACCAGCATGCCCTTGGCGGTGCCGTTCTGCAGATGATCTCGCACGGACTGATGACAGCCCTCTTCTTTGCGCTCATCGGGATGATTTACGGAAGAACGCACACCAGGATGATACATGAGATGGGCGGACTGATGAAGGTAATTCCCTTCCTCTCTGTAATCTATGTCATGGCCGGACTTGCATCACTGGGTCTTCCGGGTTTCAGCGGCTTTGTGGCCGAGATGTCTATATTCTTCGGAGCATTCCAGCATCCAGATCTTTTTCACCGTGTGGCAACCATTATCGCTGTTACATCCATAGTTATAACGGCGGTATATATCCTGAGGGTGGTGGCAATCCTCCTTCTGGGTCCGATCAAGGATCATCATTTTGACAACCTCGGTGATGCGAAATGGTATGAGCGCCTGTCGGTTGTGGCATTGCTGGCTGGAATTATATATATCGGGATGGCACCGCTGGGCCTGGCCACAATGATCAAGGACAGCCTCATGCCAATTGTAGACAAACTGCTTTAATTATAAAAATAACAGGAATAAAATTTAACCTGAGACGAAGATGAGTCTGGAGAACTTTGCAATAATGCGTCACGAGCTGCTGCTGACGGCAGCCTTCCTGATAATACTCATTGGTGAGATCTTCACCGCTGAGGAGAAAAAGGGCAAGCTCAGGGGTTTCGCCGTAATACTTTTTGCGGTTGTAACAGCGGCGGGCTTCCTTCCGGGAATGGAGGGATCCTTGTTCGGCGACATGTTCCGGTCAGACCGGACTACCCTTCTGATGAAGAATATACTTAACATCGGGACGCTTATTGTCCTGATTCAGTCGTACACCTGGCTTGGCAAACCTGAGAACATCGACAGGACCAGTGAATACTTCATGCTTCTCATCTCCACGCTGATCGGGATGAACTTCATGATCTCATCAGGTCATTTCATAATGTTTTACCTCGGGCTCGAGCTGGCAACGATACCCCTCGCCGCACTGGCTGCATTTGAAAGGTACAGGAACCATTCGGCAGAAGCAGGCATTAAGCTTATCCTCTCCTCGTCGCTCTCTTCAGGAATACTCCTTTTCGGGCTCTCAATGATATACGGGACAACAGGCTCCATGTACTTTGCAGAAATAGCTTTAAGGGCTACCGCGATGCCACTTACGATTATGGGCTTCATTTTCTTCTTTGCAGGCATGGCTTTCAAAATGTCACTTGTACCGTTCCATCTGTGGACAGCTGATGTTTATGAAGGAGCCCCGGTAAATATCACCTCTTACCTTTCTGTAATAAGCAAGGGTGCCGCGGCATTCATCTTCGTGATAGTGCTCTTCACTGTTTTCCCGGTAATAATCCAGACATGGGAACGTATAATATGGGTGATAGCAGTACTTACGATGACTATAGGTAACCTCTTCGCTATCAGACAGAAAAACATGAAAAGGTTTCTTGCCTTTTCATCCATAGCCCAGGCCGGATTCTTCCTTCTGGGGTTCATCGGAGGCAATGAGCTGGGAATGACCACGGTGATCTACTATGCCCTGATCTACATCTTCTCTAACCTGGCTGCATTCGGGGTTGTGGCAGCCATTTCAAATCAGACAGGGAAGGAAAGCATGGATGAGTACAACGGCCTTTACAAAACAAATCCCGGGCTGAGCCTGGTAATGATGATTGCCCTGTTTTCACTTGCAGGCATACCTCCTGTTGCCGGATTCTTCGGCAAATTCTTCCTCTTCATGGCAGCCGCGGAAAAGGAGTTTTATCTTCTGGTCACCATCGCCGTTCTGAATACAATCATAGGGCTGTATTACTATCTGCTGGTTGTGAAAGCCATGTTCATCAACAAGAATGAAGATCCGATTGCCCGTTTCAGGAGTGATAACATGACAAAGCTGGGCCTTGCAATTTGTATTGCCGGCATTGTAATTACAGGCTTTGCAAGCGGCATCTTCGAGATGATAAGGAATATGAGCTACGGAATTTAAACTGGGAAAACATGGGATCACTTACCATTGCAAAGCATCAGATTACAGAGATTGACGGGGTACGCTGCACATTAATCGAAAGCGGTATTTCAGCAGAACGGTTGACATTCCTTCGTGAACTGCTGACACTGAACGGGCTGGAAGTAAAAATCAGGGAGGATGTCCCATCCGAAGGAAGCAATGCCGTAACTTACACTCTGGGAGTGACTGACATCATCTTCAATCCCGTTTACGCGGTTTATGAAAGGACTCTGCACAGGGCCGACGGGAATGTGGTTTCACCGGCTTACTGGAGGCAGCAGGACGGTGACACGACCGGAGATTACTGGGAGTTCGGCAAGACCACTGAGGCCGATCCCTACGAATAGGAAGGGCCTATTTACCAGGATGCATCAGTTCATCAAGGCGTTTTGAAAAATGTTCAATTTCGTCAAGTGACGTATCCCAGCTCGTCATGAGCCTGTATTCTGACATCTCTTCGTTCCAGGGATAGAAGAAATACTCCCTGCGCAGCGTCTCAGCCACTTCGCGGGGCATTATAACGAAGATCCCGTTCGATTGGACCTTCTGGGTTATTTTCAGGCCGTCTATCAGGGAAAGCCTCTTTTCAAGCTCCAGTGCCATGCTGTTCGAATGACCTGCACACTCTTTCCAGAGGTCGTGTGTAAGGTAGGCTGTGTACTGTGCTGCTATGAAGCGCATCTTCGAGGCCAGCTGCATCCCCTGCTTGCGCAGGTATTTGAATCCTTCCGCCAGTCCCGGGCGCAGAAAACAGACAGCCTCGCCGTACATCATACCGTTCTTGGTACCTCCGAAAGAGAGTATGTCCACCCCCGCATCCGTTGTAAATGCCCTGAACGGCAACTGCAGGAAAACTGCAGCATTGGCAAGGCGGGCGCCGTCCATATGCAAAAGCATACCGTGACTGTGGGCATAGTCTGCCAGGGCCCTTATCTCCTCAACAGTATATACAGTGCCCATTTCCGATACCTGGGAAACAGAAATAACCTTCGGCTGACTGTGATGCTCAAAATCAAAGCCATGCATGTGTCTGGTGAGGTATCCGGTCTTCAGTTTGCCGTCGGGGGTATCAACTGTCAGCACCTTGCAACCTGTAAATTTTTCAGGTGCTCCGCACTCATCCTGTTCTATATGTGCAGTACTTGCTGTGATGACCGAGTTCCACGAGCGTGTCGCTCCTGCAAGACCGAGAACGTTTGCTGCCGTCCCTGTAAAGACAAAAAATATCTCAGCATCACTTCCCAGATGCTCCCTGAGCATTTCATGAGCCTGTTGCGTGTACCGGTCACCGCCGTAGCCCACCTCATGTCCGCGGTTCACCCGGTTTATCTGTTCCATCACAACAGGGTGAACACCCGAATTATTGTCGCTTGCAAATCCCCGCTTAATTGTCTCTGCCATCATAGCCTGTCATTTTGTTTGAGCTGCAATTTAATGAAAAGACCGCCGCGGATCCATACCGGGCAGCCTCTTTTTTCTATCTTTACGACATATGGCACCGGCATCAAGGTACTTCATCTTTTTTTCATTCAGGGGCACTGCATATCACGGATGGCAACTGCAACCCGGTAAACCTACCGTTCAGGAAGTGCTCAACAGGGCGCTCAGCACCCTGCTGAGCGAGAACCTCAATGTTACAGGAGCGGGACGGACAGACACCGGTGTGCATTCTGAATTCTTCTGTGCGCATTTTGACTCAGCAAATGACAGCCTTGCCGGTGACAATACCTTTGTATACAAACTGAACGGTTTTCTGCCCGGCGATATTGCGGTTACCCGAATAGCCAGGGTGAAGGAGGATGCTCATGCCCGCTTTGATGCCCTCTCCAGAACCTACCGGTACACTTTTGCCACATTAAAAGACCCTTTTCTGGCTGACAGCGCCTGGCTGCTTTACTGGAAGCCTGATGTTGCACTCCTCAACCGGGCTTCAGCCCTCCTTTTGGATCACACTGACTTTACCAGCTTCAGCAGGCTTCACGGAGGGAACAAAACCAATATCTGCAAAGTTACCGAAGCCATCTGGAAGGAGATGCCCGACAGGGTTGTATTTACAATCACGGCCGACAGGTTCCTGAGGAACATGGTAAGGGCAATCACCGGCACGCTGGTACAGGTAGGAAGAGGTAAACTGTCACTTAAGGAGTTTGAGGATATTATCAGGGGCCGTGACCGGGGACTGGCAGGACAGTCGGCTCCCGCCCACGGATTGTCGCTGACGGATATCAGATATCCCCCGACTGTTTTTATTTAGGATTGCTGTTCCATATCTCCCAGGCCATTTCAGCCTGAATATGAAACATATCTTCCCCATTCACGGTCTGGCATCCCTGCTCCTCTCCCAGCCTCAGAAAACTGGTTTGCGGAGGATTGTATACCAGGTCAAAAAGCAGTTGGCCCTCCCTCAGGCAGCTGTAGTCTATCGGCGGGGAAGCTTCAATATCCGGAAATGTGCCCAGCGGGGTTGTGTTGACCACTACTCCCGCCGAACCAAGTACTTCCCCGGGAAGATCCTGATAGGTAAATATGCCCGCGGCAGGTTTCCTTGATACGGTTATTACCCTGATGCCGAGTTCTAGAAGTTCATGGCACACGCTTCTTGAGGCGCCGCCGGTTCCCAGTACCACTGCAGATTCAGGAAGGGACAACAGGTTATCAAGCAACGACTGTCTGAAAGCGGGGGCATCAGTGTTGAACCCTTTGAGATAAGGGTTACCGTTTCTGTGAGAGACCCTGACGGTGTTTACGGCCCCTATCTCCGCAGCGGCTTCGTCGACTTCATTCAGGTATTTTATTATCTGTACTTTATAGGGTATGGTGACATTAAAACCAGTAAGGTCACTTTCCTGCTCCAGCAATTCAGGCAGCATATCAAGGGAAGATAGCTCGAACTTGTGGTAGCGGTGGTCTGCAAGTTGTTCCCTGGCGAATTTGTCAGTAAAATAACGCTCTGAGAAAGAATGGCCCAGAGGATAGCCTATTATGCCGAAAAGTTTCATTTCAGTTCTGCCGGTAGAAAGCTGAAAAAGGTATCGCCTCTCAGCCCGAGTCTCAGCGACTCCAGTGGAATGATCTCGTACGGTGCAATATTGCCCAGGTTGACATTCGCCCCGAAGTTCAGGATGAACCATGCCTGCTGCGACTTCTGCGGCGCTTCCCAGAGAACATTGTTAAAACCGATATGCTTTGAAATTGAATTGATCAGTCCGGAATTGACAGATCCGTCGTCGTTATATATGCCGACTGTCCCCGTTTCCCGGGCTTCTGCTATTACCCTGACGGATCCGGCATCGAGCTCTGCCCTCATCATTTCCACCCATTGATCAGGTGAAAAGACCACATTTTTCTTCTTCGATCCGACCTCCGAGATTACAGTAAAATCAAGTGAAAGCTTTCTGATATAATCGAGTTTCTTTTTGTGTTCAAAATCAAATGAGCCGTCGGAGACCTCTACCATTGTAATGCCTGACGATTTCAGCAGATCAACATACTCATCGAACATTCCCCTTGCAATGAAGGCTTCGAAGAGTGTTCCTCCGAGGTAAACCTTCATTCCGGCCTTATGGTACAACAGTATTTTTTTTTCAACATCCGGGGTAATGAGCGAGGTTCCGAAACCCAGTTTCACAAAATCGGTATATTCACTTCCCACAGAGGCGAAGTCTTCGGCTTCCCTGAGACTCAGCCCTTTATCCATAACCATCGTGAGTCCCTCGTTCCTCGGTTTCGCCGGCCTGTCAGGAATGTGAGTGAGCAGTTTTCTGAGGTCTTTCATCTGTTATTTCTTTTTCCGGGCAAAAAGCCGCTTCATGGAAGGCTTCATCAGTTCTTCAGGAAGAAGAATGGAAAAGTCGGAAAAAAGTTCAGGATCAATTTCTGCAGCCCTTGAAAGGCAGGTGGTGGCTTCCCTGGTTTTCCCTGTCTGGAGGTAACATGAAGCAAGAAGGTACCAGATGCCGGGTACATCACCGTTAATAAGTCTTATTTCTTCAAGCAGGGGGATTGCCTTGCCGAAGGCACCGGTCATCATAATGATCATACCCGTTTCTATCCATGCATCATCGAAGTAGGCATCCAGCCTGAGTGTCTCCCGGAAGCATTTAAGAGCCTGTTTAAGTTCGCTCAGCATAATATGCGATTTCCCGAGCGAGAACCAGTAATCAGGGTTGGTGTTGTCAAGTTCGATGGCCTTCCTGAAATATGGCTGGCTCTCCGATGCCTTGTCACGGGTAAGCGCCAGCAGCCCAAGTCCGAACCAGGGGTCCGGGAACTCGGGAGTCAGTTCGATGGCTTCAAAATAATATTTCCTTGCCATCTCCTCATTCCCGATCTTGTCATAACACTCTGCAAGATAGGTAAGTCCCTCCAGGCTTTCAGGCTCCTCATTTACAAACTCGCGGTAGACCTCCATGGCCTCGTTATACTTTTCCAGGTTGGAGAGGATATTCGCCTTGTTAAACAGGGCGAAAGTGTTTTCAGGATTTACCGCAAGCGCATAGTCATATGCGTTGATTGCATTATCATAATCGCCTGTTTTATTGTATATTATACCAAGATTGTACCAGGCACTGTCAGAATTTGGCTCTTCATCGAGATAGCGGCAGTAATACTTTATGCTGTTTTCAAAATCACCCCTTTTCTCGAAGGCATAGGCGAGGTCATAAATATGAGCCGCAAAATCAGGTTCAAGGTCAGCCAGCCTGTGCAGGTAGGGAATCATCTGTTCATAATAGTTGAGGTTCTGCAGAACCGAGGTGATACTGTAAAGGATCGTCTCCTGGTCATCCTCATCCGACAGCAGGGCAATGTCGAAAATCTTCTGTGCCCCGCTTATATCTCCCAGCATTGCAAGTGCTGTTCCCTTAATAATATATATCTCATAATTGCCGGGTTCGATATTCTCGATCCGTCTTACGATTGTGAGGGCCTCGAGAGCCCTTCCCTTTTCGAGAAATACTCTTGCCTTGCGAACCTGGATAGGTACTGAATGAGGATGCAGCTCACAGGCAAATGACATTGCCTCGTAAGCGTTCATCGGATTATTTCCCTCGAGATAATAATCTATTATCGCCTCAAATTCAATTACATCGAAGTAGCATGACTCCTTATTCTTCCGCATCTTCTCAAAACGAAGGATCACCTCTTCCACCTCACTGTCATGTACAAAGCCGTACCTTTCTTCTTCCATTTCCCACGAAATATTGTGCAAATGTAATACATATTGTCACACCTGATCATTTCCGGGAGCCCAATTATCAACAGGCACCGATTTTTATAAACATGACTTACAGGGTGTTGTAAATTAATTTTCAGGTGACGCAACCCTGAAGGCAATCTTTGCATCTTATAATTGAATTAGAAGCAGATTTTACCCTCAAACCCAATATTACCCTAGAATTAACCTAAATTCTACCTTCTGAAACCGGGCCTCTTGCCCGGTTTTTTGCTTATGCCCTGATATTTAATATCTTTGACATGAGGCAATACAAAAAGTTTATATCATGAATCTAAGAATTTCTTTGCGCACAGTCCTGACTGTCATTGCCATTTCTTTAATTGCCGGATGCAGGAAAGACAATCCACCTGTGTTGAATTACCCGATGGGAGTTTTTCCTGATTCTGCAATTGTACTTGAAGGTCTCAACTCACCTTATGACGATTACAATTCGGACATCTGGAGCGGGGAATATGGTGTTCTGTCTGATTCCCGTCCGATAGTATTCTCATCCAACCGCGCGACATCGGGAGAAACATTTGATCTTGTTTACGGTGGGATCGGCTACAACTTCGGGCAGACCTCAGGATTATTCCTGCTCCAAAGTCATATTTATCAGGATGGATTTCTCACCGCGCTGACGGCAAAGTTCAACACTCCGTCAAACGACTTCGGGCCCTACAGGTTCTTTAATTCCGAAGACGGGCTTGAGTATATGGCGACTGCCACAGAAGTTGCCGGCAGAGGTCTTGACATTGTCTTTTCAGGATTCACCCCGGCTTTTTCCGCTGTCCCCGTCATTCCTGACCCGGTGCCGGCAACCCTGTTCAATTCCGCGTCCGATGATGCATACCTGTCAATGGATCCAGGCTTTGATACCGCATATTTCTGTTCCGACAGGGATGGAAACTTCGACATTTACATGCTTCTGAGGCCGGCGGCAAAAACTGTAAAGGACTGGTTTCTCAACCCGGCAGCCGCACCTCTGGCAGTAGACAGCCTGAAAACCTCGTACAATGAAAAATGCCCGTTTGTTTCAGGCAGATATCTTGTATTTGTTTCTGATATGCCTGGTGGAATGGGAGGTCAGGACCTTTATTATTCCGTTTTCAGGGGAGGAAAATGGAGCTCACCGGTGAATATGGGACCGAAGATCAACAGCTCATACAACGAATACCGTCCTGTGACTGGCACTGATCTGCAGTTTGGAAATCCTTTCATGGTTTTTTCGTCAGACAGACCGGGTGGCAAAGGGGGTTACGACCTCTATTTTTCAGGTTTGACTTTTGAATAGATTGCAGTTCTTCAGCGTTTACAGGCCTTAAGGGTATTCTGAAGCAGGGAAACAACTGTCATCAGTCCCACTCCGCCCGGAACGGGCGTTATAAAGGAACATTTGGGTGCCACGGAATCAAAATCAACGTCGCCCTTAAGCCTCCAGCCTGATTTTGTACCGGGGGCATCAACCCTGGTGGTCCCGACATCGATAACCACAACGCCATCCTTTACCATCTCCCCTGTGATGAAACCTGGAGATCCGATGGCAGATATAATAATATCCGATCGTCTAAGAATGTCTGCAATGTTTTTTGTGCGGCTGTGAACAACGGTTACTGTTGCGTCAATACCTTTCTGTGACATCAGGATACTTACAGGCCTTCCTACTATATTGCTTCTGCCCACAACTGTGCAGTTTACCCCGCCGAGAGGGATCTTATACCTCTTGAGAAGCTCCATGATGCCGTAGGGTGTGGCGGAGACAAATGAAGGAATTCCGGCCATCATTCTGCCCAGGTTCAAAGGATGGAAGCCATCAACATCCTTTTCCGGTGATACTGCCTCGATAATTTTATTCTCATTTATGTGAGCAGGAAGGGGAAGCTGTACAATGAATCCGTCGATATCAGGATTCCTGTTAAGTTCATTCACTTTAGCAAGGAGTTGGGCCTCGGTTGCGGAAGGATCCATCCGGATGAGGGTTGAGTCAAATCCCACTTCGGCGCAAGCCTTCACCTTATTTGCCACATAGGTTTCACTGCCTCCGTCCTTCCCTACCAGGACTGCGGCGAGGTGAGGGGGGCGTGCGCCTCTTTTCTTCATTGAAATAACTTCGGCAGCGATTTCGGTTTTAATCTCTGCTGCCGTTTTTTTTCCATCAATCAGCTGATACATATTATCTTTTTCTTGGTACTAATTTAGACAGATCTCCGCCCTTACCAACCATTTTCATTATTTTTCTTGTCTCGTCGAACTGTTTCAGAAGCCTGTTGACATCAGCAACAGTTGTGCCGCTGCCGTCAGCAATCCGTTTCCTGCGGCTGCCGTTCATCAATAGCGGGTTTGTCCTTTCTGCCGGGGTCATGCTGTGGATGATGGCTTCTATTCCCTTGAATGCATTGTCGTCAATGTCAAGATTCTTTATGGCTTTTCCAACCCCGGGGATCATCCCCATGAGGTCTTTCATGTTCCCCATCTTCTTGATCTGCTGAATCTGCGATATGAAGTCGTTAAAGTCGAACTGGTCCTTTGCTATTCTCTTCTGCAGCTTCCTGGCTTCGTCTTCATCATACTGTTCCTGGGCTTTTTCAACGAGGGTGACGATATCGCCCATTCCAAGTATCCTGTCGGCCATCCTGTCGGGGTAAAAGAGGTCAAGAGCCTCCATTTTTTCACCGGCACTGATGAATTTGATTGGCTTATTGACTGCCGATCTTATTGAAAGGGCTGCGCCGCCCCGGGTGTCGCCGTCGAGTTTTGTCAGGACGACCCCGTCAAAGTCAATCCTTTCATTGAATTCAAAGGCCGTGTTCACGGCATCCTGTCCTGTCATGGAATCAACCACGAACAGCGTTTCGTGAGGATTGACCGCGTTTTTGACCGCAGCTATCTCATTCATCATCTCTTCGTCCACCGCAAGGCGACCCGCCGTGTCTATAATTATGACATCATTACCGTTCTTTTTTGCCTCACGTACTGCATTTCGGGCTATCTCTACCGGATTCAGGTTTCCGTCTTCAGTGTAAACAGGCACCTCTATCTGAGTTCCCAGCACCTTGAGCTGCTCTATTGCAGCAGGCCTGTAGACGTCGCCGGCAACAAGCAGCGGGTTCTTTCCTCTTTTGCTTTTGAGATATTTTGCAAGCTTGCCGGTGAAGGTCGTCTTGCCGCTTCCCTGAAGTCCTGCAACAAGTATCACAGAGGGGTTGCTCTTTATGTTGATATCGGTCTTCTCCCCTCCCATCAGCGCGGCAAGCTCGTCATGAACGATCTTGATCATCATCTGCGAGGGATTGACCGACTTCAGGACGTTTTGCCCCATCGCATTCTGCTTGACGGTATCGGTAAACTGTTTTGCAATTTTGAAGTTTACGTCGGCATCAAGAAGGGCCCGGCGCACCTCCTTAAGAGTCTCGGACACATTTATTTCTGATATCACCCCTTCCCCTTTCAGTATCTTGAAGGAGCGCTCAAGTCTTTCGCTTAGGTTTTCGAACATATCTGTTTCTTTATGCTGAGTTTACATTCTTTCCGGAGCTTCGATTCCAAGAAGCCACAGTCCTTTTTCAATTATGATACCTGTCATTTCAGTCAGGTTTAGCCTGAAATTGCGTTTTTCCCTGTTTTCTTCCCCGAGTATCGGCAGATCATGGTAAAACTGGTTGAATTCCCGTGACAAGTCATAGCAATAGTTTGCAATCAGTGACGGACTCAGTGCCTCAGCAGCTTCCGAGACAACAGCCGGAAAATCATTCAACAGCTTGATAATATTTATTTCTTTCGGGTCAGGTGTTACGTCATCAAATAACGGTTCACCCGGTGTGATTCCCGTTTCCATTCCCTTGTTCAGGACTGACTTTATCCTGGTGTATGTATACTGAATGAAAGGCCCCGTATTGCCGTTAAAATCAATTGATTCGGCCGGGTTGAAAGTCATATTTTTTTTAGGATCGACCTTGAGAATATAGTATTTCAATGCGCCCAGGCCTATCTTCCTGAAGATATCCTCTTTTTCGGATTCGGTAAAACCGCCAAGTTTTCCAAGTTCCTGCGACATTGCCCGTGCAGTGTCAGTCATCTCAGTGATCAGATCATCAGCGTCCACCACAGTTCCTTCCCGGGATTTCATTTTACCTTCCGGGAGTTCTACCATTCCATAGGAGAAATGATGCAGTCCCCGGGCCCACTGGTAGCCCATCCTTAGCAAAACGAGGGCAAGCACCTGGAAGTGATAATTCTGTTCATTCCCGACGACATAAATGTGCCGGTTGAAACTGAAGTCATTGTATCTCAGTACGGCAGTGCCGAGATCCTGGGTCATATAGACCGCAGTGCCATCAGACCTCAGAAGCAATTTCTGGTCAAGTTTTTCAGCGGTAAGGTCGACCCATACCGAACCGTCGTCTTTTCTGAAAAGCAGGCCTGAGTTAAGGGCCTCAAGCACCAGCTGCCGGCCTGTTTTATAGGTTTCAGATTCGTAGTAGATCCTGTCAAACTCAACTCCCAGGGCTTTGTAAGTCACATCGAAACCGGCATAGACCCATGAGTTCATCATTTTCCACAGGCTTAATGTTTCAGCATCGCCTGCCTCCCACCTGAGAAGCATCTCCCGTGCCGCCAGCATCAGAGGGGCATTTTCCCTGGCTTCCTCAGGAGTTGACCCTGCCGCTTCCAGTCCTGCCACCTGTTCCTTGTATTTCCTGTCAAAGAGGACATAATATTCCCCAACCAGGTGGTCCCCCTTTTTACGGCTGTTCTCCGGGGTCTCCCCGTTGCCGAAAAGCTTCCAGGCAACCATTGACTTGCAGATATGGATGCCCCTGTCATTCACAATATTTGTCCTTATTACCTTTTTGCCGGCTGCGGCGGTCAATCTTGAAAGAGAAAAGCCGAGGAGATTGTTGCGGATATGTCCGAGGTGAAGAGGTTTATTTGTATTGGGCGATGAATATTCAATTACAATCACTTCGGCTTCCGGACCGGCCTCAGTAAAGCCCCAGTTACGTGTCACCCTGATACTTTGGAGCCTGGATGCCCACTCCCGTGGGGCGACTGTAATATTCAGAAATCCTTTTATGACGTTGAAACTACTGACAGACTTAAGGTTACCGAGAAGATACTCACCGATATCATTCGCAGTCTGTTCAGGAGACCTGTGTGAATTCTTAAGCAGGGGAAACACAACGAGTGTCATGTCGCCAGAAAACTCCTTCCTGGTTTTCTGCAACTGGATGGACTCATCCGGAACATCCGATTTATACAGGCTTATCAGGGCCTCCCTGATTCCTTTTCTGAGCAGGTTTTCCATTTCAGTTTATTTCGGCTGCAAAGATAATATTTAGTGCAATTAATCAGTACTTAAAGTGAGCCAGAGTTTGGAGTGCCTAAAGTACATTAGTCCTGCCAGGCAATTCATGCACTCATGGCACTCAGGGTATTCAGGGTACACAAGGTACTATAAACACACCGGACACTTTGATTTAATGACTGTGCGATAGGACGAAACGGTGAAAAAAATTGATAATAATACCTTTTTTTTTGACGAAAGCTAAATAAGATCATATAATAATGGATTACCTTTATTCATTGTCAGAGTGACTTTAAACATTTCAGGGAAGGAACTGTTATATTATGGGTAATTTACAGGATATCAGGATTCAGGCGACCACTAAGACACCGCAGGTAGATCTTGTGTCATCAACGGGAGTTCTGGGTTTCACAGGCAAATCTCTGCCTGAAAATGCAACATCTTTTTTTGAGCCTATTCATAAGTGGGCAAGTGAATATGCAAAGAATCCTGCAGAAAACACCAATCTCAAGTACAACGTCGACTATTTCAATACTTCATCGGCCTTATGGATGGCTAAAATTCTGAAAGTCCTCTGTAAAATCAAAAGATCAGAACATATCCTGTTCATTCATCTCTATTTTGATATTGAAGAATATGACTCCATGGGTGAGGAAGATGTCAGGGAAGCTGTCTCTCCCATTCTGGACATTGCTGCCGGTGCTACCTGCAGCGTAGGCATCAGACTCTACGGAATAGATGATGACGGGACCACAATCAAGGAGAATATTGTACTCATCTGATCTTCCTTTATCAGCTCTCGCTTTTCCACTTATTTGACTTAACTTTACTTTGTTGTAAAGGACTGTTTCAATGAAAACGGTTGTTGTAATCATAATCTCATTAATCCTACCGCTTATGAGCATCAACGGACAGCAGGCCGGGAAGGACAGGCAACCTGCCGTTGCCGGCAGTTTTTATCCCTCGGGGAGCGAGAAGCTGAGAAGCGACCTTCAGGAGCTTTTCGGTAAATGTAACGGTCCTGTGCCCGGTACAACGGTAAGGGCAATAATAGTACCCCATGCAGGGTACGTTTATTCAGGACATACTGCCGCCGCAGCCTTTTCCGCAATACCGGCTGACGCAGAGTACAACAACATATTTCTCATAGGAGCCAGTCACAGGTTCGCCTTCGAAGGGGCGGCCGTCTTTACCTCCGGGGATATGGTAACACCTCTCGGGAAGGTGCCGGTGAACAGGCAAACAGGTGAAAAGCTGATTGACGAAAGCAGGTATTTCTTCACCCGTGATGATGCACATAATCCGGAACACTCTCTCGAGGTTGAACTTCCGTTCATTCAGTATCATTTTAAAAAGACTCCCTCTGTTATTCCTATCCTGATAGGCACCAGGGACAAGAATATCCTCATCTCCCTGGCTTCGTCCCTGAAACCATATTTCACCGCCAATAATCTTTTTGTCATCAGCAGCGATTTCTCTCATTATCCTTCTTACAGTGATGCTGTGAAGACGGACCGGAAGACCAGTGATGCAATTGTCAGCGGTGACCCCGATGCCCTTATGAAGGCTGTTAAGAATGCCGAGACTTCAGGGGTTGAAGGGCTGGCTACAGCCATGTGCGGGTGGACGGCAGGAATGGTGCTGATGTACCTTACTGAAGGAGACGGGAGTCTGCATTACAGAAATGCTGAATATACAAATTCTGGAGACTCACGTTTCGGAGACAGACAGCAGGTTGTAGGCTACAACGCCATTATTGTTGAAAAGAAAGCAATATCTGTCGAATCTCAGGCAAAAGATAAAGAATCTTTGGTTCTGTCTTCTGAAGAAAAGGAGACTCTGCTGGGTATTGCAAGGGAGTCGATAAAAGCAGGATTAAACGACACAAAGCCCGGTACCCCTGATGCCCGAAAGCTAACCTCCGCTCTCAGAGAGCCGCTGGGAGCCTTCGTCACCATCACCGTTCGCGGCAACCTCAGGGGTTGCATTGGCCGTTTCACATCTCCTGATCCGCTTTACCGGGTTGTGGAAGTCATGGCCCGTGAGGCAGCCTTTGGAGACCCCAGGTTCCCTGCACTTTCTGCAAAGGAATATCCGGAGATAAAACTTGAAATATCAGTTCTCGGACCGATGAAAAAGATAAGCAACATCAGCGAGATTGTCATCGGAAAGCACGGCATATATCTTAAAAAAGGAATAATGTCAGGGACACTTCTGCCACAGGTTGCTTCAGAAAGAGGCTGGACCGTTACCGAATTCCTGGGCTACTGTGCACGCGACAAAGCCGGAATCGGCTGGGATGGCTGGAAAAATGCCGAGATCTTTGTGTATGAGGCCCTAGTCTTCGGCGAATAAAGCATGAAACGATGTATCATGTCGGACCTATCGGGCTGACCGCCCTGGTACTCTATCTCCTCAGCCTTTATCTGTCATCGTCCGGACTTCTAAGCAGGCAGGTTCACCGCAGATTCTGGAACTGGATTTTGCTGATCACATTTTTTCTTACTGCAGTACCCGGCATTTTCATGGCGTTGCAGGTGAATTACAGGTGGAACCTTCCGTTCGTCAAAGAGGCACTTCATCTCCATGTCGAGTTCGGAATCGGAATGGCCTGTGCTGCCATGATACACCTTACATGGCATCTGCGGTACTATTCCGGCAGGGATGCACAAAAGACTCATGCAGGGGATTATCCTGGGGGATTTAAGCCGGAAACCGAATCTTCAGTTCCCCGCATTCTGCTTCTCATAACAGGATTTGTGAGTTCATCGGTCCAGTTCACCCTTCTTCGTGAGGCTGTGATACTTGGCGGTGGCAGCGAAGCCTCTGCAGGATCCTTCCTCTGGTTCTGGCTTATGATTTCAGCCCTCGGCGCTGTCGCAGGAGGCAAATCACGCTTCACCGGTCTCAGGCGGATGATGTGGTTAATGGCGGCAGCCCCTGCAATGTCACTCCTGCTATTTATCCTGATGAACACAGTCATCCTGAAACCGGGAGAACTGCCTTCGGTCTTCAAATCGCTTGCTGTCATCGCCGTCAGTGTGGCACCTGCAGCCTTTGTTTCGTCATTTGTTTTTATCCGCCTGTCATACATCAGAAGTAAAAACAGAAGCTCCGGGAGCGGTAACAGCTTCGGACTCGAGACTCTCGGGTCGGTGGCAGCAGGTATACTCACAACAATGGCATTTCTGATGTATATCGGGAACTACCGGCTGTACATCCTGGTGGAAGTTTTGACGGTTTCGCTGGTGGTGTTGATTTTTTATTCGTCACGCCTATGGCGCATCGGAGCATGGGTATGCCTGACTGCTGTGGCACTGATTTTATTCATTTTCAAACCTGATCCGTTTGTGCGCGGTATGCTGCTGAGAGGCGTCAGGGTTACATCCAGCACTGACACCCCTTACGGAAATATTGCCACAGGTACCTACGGCGGGGAAACAACCGTATACTATGATCACCGTCCGCTGTTCTTTTCAGGCGACATAGCCAGGGAGGAGGAAAATATCCACTACACTCTGCTTCAGAGAGATAAATATGAGAGAGTTATGATCATTTCCGGCGGGCTGCAGAAACATCTTGCCCAGCTGTCGAAGTACAATATTAAGGAGGTCGTTTACATTGAACATGATCCTGGAATAATTGCTGCTGAGAATGCGCGTGACACTCTTCTCAACGAAATGCTGGTTAAAGTGGTGAAAAGCGATCCGGTAAAGTACCTGAAAAACAACAGAATAACTTTCGATGCAGTAATTCAGCTTATACCTCCCGCTTCGACTCTTGCGGTAAACAGGTATTTCACCCGGGAATACTTCGGGACCGTAAAAGAGCATCTGAACGACAGAGGAGTATTTACCTGCACACCTGCACCCTATTACAACTATTCCCCGGAGAGTTACCGCAGAAGTTTTTCGCCTGTCTACAACAGTCTCAGGGCAATATTCAACAACGTAACGGCAATCCCCGGATCATCTCTTTACGTGATGGCTTCAGACGATTCCCTGACTGCCGGGATAGCTTCTCTTGTAAGAGAGAGAGGAATTGAAAACATTTATGTAAGCGGTGATTATCTGGATGATGCTGATATCAAGGCACGCGGGGATCTGATAATCTCGCAGACTGATACTGCTGCAGGGCAGAACTCCGTGACGAAACCCGTATCCGCCTGGTTCAGTAATTCGATGTCGCTTGAACTCAGGGGAGCCGAGGGTACTGCGTGGGCAATAACTGTAATGCTGGTAATAGTGCCATTTCTTTTCATACGCCGTAAAGGGTTTGTGATGTTTGCGGCATCGGCCGGTCTGGCCGGGTACGGCATGATAACCGTTTTCCTCCTGCAGGCAGCGATTGGCAACATGTACATCCTGTCAGCCATAGTCCTTTCACTGCTTATGGGTGGACTGGCTTCAGGGGCTGCGTATGCGTCTCTGCGCCTGAAGCATACACTGGTAACAGTTCCGTTATTTCTCGCATTATTATTTATCCTCACCGGTGCAGCCGCGGTACGGCTGACAGAAACCGGGCCCGCCCTGCTCCTGCTGATTGTTTTCCCCGCATTGCTGATTGCCGGATTTCTGACAGGGAGCATATACAGGGTACTGACCTCGGGAAGCCAGGCTGATTTTACAGGCAGGATATATGCCTCCGACCTTGCAGGTTCTGCTCTTGGCTATACGGTTGTCTCCACAGTACTTGTACCGCTTGCCGGAATAATGAACGCTTCTTTTATACTTGCATTTTTCATTTTAGTGGCTGTAGCACTTGTATCGGTTCTCTTTAAACGTTAGATTTATACTCATCATTTGATAAGCGTATGACGCTCATAATCAGCAACAGAAAGATAACACGCAGGGTGTTTGCGCAACGGGGATCACTGGCAGTTGCCGGAGGTATGTTTGTTCCGCTGGCTGGAAATGGTTCGGAGATGGCATCGGCGGTTGTGAACGGTGCGGTTCAGTCTTCCCCGGAGAGGCTGGCAATGTACCAGGAAGAAAGTGCAAGAGGTGTTGTGTGCCGCATCTGCCCTAATGAATGCACCCTTAAGGAGGGGGAAGTCAGCGATTGCCGTAACCGGGTGGTAAGGAAATCAAAACTTTACACAATGGCATTCGGAAATCCGTGTGCCGTCAATGCTGATCCCGTCGAGAAGAAGCCGCTCTATCATTTTCTTCCCGGTTCTTCAGCATTTTCAATTGCCACTGCAGGATGCAACTTCGCCTGCCTGAACTGCCAGAACTGGACCATTTCGCAGACCTCTCCCGACAAAACCAAAAACTATGACCTTCCTCCCGGTGATGTCGTGGCAAGCGCAAAGGCAAACAACTGCCGGTCAATTGCATATACCTATTCCGAACCCGTGACCTTCTATGAATATGTCTATGAGACCTCAAAGATCGCAAGGAAAGAAGGGATCCTGAACATCATGGTTTCAAACGGGTATATCAATCCTGCTCCGCTGAAAGAGCTGTGCCGCTATATCGACGGCGCCAACATTGATCTGAAATCATTCAGTGACGCCACATACCTGAAGCTTAACGGCGGCAAACTGCAGCCAGTACTGGATGCACTGAAGATATACAGGGATGAAGGGGTATGGCTGGAAATTACGAACCTCGTTATACCGGGCTACAATGACAGTGCTGACGAAATCAGGCTTATGTGCAGGTGGCTCTTTTCAAACGGATTTGCCGACACTCCACTTCACTTCACCAGGTTCCAGCCCCTATACAAGCTTGAGCATCTGCCCCCCACACCGCTGGCTGTTCTGAACAGTGCTGCCGGTATTGCCCGTGAGGCCGGACTTCGTTATGTATATGTGGGTAATGTTCCAGGATCAGGAACGGATGACACGGTGTGTCCGGAATGCGGTATGAAAGCAGTCGAGAGAACCGGAATCAGAGTAATATCGAATAAAATAACCGGCGGCAAATGCTCCTGCGGGGCTGTAATACCCGGCAGATGGTCATAACAGTTTACTTTAACCAATAATTGAAAATGAAGCTTGCCGAAGCGAGGAACAGAGCTGAAGAGCTCAGAAAAACAATCGATGAACATAACCACAGGTATTATGTTCTTAATCAGCCTGTAATATCCGATTTTGAGTTTGATATGCTGCTCAGCGAACTTCAGACCATCGAAAAGAATTTCCCTGAATTGCAGACTGGCGATTCACCCACAAAGAGGGTTGGCAGTGACCTGACAGTCGAGTTCAGCCAACATGAACACATCTATCCTATGATGTCACTGGGCAACACCTACAGTGAAACCGAGGTCAGGGAGTTTGGTGACAGGGTAAGCAAAATCCTCGGGTACATTCCGGAATATGTATGTGAGCTTAAGTATGACGGTCTCTCAATCAGTCTTATATATGAAAACGGGAAACTTACAAGGGCTGTTACCAGGGGTGACGGAACCAGGGGTGATGATGTGACGGCTAACGTCAGGACCATCAGGAGCATACCTGTGAAGGTTTCTTCGGCCGATGCCCCGCGATCTTTCGAAATGAGAGGCGAAATATATCTTCCCCGCAGGGGATTTGAGAAGATGAATGCGGAGCGAAGTGTCAGGGGAGAACCTTTGTTTGCCAATCCACGCAATGCCGCCGCCGGCACCGTCAAGATGCTTGATTCGAGAGTTGTCGCATCAAGGCCGCTGGACTGCTACCTCTATTATCTGCTCGGAGAGACTCTCCCGGCAGATAATCATTACGATAACCTGATGGCGGCACGGGCCTGGGGATTCAGGATCACTGAGGTCATCGGGAGATATAAGGATATCGGTGAGGTCATAAGTTTTATTCACAAGTGGGAAAAAGAAAGAAAGGAATTGCCTTACGATACCGACGGGGTGGTTGTCAAGGTCAACTCTCTCGAAGCTCAGACGGAGCTGGGATACACGGCAAAATCACCCCGCTGGGCTATTGCTTATAAATATGCGGCGGAGCAGGCGCTGACTACCCTCCTCTCGGTTGTTTTCCAGGTGGGGAGGACCGGGAACATAACTCCCGTAGCCAATCTGCAACCCGTACTTCTGGCCGGAACCACCGTAAAGCGTGCGTCGCTTCACAACAGTGATCAGATAGAGTTGCTGGGACTTCATTACGGTGATGCGGTGATTATTGAAAAAGGCGGAGAAATCATACCTAAGATTGTGACGGTTGATATTGAAAGACGAAGCCCCGATGCAGAACCTGTGGGGTTCCCGGAGCAATGTCCCGAGTGCGGCACTTCCCTCATCCGTGGAGAAGGTGAAGCCAATCACTACTGCCCTAATTATCTTCACTGTCCGCCCCAGATAACCGGCAGAATCATTCACTTCGTTTCCCGCAAGGCGATGAATATCGAAGGCCTTGGCGAGGAGACCATAGAATTGCTTTATTCCGAGTCGCTCATACGCACGGTTGCTGACCTCTACGACCTGAAGAAGGAGCAGCTTTCCTCTCTTGACCGTATGGGCGACAAATCCGCAGCCAATATCATGGCGGGACTTGAAAAATCGCTCACCGCTCCCTATCACAAAAAGCTTTTTGCACTGGGTATAAGGCATGTAGGTGAAACTGTTGCCAAAACGCTGGCTGCAGGCTTCAGTGACATTGATAAACTTATGTTGGCAACTGAGGCAGAGCTTACCGCATTGGCAGAAATCGGGCCAAAAATTGCATCCAGCGTGAGGGAATATTTCAATGACGCTGAAAACAGGGAGATCATCAGGAGACTCAGGGTGTCAGGAATGGAGTTTTCAGGGCCGGCTGCCGTTTCTGTCAGCGGTCCTCTGACCGGTAAAACCATAGTGATTTCCGGCACATTTATGAACTATTCAAGGGAAGAGCTGAAAGCACTTATCGAAGCACACGGAGGGAAAGTGGGAACATCGGTATCAGGCAACACTTCCTGCCTCCTGGCAGGCAGCGATATGGGTCCGGCCAAGAAAGCCAGGGCAGAACAAAGCGGTGTAAGGGTGATAACCGAAGAGGAGTTCCTGAAAATGATTAAAGAATATTAGTCAGTGAGTGGTTATGAAAACAAAAAAAACATAGGTTTGCATTCACAATGGAACTGTTAGGCACAATCAGGCAAAACATAGGGCGTGCGATCCTTCGCAGACGGGCATCCTCTGTCAGGAGAATCAAGCCCAAATTCGATTTCGACAGGGCAAAAAGCATCGGAATTTTGTGGGACTCTTCAAAGGAAGAAGATCTGCAGCACATAGCAGCAATGGGACGCCGGATGACGGAGCTTGGCAAGACAATGGAAGTACTTGCCTGGATACCCGGTAAAACCGTTCCTGACAGATTAACCGGTCTGACATATATGAAATTTCTGAAACAGACAGACCTGAACCTGTTCTTCATCCCAAAATCTGAAGACTTCAGGCTGTTTGCGGAGAAAAAATTCGATCTTCTCATTGGGATAAATCCCCTGCGCGTTTTTCCGCTTTTATATATTGCCACCGTTTCTCCGTCGCCAATGAAAGCAGGGCCCGATGATTCCAAAGAGCCTGAAAATGAGCCCTATGATCTGATGATTCAGGCAGGGAGTCCGTTTAAAACGGATCATTTTCTTGAACAGGTGCTTCATTATCTGACAATGATCAGCGGTCCTGAAAAAAGGGCTTGAGTATTAAGGCAACCCATAATAATTGAAAACTGAGTAAATGAAGAAATTCAAAGGCACGGGTGTTGCGGTAGTGACGCCGTTTAAGAACGATCACAGTCTGGATTTTGCAGCCATGGGGCGTATAGTCGAGCATCTCATTTCCGGAGGGGTGAACTATATAGTGGTAATGGGTACAACAGGTGAATCCTCTACTCTAAACAGGGATGAAAAGTGTGCACTGATGTCATTTGTAACAGAAGCAGTGAATAAGAGGGTGCCGGTCGTTGTGGGTATCGGGGGAAACAACACTTCTGAACTGGTCAGTTATATCAGGCAGGCTGATTTTGAAGGTGTTGACGCAATCCTATCAGTGTCTCCCTATTACACCAGGCCCAGCCAGAGGGGGCTTTACCAGCATTACAGGCAGATTGCCGCCGCAAGTCCCATTCCGGTAATACTGTACAATGTGCCTTCGCGCACCTGCGGGAGCCTGGCACCGGAGACCGTGCTGGAGCTTGCACGGGACAGCGAGAATATAATCGGGATCAAAGAGGCCTCCGGCAATTTTGAGAATATAATGAAGATACTCAGAGACAAGCCGGAGAATTTTCTTGTCATCAGCGGCAACGATATGGATGTCCTGCCTGTAATCGCTGCCGGCGGTGCCGGGGTGATTTCCGTCCTTGCCAATGCTTTTCCGGCTGACTGGTCAGAGATGGTAAACCAGGCTCTTAAGCATAACTTTAAAATTGCCAGGGAGATACAGTTCAGGTACCTGGATATGATCGGGCTTCTTTTTGCTGACGGAAATCCCGGCGGGATCAAAGCCATAATGAGCAGTATGAACCTCTGTCAGAATATCCTGAGACTGCCGCTGGTGCCTGTCAACAGGTCTGTGCAATCGCACATAATAAAGGCCATGGAAGCTTTCGGCAGCGGTTCATGAGGGTTTATCAGACCCCGGCGCCGGGAGAATCACTGAGGCCCTGACCGTGGCAGTGTTTGTACTTCTTACCGCTTCCGCAGGGACACGGATCATTCCTTCCAACCTTTTTGTCAACCCTTACCGGGGTGGTCTGCTGCTGCTTCTTTTCAGCGGCGCCGCCGCCGGTGCCTCCGCCAAACGAATCCACCTCGCTCTTCTGGGTACGCATGCGGCTCATGTCAGCCTGTCTCCTTCGCTGGGCCTCACGGACATGATCCGGAGAGGTCACGGGAATAGTGCCTTTCATAAGCAGGCTGACAACATCATGGTTCACCTTGTTTATCATGGTCTTGAACAGTTCGAACGACTCGAACTTATATATCAGCAGCGGGTCTTTCTGTTCGTAGGTGGCATTCTGAACGGACTGTTTCAGATCATCCATTTCACGAAGGTGTTCTCTCCAGGCATCATCAATTGTGAGAAGCACCGCTGTCTTTTCAAAGGCACGTGAGAGCTCTTTACCCTCCGTCTCGACAGAAGCTTTCAGGTTGGTGATCACATTATACGTCCTTGCCCCGTCAGTGATGGGGACAACCACATTTTCATAGGTAGCTGACATCCGCTCGTAAACATCCTTCAATACCGGTAGTGCAGTTGCAGAAATGGTTTCAGCCTTGCGGCGGTAGGCATCAGTCACCTTGGCGAAAACCGTCTCCGTAACTTCTGAAGCCTCCTGCTTGTTGAACTCTTGCTTTTGCAGCGGTGAGTCTATTGACAGCGAGCGTATCAGGTCAAACTGAAACTCTTCAAAATCGCCGCTGTCTTTTGTCTTGCTGACAATATCGTCAGTAACATCATACATCATGTTGGCAATGTCTACACTAAGCCTCTCGCCGAGAAGAGCATGCCGGCGCTTGCTATAGATAACTTCCCTCTGTGAGTTCATGACATCGTCATATTCAAGGAGTCTCTTTCGTATTCCGAAGTTGTTCTCCTCGACCTTTTTCTGAGCCCTTTCAATGGATTTGGTAATCATAGAGTGCTGGATCATCTCGCCATCTTTAAGGCCCAGCCGGTCCATAATGCCGGAGATCCGTTCCGAACCGAAGAGGCGCATGAGGTCATCCTCAAGAGAAACGAAGAACTGTGACGAGCCGGGGTCACCCTGGCGTCCTGCACGTCCTCTCAGCTGCCTGTCGACTCGCCTCGATTCATGGCGTTCCGTGCCTATGATTGCCAGTCCGCCCGCGGTACGCACTTCGGGTGTAAGCTTGATGTCAGTACCCCTTCCCGCCATGTTGGTTGCTATCGTAATTGTTCCGGTCTTTCCAGCCTCGAGAACTATATCAGCCTCACGCTGGTGAAGCTTGGCATTCAGTACGTTATGTTTAAGACCCTTCATTTTGAGCATCCGGCTGAGAAGCTCGGATATCTCGACGGATGTAGTACCAACCAGCACAGGCCTCCCCTGTTTGTTCAGGTTCATTATCTCATCAATAACGGCATTGTACTTCTCACGCTTGGTCTTATAGACAAGGTCCTCGTGGTCATTCCTGATAATCTTTACGTTTGTGGGTATTATCACCACATCAAGCTTATAAATATTCCACAGCTCCCCTGCTTCCGTAATGGCAGTACCTGTCATCCCGGCAAGCTTGTGGTACATCCTGAAATAGTTCTGAAGGGTTATAGTCGCATAGGTCTGCGTTGCAGCCTCCACCTTAACGTTTTCCTTGGCCTCTATTGCCTGGTGCAGACCGTCAGAATAGCGGCGGCCTTCAAGTATACGGCCTGTTTGTTCGTCCACGATCTTCACCTTGTTGTCTATTACAACATATTCGATGTCAATCTCGAAAAGTGTGTAGCCCTTCAGCAGCTGGGTCATCGTGTGCACCCTTTCCGATTTTATGGCGAAATCCTGCAGCAGTTCATCCTTTGCACGCAGCTTTGCCATTTCATCACCGGTACTCTTTTCTATATCAGCAATCTTGCTGCCGACATCCGGGAGCACGAAGAAGCTGGCATCCTCAACAGATGTAGAGATAAGGTCCAGACCCTTCTCAGTGAGCTCAATCGAATTGGCTTTCTCCTCAATGACGAAATAGAGCTGCTCTGTAACTTTGGGCATCTCTTTCGAGTTGTTCTGCATATAGAAGTTCTCGGTCTTCTGAAGCAGGCTTCTGACACCTTCCTCGCTCAGGAATTTGATGAGGGCATTATTTCTCGGAAGTCCCTTGTAAACTTTCAGGAGCAGCAGTCCGCCTTCTTCATTCTTACCTTCGGTGATAAGTCGCTTAGCATCTGCAAGAAGCTGTGTAACAAGCTTTTTCTGAGCACCGACAAGTAATTCGACTTTGTGTTTATACTCATCAAACTGGGAAGTGTCATTCTTGGCCGTAGGGCCCGAAATTATAAGCGGTGTTCTCGCATCATCAATAAGTACCGAGTCGACCTCGTCAACAATTGCATAATGGTGTTTCCTCTGCACCAGGTCTTCGGAATTGAGCGCCATGTTGTCACGGAGATAATCGAAGCCGAACTCATTATTGGTTCCGAAGGTTATATCCGAGTTATAGGCTTTGCGTCTTGCTCCTGAGTTAGGCTCGTGCTTGTCAATGCAGTCAACCGAAAGGCCGTGGAATTCATAGAGGGGGCCCATCCATTCTGAGTCACGCTTAGAGAGATAATCATTGACTGTCACAATATGCACTCCCCTTCCAGCAAGTGCATTCAGGAACACTGGCAGGGTTGCCACGAGGGTCTTGCCTTCACCCGTGGCCATCTCTGAAATCTTACCCTTATGAAGGGCTACGCCGCCGATAAGCTGTACATCATAATGCACCATATCCCAGAGAATTTCGTTTCCTCCTGCTATCCAGCGGTTATTCCAGTATGCCTTATCACCTTCAACTGTAATTGAAGTACGGGTAGCTGCAAGGTCCCTGTCAAACTGTCTGGCAGTAACCTCGAGAACGTCATTTTCCTTGAACCGGCGTGCGGTTTCCTTTACGATTGCGAAGGCACGGGGCAGTACCTCGTCAAGTTTCTTTTCGAGGTTTTCAAGGATCTCCTTATCGATCTTGTCTATCCGGTTATATATTTCTTCCTTGGCACTGACATCTTCTTCATTTTCAGCGGTGGTTTTCAGAGTGCGGATCTCCTCCTCTTCCTGGGAGAACGACCCGGTGATCTCCTTTTTCAATGCTGCCGTGAGATCTCTCAGCTGGTCATTCGACAGTGAACCCAGCTTTACTGACTCCTCCCTTATTTTCCCTACAAAGGGTTCCACCTCGCTCAGGTCACGTTCATACTTGTTACCGAGAAACAGCCCCAAGACCTTATTGACAATGCTCATTGAATGTTGATTTTAAAAAATACCACGCAAAATTAATGAATTTTCCGGATCAGCGCTTACGGCAGTCGTTGCGGAATCTAATTTGAAGCGCCGGTCACGACGCACTGATAAATATAAAATGGCATACCTGTAATGCCGGTATGCCATTTCCGAATGATTATGATCTGTAATTCTATGCCTGGGCAGGTGCTGCGGGTGTTGCCCTGAGACCCATAATATCCCTGTCAAGGAAATAAAGACCGGAAGCACCGGCAAGTGCAATCTTGTCAAGTACGAGACGTACATTCGATTCCTCCTCAATCTGTTCATTGACAAACCACTGCACCCAGTTTGCGGTCGCAAAATCATTATCCTTCATCGTCTCTGCCAGAACCTCGTTGATGCTGGCACTGATAAACTGCTCGTGTTTGAGAACTTCCCCAAACATCTCTTCTGCGCCTTTGAATTTAACCGGCGGCTTTTCAAAAGCCGGAATGATAGCATTGCCTCCCCTTTCGTTTACATATTTTATAAACTTGAGCATGTGCATTTTTTCTTCATCAGCCTGGGCATATAGCCAGGTTGCAACGCCCGGAAGACCTTTATTCTCTGCCCATGAGGCCATTGCAAGGTACAGGTTTGACGAGTATCCTTCTCTTTCGATCTGCCTGTTGCAGATTGCTTCAACGTTTTTTGTAAGCATATGATTCTATATTTAATGGTTAATGTTTCAATATACACGGAACAAGTTTACCGGCCAAATGTTTAACCCAAAATCTCCCTGACTTTCTGAACAAGTTCGGAGGGAAGAAAGGGTTTGGAGAAAACCTGATCGGCTCCAAGGGTTTTCGCTATGTTGAGATAGCTACCAGGGCCTGCTTTTCCACCTCCGCTGATTGCTATGATTTTTGTTTCCGGCTTGATCTTTCTGATGTTCATAATAACACTGAGACCGTCTTCTTCAGGCATCAGTAGGTCAGTGATCACAATATCAATAACAGAAGGACGGAACTTCAGCATTGCCTCCCTGCCGTCCGAGGCAGTGATGACGGTGTACTTTCTCTTTTCCAGGGCTTCCCTGAGCAACTCCCTGAGAGAAAGATCATCCTCAACTATCATTACTCCGGGCATACTCTGTTTTGGCTTTTATACTTCCCGAAGGTAACACTTTTTCACCGTTCAGCAAAACGCCTGAGTCAGAAATCAGCAAAGGGATGGGATGAGAAGCTCTATTACCGTTCCCATGCCCTTTTTCGTTGTCACGCTTATTTTACCCTCAATTCCGGAAATAATTCCGGCAACGACTGAAAGGCCGAGGCCTGCTCCCCTGCTTTGTTTCCCGGCAGTGAAAAAAGGTTCAAACATCCTGGCGGCAGTTGTCTCATCCATGCCGGGTCCCGTATCTGCAAAACGGATAAGGGCATATTCATCTGCGGCTGGTTTACCGGCAGGAAGGTTTCTCACTTCTCCGCCCTTTCGGGTATCCAGTGTCACTGTGAGAGTACCGCCATTTTCCTCCATAGCCTGAATTGCATTGCGGGCCAGGTTTGTGAAAACCCTGTAAAGCTGGATGGGGTCAGCAGATACGTACACTTCAGGAGTCAGGATTTCTTCCCTGAGAATGATTCTGTCAGTCACCAGCGGACGCAGGAACTCTAAGGTTTCCCGAAGGACATCCTTTACAGTCACTTTCATTTGTACCTGGTCAGCCTCCATGCCAGGGGATAGTAACTGGCCCGTGATAGCCTTTGCCCTGTCGGCAGACTGAATGATTTTTTTGATGTTAGCGAAATTCTCGCTGGCCGGGTCGAGACCCTCGAGTGCCAGTTCACTGTATCCGTAGATAAGTGTCAGAATAGTGTTTAAATCATGGGCGATGCCACCGGCGATCAGGACCGTGGAAACCTGTTTCTTAGCCTTTGGGAGATTCTGATCAGCGTCTCCCGGATTGCTTTGCTGAGGCTCCGTAAGACTTTTTCCGGGGGTTTTCACGGGAGAACTGTTATAATATCATTCAAAATCGAGATTGAAGGTCTTTTTCAGGTCCTTCAGTGCCGGATTTTTATTGGCCAGATGGTTGAACTTCTGGTCCACCGAATAGAGTATATCACCTCTCTCGGTTGATTCGACAACGGTTGTAATTTTTATTCCTGCATTCCGCAGGGATTCCCTGAGATGATTCTCGAGTTTTGACTTGTAATTGTGGTCAAAGGTCTCCTTCAGGGCTGAATTATCAAGTTTGAGCTCGATGGATTTATCGGGGAGGATGCCGGGGGTAACTGATGAGAGTGTTATTGAAATGCGGGGACTCTCATCTTTAACAGTCTGTGCAAACGAATTCCATGAATCGAGTAATTCTTCAGGAGTAAATTCGCTGTCGGGTACCGGTTTGCCTATCGTTTCCGAAGGTTCGGCGACAGTTCCGGCAGACGGTATGGCCTCAGCCATCAGGTTTTTAATAGAGATCTTTTTCCCGTCTTCAGGAGTCGGTTTTGAGGGCTGAGGGGTGACTACCGGTTCAGGGTGAGGGTGAGGCTGAGGCTGAGGGTGAGGGTGAGGCTGAGCAGACTTTTGGACAGTATTCTCATTTACGTGTGTTCTTGATGAAGGCAGAGGGGATGCCTTTAATCCGTCATCTTCACCTGAGAGAGGCTGTTCAGCTTTTTTTTTTGACTGTATCTCAACTGTCTCTGCTGAAAACTGGCACATGCGCAACAGGGCAAGCTCGACCTGCAGCCGCTGATTCTTGCTCGATTTGAAATTGACCATGCACTGTGAACCTATCTCAAGGGCATTGTAAAGGAATGGAAGTGATGATTTCACTGCCTGTTCCCTATAGTGCTGCCTGACAGACGGAGAGGTTTCGAGCAGTTTTACGGTGGCCTCGTCACGGCTTACGAGGAGGTCACGAAGGTGATTGTTCAGGCCCGCCATGAAATTGTAACCGTCAAATCCCTTGCTCAGTATCTCATTGTATGTGATCAGGACTGTAGGTATATCCCCATCAATGGCGGCGTCAACAATTTTAAAAAAGTATTCATAGTCGAGCACATTGAGATTCCCGATCACATCGGCATATTTTATCTCCCTGCCGCTGAAGCTTACTATCTGGTCGAATATTGAAAGTGCGTCACGAAGGGCACCGTCAGCCTTTGTTGCGATTACATGTAGCGCTTCGTGTTCTGCCTTGACTCCTTCATTTCCGGCCACCCAAACAAGCCTGTTGACTATATCATCGATGCTGATCCGGTTGAAATCAAAAATCTGACACCTTGAGAGGATGGTAGGAATGATCTTGTGTTTCTCCGTGGTGGCAAGGATAAAAATGGCGTGCGGCGGCGGTTCCTCGAGGGTCTTCAGGAAAGCGTTGAAGGCTGACGCCGACAGCATATGAACTTCATCGATTATATAGACACTGTATCTGCCGATTTGCGGAGGTATTCTAACCTGGTCGGTCAGGTTACGGATGTCATCGACGCCGTTGTTGGAGGCGCCGTCGAGCTCGTGTATATTAAATGATACCTGGGAGTTGAAAGAGAGGCACGACTCACATTTGTCACATGCTTCAAAGTTGGGTCCCAGACTGGCACAGTTGATAGTTTTGGCAAATATGCGGGCACAGGTTGTCTTGCCGACGCCGCGGGGCCCGCAGAAAAGATAAGCCTGTGCAAGATGGCTGTTCTTTATCGCGTTCTTCAGGGTTGTTGTAATGGTCTCCTGTCCGACTACCATATCGAATGTTGCAGGCCTGTATTTGCGGGCGGAAACAATAAAATTATCCATGTTTTTTTTACCGGGTCTTTCTCGTTAAACCAGTCACAAATATAGTTAAATTGTTCGGGCAGGAGGCAGCTTATTCAAAAATCAGGAAAGCCTGCAGGGCCTATCCACCGTGCTGCAGATAAAATAGTTAAGGCATTATTTTTTTTTACAATAAATTGTCTTACTTTTGCCACCCGATTTATTAAACAAATTATAAACAAAAAAGAGATGTTGAATCAGTACGAAACCGTTTTCATTGCAACTCCCGTTTTGTCTGAAAATCAGATGAAGGAAGCGGTCCAGAAATTCAAGAAGATCATCACCGACAACACCGGTGAGATCGTTCACGAAGAGAACTGGGGCCTGAAGAAACTCGCTTATCCCATTCAGAAGAAATCGACCGGGTTTTACTACCTCGTCGAGTTCAGGGGATCAGGTGAGTTGATCGAAAAACTAGAACTGCAGTACAGGAGGGATGAGAGAATCATCCGTTTCCTGACCTTCCGTATGAACAAGTATTCAGTAGAGTATGCTGAAAAGAAAAGAAGAATGAAAGAAACCGCTAAAACTACGGAGGCATAATTATGGCACAGAATAACTCAGAAATCAGATATCTGACACCTCCGACAGTAGAGATTAAGAAGAAGAAATACTGCAGGTTCAAGAAGAACAAGATAAGGTATATTGACTACAAGGACCCCGAGTTCCTGAAGAAGTTCCTGAACGAGCAGGGTAAGATACTTCCGCGTCGTATTACCGGAACATCGCTCAAATACCAGAGAAGGGTGGCACAGGCTATCAAGCGTGCCCGTCATCTTGCTATTCTGCCTTATGTAGCTGATCTTTTAAAGTAAAGGAGGAGGAGAAATGAAAATAATTCTTAAACAGGATTTTGATACACTGGGACAGAAGAATGATATCCTGACTGTAAAGACAGGTTATGCAAGAAACTATCTGATTCCCAAGGGTTACGCCGTACAGGCCACTGAGTCTGCCGTAAAGGTTCACAATGAAAACCTGAGGCAGAGAGCCCACAAGGAAGAGAAGATCAGGAACGAGGCCGAAGCAATTGCTAAAAAGCTTGAGGGAATTAAGCTTGTAATCGGCGCCAAAACCAGCTCGGCCGGCAAGATATTCGGTTCAGTGAACACCATTCAGATTGCTGAGGCACTGAAGGAAAAAGGCTTCGACTTAGACCGCAAGAATATTGTCCTTGGCGAAGATACCATTAAGGAAGTAGGTAATTATAAAGCTGTTGTGAAGCTTCACCGCGATGTAAAGGTAGAGGTTGAATTTGAAGTGAAAGGTGAATAAAAATTTCATATGTTAAAAAAAAAGCTGCCCCCCGGCAGCTTTTTTTTTATCTGACTGCTATCGTCTCAATCTCTATAAGTGCTCCGAGAGGTAATCCTTTTACGGCATAGGCAGCCCTGGCCGGCTGATCTTCGGTGTAGTATTTTGCATAGACCTCATTCATTGCCTTGAAATCGGTCATATCTGCCAGCAGGCAGGTCGACTTTACAACATCCGCTGCCGAATAGCCGGCAGCCTTCAGGATAGCCTTAATGTTTTTCAAAACCTGCTCAGCCTGTTCGGCTATGCCTCCCTCGACCATTTTGCCTGTTGCCGGGTCAATGGCTACCTGGCCTGAGATGTAAAGTGTTCCGTTGGCTTCAACAGCCTGACTGTAAGGTCCGATAGCTCCCGGTGCAGATGTTGTACTGATGATCTTTTTCATACCAGTTGTTTTTATTTCGTTAATAATTCTCATGAAAGTCCTTTTTCCGTTCGTACTTGAGATCCTGGAGAACACCTGATTTAGCCCTTATGGTAAAGTTCCAGCTACGCATGTATCCTATGGGAATCCAGGAAAAGCTCATCTCCCAGCAGTGTAAATCCCTTGAAATGCCCACCCGGGTAGAGGTTATCTCGGCCTGGGCAAAATCGTACCCGGTGCTGTAATTTATGGCCGTTTTCGGGGTGAGTCTCACATCTCCTGAAAGTGTCAGCTGCTGACTGATTGTTGTCCTGAAGGTGGGTTTGCTGTAGCTGAAGTTGTACGCCATCCTCAGTGACCACGGAACATCGAACCTGATATAACCGTATTCATCGATGTTTTTGTTAGCCAGCGGAAGATTATTCGCCTGGCCGGATTGCCCTTCAGCCCCGGTGTCATTCCCCGGAGTGCCAGGAGGAGAACCCTGAGAACCTTGCTGGCCGGCCTTTTTAGTCTTTCCCCTGAGCAATGCTCCGAGGTCCATATCTATGCTCATGTTAAGATTCGTCATTCGCATTATTCCCCTACCCTGCAGATATGCAAGTTCGGTCACTGTGACGCCTTTCTCACTGAGCCCGTAAATTGTGAAGCTGCTCCCTGCCTGTAAGTTGATGTTCTCAGCCAGAACTGTCCTGAATGAGAGGCTTACAGGCGACCAGTTCAGGGAATCTGAGAAGAGGTTATAGTTTGTCCCCAGGGAGAGGTTTTCTATCAGCTTTATTTTCTTCGGTTTCCCGGTAGTGTCATTCCTTTCAAAAACCTTTGCCTCCACTATGTTGGCCAGGTTGAATGAAACAGATCCGCTGCGGGTGCCCAGCGAAGGAGTACCGAAAATGCTGCCTTCGAAAATTGAATATTCCCTGACGCGGCCGGCAGTGTCATACTGGACGTCCCTGTACATGTCTGTGGATAAGCCCGGCAGTTCCGGAGAAAAGGAGAAGCCTACGGAAGGTCTCATGACGTGCCTGATTGCCTGCAGACGTGAGTCCTTCCTTGTAAACTGATAGTCGCCGTAAAGGGCGGGATTGAATGATGCACTCACTGACGGTGTCAGTGCCTGTCCGTAAAAGACCCCACGGGTGGTATCATTTACAACTGAAGGGACGATTTTGTTGCGCGTTTCGTCAAAATAGAGAGGATCCCATCTCTTTTCGATCTTCTGAGTATAAAGAACCCCTGAATAGCGTAACTGCGGCGAAATGGAAAAGTTACGGAAGGGACGGATCTGAAGGCTGACAGGTATGTCATGCTTGAATCCGTTCTGCATGCTCTTCCAGACCTGTCTGGTAAAGAGAAGACTGTCATAGGTGTCTATCTTGTTGTCAAGTGATGCCGTATACTGCATTTGAAGGTCATGGTACCAGCGTGTCTTCAGCACCGGTTTCCTGGGCTTGAGCGGGTAAATACGCGCGACGGAGAAACTGGCTTTAGGAAGGTTAAGCTGTATTGTTTTGTTCTGTACGTTCTGACTCTGGTTTATGCTTGATGAGAAATTGAAGGGTGTGCCTGCCCACGTCCTGGTATAACTGATCCCTGACTGTCTTGTAGTGGTGACATGGTCAGCAATATCATAGCTGTTGTTCCTGTCATAACCGCTTGAACTCATATTGACATTTGCCGAGAAGCGTGAGCCGGGATTAGCTTTGGAATCCTGCGCATGGCTCCAGCTGACGCGGTAGTTGGTTGTCTTCCCGTAGTCAGGCAGGCCTTTGTAACTGGTTATGTTGTTTGCATAACTGAAGCCAAAAGAACCTGCAAATCTGTATCTTACGCGATAGGATGTGGCTGCGTCAGCAAGCCAGGTACCATTAGTATAGGCAGTAGCTGTAAGCTTGAGATCGAAATAATCATTTATGGCGAAATAATATCCTCCGTTGGAAAGGAAGTAACCCCTTCGTGCCTCCTGTCCGTACTTGGGGATAATGAGTCCCGAGGCCCTCCTCTGCTGTACCGGAAAGAACCCGAAAGGCACAATGAGAGGAAGCGGAATGTCAGCAACGACCATATACGCAGGGCCTGAAACGATTTTCTCACCCGGATAGACCTTGGCCCTGTTCAGGGCGAGGTAAAAATGAGGAAACTCGGCATCGCAGGTGGTGAACTTGCTCCTGTTGATGTGCAGGCTGCCGTCCTCATGACGCTTTGTGGTCTGGCTCTGAAGAAAGCCACCCTCCTGTTCGGTGGTCACATTCCGGATCACACCCTTTTTAGATTTGAAGTTGTATGTCAGTTCCCTGCTGTCAAACTCTTCGGAACCGTCCTTGAAATGAGGTTTGCCAGCCATTGTGCCAGTCGAATCATTTCTGCCAGTGGCATACACTGAACCTGTCTCCATATCGAGGACAATGGAGTCTGCCTTAAGTTCTATGGTCCCGTAGTTTACCTGGGCATTCTGAACCAGGTAGACCTTGCGGCTCCTGATGTCCGTTTTCATATACCCCTCTGCGGTGTAAACAATTGTCTGATCGACGGCATCCTCAGATATTTTCCTGTTACCCTGTATGAGGGAGTCAAGCGGCACGGACACTCCCCGTATCATTATGGTGTCAGGAGGCAATTGTTCCTGCCCTGCAGCCGTTATTGAAAAGATGAGCAATAATGAGGACACAAATAACCTTTGTGAGAGAAAATGCAAGTTAAATGCTATTTTTGCGTGATATTTGTGCATACGTGGCAAGCCGGTGACAAAACTAATTAAATTTCGTGAAGGAATAATGTGGCAGAACACCAAAATAAGAGGGTTCAGGAGTATTCTGATGTCAGCTGTAATTGTGTCCTCAATTACTATGCCATTCAGGATTGTAGCTCAGTCTGCCCCTCCGGTGAAGGAGTGGACGGTTGTCATTGACGCCGGTCACGGAGGAAAAGATCCGGGAACTCTGGGTTTAAAATCGATGGAAAAGAATATTGCACTCTCCGTTGCTTTGAAGACCGGAAAGTATATAAGTGAAAATCTTAAGGACGTCAGGGTGATATACACGCGTGACAATGATACGTTTATCGGACTCGATGAACGGGCTGCCATTGCGAACAGGAATAAGGCCGACATCTTCATCTCCATACATGCAAACGGGATGGATGACAAACGCCCCTACGGAGCTGAAACGTGGGTGCTGGGCCAGAGCATGGACGATGCCAATCTGAAGCTGGCAATGAAGGAAAACTCGGTGATAACCTTCGAGGAGGATTATGAGACCAAATATGAGGGGTATGATCCGAATTCGGTGGAATCGTTCATCATTTTCTCCCTGATGCAGAATACATATCTTAAGCAGAGTACCGAATTTGCATCCATAATTCAGTCACAGTTCAGGGAGAGGGTCGGCCGCAAGGACCGGGGTGTCAAGCAAGCCGGATTTGTGGTTCTCTGGCGCAGCACAATGCCGTCTGCCCTTGTGGAACTAGGGTTTCTGTCAAATGCCGAAGAAGAGAAGTACCTTATTTCCGAAACCGGGCAGGACTTTCTGGCTTCGGCAATATTCAGGGCATTCAGGGATTACAAGAGTACGATTGACAACCGGTCGGGAAGAAAAAACGCTAACGGGGAAGTTAAAGACAGTGCGGGTGAGAAACCAACAGTAGTGAAATCTGCGATGACTACGGCAGAGAAGCCTGCGATGACTGCTGCCGAGAAACCTGCCGAGATTAAGTCTGCTGCAATTCCGGCGGATAAATCAGTTTCGGATATACCTTCTGCAGAGAAGTCTCCTGCCGTAGCTGAAAAGACAGCCGCCAGACCCGCCGGTGAAGAGATTTATTTCACTGTCCAGCTATCGGCAGTGCCGAAAAATAAAGCCCCTAAGCAGATCATATTCAAGGGAATAGGATCATTCGAACGGATTGAGTCGGGTGAAAGGTACAAATACACTGCCGGTAAATTCAATGAAATTGACCAGGCTCTGGCATACAGGCGAACTATTGCAAAAGATCATCCCGATGCTTTTGTGATCGCAGTTCAGAACGGAAAGATTATCCCGCTCAGGGAAGCGGTTGAAGCAAAAAAAACAAGAACAGACAAATGATGAAAATCTCCAACGAAGTCAAGGTAGGTGTTGTAGCCCTTTTAACAATTGCAGCTTTCATATGGCTCTACAGTTTTCTCAAGGGAAGCGAGTTGTTTACAAAGACCGCTACCTACAATATCATATATAAAGAGATAGGCGGACTTAAGGAATCGAGTCCCGTTGAGATCAACGGATACCAGGCAGGGATAGTGCAGGATATAAAATTCATAAATGACGGATCGGGAAGGCTGGCTGTCTCTGTGTCTGTCGACAAGAATTTCGATCTTCCGGTGGGCACCACAGCGGAGATCACCACCGCGTCGCTCATTGCTGGAATGAAGATAATCCTTAATATGGGAGACGGGAAGGAGATTCACAGTAATCACGATACAATTCCGGGCATTCTTGCCACTTCAATTATTGATAGGATCAGTGACCAGTTATCACCGGTTGAGGGTAATATCACGCATATGATAATTAAGCTTGATTCTCTCATTACACGGATCCATGATGTCTTCTCACCGCAATTTTCATCTGATATCAAAGCCTCGTTCGATAATGTAAACGGTATCACATCCAACCTGAGAGAGATCTCAGATAAGGAAAAAGATGCTCTCATGGCATCGATAAGTGACCTTAACAAATTCACCGCCATGCTTTCGGCAAACAGCAGTTCCCTGGATGCCACACTGAAGAATATCGCCTCAATCTCTGACACCTTAGCTTCAGCTGACCTTGCCGGGGCACTCGGTTCATTGAGATCATCACTTGTCAGCACTGATTCTATTCTCCGGGGATTAAGCAGCGGAACCGGTACAGCCGGCAAGCTTATGACAAATGACAGTTTGTACAATAATCTCAATAATAGCCTGAACAGTCTTGACAATTTACTCCAGGATATGAAAGACAATCCGAAGAAATATGTACACTTCTCCCTTTTTGGCAGAAAAGACCAGTAATTTGTCGAAAATTTGATAAACACTATCAGATCACCCTATTGCGTACCCCCCGTTTTTACCTTTGCAGGTCAAACAGATAAAGATCTGCAAATCCTCAATTTTATAAAGCGCTGTATTACATATGATTCATCGTAACATATTTATAATCAATTAATTAATTATTTATTATTATTTTTCATCTATAATAACCTGATGTTCTGATGAGTATATAATATTTGTAAAAGTCAAGGAAAAAAAGTTTTTTTTATTAGTTTTTTTTTTACAAATATTGTGGCACGTTTCAGCGAACAAAATCAAAAGAAGAATTTTTAATTTTTACCTGAATGAACAAGTCACACGATGAGGTTTGGAGTAATTGTCTCGGTATAATCCGTGATATTATTCCATCCGCCAGTTTCAAGACATGGTTCGAGCCAATTGTCCCTCTCCGTCTGGAAAAAAATATTCTGACAATTCAGGTACCCAGTCCCTTCTTTTATGAATATCTCGAAGAGCAGTACATTGACATTCTCCGTAAGACGCTGAGACGTGAGATTGGAAATGATGCCAAGCTGGAGTACAACATAATAATGGAGAATTCAGCCTACACCAACGGCAAGCCGTTTACAGTCAAATACCCTTCGAGAAACAAGACTGACCTGAATAACAAGCCGATGCAGGTTCCTTTTGAAATTGCCCAGCCTGCAATTAAAAATCCCTTTATCATACCCGGGATCAAGAAGCTTCACTTTGATCCGAGACTGAATCCGGATAATTCCTTCAGTAATTTTGTGGAGGGAGAATGCAACAGGCTTGCCCGTTCGGCAGGCATTGCCGTTGGTAACAATCCAGGCGGTACAGCTTTCAATCCGTTGATGATTTACGGCGATTCAGGCCTTGGAAAGACTCACCTGGTGCAGGCCATCGGCATCCTGGTCAAGGAGAAATACCCTGACAAGACAGTGCTTTATGTCAATGCGAATAAGTTTCAGACACAGTTTGTTGAGTCAATCCGCAACAACAACAAGAATGATTTTCTCCATTTTTATCAGATGATTGACGTTCTCATAATTGATGACGTTCATGAATTTGCCGGAAAGGAGAAGACTCAGGATACTTTCTTTCATATTTTCAACCACCTGCACCAGTCAGGCAAGCAGCTGATACTCACCTGCGACAAGCCTCCGGTAGAGTTGCAGGGCATGGAACAGAGGCTTCTTTCACGATTCAAGTGGGGATTGCTGGCAGACCTGCAGAAGCCGGACTTTGAAACCAGGCTCGCGATACTCAGGAAGAAGGCCTACAATGACGGAATCGAGCTTCCGGATGAGATTTTCGAATTCCTCGCTGAAAATATTTCAAGCAACATACGTGAGCTTGAATCGGGACTTATCTCCCTATATGCACAGTCGACCCTCAACCGCAAAGAGGTGACGCTCGATCTTGCACGCCAGATGGTCGACAGACTTGTGAACACGCAGCGCAGGGAGATTACTATTGATTACATTCAGAAAATAGTATGCGAATACTATAAAATACCGGTTGACCAGATGCAGGGAAAGACGCGGAAGCGTGAAATAGTGCAGGCCAGGCAGGTTTCAATGTATTTCTCCAAAAGCCTCACCAAGGCTTCCCTTGCGAGCATCGGATCAATGATCGGGGGAAAGGACCATGCGACGGTACTGCATGCCTGCAAGACTGTGAACAACCTTATTGACACTGACCGTCATTTCAGAAATCAGATACTTGAAATTGAAAAGAAACTTAAGGTATGAAAGCAGATATTAACTTCCTGCACGAAGAGTTTTTCAGGATTTACGGAGACAGGGGAAATACCCCTGTTCTTTATTTCTCCCCGGGACGTGTAAACCTGATAGGTGAGCACACTGACTATAACGGAGGTTATGTATTTCCTTGCGCCCTCGACTTTGGAACATACCTGCTGATAAGGAAAAAAGGTGCATCGGAAATAAGGATGAACAGTCTTAACTTCCCCGGTGACGTCAGAATACCTGTAAGCCGGTCATACGCAAAAATCGAAAAGAGCTGGACCAATTATCCTGCCGGGGTAATAAATGAATTTGCAAAACTGGGATTCACGTCTCCCGGAACGGAGATGCTATTTTACGGCGATATACCCAACGGGGCAGGCCTTTCATCCTCGGCATCAATAGAGATGGTTACGGCAGTGGCAGCCAATGATCTCTGCAATGCAGGTCTGCCAATGATGGAGCTTGTAAAAATGAGTCAGAGGGCGGAAAACATGTTCGTGGGAATGAACTGCGGCATTATGGACCAGTTTGCAGTGGGTTTCGGGAAAAAGGATCACGCAATAAACCTCAACTGTGACACACTCGAGTACAAATATGCGCCACTGAATCTTGGTGACAGAAGGCTGGTTATCACAAATACGAATAAGCGCAGAGGCCTTACCGACTCAAAATACAATGAAAGAAGAGCGGAGTGCGACAGGGCTGTGGAACTGATCTCTGTACATCACCAGATAAGGAACCTGAGTGAGCTCGGGATCAGTGATCTGGGTCTCCTGAACAAGTATATCAATGATGAAGTGGTCAGGAGAAGAGCCAGGCATGTCATAACCGAAAACAACCGTACACTGGAGGCAATCAGCGCGCTTGAAAAGAATGATATTGTAAGCCTTGGTAAGCTGATGAACGAGTCACATGACTCACTCTGCAAAGACTATGAGGTTACCGGCGCGGAGCTTGACACTCTTGTTTACGAAGGCCGCAAACTGCCTGGAGTGATCGGAAGCCGGATGACCGGGGCCGGTTTCGGCGGTTGTACTGTATCAGTCGTCGACGCAAACCTGACAGAGGCATTCATGACCAGACTCGGTGAGATCTATCATGCCGTAACAGGCCTTACCGCTGACTTCTACCTCCCGGGAATCGGTGACGGCGTCCGCAGGATAGGGTGACCTTCAATTCCTGATTCTCAATTCCATCTTCCTGCTACAGGTCCTTCACACACCTGAATCCTACCGTTGCGCTCCTGTCATATCCCGGTGAGACCAGCAACTGCATCTGGGTCATGTCAAGGCGCTGGGGCCCTCCCTGAATGTACCACCAGCTGGAGTCAGGCTTGTAGTAACTACCACCTCTGATAATATTAAAATAATAGGCACCGTTGCACCAGACATCGTTTGTCATCTGCCATACATTCCCGACAAGATCCTCCACGCCGTAAATGCTTCCCCCTTTCGGGAAAGCATCGACCGGAGTAGGTCTTCCAAATCCGTTGTTGCATTTTGTGGCATGGAATTCTTCGCCCCACGGCCAGGGTCTGCCGTCAGTTCCCTGTGCCGCAAGCTGCCACTCTGCTTCAGTAGGCAACCTTTTCCCGGCCCAGCGGGCATATGCCCTCGCATCCTCGATGCTTATCCATACCACAGGGTACCTCTCCTGGCCGGTAACCGGGATACCTTTCTCCCAATGCCTGAGAAAATTCGTCGTGTCATCAGGGACATACCTGCTTTCACGCAGAAAACGGAGGAACTTCTCATTGGAGATCGGAAAAATGTCAATCAGGAAACTGTCAATGTCAGCCGTTATCTCCCTGCCAGTCTCAGGGTACGGAATAAACTCATCGTTTGAAGACAGTTTGTATTTTATTCTTGTCGCAGGTACTACCGCCATTCCTTCAGGAGTTCCTTCAGCCGGATCAGTGCGGTCGGTTGAGCTTACCAGCCAGGGTTTGCCACCGGTGAGGGAGAAAATCCGTTCATCGAGCAGAATGTCATTTTCAGTAAGCTGAATTACAAACTTACCCTCCATCAGACCGAATATTTTGTCAACAGACAACAGAGTATCTACGGGAGATTTAACTGTTACCGGTTTTGATCCATACCCGGGATTGCCTTTCCATACTGATATTTCACCATCCGCCGTCGAAGATATCAGGAGCCTGTCACCTTTCAGTTCTGCCTTTAGAAGTGACGGAAGGAGGGCGATGCAATCAACAGAGCTTTCCCTTCGGGTTCCGTCAAACCTTTGATCCCACAGTGAAGCCTTTACCGGCACCATATGACGGCCGCCCGACAGTACGGGGTCAAGCTCTTCGTGGTTCCACAGTGAGACAAGATGCTTTTCATTATCCCATTCGGTTTCAAACAGAAGGGTATCCAGGCCGCTGTGATTCATGTTCAGAACAGTGTAGATGATTTTGTCACCGGACCTCCACTTATTGACGTAAGTCATGTCAGCGGAGGTGTTTATCAGCGGTGTCCAGTTCATATCAAGAAATGCATCGCTGTTTTGTCTAAGCACAAATGTTGTCGCGGCAAGGAACTGAAGGTCGTTTGTGTACTCATCTCCCCGGCCACCCGGTCTGAAGAGATTCAGCTCGGTACCGTATCCGTTGAAAAATGCTACCGCTATTTCACGGTGAAGCACATCCTCCCCTACGTCAGCAACTCTGAATATGGCAAAATCAGGCCTTATCAGCTTATTGAGGTTCAGCTCAGGACTGAGGAAAATTGCATTATGTACGCGGCCTGAGATGATGCCGGGCATGTCTTTTACAATTGCCATTCCTTCCGAGAACATCACCACGCCGCTGCGCACACTGTCGGCAGCCTGCTGCAGTTCTGCGCTCGAGCTGCCCCGGGTGTCAAGCACCACACCATCGGCTTCGGTAAGTGATATCAGTTCAGCCATTCCCCTCAGGTGATCTTCCTTTCTGGTGCTGTTGTCCCAGGGATTATAGGCAATGAAGAACCGGCAGTCGTTTGCCCTTGCGTAACGACTGAAGTTTTTCAGACCTTCGGTGCCGCCAGGAAGATCACGGTACATATCCCACTGGTTTCTCTCGTCAAGTCCAAGCCTGGGCCAGGTGGGCCATATCCCGAAAACGTCGGCATGGTCAAAGAGCTTATTGTATCCTGAAAGAAAATCTGCAAATCCGCTCCTGGCCCGGAATCTGTCATAAAACTGCCTGTCCCATGACATCTGCAATATGATCAGGTAGCTGCTTCGAATCCATTTCAGGTCATCACGGTGGTAAAGAGAATCATCGAAGGCAGTCAGATCATAAAGGTATCTTTTACTGAACATCAGCCTGAGACCCTCCTGCCACGGTCCGCTATAGGTATCTCCGTAAATGTTGTAGGTTACAGAAGCTCCCGGAGGCAGCAAGGTCTCATACCTGCTTTTTTTACCGTCCTGAACAGAAACCCGTCTTGCAATCGCACATACTGAATGAGTCACGTCTGCCTCGAAGGCGGAAAATCCCATCTCCCAGGCATTATCAGGCAAAATAACCCTGACGGGTGTTTTCCCCGGGAGGAACAGACGTGCCCTGGCAAGATTCCACGGCCCGAAGCCTGTAATATAGACGTTGTTAATGTCCTCAGCGAACGGAACGACATCACTTACAGATACTGTATCACCCCCGTGGTTCTGAAAAACCAGTTCAGCCATCCACCCCGGATGGGAGCCTCCGCGTGAGGTAAATGCGGCTTCCACCCCGCCGGGGTAGATCATCACCAGCCGGCTGCCCGTAAGCCCAGCCTCCACATCATCTGAATCGTAATACTTACCGTCAAGCCTGAAGCTAAAAACCGGTCTGGCTGCAGACAGCGGCACAATTGTGCTGTCCCCGAGAAGAAAACGAACCACCCTTGCACCTTCATCCTTGGTGACACCTATGTTCTCAAGGGACTGTGCCGGAGAAACCAGTGCACACAAAGTAAAACCTGAAATCAGGAGAAATCTCATCTTATGCATTTTGACAAACTGTTCAAATCCGCTATTCCGAATGAAACGAAATGCAATTTAAGATATTAACGCAACAAAATGAATAGGAGTCCGTATACCTATTGAACAATAAACTTTTTTTATTCAGGATTTAATTGCTAATTTTAGGCGTCCGTCAAGACACTACGCCGATGAAAAGAATTAATCACAAAGGCTTGTTTTTTATTATTTTGCTTCTTTCAGCTATTCTGCTGATGCCGGGGTGTGCACCATCGAAAAAGAACCCTTACAGATCGAAAAAAGCGGCTTCTCACATTAATACTTCACAGCTTGGCCGCAACAAGTACTTCTTCTCGCCGAAATACCAGAAGAAACTGTTCAAGTACAAAAAGAGATAGATTATTCTTTGCAGCTTACTTCAAGGCCATCCCAGGCAAGCGTTACATTAGCAGGCAACTCCCTGTTAATGTCTGCGTGCTTCCCCATCTGGTGACCGATGTGGGTTATGAATGCATACCGGGGTGAGATCTCCTCAATAAAGCTTAACGCTTCACCGAGGCTAAAATGCGAAATATGTTTTTCTTTCCTTAATGCATTAATTACCAAATATTTAACACCAATAAGTTTTTCTTTGGTCTCTTCCGGAATATAGTTGGCATCGGTTATATAAGCCATATCCCCGATCCTGAACCCGAGGATCGGAAGTCTGTAATGAAAAATTCTTAGGGGGATTACCGTGTCTTCCCTTATAATAATATTGTACCTGTCAATACTATGAAGTTCCATTTTAGGAACTCCGGGATACTGATTTTCAGAAAAGACGTAAGCATACTCCTTTCTTACAGCATTCTGCACCCTCTCCTCGGCATAGATATCCATTGCCGCCTGGCTCCTGTAATTGAATGCCCTGAGGTCATCCATACCGGAAATATGGTCTTTATGCTCGTGGGTGAGAAAAATTCCGTCAATTTTATTAACACGGGCACGAAGCATCTGCTGCCTGAAATCAGGTCCGGCGTCTATGACGAAAGTATTTGAGGCCGTTTCAACAAGGAGTGCTGCACGAAGCCTGTTGTCTTTCGGGTCATCTGAAAGACATACGGCACAGTCGCAGGCTATTACGGGAACACCCTGAGAAGTTCCGGTTCCGAGAAAAGTAATCTTCACTGCAGATATATTCTTTCACAAACATAGCCTGAAAATGAGAGAAGAACAATGAAAAAATTCATTTTATGGTAAAGGGTGCTTTTATATATCTTTACTGCACAATTTTCACCTGACAAATGAAAGGGACCGTATTCATGCTGCCTGTTACGCTCGGTAACCCTGAGTATTCTCTGACGATACCGGGAAAGGTCGCTGACATTACCCGTTCATTAAGAATCTTTGCCGTAGAGGATATTAGGAGTGCCCGAAGGTATCTGAGAAGCATTGACAGGCAGTTTCCCATTGATGAATCTCATTTCTTCGAGATAGGAAAGCACGCCAAGCCGGAGGATCTGAAAGAGTTTTTCAGAATTGTAACTGACGGTTCTGATGCCGGTGTAATGAGTGAGGCAGGGATGCCCGGGCTTGCCGATCCCGGAAACATTGTTGTCGAAGAGGCTCACAGAAGGGGTATCAGGGTCATCCCGCTGACCGGTCCCTCCTCCATAATTCTGGGACTTGTCGCATCCGGATTCAGCGGGCAATCATTCGCATTCAACGGCTATTTGCCGTTAGATGCCGCCGGCAGGCAGAAAGCGCTTAAAACCCTTGAACAGAGATCTGCCGGCGGGCAGACCCAGATATTCATGGAGACGCCTTTCCGTACTGAGAAGATGCTGGATGACATCCTGGCGGTATGCAATCCTTCAACCAGACTGTGCATTGCGGCCGATCTCACACTCGAAAGTGAATCGGTAAAATCCCTGACCCTCAGGGAATGGAGGACCCAAAAGCCTTCCATTGACAAACGGCTGGTTGTCTTTTTGCTCATGGCATGACCGTATAATCACGGCACGGCCATAACATATTGTAAAACACAATCTCCCCCGTTTCCGGCTTTCTTATTAATGACTAAATTGTGTCTTTTAAAAACTGCTCTAATGACAAAAAGACTCCTTACTCTTACCGGACTTATCATGGTTGTATTTCTGGCTTCCGGACAGAAAACTGACATGACCCTTTTCAACGGCATCAAACCCAGAAATATCGGTCCCGGAGGCATGAGCGGAAGGGTCACCGCATTTGCTGCTGACCCGCGCAATGAAAATGTCTTTTACATTGGCACCGCATCAGGTGGCCTGTGGAAGACAGTAAATGCCGGCACGACCTTCACTCCCCTCTTTGACGGGGAGGCAGTGGCATCCATCGGAGCCCTGGCTGTCGACCCTGTTCGCCCCGATGTGGTCTGGGCAGGTACCGGCGAAGGCAATCCCCGCAACAGCGTGACGGGAGGTTACGGCATATACAGGAGTCTTGACGGCGGGGAGACGTGGAAGTGTATGGGACTTGAACTTACCCGCTATATTCACAGGATAATTATTGACCCGGTCAATCCTGATATTGTCTATGCAGGAGCTATTGGCAACCCGTGGGCCCCCCATAAGGAAAGAGGTCTGTTCAGAACCAATGACGGCGGGAAAACCTGGAGCCAGGTTCTCTTTACAAATGAGACTTCGGGGGTGGCTGACATGGTCATGGACCCTTCAAACCCCGGAAAGATTTTCGTGGCTATGTGGGATCACCGGCGGTGGCCATGGTTCTTCGAATCATCGTCAGCCGGGTCAGGACTATGGGTTACTCACGACGGGGGCGATACCTTCACCAGGGTCAGGGAAGGCCTACCGGAGGTGACAGGACGTATGGGGCTTGCTATTGCAGCCTCAAGACCTGATTATGTATATGCATACGTGGAATCAAAAACCACGGCAATATACAGGTCGACTGACGGAGGTAAAACATGGCAGCAAAGGGGCGAAAACAATATCGGAAACAGGCCGTTTTATTATGCAGAGATATATGTCGATCCGAAAAACGAGAACAGGATTTACACTCTTTTCTCCGGTGTGAATGTCAGTGAAGACGGCGGACTTACATTTCCCAAAAGTATTGCCGGATCTGTACACCTTGATCACCACGCATGGTGGATAGACCCTGTCAATCCTGACAGGATGCTCGACGGAAATGACGGCGGCATGGCCATCAGTTATGACCGGGGGGAATCATGGCGTCATATCGAGAATCTCCCGCTGGGGCAGTTCTATCATATCAGGACTGACAATGAGACACCGTACAATGTTTACGGCGGACTCCAGGACAACGGATCATGGCGCGGCCCGGCCTATGCCTGGTATAACGGTCCGCTTATCAACGAGATGTTCGATTTTCTTTCCGGCGGTGACGGCTTTGACGCCATGCCTGTGGCTGGAGATCCGAGGTACTGTTATGCACAGTCGCAGGGAGGATCAATAAGGCGGTACGACGTGTTTACAGGATGGTCGAAAAGTATCAGACCGGGACCTGAAGGCGAAGAGAAGCTGAGGTTTAACTGGAATTCAGCCCTCGCACAGGATCCGTTTGAGAACGGTACCATCTATTTTGGCAGCCAGCATGTGCACCGGAGCAGTGACAGGGGTGACACCTGGACAAAAATATCACCGGACCTTTCCACCAATGATCCGGAAAAGCAGAAGCAGGACAAAAGCGGAGGTATTACAGTTGATGCCACCGGCGCCGAAAACCACTGCACAGTGATAACAATAGACCCCAGCCCTGTAAAACAGGGAGTGATCTGGGCCGGAACCGATGACGGCAATATACAGGTCACCGTTGACGGAGGGAAAAACTGGAATAATATTTCAAAGAATATCAAGGGTCTCCCCCGTAATTGCTGGATTCCGCAGGTCACTGCATCAGTGTTTGACCCTGCAACAGCTTTTATAGTGGCAAATGACTACCGTCAGGGTGACAACTCGGCATATCTGTTCAGGACTAACGACTACGGTAAAAGCTGGAAAAGGATTATTGATGACACAGATGTCAGCGGACATGTGCTCAGTTTCGTTCAGGATCCGGCAGAGCCGGCTCTGATGTTTACCGGGACAGAGAACGGGCTATATGTAAGCTTTGACGGCGGAGAAATATGGAACAGGTGGACCAGCGGATATCCCACTGTCTCTACCTATGATCTGGCAATCCAACCGCGTGAGCATGATCTTGTGATAGCCACCTTCGGGCGTGCCCTCTGGATTCTCGATGATATACGTCCACTCAGAGCCCTGGCAAAAGAGGGAAACAGGCTGCTCAACAGTAAAATAGCCGTATTCGAGGTGCCTGAGGCAATAATGGCATCTACAAAGAACCTTCCCGGATACTATTTTTACGGTGATGCTATGTTCAGGGGCGAAAACCGGCAGTCCGGAGCCATGATCTCATTCTTCACCCCGAAGGATTCAGGGAAAGTGAGCGTCACCATACTGGACAATGAGGGCAAAGTGGTGAAAACAGCAGAGACATCTGCGTCAAAAGGCTTCAACAGGTTTATGTGGAGATTTGACAGAAACGCACTACCACAGGCCGGAATGCAGGATCAGGAGGAGAATCCCAGGGCAAGATATTTCAGGAGCATGGGCGGCATTGCCGTCCCTGGAACCTACCGGGTGAGTGTGAAGAACGGGGATGAAACAGCCGAAGCATCTGTAACTGTAATACCCGACCCGAGGCTGCCGTCGCAGGACTTCGCAGCAATACAAAGAAATCAGGTGAGAGCAGTGGATTTCGGGTCAAAAATTACAACATTTAATTCTGAGCTTGTAAAGTACTCGGAGATGAAGAAACAGGTTGCGAAGGCAGAAGAGCTTGCCACAAAACTACCTATCTTCGCAGAGGCGATTTCAGAAGCACAAAAGGCTATCATAGAAGCTATTGGAAAGGTTGACCTGAAGCTTAATTCAAGAGAGCAGGGATTGATACAGCAGATAAATGGATACAGGGTCTTAATGATGGCAACCGGGCCCCTTTCACAGCAGGAAGAGAAAAGTATGAGCGATGCCGAGACAGCCCTGGGTGAAGCCGAAAAACTGTTGAAAGATTTTATGGAAAAAGACTGGGCGGCTTACCGCACAGCACTGGAAAAAGTATCGTTAACCGGTGATAAAATTATTATTTTCCAGCCTTAACGAGGTCGACAATTTCTATCTCGAAAAACAGAGGAGTGTAACCTGGTATTATGGTTATATATCTGCCGTAGTAGTCATAATAGCCGTATCCCATGGTTCCGTAGGCAAGGCTTGACGGAATAAGCAGTTGCGCCTTTGTTCCTGCTTTCATGTTCTTAAGGCCGATGTTCCATCCCTCGATCAGGCCCACAGACCCGAGTCTGAATCTGAAAGGTGTGTCTTCTTCCCGGTTGCCGTCAAATTCGGATCCGTCCAGGAATTTTCCTACATAATACACGCCCAATGAGTCTCCGTCGGCAATCTTTTCGCCTGTTCCGGAGACCATTTCGATATAGTAAAGGCCGTTTGCATCAGGTTCAACAGTGATACTGTGTGAAGCTATAAATCCTTCGATCTGGCTTCTTTCATCCTCCTCATATTTCTTTGCAGGATTACAGGCAACTGCGGTTAAGAGCACAGTAACGACGACTAATTGTATAGATTTTCTTTTCATTGTCAGACTATTGTTTGGGATATCATGCAAATATTGTTCCAAAATTAAATTACCTCCCTTATCCTTATCCTGTATATCAGAATTGACCTGCCGGGAATCTTGTTTCCGTCACCGGTGTGACCGTACGCGAGATAAGGCGGAATTATGAACATGAACTCGCTGCCGGTGTTCATCATCTGCAGGCCCTCAGTTACTCCGCTCGCTGCGTCGGCGTAGCCTACTCTCAGTGAGGAAGTACCCCTGTAGCACAGTGTTCCGTCAAGAAGGCTGCACTCAAAATCAAATTTCACATTATCGCCCAGTTCGATCTCAGGACCTTCTCCGCTCTTCATCTCAAGGAACCAGAGACCTGTGGATGTTTCTTTTACCGGGAGTTTTTCCTTTTCGGTAAATTCTGTTATCAGGGCGCGGTCTTTTACAAGCAGTGATCTGTTGTATTCAATCAGGTCACTGTCATTGCTTCGTGAGTCTGTGCTTTTGCTGTCAGGTCTGCTGAGGCAGCCCGAAAGGGAGATCACAACGGCAAAAAACAATGGAATGAGTCTTTTCATCTTGACATATCAAGAGCGGCTGCATCAAGCTCTGGTTTAAATGTCGGGAGCACCTTTTCAAAATGATTCAGGACATCCTGTATAGTACCCTTCATCTCTCCTCCTGCCGCATTGCGGTGTCCGCCGCCATTGAAGCATTTACGTGACAGGACATTGGCATTAAAGCTGCCCTTTGATCTGAGTGACATCTTTACAAATCCGCTGCGTTCGACAAACAGGACTGACAATACAATCCCGTTGATAGCCAGCAGAAGGTTGGCAAAACCCTCGGTATCGCCCTTGACATGGCTGAACGATTCCAGGTCTTCCTTGGTCAGCCATATATAGGCCGTGTGAAGATCCTGATGGACTACCGTTCTGGAATGGAGGGCATATCCCTTCAGCCTCATCCGGTCTGCCGAGAAATTACTGAATATATGATTCAGTATCTTTTCCTTATCCACTCCCTTATCGAGCAGGTGGCCCACGGTTCGCATTGTGTCACCGCTGTAGAGGCCGTGTTCAAAATTGCCCGTATCCGTAATTATCCCGACATAAACCGCCTCGATAAAGTCGTGATCGGAAAACTCTCCTTCTTCCATCTCATTGACCAGTGCATAGACGAGTTCGGAGGTTGAACTCCTGCCGGTGTCAGAGATCACGAGATCGGCAATTTTTCCCGGATCAGGATGATGATCAATCATCACTTTGAATGCTTTTGACGACAAGACAAGTTCTTCGGCCTTTCCCAGACGGGAAGGCGAGTTGAAATCTACCATGATGATCAGGTCAGTCTCGCGGATCAGCGCCGAACCGGCCTCGATGTTATGATGAAAGTCAACGATCTTGTCTGCATCACGCATCCACATAAGGAATTTCTGCAGTGAGTTTGGCGACATCATTTCCGCGGTCTTGCCCCTTGAAATGATCCATCGCCTGATAGCCAGCATTGCTCCTGCCGCATCACCGTCGGGATTGATGTGGCAGATTAGCAGAATATGATTTGCTCCTGAGATGAGCCTTTTTAATTCTTTTGTATATTTACAGATATCTGTCAATTTGCAGTTTTGTAAGGGCGACAAAGTTAATTAAAAAAGCAGGGTTACAAAAATCAAGCCGCTGAAACCATAAAGCATAAGTATTATGTTTGTAGATTACACCTTCTCAATCATCAAGCCTAACGCCGTAAGAACCGGGAAGATAGGCCCCATCCTTTCAATGATTAATGAATCGGGATTCGAGATAGCAGCCATCAAGATGATACGTCTCACGCGTTTCCAGGCTGAGGAGTTCTATGCCGTTCATCGTGAAAGAAGCTTCTATGAAGGTCTGGTTGAATTCATGACCTCAGGCCCGGTTATAGTAATGGTGCTAAAACATGACAATGCCGTTGAGCAGTTCAGGAAGCTTATCGGCAACACTGATCCGGCGAAAGCCGAAAAAGGCACCATCAGGGCGGAATTTGCAGTCAGTGTGCAGATGAATGCCGTGCACGGCTCGGATTCAAAGGAAAACGCATCAAGAGAGGCAAATTTTTTCTTCTCCTCCATTGAGGTGTTCTGATTTTTCCTCCGGCCGGAAAACAATTATACCCTGTTTCTGTTAAGTCTAAAAGATTTCTGATGACAATGCCTTTAAAACCTGATTTTTCCGACAAGAAAACCCTGGAGAAATACTCATCTGCATACACCCTCTCCGACATGGAGATTTTCATATTCCCCGATCTTTTTTACCCGCTGGTCATTGCAGATATTATGTCACCGATATTATGGAAGTGGCTCGATGATCCCTGGTTTAAGGATATCAGGAAAAAAAACTTTGTCAGCAGGTCGAACCGGATCAAACAGTATATAATTGACAATTATGTCTTCAATCTTGATCTTGAGACCTGGGGTCTTACTGAAAAGGAGAAAGAGATAGGCCGGTTCAGCGATTTCTTCGATACGGAGCTGCTGAAACATTCAAATGCCCTCTTCGGGTACGAGGGCGACAAGTATTACTTCAGCATCGATATCAGGAAGCATTTCGGACTCGATAAATACAATACCTCAGTCATCCCCTACTGGAAGACTGAAACAATTGAAGCGATGACCGCATTCCGGCACAAGGAGCATTTTTCAACCGGAGCCGGAGAGTGTGTGAGCCTTGCAGCCCTGTATGCCGCCGCAATGTTCGTGGTGGGAGGCATCTCCCTCGATAAGATCTACCTGCTGGCCACCCCGCTACACTCCCAGAACTTCATCGATGAAAAGGAGGGCCTGATAACCAACAACCGTCGCATAATGACCCGCAATATGTGGTTCAACGGCACATCCCTGTCAGAAAAGGCCAGAAGGGCACTTGAGAACGAAAAAGTCACAATCGTTTCACACATCACAGGATATATTCATACTGCTTTTGAAAGGGCCACAATTGACAGGGAGGTATATGACAAATTCAGGCAGAAACTGTCAGATTTCGTGACGACCCAGCTCACACCGACAGTCTTCATAAATTTTCTGAGATTCAAATCGGAGTACAAGTGTCTCTTCCAGTACAGGTACCTGAATGCCGGCATTCCCAATTACATTACATTGGAGAAACTCTTTGAGTATGAACACAGTTCCAAATTCAGCGTGAATGCCGAGACACGTGACAAGCTTCTGTTTGAAATTGACAGCGAAGAATTTTTTCTGGAGCCGGTTAACGGAAAGATAGTCCTGAATGAGGTTGAGGAATATCTGAAGCTTCAGTCCGGATCAGACCTGGGTCTGATTGAACAGGGGTTCTTCAGCCGTTACAGGACGGAGCATGTGGACTGTGTGCACAGGATGTTCCGTGACATTAAGGAATTCACAGTCACCGTCCCTCAGCTTCCTTCTGGTGAGAAAGTATTCGAAAAGGAAGATTATCCGGAAATAGATATTTCAGACTCAAGGGAAGAGATAATCAGGAAAGTAAAGTCAGCTTCAGGATATTCCGAAATGGCCTTGCTTTCGCTGTATGCATACCGTGATATGGAAATTGCTGACTGGAAGCCTTTTATCAAGGCTGCCATGGAGCGCAACCCGGTGTGCCATTCATTTATTCAAGGGAAAAGTCCTGAAGAGATCTACAATACGGTTTCCGGCCTGAAGAATAAATCTGTTTATGACGGAGGACGTCTATCACAACCTGACGAGGTCTGGAACTTTCGCCGGGGTGACGGAGCGGAAAAGGCATTTTTGATGGCTGACGCACTCCTTCATAATTATCCTGACAGTCAGATTGACATTAAAATAAGCGGTGACAGAGCCATCCTTAATTTCGCAGGAACGGATTTTCCCTTTGAAACAGTCAAGGGGTACAGCAGGAATATATCGATAAGGGGTTACAATTACACTGTAAGCTGACCTGAGGAGGATCAGTGGAGGACTATTTCCCTGACCACTTCCTCGCCGGCATCCTTGTTAAGCCTCTGTCGAAGGGCTTCGCGCAGCATCATAAGTTCATTTTTTACGACTGATGAGGTAAGGTAAACATGCAGGACTCCGTCACGGATATAGATTTTTGATGTCCTAGAGGAGATGGCCTTCCCTGTCACTTCGCTCCAGAGGTTTATTACCGAAGCCTCCCTGAGCTTTGGCCCGATTCGGTACTCGGCGATCAGGTCTTTCAGTACTTCTCTGAGGGTTAGGGTCTTGTTGCGGCGCATAAAAATATTATTTCTTACCGTTTCTTATCTCTTCCTCAATCCCTTTGCGTCCTATTCTGTAAAGCCGGAAGTCAACGCCGGTATTGTCGAGAATGCGGTGAATGCGGTCCTGCTGAGTATCTGTGACAAACACCTGGCCGAAACCGCCGGATCCGACGAGCCTGATGATTTCCTCAACCCTAGTCTCGTCGAACTTGTCGAAGATGTCATCAAGCAAAAGGGCCGGGTAAAATCCGTTCATGCGGCTTATATAAGCGAACTTCGCGAGCTTCAGGGCCACAACGAACGATTTCTGCTGTCCCTGAGAAGCGGTGGTCCTTGCGGAATGGCCGTTTATCTCGAAGACCAGGTCATCACGGTGGACACCGAGACCGGTGAACTGGAGGTTGCGGTCGCGGTCCCTGGAGGCGGCAAGCTGCACCCCGTAATCAGACGACCCGAGATGTGATTTGTATCTTATGTTCACCTCTTCGGCGCTGCGGGATATTCTTTCGTAGTATGATGAAAACAGTGGCAGCATGTTTTCTGTCAGGCTTCTTCTGGCCTCATAAATTATTTCTGAGGCTGTGATCATCTGTTCGTCATACAGATCCAGCAGGCTGTCAGAGTCGTAGCCGCCCTCCCTCAGGACTTTATTGCGCTGCATGAGCGCCTTGTTGTACCTCATCTGGGCATCGAGATAGACAGGGTCATACTGGCTGATGATCATATTGAGGAAACGACGGCGCTCTTCACTTCCCTCAGTAATAAGTGTGCTGTCAGCCGGTGACACCATTACTACGGGGTATCTCCCCACATGATCCGACAGCTTTGAGTACTCTTTTCCGTTACGCTTGAAGACCTTGGGTTTCTGCTTCTGAAATGCACAGAAGAGCTCATCTTCCGTCCCGTCCTTCGCAAACTCACCCCTGAGAATGAAAAAATCCTCACCATGCCTGATGCTCAGGGTATCCGAATTATTGAAGAAGCTCTTTGTAAGGGAAAGATAATGCACTGCATCAAGAATATTTGTCTTCCCCACTCCGTTATTGCCTACAAAACAGTTGAACCGGGGCGAAAAGTCCAGTGAAACTTCTTCGTAATTCTTGAAATTTGTAAGCTCTATACGGGTGAGGTGCATATGCCGTCTCTTCAGCGGATAAGTGCACAAAGTTAAGAAAAGTTACGGCGGCGGCAATTATAAAAACACCGGTCGGGGCACCCTGATATGACAACCTGCAGCACCGTTGCATTTTTTTAACCAATTGTTTTAAAATAAGCAGGGAAATACTACTTTTGCGAAGTTATTTTTTGACCTGTAATAGTATAATACTGATATGACTAAGAAAACAGAGACCACCAAAGGTATCGAGAACGTTGAACAGACACTGACACAAACAGAAAAATTTCTTGAAGAAAACTACAGGCCCATGCTCTACGGGATGATTGCTCTTGTAGTACTTGTCGGTATCTTCTGGCTTGCGAAACTCTATTTGAACAAACAGGACAAGGAAGCCCAGAGCCAGATGTTCATGGCAGAACAGTATTTTGCACAGGATTCACTCAAACTGGCACTTTACGGTAACGGCAACGACCTGGGATTCATTGATATAGCCAAAGAGTACAAAATCACCAAATCAGGAAAACTTGCGAATTTTTACTCAGGAGCCTGTTTTATTCATCTTGGCGATTTTCAGCAGGCAATAGATTATCTTGAGAAATATTCACTCAAGGACGAAATACTTGCACCCCAGGCAAAGGCTCTCATAGGAGATGCCAATGTGGAGCTGGGTGACAGCGAAAAGGGCATAAAGCTCTATCTGGAAGCAGCGGAAATGGCAGGGAATGCATTTCACTCCCCCATTTATCTCATGAAAGCAGGGGAACTCTATGAAACAGAAGGGAACTTCGATGAAGCCCTGAAGGTCTACGAAATGATACAGGACAAGTATCCTGAAAGCAATGAGGGCAGGTCAGTTGACAAGTACATTGCCAGGGTCAAACTGCACATCAATTAACAGAAGTTTAAATGGCAACACGGGATCTTTCAGCCTACGATCCGAAGGCCGTTCCCAATGCCTCGGAGATGAGATTCGGAATCGTGGTCTCAGACTGGAACAGTGAGATCACGGGAGCACTTTTATCCGGCGCAACAAAGACACTGAGCCTGCACGGGGTGGCTGCTGAAAACATCATCGTCAAACACGTTCCAGGCACCTTCGAACTGACACTCGGGGGACAGTGGCTGGCAGAATACGATGATCTTGACGGGGTGATCTGCCTCGGATGCGTCATACAGGGTGAAACACCGCACTTTACCTATATTTGCCAGGGTGTCACCCAGGGCATTACGCAGCTTAACCTGGATTACAATATCCCGTTCATCTTCGGTGTGCTCACCACCCTGACCCGCGAACAGGCTCTTGAAAGAGCAGGCGGAATCCACGGCAACAAGGGCGACGAGGCTGCAGTAACTGCAATACGCATGGCTGCACTCCAGATCGACATGGAGGATTAAAAACCGCTGATTTTACTCCCGCCGAGGTTTACCGCCGACAAAGTCTGATGTAGGGGCAATAGGTGCAACGTCTGTTGAATTCAGTCATTCTAAAAGGTTCATCAGGCGAAAATATCCTTGCCAGGGTTGAAGACAAACCTGAGTCGAATCGTTCCATCACCTCCTTCCATGTTTTCAAATCAGGTGCTTTCGTGCCAAATTCGCTGAGATATGACGAAGGGTTGAAATCCGGGGAAGATATCTGCTGAACCCAGTATATTGCAGGATTGATAACAACTTCACTGTAAGAGCCGGAAAGCACACTGCAATAGAGCAATGTCTGAAGCACTGCGTCGCTTCTTTTTTCGCGGGTCTCGTCGAACAGGTCATCGACCTGAACTGATTCATTTTTGGGTGTGCCCGTCTTATAATCCACAACCCTCATTACGCCGCCCAAAATATCAACCCGGTCAATGACACCCCCCAGGTTGATCCTTATCTGGCCGGACGGTGTGCTGACATCAAACGTACGGGCGAAACTGTTTTCGAGGTGCCTGAGACGAAGATTTCCGCTGTTTAAATCAAACCTGAGGACGTCCCTTATGTAGCGTTCAAGTACATCCAGAATAATAACTCCCTTGCCCTCAAGTATCGTCTCTTCTGACCATTTCATCTCGACTGATGCAGCCTTTCTGACAGTATTTTGTATAAGATCACCGTCTGAAGCGATCAGTCTCAGCTCTTCAGCCGGGTTTGCTTCACCTACCAGGGGCTCGTAAAGTCTCTTCATCACATCGTGGAGGATGTTTCCGAACCGCCGCTGATCAATATCCCTTTCCAGTTTCTCCTCTTCGGGTATGCCGCATACATATTTGTAGTAAAACTTCATCCGGCAGTTCAGCCAGGTATTTACGGCGCTGGGAGAGAAATACCTGTTGCCGCCCCCGCTCACTGAGTACCTGTCAAGCAGCGACTGCATATGAACGGCTTCCCTTTCGAGCGTCTCAGGGATTATCCGGCTGCGGCCGACGGTGATATGCATTGTCCTGAACTCCGGACCGTATGCCTGTTCATATTTCATCTGTATCAGGTAACGGCTCATCTCGCCCGAATTCAATCCCTGTGCAGTGGAATTGTAAAGAAACCATCCCCGTTCGGGTTTTCTTAGCAACCTGAAAAAGTGGTATGAATAGATGGACTCATGCTCGTTTATTGTCGGCAGACCGAAAGCCCTTCGGATATTGTAGGGAATGAAAGTGTTGTCATAACTCTGGTGAGGGAAAATACCTTCGTTCATTGAAAGGAAAATCACCTTCCGAAATTCGAGTGCTCTGGTTTCCAGTACTCCCATCACCTGGAGTCCTTTTAACGGCTCACCTGAAAATGGCACAATGAGTTGCTTAAGTACCCTGTCGATCAGTCTTATACAGGTCTCGGCCTTCATTTCGAGAAAGTATTCCCCGATCAGGTTCTCCAGTTTACGGGTCTCGGCAAGGGCCATCCTGATATATTCGCGGTCGATGCTCATCTCATGCTTTGGCACCGGCGCACCGTATGTTCCGGACTCCAGCCGGCTGAGAATACCGGTAAGGTAAGCGGGGAAGTCAGCTCCGCCGTCAGGGATCAGGAACAGTTCTGCATTGCTGAGTTTGTCCGCCAGGAAATCAGTGTCAACCCTGATCATGTTGCCTGCAATCATTTCAGAAATGACTTTTTGCTCCTCTCCTCCTGAGAGCAGTCTGAAGTACTGGTGCCTGAGTATGGAGAGAATATCTTCAGTCCTGAAAGATGTTTTCTGCCCGGTTCTTCGGGCAGACCGTGAAAGGATAAACAACTGCCTGACAAATGAATAGAGGGGAGTGAACCGGAACGGGTGACCCATTGTCACATTTACGTCTCCGATTTCTGCAGGCAATGAAGTCAGTACGGGTATCAGAAGCTTTTCATCGGCAAGGATGACAGCGGTATCAGTCAGATCATCGTTTTCGCTTATCCCCGCCTCCCTGAGAATATCCGGCAGCATTTTGGCCTGCGCCGTATCAGAAGGAGTGTCGGTAATGACCCATCTGCCAACATCATTTTTATCATTTCGGCTGGCGGGACTCCCGAGGTCATTTCCGAAAAGACTTATGTTTTCACGTATAAACAATGAAGCCCTGTGGTCAGGGTCATCCATGAACCGGTGGTCGTTATCCCAGTAGAAACGTGCCTGATTTCTTTCCTTCAGGTACTTAAACAGTCGTTTCTCGCACTCGTTCAGTGCATTCAGTCCTGCAATATGCCAGGTGAACTCCCCCGGAACTGAAAGCGTTGCGTTATCTGCTCCGGAAGCTACGCTGCGGCACAGCATACCGTCGCCTGCGTATCCCTTGGCGACAAGTGCATCCCTGAATCCCCGGTAGAGAGGTCCCAACATCATCCAGACTGCCCTGAACCTGTTTCTGGCCTCGCTTCCCGATGACCGGGGATTAAAGGAGACCCAGAATTTCCTTACTATTTCAATCTGTTCCTCAGTCAGGTCTCCGAATTTATCATCGATTTCTTTCAGGTCTGAAATGTTGCTGTAGAGCTTTTCAGCATCAGCCATGTAAAGGTCTATATCATTGAAGTCGGAAATGATCACCTCTCCCCACGACCAGAAGTCGTCAAAGGGCATTGGCTCCGGAACAGATGCGGTATAGATGCGGTAGAGTTCGAAAATAAGGATCTCAGTACCGGCGGGTTTAACTGCAGTGAACGACTGGAACAGTTCTGTGACAGTGACCATTTGCGGAGCCCACTGGGGACTACTGCTGAGTCTCCCCAGACATCGTGAGAGATAGAGTCCCGCACGGCGGCTTGGCAGGACCACTACCTGGTTCTCCATATCTCCGTGATGTTCATCAAAGAGTTTTTTCGCCACTTTCTCAAGGAAATCCACCGTCGTTTCTATTTAGTTTTATAATGTCTTCCCTGCCATGTGCCAAGGGTTTCCAGCCGTTTCTCGAAAAGCGCGAAGATCTCGTTGCTGCGCAGGTGCCAGTTGCGGGGATCAGCCAGCATCCGGGGAGGAGCTTCGCCGCTTATGCGTTCTATCATAATTGAAGGATTAAGTCGTTCAGCAAATGACACGGCAAGGTCAATGTATTCTTCAAGTGTATAGAGTTCGAAATGGCCCGGATGTTCAGCATATTCAGCGGCCATGGCTGTTCCCCTGATGAGCTGAAGCTGGTGCATCTTAAGTGACTGGAGCGGCAGTTCAGAGATAACCTTTGCGCTGGCGATTATCTGCTCCCGGCTCTCGCCCGGGAGGCCGAAAATAAGGTGGCCACCCGTCGGGATGCCGCGCGATGCCGTTTCTCTGACTGCCTTTGCAGAAGCTGCAAAATCGTGACCCCGGTTGATCCGTTTCAGGGTCTCATCATAAACCGATTCTATACCGTACTCGACAATTATAATATGTTCCTGCCGCATATCCGCCAGGTAATCGAGAAGTGCGTCATTTACGCAGTCAGGCCGGGTGCCGATCACCAGTCCGACTACCGCAGGATGAGCTAGTGCTTCCGCGTACAGGGTTTTCAGCATGTCAATGCCCGCATAGGTATTTGAATATGCCTGGAAATAAGCAAGATAGGTGTCTGCCCGACGGTACCGGCGCCGGTGGAAGGCTATGCCCAAATCAAGCTGCTGCGTCACGCTTTTGTCAGGGGTGCAATAGGCAGGACTGAATGCGTCATTACTGCAATAGGTGCATCCTCCTGTACCCTTCGAACCGTCACGGTTCGGACAGGTAAAACCGGCATCAAGGCTCACTTTCTGCACTCTTTTTCCGGCCATTGAGGTAAACCAGGCCGAGTAGGAATTGAACCTGCGAGTGCTTCCCCATGGATATGTTTTCGGTTCGTTCATGCTTCCCTTAACAAATCCTTTTCAACATACCAGAGCCAGGCCTTCACCTCTTTGTACCCCATCTCAGCAAGCAATTGCCGGTATCCGGCGGCCTGCATTACATGTTCGTCTGACGGCACCCCGAATTTGAAATCCAGGACTGACAGGATCCCGTTACGGTTCATTACCCTGTCAGGGCGGCGGGCGGCGCCCGAGGGTAATATTATTGTCGCCTCCGTGCGCACGGCGGAAGAGCCGTCAAACCACTCCCTCACCTTGGGAGATGTCAGGAGGAGTGTCACCTTTTCAGTCAGCTGACCGCGCTGGGCGTTGTTCATCAGCCCCCTGTCGCACACATGATCGACTGCTTTGGATATGTCATCAAGGGTTTTCACCCTGCTCAGCAGTTCATGCATCATGATTCCGTAGGCTCTTCCGCCGGGCTCGTCAAGCTTTATCTCATCCAGTGGGAGGGCGCCGCCCGTCCGCAGCCGCATCGTGCCGCGACGCTCTGAAACGGGATAACGGTCCATAGTAATCACCCCTTTTTCCTGAATCTTTGGAGGCATAGGAAGTTCCCCCAGTGTCAGACAACGCATTTTGTCCGACTCCGACCACCGGGTATCCCCTATTCCGTCGCCGAGCGCATTTATCAGGAGGCTTTCCGTATTGGCGTTTATGTTGCCTCCCTTCCTGTCTTCCGGAGCCATAATGAAAAGAGCATCGACAGGCCTGGTGAATGCCACATAAAGCATATTGATGCCGTCAAGCCATTCCGAAGCCTTTTCCAGGGCTGCCTCCTCAGCAAAGTAAGTATTTTCGAGCTGTGCTGTAAGTTCTGGCAGCACTACAGGCATCGGGGCGAACGGCTCCGGAACATTTCTTACCCAAAGCAATGGTTTCGTAAATCCGTGCCTCGAGAATTCCCATGAGGCAAACGGTATTATCACCACCCTGCTCTGCAATCCTTTGGCCTTGTGGATTGTCATCACCCTGATGGCCTCCTGCCTGTCAGACTGGGCAACGGTCTTCTTGAATCCCTCGGTCTCCCACCACGTTACAAAAGAGGAAATATCAGAGCTGTAACGCGATGAATACCAGAGCACAACATCCTGAAAGGAGTTGATAAATGCAACATTCTCCCTCCCCTTTCCGTTGCCTTTGGCATTGCCCAGGCCAAAAAACAGGATCATCTTTTCTGACGCAGTGAACAGTGACGAGTTGCGTATCTCATTCAGTCTCTCCTCCCAACCGCCGGGAAAAATACCGGCAGGGATCTCTGTACCGGCATCGGCAGAATAGACCGTTGTAAGGTCAGCTCCCGTGGCAAGTGCAAAAGACCTTACCATCAGGCTTTTGTTCACCCTGCTTCCCGGATCAACCATGTACCGGAGACAGGAAAGAAGCAGGCTGACGGCAGGATTTCTTTCGAGGTACAGCGATTCACCAGAGGTAACCTCAAAATTATACCTTGCGAGTTTTTCGGCACTGCATTCCGAACTGTGCTCAAGGATCGAGTTTATGATGCTTTTGCCTTCCTCATTCGTCCTGCACAGGAACATAATATCATTGGCACTGTAACCGGCATCCTGCAGTTGCTCCAAAAGCTCCGGGATCTGCCGGAGCACGCTTTCCTTCCACGGTTCCTCTCCGTTCCTCGGGTACAGGGTCACCTTTACGAGGCCCCCGGGTCTCTTTTTCGTGCCCGTCTGTTCTGAGCCTGTATAGACAGAGCTGAGGCTAAGGTTTTCATTGACCAGTCTTGAATCACATAGTGCCGGAATTCCCTGAGGTCTGAAGATGTGGTTGTTAAAAGTTATGATATTCTCACGGCTGCGGAAGTTTATATTCAGTGGCATGGTCATGACGGTTTCATCGCCAAACACCTCTGTCACCCTTGAGTGGAGAATCCGCCAGTCGCTGTTTCGCCATCTGTAGATGGACTGTTTCACATCGCCCACAACAAGGTTATCCTTGCCGCGGGAGAGGGTCTCATTTATAAGCGGCATGAAATTCTGCCACTGAATCTGCGAGGTATCCTGAAATTCATCGATTATAAAATGGTCATATGCCGTACCTATCTTTTCATAAATGAACGGGGCATCGTCATCTGCTATGAGTTTGTTTATCAGCTCGCCGGAATCAGACAGCAGGAACAGGTTTTCGTCGTGAGCAAGTGCCCTGACTTTTTCCGAGATTGCCCCGAGTATGCCCATAACATGTATGGTCCTTTGCTGCACCAGGGCTGAAACATAGAGTCTGTAACTTTTTTCAAAGAGACTGTCTATCTGTTTCATTACTGTGAGCAGACCTCCGGCCAGTGCGGCGTCAAGGGCGGCGACCACCGGAGCCGGAGACTTCTTAGGCAGAAAACCCGAATCTTCCACGGCTCTGCTCCATATCTTACCAGGGATATCTGTTCTTCCGCCGCTCATTTTCAACAGTACGGCTCCAACACCACCCTTTTCCCTGTATGAGAAGTCATCAACCGTCAGACCGCAACTTTCATAGATCCTGACGCCCTCGGTTGCCAGAGTCTTAAGTTCAGATTCGAACCAGTTTTTAATGCTGAATATCTTAGCTGCATACTGTTCAAGTACTTCATAGTCACCGAGTTTCTTGCGGTCATCGTTGCTGAGCTGTCTGAACTTCTCGCCAAAAATCAGTCCTGCTACCTCCATTATCTCACGCCGGATATCCCAATTCCGGTTGTCGTCAAGGCGCGATGACACATAGGAGGAGATCCAGGTTTTGAGTTTGCTGTCTGAGGAGACCTGGTAAAGTATCTCATCCACGGCATTTCCGAGGAGTAACTCGTGCTCCAGTTCAATCTCATATCCGGCAGGAATGTCTATCTCGCGGGCAAATGCCCTGATTATCCTCTGAAAGAAGGAATCAATGGTTCCAACTGTAAACCGCGAGTAATCGCGGAGTATGTTCCGAAGGGCGACAGGAGCATTTCTTCTTACAATTTTTTCAGCCGTGGCCCTGTCAGGAAAAAACCCGGGGAAATTTCCGCACAGATATTCGATGAAATCCTGTTCTTCCTTTATTCCCTCCTCCGAACAGAGTTTGTCGAGTCTGGAAAGGATGCGGCTCTTCATCTCCGCAGCGGCTGAGTTGGTGAAAGTCACGGCAAGTATTCTCCGGTAGGCCGAAGGATCATTCAATACCCTGGAGAGGTAGAATCCCGTCAGCGCATGAGTCTTGCCTGACCCGGCCGATGCACTGTATCTGAATAACTTAGCCTGTGAGTTCATTTTGTTAAATATAGCCATTATAAACGTACAGGAGTTGCGGCAGGGGATTGAGTTTTCAACATATAAAGATAAACAGCTACCTTTGGCGGGTGAAAAAGAAGGCGGTAGTAGGGCTCTCTGGCGGGGTTGATTCCAGCGTAGCGGCATATATCCTGAAGCAGCAGGGCTATGAGGTGGAAGGACTCTTCATGGTCAACTGGCATGATCACAGGGGTTTGCTTAAGGGAGACTGTCCTTTTGACGAGGATATTACTTTTGCCGAAATGGTGGCGAAGCGCCTTGGCATCAAGCTTCGTACCGTTGACCTCAGCATTGAATACAGGGCCAGGGTGGTCGATTACATGTTTGACGAGTACGCCCTCGGCCGTACTCCTAATCCTGATGTGCTCTGCAACCGTGAAATCAAATTTGATTCTTTTGTCCGGGAAGCACTGAAGTACGGTGCAGACTATACTGCCACAGGGCATTACTGCCGGAAAGAGGTCACTGAAATTGACGGCAGGCCTGTTTCACGTTTACTTGCCGGTTTGGATCACAATAAGGACCAGAGTTATTTTCTTTGCCAGGTAAGCCAGAAACAGCTTGAAAACGTTCTGTTCCCTGTCGGATCTCTCACCAAACCTGAGGTCAGGAAGATTGCGGCTGATCTGGGGCTGGCGACGGCAGAGCGTAAAGACTCACAGGGCATATGTTTCGTTGGCAAGGTTGACCTGCCGGTGTTCCTGCAGCAGAAGCTTGAGGCCCGGACCGGCAGGGTCATAAATGTAAGTGACGGTTTTCATTTCAGGAGCTGGGAATCCGGACTGCCTGACTCCGGGACCGCGACTGCCCTGCTGGCTGAGATGTCAGAACCTCATAATCCGGGGCCTTCTGACGGACTTACAATAGGCAAACATTCAGGGGCTCACTTTTATACAGTAGGTCAGCGCAAAGGTCTGAATATAGGGGGATTCAAAGAGCCTCTGTTCGTGATCGCCACCGATGTAAAAGAGAATATCGTCTATGTTGGGGAAGGGCAGGCTCATCCCGGACTTCACCGTAAAGGGCTCTTTATAAAGAATAACGAGACACACTGGATCAGGCCTGATCTGGCATTGACAACAGGTGAGTGCCGTGATTATCACGTCAGGATACGGTACCGGCAGCCGCTGCAGAAGGCCAGGGTTTATGCGCGTGAGGAGGGTTACTTTATTATCTTCGATAAGCTTCAGCGAGGAATCACCCCCGGGCAGTTTGCTGCTTGGTATGACGGGGAGGAACTGCTGGGATCAGGAGTTATAAATGAATGAGAATCTGCAATGTGCTATACTTTGAATATTTGTTTTATTTTTACAGTTGTTATTAATTATGACCTAACAATTAGATAACCATGAAAAAATTATTCATTTCATTAGCACTTTTGTCAGCGGCGATGATCCTGACGGAGAGACTATCACCGGAATCATGCCGAGCGCTACCCTCGCCATCGGATATGCATTCTAGCAAGGATCTTGAAATACGATAACAGAGCAAGAGGAGAATTTTGTCTATGTGGG